>JAFYWI010000012.1 GCA_017558105.1 Clostridia bacterium | reverse complement strand
TTTTTACAATATAAAAAGGCAAGTTTTTTAACTTGCCTTTTTAATTTTATTCTTTAGTTTCTTTTGGCTTTTCATTGCAAAATTCTTCTATCAATTCTTCTCTAACCTTTTTTAACGTTCTATCTATAATTTTTATAACGTTTACTTTATAATCTTTTTTAGCATTAGTTTCTGCAATATTTAAAAAATTTCTTTCTACAACGGTTGTAATTCTTGGTCTGCCCCTTTTGGCAACGTATGGTTTTACAAGCCCACTTTGCACGTTAATAATTGCATTTACCAAGTCTGCTTTAACTAAAGACGTAGGGGCTTTTACACCAATTTTTTTACCTATACTACGAAGTTCGTAAATAGAAAAAGTTAACAATTGTTTTTTTGTAAATTCCATAATTTTATTTCCTTTTATAAAATAAAAAAAGCGCCAACCGAAGTTAGCGCTAAAAACGCAAACTCCGTTGTCGCGAAACAAAATCAAAAAAAATGACTAAGCATAATTCCTAATTTGGCGTTTGCATTTTTTACAAAACTCAGTATTAGGAATTATGAAAAAATAATAGAAAAATTATTCTATTACTTAGTATTTTTTTGTTTGATTTTATTTCGCAAAAATAGTATAACACAAATGTGAAATTTTTACAATATAAAAAGGCAAGTTTTTTAACTTGCCTTTTTAATTTTGCCAATATTAATTTTTCTTTTCGTTTTGCTTAGTTAGTTCTTGGGCTTTATCTAAAACTTGTTGTTGCCCGTCTTTAACAAACTTTCTTGCTTTAACAGAGTTTGCAACTATAACAGCGCCACCAACCATACCAAGTAAAACACCTACTAAAAATTTATCGTCCATAATACCCCCTTTTTAAGTTAGTATACACACCTTTACAAAATATATACTTTAACAAAACAAAAAACGCTTGAAATTTTTTCAAGCGTTTTTAATCTTATTAAATTACAGCATTCATCATAGCGACTCTCATATCCAAGAACTCTGCATCTCCAATGTATTCTTCTTCTAATAATTTCTTGAATTGTTTAATTATATCTATAGAAATTCTTTCTGCTTCAATAACGTCTTTTGCTATGCTCTTTTTGGTAATACAACTAAACGTTGTTTCTACAATATTTTTATAGTATTTTAATAATTTTGCCTTTTTATCCATATAATCCATAGAACTAATTATGCCTTCTTGTAAAAGACCTTTATAAGTAGTTAAAAGTTCTAAAACACTATTTAAACTTTCTTTTAATTCTTCTAAATTATATGTTTTTTCTTTTTTTACTATTTGAACTTCTTCACTTGGTTTCGCTGCACAAGAATTTTCAGTTTTTATTAATTTATTGCAAAGAATATATGCTGTTAGTAATACTGCTTGTATGATTAATGGAACATAAACAACTGTTTTAAACTTAATACCACCCGAAGGGACATAAGATGAATAAAAGTTTGGTGCAAGTAAATCTATTACAATTACAACAATCGCAAAAACTGCAGTTAAAATTACGTTGGTTATAAATAAACTTTTTATTGACTTATCTTTTTTGCTTGTAGGCTTAATTATGTGTAATACGTAAAAAATCAAATAGATTATAAAATATGCAAGAATAATATAGGCAAATATACCAAAAACTATTTCAATTGTAGTTATGTACCCCTTCAAAAAATAGCTTGATATTAGATAAGAAACAACCTCGGGTAGTTTAAAACCTAAAACATCAAAGCCATTTACACCATAATTTGTATCAACACCACTAACAACTATGCCAAGCATCCTAAAACATAGTGTTAATAACGTCATTAAAACCGACAACCCTAAAATTACCCATAAAATTATTTTTTTCACATTTATTTTGCTCATAGTACACTCCTTAAATGAATTTATTACATTATAACAAGAACTAAAGTTCTAAGTCAAGCATTTTTAGAACAATAGTTCTATACTTTAATTATGGAAACAAAAATATCATTTAAAGAAAATTTAAAAGAACTGCTTATAAACAGTAATTTATCGCAAGCAAAACTTGCCAAAGAAATAGACGTTTCGCAAAGGGCTGTTTCAAAATGGTTAATTGGGCAAGCAGAACCTACGGCAACCAATATATTTAAGCTTGCTATGTTTTTTGACGTTTCGTCAGACTTTTTGCTTGGGCTAAAAGATGAATAAATATACAAAACAAAAACGCTTGAAAAATTTTCAAGCGTTTTTAATTTAGAACGATTATCAAATAAAATTATGCGTTCTTTTTTGCTAAATAATCTTCAATAGCCTTTTTAATTGCTTCTTCGGCTAAAACAGAGCAGTGTATTTTTTGTGCTGGCAAGCCACCTAAAACTTCTATAACTTGCTTGTTGGTTACCTTTAGTGCTTGTTCTATTGTCATGCCCTTAATCATATCGGTTGCAGTAGAACTAGTTGCAATAGCGGCGGCGCAACCAAAAGTTTTAAACTTTGCGTCTACTATAATATCGTTTTCAATTTTTAGGGTTATTTGCATAATGTCGCCACACTTTTCGTTACCAACCGTGCCACAACCATCTGCATTTTCTATTTCGCCTACGTTTTTAGGGTTACTAAAAGCATCCATAATTTTTTCGTTATACATTTTTAACTTCTCCTTGTACTTCTTTGAATAGTGGAGACATTTTTCTTAATCTTTCCACTGCTTTTTTAATTTCTTCTACTGCGTAATCAACTTCTTCCATAGTGTTGTGTTTACCAAAAGTAAACCTAATAGAGCCGTGCGCCAAACCTTCTGGAAGCCCCAAACTTAATAGCACGTGCGAAGGTTCTAGCGAGCCAGATGAACAAGCCGAGCCAGATGAAACGGCTATACCTGCTAAATCTAAACTAAATAAAATTGATTCGCCTTCTATAAACCTAAACGAAAAGTCTGCATTGGCAGGTAGCCTTTTGGTTAGGTCGCTTGGCCCGTTAAGTTTTACGAAAGGAACTTCTGCCAAAACCCTTTTTATAAACCTATCTCTTAAAGAAGAAACGTATTTAAAGTTTTGTTCTCTCTCTTCGTTGGCAATTCTTAGCGCTTCTGCAAACCCTACGGTAGCAGGAACGTTAGTAGTGCCACCCCTTTTAGTTCTTTCTTGGTGGCCACCAAAAACTAGGTTGGTAATTTTTACCCCGTTTTTAACGTATAAAGCGCCAATTCCTTTAGGGCCGTAAATTTTATGCGAACTCATGCTCATTAAGTCTACGCCAAGTTCTTTAACGTCTATATCTAATACCCCTAGTGCTTGCACTGCGTCGGTAAAACAATATGCGCCGTTTTCGTGGGCTATTTTTGCTATTTCTTTAATAGGCTCTATTGTGCCTACTTCGTTATTTGCTAACATACAGCCAACCAAAACCGTATCTTTTCTAATAATGGTTTTTAGGTGTTCTAAGTCTACAAACCCGTCTGCATCAACCTTCATAAAGTCGCATACATAGCCTTCTTTTTGTAGGTCTTTTGCAGTAGATAGCATTGCCGCGTGTTCTATTGGGCTAATTATAAAGTGCTTGCCTTTCTTTTCGTTGGCTTTTAATATACCCCTTAAAGCCCAGTTATCTGCTTCCGTTCCACCAGAAGTAAAATATACTTCGTTAGGTTTTGCACCTATTATTTTTGCAATGGTATCTCTTGCATCGTCTACTGCTTTAACGGCTTCTCTACCAAACGCGTGTTGAGAATTTGCATTGCCGTAAACTTCCGTAAAGTATGGTAGCATTTTTTCTAACGCTTCTTTGCATAATGGGGTTGTTGCTGCGTGGTCGAAATAAATTTGTTTTTCCATAAGTTTTCCCTTTTATTTTTGCACTAAACTTCCGTCTATAACCTGTTGCAAGGTTATTCCGTCTAGTAATTCGTTAATTCCGTCGTAAAGTTTTTGCCAAACTGCTTGAGATGGGCAACATTTACATTTTTTATTGCTTTTAACACACTCTATAATTTCCATATCGTCTTCTAATGCCCTAACTATTTCGCCAACGGAAATATCTTTAGGCTCTCTTTTTAAGAAGTAGCCACCGTTCGCGCCACGGTTAGCGTCTATAATATTTCGGTTGGTTAAGGTGCGCATAATTTTTTCTATGTATTTACTAGAAACACCAATTTTGCTTTCTAACATAGTGGCAGAAACAAGGTTTTTATTATAGTTTTGCCCTAAAATATGGCACGCCATTAACCCGTAGTGTGTTTTAGAAGAAAGTTTCAATTTAACTCGCCTTTCCTTTTATTTTTAATTGCAACCAATTTAGTTGCATTTATATTATATCTATATTATGCACCCTTGTCAATTAAATTAAACGGGGTTTATTTAAAATAATAAAGATGCAACTAAAATTTCGTTGCATCTAATAAAAAACTAATTATCTATATCTTTAATTTCTTCTAAAACTTCTTTAATTTGTTTTAGCGCCCTATCTAATTGTTCTTCGGTATGGGTTGCAGTATAACTTGTTCTTAGTAAACTTTGCCCAACTGGAACTGCCGGTGAAACAACTGGGTTAACGTAAACGCCACGTTCAAATAGTTTTTGGCAAGCAATAAACGTTCTGTTGTTTTGGTAAGTATAAATAGGTATAATTGGCGTTGGGTCTATGTTAATAATATCTATGCCTTCTTTAATTAGCCCGTTGCACATATAATCGCGCACTTTTCTTAAATTTTTAACACGTTCTGGTTCTCTTATTAAAATTTCTAAAGCCTTTCTTGCACAAGCAACTGAAGCCGGGGTAATACTTGCACTAAATATAAATGGGCGAGAAACGTGCCTAATATAGTCGCAAACTTCTTTTGTAGAAGCTAAGTATCCACCTAAACTTGCTAACGATTTAGAAAAAGTACCCATATAAATATCTACTTCGTTTTCTAAACCAAAATATTCTGCCGTGCCACGGCCGTGTTCTCCCAAAACACCTAAAGAGTGGGCATCGTCTACCATAACTCTTGCGCCGTATTTTTTAGCAAGGGCAACAATTTCTGGCAATTTACAAATATCGCCACCCATACTAAACACACCGTCGGTAACAATTAAAATACCACTTTTTGTTGTATCTATGGTTTTTAGTTGTCTTTCTAAGTCTTCCATATCAGAGTGGTTATAACGTAGCATTTTAGCAAAACTTAACCTACATCCGTCGTAAATACTTGCGTGGTTTTCTTTATCGCATAAAATATAATCCGTTCTGCCGGCAATAGCGCTTATTATTGCAAGGTTACTTTGGAAGCCTGTTGAAAAAGTTACAACGTCTTCTTTACATAAAAATTTTGCAAGTTCTTGTTCTAATTCTACGTGGCTAGTTAACGTTCCGTTTAAGAACCTACTGCCAGAACACCCAGAGCCAAATTGTTCTAACGCTTTAATACCTGCTTCTATAACTTCTGGGTGAGAAGTTAAACCTAAGTAGTTGTTAGAACCTATCATTATCATATCTTTACCTTCCATAACAACTTCTGGCGCTTGTTTAGAGTTAAGTTGGTGAAAATATGGGTATATACCTAATTCTTTTGCGTTTTTAACGTTTTCTAACGTACTGCATTTTTTGAATAAATCCATAACGTTATCTCCTTTATTTTACAAAAAAGATAATAACATTATACCACATTTTTTTGGTTTTGCAAACGATTTTAATACACCTTTCGCTTAATAAAAAAGCACGGTTAACTTAACACTTTTTTGTTTTCTTCAGTTTGCATAAACAACGGAATTTTGCTTTTGTTTTCTTCGCCGAAAAGCAAGGTGTTTAGTTTATAGTTTTCTAATTCTAAACGGGCAATCCTTTCTTTTAAGAATTTATTTTCTTTTTGTAATTTAACTGAAATTCTTTCCACTAATCCGTCTATTTCTGCTTTTAGTTTTTCTAAACTGCTATCTGCAATTTTTTTGCTTTTAATAAACGGCAATATATTTTTATTGCCCACACGTAAATTAACTTCTTTTAACACTTCTTCTATAAGGCTTTTGTTTTTTAGCGAATTTCTATACTTGTTTTGGTAGCGCAAAGCAAGTTTAGCATTGCCGTTTGCCAACTTAAAAACAGCCTTTCTAACAGAAAAACCTTCACCTTTTAATATTAAAATTTGCTTTACTAATTCTTTTTCTTCTTCTTTAGAAAATGCAACTATTTCGTTTACCAAAATACTTTTGCCACTTAAATATTTTTGTTGCAAAACGTTGTCTTCCTTGCTGGTTTTTGCCAAGGCGTAATACATATTTCTAATAGTCCCCTTTGCCTTGCCCACCTTTTTTGCATAGATAGAAAAGGCAGAACTCATATTTCCTTTGTGATTTTTTAAAAAGTTCATAAACCCTAAAATATCTTTTTCTTTATAACCGTAAAGTTTTTTCATAAAACGTCTCCTTTATTATTAAATTTATTATTGTTATTGACATAACAAAAAAATTTTATACATAAAAATTATTGTATGTATATATATTTTTCTAGCGAATACCCTTCAGCTGTAAAACTTAACGGCGCGTTTTTGGGGCTTGTTGGCAAAAGCACAAAGGGTTGCAACATAAATATTAATGAAGACGTTTACGTAGAATTCTGTGGGGCAGACGGAAAAGAAAAAACCCTTTCTTTTATTCTAAACGAAAACTTTTTTAATAATATTCCACCTAATTTAATTGTTACTGACCTTAATGGTGGCTATTTATTGCACGCAACAAAAAGTTATTTAGAAGAAGATTTTTCCGTTTTAGCGCAAGAAAAATATGCCGATTTAATTGCCACCGTTTTTTTAGATAAAGGGTATAAACTTTCTATAGAAACACCTACAGATTTTTATGCCGAACAACTAAAATTTAGTTTTAACAGCGTTAACTTTAATAGGTTTAATATAAACGGCTTTTCTTTTTTTGCTTGCGAACTTGTTGGCAAAGAAAGTTTGCTTTTAGTGTTTAAGGTTAATGAAAAAATAGAAAAAGTTTTTTGTAGGCAAGTTAAAAGCGCTAGTTTTGAAAACGGCTTTACCACCATAACCGAAATAAAAGATATTGCAAAACACGTTATTACTACTTGTTGGGGTTTTAACGGCGAAAGTTTAGTAGAAAAAGAAACTAAAATTGAAGTTAGCCCTAATTTTATGGTAGAAAACTTAAAAGAAGAAATTATTCCTTACGCCTTTTTAGAAGCCTTGCTTGCAAAAGACAATTTAGCCCCTTATTTAACAGAAAATATGCTACAAAAAAAGCAATTACTAACTGGGTACTTGGGCGATTTTATTGGAATTATGCCCCCACCCCCTTTTAGAAACCAAAAAGAAGTTGGGCTAATTTATAGAACAAAAGAAAATTTTTACTCCGTTTATTACTGCACCTTTACTTTAGTAAATAGAAAAATAGATAACATTAAAAAAGAAGGCTAATTTTAGCCTTCTTTTAAGTTTATTTGGTTTTTATTTTTTACCACCTTTGCCACCTTTAATTCCTTTTAATTGCAAAACGGAAGTGGTTATTTTTTTAGTTAAACTTTGTTCTATTGCAAAGTTTTTTTCTGCCAACAAAACGTTTTCTTTTAGAATTTTAGAAAAATCGTTAAACGTTTCGCTAAAAAGATAATAACTTAACGAGCCCGGCACGGAATTTATTTCGTTTAGGTAAACGTTGTTTTCTTTAACCATAAAATCTATTCTAATAATGCCGGTAAAACCTAATTCTTCGTAAACCTTTTTGCTAATATTTTTTATTTTTTGGGTTATACCTTTTTCTAAATTAGCAGGGAACTCCCTTTCGCCACTAGAATATTTATCGTCAAAAGAAAGTATTTCGCCCTTAAAAAAAGGTTGTTCTAAAGGGGAACAAATAATTTCGTTTTTGCTATTTTTATAAACGGCGCAGTTAATTTCTTTAAAATTTTCTAAACACTTTTCTATTAGTACCTTGCTATCAAATTTTAGCGCGTAGTTAACGGATTCCAAAAGTTCATCTTTATTACTAGCTTTTTTTATGCCTATTGAAGAACCTAACCTTGCAGGCTTAACCATCACGGGAAAACCTAACTTTTTTTCTGCAACTAAAAGGTCTTGTTGCGTTTTATAGTTTACGCAAGGCAAATATTTTACACCAATTCCTTTAAGAAAAAGTTTGGTGGCGTATTTATCCATACTAACGGATGCACCTAAAAGACTTGGCGAAGCAAGTGGAATTTTACTTAACTTTAACAACCCGAAAATACTTCCGTCTTCGCCGTATTCGCCGTGAGTGCAATTTATTGCAACCGATATTGCCCCAAGGCTTTTATGTTTTTTGCCTTTAATTTGGTAAAGATTATTATCGCCGTTAAAAAAGGTAACTCTTTTTAGTTTTTTCTTGTTTAAGGTTTTATAGTTTTCTATATCTTTTAATATTTCGCCCGTATAAAAAACCCCTTCGGTATCTATGTAAATAGGAATTGGGTTATACCCAATATTTTTAAAACAATTTAAGGTTAAAACACCCGTTATAACGGAAACGTCGTGCTCGACTGATATTCCACCAAAAATAACTGCTACGTTTTTCATTAAAAAAACACCTCCACTTTTTTATTGCTTTGGTGTTTCGTTAGTTTTTATATGTGTTTAATTATGGTTAATTATTAATTATAATTATCTGGCAAGTCGTTTTCAAATAAAACAACGTCGCCCTCCTTTATAATTTTGTTTAATTCTTCGTTGCCCTTTTTAAGGTTTTTAGCAAATATAATGTTTTCTTTTGCCATGCCACCTTCTACTAAGCCGTTAATAAGCATTTCTGCGTTGTGCTTACCTATAATTATTACTATATTCGCATTGGTAGCCAAAAGTTTACCAAAATTAAAGTTTGCAATATTTTCGCGCTTGCCAAGTTCTACTAAGCCCGGGGTTAAAACTATTTTTCTGCCGTTAAACAAATTTAACGTTTCCATAGCGGCAACTACACCCGTTTCGTTTGCGTTATAACTATCGTCTATAATAACTATGTTTTTGTTGTTAGGAATAAGTTCTAACCTATGACCTACGCTTTTAATTCTGTTAATGCCTTGCGCAATTTCTTCTTTTGTTAGCCCCAATTTATATGCTACTGAAACGGCTAAACAAATGTTAGATATGCTGTGCATACCAAGTAGCGAAGTTTGGCAGAGAATTGGCTCTTCACCCCTAATACAAAGCATAAATTTAGTGCCTTTAACGGTGGTTTCTATTTCTTTTGCAGTAACAAAGTTATCTCCCTTTACCCCTGTAGAATATTTATCTCCGTTAAATTTGTTATATAGTTCAACGGCATCTTCGCCGTCTACGTTAAAAAAGGCTTTGCCCTTTTCATTAAGGTTTTCAAATAATTCGTACTTGGTGTCTTTTAAGGTTTCTAAACTGCCAAAACTTTCTAAATGTTGGCTTGTAATACCAGTTAGTACCGCATAGGTTGGTTTAACCATTTTTGCAAGCCTATCTATATCACCTTTAACCCTTGCGCCCATTTCGGCAATGAAAATATCGTGCGTGCTATCTAATTTTTTTACTGCAAGCGCAATGCCAAGCGGGGTGTTAAAAGATTCTGGCGAAGCCAAAACCCTATATTTTTGAGAAAGTATAACTTTTAAAATTTCTTTTACCGAAGTTTTACCATAACTACCAGTAATGCCAATTTTAATAACTTCTGTTCTTTCTAATTTTAATAACGCGTTCTTTAAATGGTGCTTTCTTATTAGCGTTTCAAAAGGTTCGTTAATAATATATGCTAAAAACAATAAATAAGGAATAATTATTGGCATTAAGCAAATAACCGAAAACCTTAAAATTGCAAACATTTCGTCTTTAATTAAAAATGCCAAGTAATTTAATAAGGTTATAAACCCAAAACTTACCACGGTTAAAACTAAAAGGTAAGTTATTGCAAGCCTTACTAAACGTTTGGTTTTCTTTAACGGAACTTTTGCGTTTACACTGCTTTCTGTGTTTATATATGATATTGTAAACAACAAATAAGAGCCAAAGCCTAAATAACAAGCAACCGTTTTAGAAGTAGTAGCATCTAAAAAAGTGGCTAAAACAGAACTAAAACAAGTGTTCATTACGCAGAAAAACAAAAACCCTAATAAACATAAAAGCATTAGCCTTGAAAGATATGGCGTGTTTTTATTATCTAACCACTTAAAGTACCTTTTACCTTGATAGCCACTTTGTTGTAAAACAAGCAAAAACTTCATAGAACAGAAAAATAAAAGTATGGCGTTACCTACAGATAAAGCCAAGTATAGTAGCACTTGTGAAGTTGTATAAAGTTCGCTAAAATTTTCTACTAATGGAAACACTCTATTCCCCTTTAGAGAGTAAAAACTCCCTTACTTCTAAATTAAACTTGTTAGGGTTTTCTAAAAAGCAAAAATGCCCTGCACCCTTAATTATTATTAGTTTACTATTTTTTATGTTTTTGTTTAGTTTTTTTGCCATATAAATTGGCGTTTCGGTATCTTTTTCGCCAAAAACTATTAACGTTTTATTTTTTATTTTAGGCAACAAATTATCTAAATGCTCGTTAACAATTTTAATAAAACTTTGTTGCATAACTGGTGAAAGAGATAAATAATCTTTAGAATAAAACCCTTTTAACCTTTCTTTTTTAACAAACTTTTTTAATAAAGAATAGCAAAGTTTTTTTACTCTATACTTAAAACTTCTTTTGGGTTTTAGCCCAGCAGAACCCGTTAATACAACCCTATTAACCAATTCGCCGTCGGTGGCTAGTAGCTTAATTGCTATTCTACCACCAAAAGAGTGGGCAATTATGTTAGGTTTTGTAATATTATTTGCCAAAATGTAGTTTTTTAGTTCATTTACGTAATCGGTAAGAGAATAAGGGTAAGGCATATTTTTATTTTCGCCAAAACCTTTTAGGTCTAATGCGTGAACTTCAAAATACCTACTAAAAAATTTGGTTTGATATATAAAACTTTTACTATCTGCTAAATAGCCGTGTAAAAAAATTAAAGGCTTTTTTTCTTTGGTATAAACTTTTTTATCGTTTATAACCCACCCCTTTAACAGTTAAAAAAATTATCTTCCTTCTTCGGCTTGGCTTTTTCTAACGTAAAGTGGAACAAGGTTGTTTGCATTAGTTAAAAGGTGTTTTTTATGTTCTATTGCATTTATTAACCCATCTACCACGTTATAAACCTTGTTTTCTAACCCCTTTAACTGTTCAAAAGAAGTTATTTCGCTTGCCAAGGAAATTTCTAAAAGTTTTTCTTTCGTTAAATAGGCTGGTTCAAATATAACTTCGCCCTTATTATAGCCACAAGCATAATAGCAGTTATGCTTTGCATCTATTACGGCAAACTGGCTTTTCTCTAAATTATTATATGCAATAGTATCAAACGAAGTTATTGCTAGGCTTGGTTTATTATAGGCTAAACATAGCGCTTTTACTGTGGCAACACCTATTCTTATGCCGGTAAAAGAGCCTGGACCTATTACGCAAGCAAAAAAATCTACGTCTTTTAAGTCTGCATTAGCATCTAAAATAACCTTTTCTATTGCAGGCATAATTTCTACCGAGTGGTTTACACCACAATCGCCATTAAAATACTTTATTAACTTGCCGTTATAATTTAATACAACGGTAAGGTTTTTATTAGAAGTATCTACTGCTAAATAGTTCATAAAATAATTTTTCTCTCTGTGTTAGAAATTTTGGTTACGTTAACCTTTTTGGTGTTTTCTGGTAAAACGTCTTCTATGTTTTCAGCCCACTCTATTAGGCAAATATTGTTGCCGTTAAAATAATCTGTTAGCCCAAGCATTAGGGCGTCTTCACCAGAAGAAAGCCTATAACAATCGTAATGGTAAATAAAGTTTCCGTAAACGTTAAGGTATGCATAGGTAGGGCTAGTTACACCACTTAAAAAAAAGTAGTCTGCCACACCTTTAACGAAGGCAGTTTTGCCAGCACCTAAATCGCCAGAAAGCAAAACAACGTCTCCTTTATTTAACGTTTTAGCATATTCAAAGGCTATTTGCCTCGTTTGTAATTCACTTTTAGAAATTATTTCCATAATTTTATTATACAACCTTTTAAGAGTTTTGCAAGTTGATTTTCTTAAAAATATAAGAAACTCTTTTATATAAAATAATAGTCACCACAGATATCGCAACCGATTTAATAACGTTAAATAATAAAATATAAGTCCATAGGGTTGCAAACAAGTTGTTAGACGTTTCTGTAACGACAAAAGGCACACTACCCGTAAAGAAAGGAAAGTTTATAAACTTATTTACTAATAAAGAAATGCCCGTTTGTATTACGCACGCAATAAGCAAAGTAATTAAAACACCTTTTATGCCTTTTCTGTAATAATAAACGATAGACGGTAATAAAACGTAAGATGCCGTCATTATAATATTAGCAAGTTCGCCAACACCACCCGTTGTGCCTACGAAAATGTGTATAACTTCTTTTACAACCGTTATTATTATTGCAGGAATAGGCCCGTACATAAACCCTGCAAGCATAACGAATACGTTAGAAAAATCTAACTTTAAAAAACTTGCAGGCGTGCTAGCAAAAATTGGTATTTCAAGTAAGTACGTAACGAAAGATAGCGCAGTAAAAACAGCCATACCTGCAATATTTTTAGTTGTGAATATTTTTTTCATAAAAAAACCCCTTTTCTTAGGGGCGAACAAGGTTTATTTCTACACGTATAGCGTAAAAACAAACACAAAAAATTCTTTTTCCATCCGGACTATAACCGTCGGTTACGGAATTTAACCGTATCTGCCAAAAAAGGCTCGCAGACTATACTGCCGATAAGGACTTGCACCTTTCCCCAAAGAATTATTAAATTGTATTTTTATTATAGTTCTTTTTTTAATCTTTGTAAAGCAAATAATATATATTAAAATAAATATTGCTTTATTGCAAAATTAACCATTTATCTACAAATACTTTCACCATATTATTTAATTCTTTTGTTAAACTTTTTTCAAGGTGAGATATGTTAAATTTATTAAGTAGTGCCGTTTTTGGCCCGTTGTTTTTAATTTTGCTTTTTGCCTTTTGCACAATTTTAGTAATTGGTGCAAAGGTAGTGTTTTTATGCGTTAAAAACTATTTCGCTAAGCCCGTGCCAAAAGAAAAGCCTAAGCCTAAACGAAGAAAACCACGCACCATTAAGCCAAAAAGCACAATTCCTAATAGAAGTATAGAAATTAACCCAGACGAAATAGATAAAATTTACGTTAAAAAGGTTTCTTAAAAAAATTAAAACTTAGTTACGTTCTTTTCGTCTGCCCAAAGTGCTTCTAGGTGGTAAAACAACCTTGTTTCATCGTTAAAAATATGCACCATAACGTCGCCGTAGTCTAAAACAGCCCAACGGCCTTCTCTAACACCTTCGCGCCTAATTGGGCCAATGCCAATTTTGTCTATTTCTTCTTCAACGTGTTCTATTAACGCCCTTGTATGAGTCATAGACCTACCACTTGCTATAACGTAATAGTCGCAAACTTCTGTTTTTTCTTCTACGTTAACGGCAATAACTTCTTCTGCCTTATGGTCTACTAAAATTTTACAAACTTTTTCTACAAATTCTTTTGATTTCATTATTCTTCATCCCTTTTTTTATTTATATAATAATCGTAAGCGTTTATAGTTTCAATATAAATGCTACTTTTTTTGTTTATTAAATGTTGCATTTCTTCTTTTAAGCAAAGAAGAAAACAATTTTCAAAATCTTTTTCAAATTCTTCTCTTAAAATTTCTACGCCTTGATAATTTCTTCCTTCTTCAACCATATCTGCAACGAAAACTAATTTTGCCAACTTGCTCATATTGGCTTTACCGGAAGTGTGGTATTTAATTGCGTCTAAAATTTCTTCGTCTGTTATGCCCAAAACCCTTCTTGCAACGTATTCGCCTAAAAATGCGTGGACTACTGGGCTAGGCACGTCTATTGGCAAGTTAAACCCTTTATAATCTTGTGGGTTTAGGTATTTAGCGCAATCGTGTAAAATGCAGGCTGTAGCAATTTTATTTTCATCTAACTCCAATTCCCTTGCTTTCGTTAGCGCCAACACCGTTACGTTTGCCGTGTGTATTAGCCTTTTAGCAGTTAAGTTATTTTTAACAAACTCTACTATATTATTTTGCGCATACAAATTGTTTTTTTGTATATATTCAGTAACTTCTTTAATAGATTGCCCGTCTAGGTTTAACCCAAAGGCAGAAAAAACCCTAATTTTAGTAGAAGAAACGTTTTTTCCAACGTAGTTTAATTTTATAAAAGGCTTGTTAAAGTTTTTAATAAAATATTCTTTTTCTTGCTTATAGTTAGTGTAATAGCCTTCCCTAGTAAAAACTGCAAGGTCGCAGAGTTCTAAAATTCTACTTGGGTTTTTCCACGTTCTAAAATCGTTAAGCATATCGCCACCAACAATAAAGTAAAGGTTAGCATTTTTGTAAACGTTGCTAAAATGTTCAACCGTTAGATATGAATAACTTTTGCCACCTTGCTTAATTTCCCAATCGCAAATTTCTACTTTTTCTACGTTAGAAAAAGCAAGTTCAAGCATTTTTAACCTTTCTTCCCCTGGTAAAGGTATTGTGTTTTTGTGTGGTGGAATTTTTGATGGCACTATTAACAACTTATCTAATTGCAGTTCTTTAATAGCGTTTATTGCCATATTAACGTGCTCAAAATGAACGGGGTTAAACGTTCCACCTAATATACCAACTTTTTTCATATAAATATTATCTCATATTTAACTTATAAAATCAATTTATTATTGAATAAAATTTTACCTTTAAGGTAATAATTGCATAAAAAAAGAGATTTTATAAATGAAAAAATTTTATATTTCAACCATAGTTGATTGCACCTTTACCGTGCTTAGCATTTTTTTAATATCTTTCGTAGTTTACAACTGCTTTTACTCTAGGGGAGTTTCTCTTGCGCTTGCCTTTTTTTCTACCACGGCGCTATCTACCTTAATTATTTATTTTTTAGTTAAAAAGAGAAAAAAGTTTTACCAAAACGAACTACTTAATAAAAATGCAGAAAACCTTATTTTTTCGTTAAACTTTTATAAGAGCGAAAAATTGCTAAATTTATTTGAAAAAGCATTAAAACTTCAAAACTATGAAGTAGAAAAAAAAGAAAAGCATTTGTTTTTGCCAAAAGAAAACGTAGTGCTATTTTTTAGGCTTGGTTTTGAAAAGGTTAAAAAGGTAGATATAGTTAAAGCGTATAACCTATTAGATTTTTCTAAAAAACAAAAAGTTTATATCTTTGCAGAAACTTTCGAAAAAGAAATAATAGATTTTAGTTTAAGGTTTAACGGCACGGTAAACCTACTTAACAAAACGGTTATATATAAACTGCTTAAAAAAAGTAATTGCCTTAGCGAAATAGAAGTTGCGCCCGTGCTTAACGGACCTAAAAAATTAAACTTAAAAAGTTTTTTTACAAAAAAAAGAGCCAAAAGTTATTTAACTTCCGGCATAATTTTTTTAGTTTTTAGTTTTTTCGTTTTTTATAAAGTTTACTATATTATAACGGGTTGCGTTTTGCTAATTTTGGCAATAGTTTGCATTTTCTTAAAGCCCCAAGAAGAACAAAATTCACCTTAACCTTTATAAAAATTAAAACTCTATATGTTTTACGTTAGGGTTTTTACTTCTTCTATAAAAAACCATTTTTCTACCGATAGCGCAAACGAATTCTGCACCCAACTTTTCGGCAATTTCAAAGCCTATTTCTTTACTATTTAGCCCAGAATTTTCTAAAACGGTAACCTTAATTAATTCTCTTTTTTCAATAGCCTTGTCTAAACTATCAAGCAAAGCATCGTTAACACCTTGTTTCCCTATTTGAGTAATAGGTTCTAAGGTAGATGCAATACCCCTTAAATTACTTCTTTCTTTAGAATTCATTTTTTCTTCTCCTTAATCTACAAGTTCAAACTCTTCTCCACCGATAACAATGGTGGATTTTTCGTTTGCACCCATTTTTCTTAATTCGTCTATAATGCCCCTATCTTTTAATACTTTGTGCAAGTACGCTAAAGAGTGCATATCCGTCATAACGACGTTTCTTTTTAACACTTCTACTAACGTTCCAATTATAACGAAAGTTTCGCCTTCTTTTAGAATTTCATAAGTCAACTTATCTGGTTTTTCGTACTTAAATTCTTCAAACTCTAAAGGTTTAATAGGTGGTAATTTTTCTAACACTTTTAATATTTCTTTTTTAACGTCGTCTATGCCAAAGCCGGTTATTGCACTAATAGGAATAACTTTTTTGCCCCTACCAACTTTTTTCTTAAACTCTTTTAGCCTTTCTTCTGCACCGAACACGTCGCATTTATTGGCAACTATAATTTGTTTAATTTTACTTAAAGCCTTGCTATACCCTTTTAATTCTGCGTTAATTTTTAAATAATCTTCATAAGCGTCTCTGCCTTCTAAACCAGAAATATCTACAACGTGAACTAAAATTCTTGTTCTTTCAATATGCCTTAAAAATGCTAAGCCAAGCCCAGCGCCTTCGCTAGCACCTTCTATAATTCCAGGAATATCTGCAATAGTAAACTGCTTGTCGTAATATTCGCAAACACCAAGGTTTGGAGAAAGTGTTGTAAAGTGGTAGTTAGCAATTTTTGGTCTTGCCTTGGTTATTTTAGAAAGTAGGGTAGATTTACCTACGTTAGGAAAACCTAAAAGCCCAACTTCTGCAATGGTTTTTAATTCTAAAACAATTTGCTTTGCTTCTGTCTTTTCGCCCGTTTGAGAAAAGTGTGGTGCGTGCCTTCTAGAGTTTTTGAACCTAGAATTTCCTTTACCGCCGTCGCCACCAACTAACACAACCTTTCTTTGCCCTTCGGTAAACATATCTGCAATAATGCCACCCGTTTTTCTATCTTTTATAATAGTGCCCAAAGGAACTCTTAAAACAAGGTCTTTGCCATATTTACCAAAACAATCTTTAGGTTCGCCGTTAGAACCATTTTCTGCTACGTATTTAGTTTTGTAATAATAATCTACAAGGCTGTTAAGAGACTTGTCCGCAACGAAAACTATATCGCCACCCTTACCACCGTCGCCCCCGTCTGGGCCACCGCCAACTTTACCTTTATAGTGTATAAACGAAGTTATTCCGTTACCACCATCGCCTGCTTTTATTGTAATAAACGCTCTATCTACAAACATATTTCACCTTTTTATTCTTTTTTTACACAAATTCTCTATAGGGCAACTACTGCAATTAGGGTTTTTTGCCTTGCAAAAAGTTCTGCCCAAATATATTAAATAATGGTGCGCCCTGCTCCAATCTTCTTCATCTAAAATTTTCATAAGCGCAAGTTCCGTTTTATAAACGTCTTTTTCCGTTACTAACGCAATTCTGTTGCTAACCCTAAAAACGTGGGTATCTACTGCAATTGCATTTCCGTTAAACGCCACCGAATACACTACGTTAGCCGTTTTTCTGCCAACCCCTGCAAGAGTTTGTAATTCTAAAAGAGTGCTAGGAACTTGTCCGTTAAACTTTTTAACAATATCTTTACTAGCGCTTAAAATGTGGCTAGCTTTGTTGTGGTAAAACCCACAAGAAAAAATATATTTTTCTAACTCTTGTTGGGTTAGGGTTAACATTTTTTCGGGCGTGTTATATTTTTCAAACAAAACTGCCGTAACCTTATTAACCCTTTCGTCCGTGCATTGTGCAGAAAGAATTACTGCAACTAATAATTCGTAAGGGGTGGTAAAATTTAGGGCTGGTTTGTCTTGAAAATGGCAAGACAAAACTTCTATAATCCGTTTTGCTTCACTTTTAATCATATATATTTAATCTTAACACAAAAACCCACCCTTTTACAAGCATTTTTATTCAATATAGTGCTAAATACTTTTAACTATCTTTTTGCCGGCTATTTGCTTAACGGCAAAAAAGCCTGCAAAACTTTTTTTGTTGGCATTAAACACCAATCTTTTTACAATATAAAAGTTGCCTTTACTAATTTTAACAGAAAGTCCACACCCAACGCCAGCTTCTTTTGGGGTGTTTACTATTTCGCAAAACACACCGTTTTGCTTTAGAATTGATGAAAAATCTATTGTGTCAGACCTTGAACGAAAAGCAACTATAACGTATTCCATAAAAATATTTCTCCTTTGCATAATATTAAAAAGTTATTTATAAAATATATTACATAATATTAAATTTCAACGCCAATATGTGCAAGAAAAAAGGCAGGTAAAATGATATATTTAGACAACGGAGCAACGGGTGGATTTAAGCCAAGGGCTGTTATAGAAGCAACTGAAAACGTTATTAAATATTTAAGCGCTAACCCCGGCAGAAGTGGGCATAGACTTTCTATAACGGGTGCAAGCATAGTAGACGAGTGCAGAAAAACTATTGCCAACTTTGTTAACGCGCCAAAAAACAAAATTATTTTTACAAAAAACTGCACCGAAGCATTAAACACGGCAATTTTTTCTACCCTAAAAATTGGTGGGCACGTAATAACCACCACCTTTGAACACAATTCCGTTTTGCGCCCTTTAACCTATTTACAAACTAAAGGGTTAATTTCTTTAGATATAGTTTGCCCTACAAAAGAAAAAAATATAGTAGAAAGTATAGAAGAAAAAATAAATGCTTCTACCTATTTAGTTATAACCACGGGGGCTTCTAACGTAACGGGTGAAAGTTTACCCGTAAACGAAATTGGTAAACTTTGTAGCAAAAGAAACCTTTTATATTTATTAGACGGCGCTCAATACGTTGGACACCACCCTGTTGATATGGAAAAAGATAACCTTTCTATGCTAGCAATGGCTGGGCATAAAGGGTTATACGGCATTATGGGCATAGGCGTTTTGGCTATTAAAGAAGAAGTGGAACTTTCCCCTTTTATTATGGGTGGAACGGGTAGCGAAAGTTTTAACTTAAACCAACCCACTTGCTACCCCGAAAGGTTAGAAAGTGGTACGCTAAATTTACCTGCAATAGCATCTTTATTAGAAGGGGTAAAATACGTTAGAAGAAATTTTTCGCATTTTAATAACACGCTAGTAGCATATACTTCGGTACTTATTGAACAACTAAAAAACGTTAACGGAATAACTTGTTATTCCACCCCTAACCCTACTGGAATAGTGGCTTTTTCTTGCCCACAACCAAGCACCGAAGTTGCCGATATATTAAATACTGAATACGATATAGCCGTTCGTGGTGGCTTGCATTGTGCGCCTTTAATGCATAAAACGTTAAAAACGGATAACTTTGGCTTGGTTAGAGCAAGTTTATCCGTTCAAAATAGTACTAGAGAAATAGCATCGCTAATTAGGGCCCTTTCTATAATATGTAAATAAGGTTAAATATTTTTTAATTCCTTTACTAGTTTGTTTAACATAGTACGTTTTTGGCTATCTAAAAAAGGGCTTAGCATACTGGCGAAATTGTCTATATCTTGGTTAGTTAACGTGCCTGCCTTTTTGCCTTTTTTTGCTTCGTTATAAATTGCAACTAGTAATTCGTTTTGGTTTTTTCCGTTGTATTTAGATGCAATTGAATTTACTAAATTAAACAAATTAGTTTGTTCTTCAGTTTGGTTAGAGTTTTCGTTTTGTTTAGAATATTCGTTAAAATCTTGCATAACTTCACCCCTATAATATTACTTTTATTTTATTGTATGAAAACTTTAACTCAATTTGTACTAAAACTAAAAAAAGAGAGTGCTTATGGAATTTATAAAACAATTAATATCTTTTTTAATAAACGAATTTGGCATAGAAAAACTTTCTGGGCTAATTAATATTTTAAGTGAAAACTCTTTTGATATTAAAAAGGTTTTGCAATCTTTTTCCGTAGAGCAGTTTGCACCAATAATACAAGAGTTTATGAAAGGAGAAGAAAAAAATACCACCAACGAAAATTTCGTAGGTGGTTATGGTTTAAGCCCTATTGCCAATATTGCAGACAAAGAAATTGTTTATGCCCTAAACAAATATTTTTATAATTAACTAACGGTTAAAAGTTCTACTGCCCTATAAATAGCTAGTTCATCTAACGTAAAGGAATTATTTTCGTTTGCGCCTATTCCCACCCCTTGAATACAAGTGGTTTGGTCTGGTTGGTAAATGTAGGCAGAAGTTAATTTAATTACAGAACCATTACTGCCGTTTATATAATGCCCTTGCATTATACCTTTGCCGAAAGTGTGTGCAGAAGTAGAGTGTTCTTTGTTTACTACTATAAGGTTGTTAATATCAAAGCCCTTTTTATAGTAAAGCATTGCGCCTATTAATGCTTCGGTTGCAGATGCAGAATTTTCGTTAGCAATAACCACAATTTCTTCTATGTTTCTGTCAAAATTATCTCCAGTAGCCGTATAATAACCCTTTTGTCCGTTTTTACCTTTGTACATCATAACTAGTGGGTTTTCGTTGCCTTCTTCGTAAGTTAAGTAAGATGCAACTTCGCACATAATATCTACGTATCCACCACCATTATTTCTTAAATCTAAAATAAGTTTGGTTTTGTTTCTTTCTCTCATAAACTTTAACGCGTCTTTTAGTTGTTCAGCAACCCCGCCTTCAAACGAAGAAAAAGAAATATAAGCAACTTCGTTTTTAAGTTGTTCCATGCCACCATCTTCAATGTACCTTGTAGGGTTATTTTTGCCTTCTGCACGGAAAGTTAAGGTTTTTTCGCTATCGTAATATTCTACGTAAGAAGCCACGTACACACTCTTTTTAAGGGTAATAGGAATTTCACCAGCGACGGTATCTCTTTTAATATATAAGGTAAAGTTTTGGTCTTTAGGTTGATTAGAAATAAAACTTAAAAGTTGTACTCTGTTGTCAAAAGTTTGCTTTGCGCCCGTTCCTTTGCCGGCAACTATATTGTCGCCAACAAAAACTCCTGCCTTTTTCGCAGGTGAGTTTCCATAAACGGTAGCAACAATTGTATCTTCCGTTTTGCCAGATAGTGCTATGCCAACACCAAAGTTATTCCCTTTGCTTGTATTAACAACTTCTGTGTATTCGGTAGCAGTATAAAAAGCAGAATAATCGTCTAAAAGCCCGTTAACGATAGCGTCTGCATAATCTTCTGCAGTAAAGTTAACGTATTCGCCAGTTGCTTCATCGTAAATTTTAGTATAATATTTATCTATATAGTCTACAACCCAAGCAATGTTTCTTGCGTTTTCGCTCATAGAGAAATAGTGGGTATAATACCCACCAAAAAACACCACTATTGCGCTTATAATTGCCGTGGCTATTATTAAAATTTTTTTAGTTGAAGAAGATAGCCCTTTCTTTTCCATTTTTACACCAAATATTATTTAACTAATTTTATTAATGCAGTAATTAGCCTAAAGGTTACGGCATCTGAAAATTTTCTTAAATTTAGCCCCGTTAGTTTTTCAATTTTGTCTAACCTATACATAAGGGTGTTTCTGTGCAGATATAATTTTCTAGAAGTTTCACTTACGTTAAGATTGTTTTCTAAAAATTCTTCAGCAGTGTTAATCATTTCTTCATCAGAAAAAATCTCCCCTGCGTTTATTTCCATTAAAGTATCTAAATATTCACTTAAACGATATCTTGGCATATCTTCTAAAATTCTAATTAAAAGATATTCCTTAAAAGAGTGAACGTTGCCTTTTGCATTTATTGCGTTGCTTAAAGATATGGCAGAAGTTGCTTGTAGGTAAGAAGAAGATAAATCGTAAATAGATTTTACAGAGCCACCAATATAAATTTTAACGTCTACACCCGTTTCTTCTTGAATAGAACGCAATAAAAATTCTGCGTATTCGGTAGAAGATTGATATTCATAACTTTCTTCATCTACAAACTTAATCAACGCACATTGAGTTTCGTTTAATTTTAACGAATAGTCTAAACTACTAGAAGTATATTCTTCTAAAATGGTTTTAACGTCTAATAAATCTTTTGAAGGAAGGTTCAATATCATAACAAAACATTCCATATCTGGTACGGAATACTTACTTGCATATTTTCTTAACTGAGAATAACTTAATTCACCCAACAAAACTTCTTTATAAAAATCTTCCATAGAAAGTTCTGCTTCCTTAAAAAAGTAGTTTTCTGCAAGTTCACTAATAAAAAAAGCAAAATTTCTTTCAGTAGTTGTAGCGCCGTTTATTCTACAAACGTATTCTTTGTTTTTGTTTTTTACGCTAAATAAAGTTCTGTTGTTTTCTTTATCTAAAACAATATCGCTAACTTTATCTAATGCCGTTTCGTTTGAGACAGTTTCGCCAGCCACTGGTAAACCTTTATAAAAAATGGCAATTTTAATGCCCGTTTTTGCAAATACTTCGTTTACAAAAAATAATAATTCTTTATCCATACTCTTTTCCTAACAATATTTTCTAATATATTATATTACAAAAAAATTTAATTTTCAAGCCCGTTTGTGCATAATTACTAAAATATGCCGTTGAAATATTATTTAATTTAACAAAAAAAGCCAAGCGATACGCTTGGCTTATTTTTTTGTTTTTTAATTATTTTTGTTCTTCTTCAGCAGGTGCTTCTACTTTTTCTTCTATAGGTGCTTCTGCTGGTTCTTGTGCAGGGGCTTCTGCTTTTGCTTCTTTTTTAGCAAGTTTAGCAGCAAGTTTAGCTTCTTTCTTTTCTCTTTTAATTCTTAGTTTTTCAGCTGCTTCTGCAAGTTTTGCTTCTTCGGCTAACTTTTGAGCTTCTAATTTCGCTGCTTTTTCTGCTTCTTCTACTTCGCGCTTTGCTTGAAGTTCTTCAATGAAAGCTTTTTCTGCTTCATCTCTTGCTAAAAGAGTAACTTCCGTGCTTGCATCAAACATGTGGGTGTGCATAATGTTAATACCCATATCAATAAACTCACCAATTTTAGAAGTTGTATGAGAATCTACTTTAGCAATTAAGTTAGAAACATCTTCGTCGATACTGCTGTTTTCGCCAACTTCTTTAGTATATTCAGAACTTGTTTTGCAGTATAATAACGTTTCTGCACCTAATGCTTCAACAACGTCTACTTTAACTTTAATTCTTGGGTTAGACTTAACTTTTAAGAAAGCTTCTTCATCGTGGAAGTCTTCTGGTCTTACGCCGAACTTAATTTCTCTACCTGTGTTTAGATATTTTTCTAAATTACAAATTAATGCAACCTTTTCTTTTGGAAGTAAAATTTTATCTAAACCAAATTCTACGTAAACTTCATCTTTAGTACCAACTAATTTACCATTAAAGAAGTTCATTTGTGGTGTACCGATAAAGCCTGCAACGAATAGGTTAATTGGGTGGTCGTATAAGTTCATTGGAGAATCTACTTGTTGCATATAACCGTCTTTCATAACAACGATTCTCGTACCCATTGTCATTGCTTCAACTTGGTCGTGAGTAACGTAAATGAAAGTTGTAGCAAGCCTGTGGTGTAATTTTGTAATTTCCGTTCTCATTGCAGAACGAAGTTTAGCATCTAAGTTAGAAAGTGGTTCGTCTAGTAAGAAAACTTTTGGTTCACGAACGATTGCACGGCCTAGCGCAACACGTTGACGTTGACCACCAGATAATGCCTTTGGTTTTCTTGATAGATATTGTTCAATACCTAAAATTCTTGCTGCTTCTTTAACTCTTACGTCTATTTGAGCCTTGTCCATTCTACGAAGTTTAAGACCGAAAGCCATATTATCGTAAACGGTCATGTGTGGATATAGAGCATAGTTTTGGAAAACCATTGCAATATCTCTATCTTTAGGTGCAACGTCGTTAACCAACTTGCCATCTATGTATAATTCACCAGCAGTAATTTCTTCTAAACCTGCAATCATACGAAGTGTTGTAGATTTACCACAACCAGATGGACCTACGAATACTATAAACTCTTTGTCTTCAATATCTAAATTGAAGTCCGTAACGGCTGTAACGCCAGATGGATAAGTTTTATAAATGTGACTTAAATTCAAACTTGACATAAATTTCCTCCGTGTTCAAAACTGAACTTTATTATTACAATATATATTTTACTATTTCTTTACTAAAAAGCCAACAACATTTTACTTAAATATTTTTTTCTATTTTGTACAAAGTGCACAAAAGCACTCAGTCAAGTTCGTCTAAACTAAGGTTAAATGCTGGTACAAACTCTTTCATATAATACTGAACGGCAGAATTTTGGCAGTTTTTTAACTCTTTTTCTATGCTTGCCTTGGCTTTTTTGAATTCTGCGTTGCCTGCGTTAAGTTCTTCTACGCACTTTAAGTATGCAGAAAGCCTGTCTGCAAACTTAACTAATTTATATTCTTCGGTGTTTTCGTTAGGCAAAATATATTCGGTATATTCTTCTTTTAGTTCTTCGGGCAACATGTTTAATATTCTTAAAGATGCGTTTTTTTCTAAATCTTTATAAGCAGATTTAATTTCTGGGTTAAAATATTTAATAGGCGTAGGTAAATCGCCGGTAATAACTTCGCCAACTTCGTGGTATTGGGCAAGTAGCACGGTTTTAGAAACGTCTACGTTGCCACCGAACTTTTTATTGGTAATTAGTGCAAGCGCGTGGGCAATAACTGCAACGTTTTGGCTATGTTCCATAATGTTTTCTTCCCTAATAGAGCGCATTAAAGACCAACGTTTAATATATTTCATTCTATTTAAATATGAAAAAAACTTATACATAAATCACCTTTTGTATCTTAAAATTTTTGTTTTTTTATTCTAACACACTTTTTTGCTTGACGCAAGAGTTTTAATATGATATTATTTAAGTATAAAATTAAATATTCGCTATGGGTGCTGAAAGGCTGAGATTATACCATTTGAATCCGCAAGGTAATGCTTGAAGGAAATGCAAAATAACAATGCTATATCGCACCTAATATTAGGTGCTTTTTTTATTGCTTTATAGCGAATTAAGGAGGTATTTATGCAAGAACTTATTAACTCTCTTGGTAAAGACGGGCTAAAATACGCCTACACGTTAATTCAAACGTTTGCCCTTTACCTAACTATCGCTATAATAGCAATTTTACTTATTGCGTTTATTGTGATAAAACTAAAAGCGCCTTCTAAATTAGCGTTTTTTAAGAATTTAACCATTGGTATAACCATTGGCTATGCGGTAACTTTAAGCGCAATAGTAGTATTTTTAATGGTTGCAAGAATGCACTTAAAAGCAGAATTAGACGCAAACTATTTTCTACTATTAGGTTTCTTTGCCCTATTAATTTGCTACGCACTATCTGCCCTAGCAACTTCTTTTATTAACAAGAAAGCCTTTAAGGTTGTAAACTACGTTGGCTTAGGTCTTTCGGTTGCATATTGCGTAGTGCTAGCAATCTGCTTGCCAACGGCTGGCGAAGAATATAAACCATTATCTATTAGTGGTATGTATATTTTCTCTGCCATATTAGTTTTGGTAATTGCTTTACTTGCAATATTTATGGGTAAAGATAAAGGTGTTGCAACCCAAAGTAAAACTTTGGCGTACGCAGGGGTATGCATTTCACTTTCGTTTGCCCTTTCTTTTATTAAGTTTTTTACGGTGGGCGCTAACGGTGGCTCTGTAACCTTTGCAAGTATGTTGCCGTTAATGGTTTTTTCTTACTGCTTTGGTGCAAAAAAGGGTTTATTTGCAGGGGTTATTTACGGATTACTACAATTCTTGCAAAGCCCACAATTATATCAAGGTATGCAAGTTTTATTAGATTACCCTATCGCCTTTGGCGCAATAGGTTTGGCAGGTGTGTTCAAAAACTTTAATATTAAAAACGACTTTATCAAATTTGCACTAGGCGCACTTGTTGCAGTTAGTTTAAGGTACGTTGCCCACGTTTTAAGTGGCTATTACGTGTTTAGTTCTTGGGCTTGGGAAGGCTACGGCCCACTTGCATATAGTTTAGTTTATAACCTATTCTGTTTTGTAGACTTAGCCGTTTTATTAGTTCCTGCTTTCGTAATGTTTTCTTCAAAATCTTTTACGAATCAACTAAAAACTATTAATCCACAACAACAAAATTAAAACTAATAATAAATTTGCTTATAAACCAAAAAGCACGGCTAAAATTAGCCGTGCTTTAATTTTTACTTATAATTATTTTTAATTATTTTACCGTCGTTAAACAATCGCTTTGTCTGGTTGGTTCGGTAGTAACGTCTACACCAAGTTGCTTAAAGGTTTTTCTATCTACGTGTGAAAGAATTACCGAAGAGTGAAGTTGCGCGCCCTTTAATTTGCTTAATTGGTTAATTGCAATTTTAGCAATAGGGTTAGTTACTGCGCAAACGGCTAAAGAAACCAAAATTTCGTCGGTATGTAGCCTTGGATTTACGCTACCCATATGTTCAACCTTTAATTTTTGTATTGGTTCTATAACGGTAGAAGAAATTAAATCAATAGAGTCGTCTATATTCCCAAGTGTTTTAAGTGCGTTAAGTAATACTGCAGCGCTACAACCTATTAGTTTACCCGTTTTGCCAGTTATAATAGTGCCGTCTGCAAGTTGCATTGCGCAACAATTAACACCCGTTCTTTCTGCCTTTTCTAACGCAACTTTAACCACAGCCCTATCGTTAATGGTAATTTGCATTTTTTGCATTAAAATTTCTATTTTAGAAACAACTTCTTTACTGCAATTACCTTTTCTTGCTTCGTTTATGGCAGTATAATATCTTCTTATAATTTCTTGTTTAGATGCTTGCCTACAAACTTCGTCGTCTATAATGCAGTTCCCCGCCATATTAACGCCCATATCCGTTGGCGATTTATATATGTTTTCTTGCATAATTTTGGTCATCATAGCAGAAAGCACAGGGAATATTTCTACGTCTCTATTGTAGTTAACAGACATTTTTCCATATGCTTCTAAATGGAAAGGGTCTATCATATTCATATCGTTTAAGTCTGCCGTTGCCGCTTCGTACGCTACGTTAACTGGGTGAGTTAAAGGCAAATTCCATACAGGGAAAGTTTCGTATTTAGCATAGCCTGCTTTAATGCCGTGCTTATAGTCGTGGTAAATTTGTGAAAGGCAAGTTGCCATTTTGCCACTACCTGGGCCCGGTGCTGTAACAACAACTAAAGGCCTTGTGGTTATAACGTATTCGTTTTTGCCTAAACCTTCGTCGCTAACAATTTTTTCTACTTCTGAAGGGTAGCCTGCAATTGCATAGTGTTTATAAACTTTAATGCCTTGAGCAGTAAGCCTTTTAATAAACGCTTCCGTTCTTGGTTGTGGCGAAAACTTTGTTAAAACAACACTTCCAACGTAAAAATCCATACGCCTAAAAATATCTATAAGCCTAATAGTTTCTAAATCGTAAGTGATGTTAAGGTCGCTTCTAAATTTGCCGTTTTCTATGTCTTCTGCATTTATTGCAATTAAAATTTCTGCTTGGTCTTTTAACTGAGAAAGCATTTTAATTTTACTATCTGGCTCAAAGCCTGGTAGCACCCTAGATGCGTGGTAATCGTCGAAAAGTTTGCCACCGAACTCTAAATAAAGTTTGTCGCCAAACATAGAAATTCTTTCTAGAATTTTTGCAGACTGCATTTCTAAATATTTTTTATTATCAAAACCAATTTTAGCCATCGTGAAATTTTTAGGCTTATTCTAAAAGCCCTGCCCCCTTCATTTTGTTTACAAATGCGTCTACGTCTTTAACTGCTAATTCTTTATCTATGCCGTATTCTTCTATTAATGCGCTAACTAAATCTTCTGCAGTAGCGCCTTTTTCTAAAATTTTCCATAAATATGCGCCCGTTTCGTTAATGGTTATCATTCCGTTGAACTCTTTTACCCTTTCGCCAACGGCTAAAACTATAAAAGTTTCGCTTACTTCACGAAGTATAAATCCTGTTTTAACTTTTAACATTTTATTCTCCTTTACTCATTACGTTAAACGACAACTCTGCCGATTCTAACGAAACGTTGCATTGTAATTTATATAAGTTTACGGTTTTTAATAACCCGTCTAAAAGGTTTAGCATTTTATCTACTTTTTCTTCGTTATTAGGGTACATTGTTTGGTTTATTACCACGGGCAACATTTCTTTTGGTGAAATTTTAGTTATTTTATTTTCTTTTGCCTGCTCTAAAACACAAATTGCTTTTATTGGCGCGCTTACGTTTGCACCTAACTTATGCTTGCCGTTCCAAGGCGAGCCATATGCTATAAATTGGTTGCCAATTTGCCTTATTAAAGGCTTATCGTCGTTAAGCATAACGGCTTTTTCTTTTAACAACTCTCTCCAAAGTCTTGCGTGGGTAGATTTTCCCGTTCCACTTGGCGCTGTAAACAAATATGCTTCGCCGTTAACTATTATTGCGCTACTATGAAAAATTATTCCTTTCTTTTTTTGCAACAAATAGTCGCATAGCCTTCTAAAAACAACCAAACTCTCTATATAAACACCAGGAAAGTTTGGTTCTTTTTTCATTTCTTCCCTAACTTCTTCTACGGTGGTTTTAATAGTGTGTTCTGCTTTTAAATCTTCTACCAAAAAGTCTTTGCACAAGTGTTGGGTATAATCGCTAACGGTTAAAATTTCAAACACGGTGTCTGCAATTTTATATTTAGCCATTACCATACCCCCTAAAAATAAAACTTGTGTTTTTTCATATGTAAACATTTTAACAAACGGCACAACTTTTGTCAATATTAATTTGATTTAATTAACCATTTTGTATATAATGTTTATATGAGAAAGTTTTTAATTGCCTTGTTAACTTTGTGTTTTACGTTAGGCTCTTTTGTTTGCCTTACCGGTTGTGGCGAAGTTAACTTAACTTATTCTAAAATGTTTTTTAATAGCGAAGTTAATATTGTCGTTAAAGGGTACTCTAACAAAATTTCTTGCGAAGAAGAAATTACTTCTACCTTAACTTTTTTAGATAATACTTTTTCGTTAAGCAAAACGGGGTCTTTGGCGAATAGGTTTAATAACCTTACTTTAGAAGATGAGCCTATTACCCTAACCGAAGAAGAAAACCAAGTTTTTAGCACTATTTACCAACTAAACACTTTGCACGAAAAGTTTAATATAACCATTTACCCTTTAGTAGAACTTTGGGGGTTTAATGCTGGTGCAAGTGGAAAAACGGAAGTTCCCGAAGATAGCGAAATACAAAGTGCTTTAGAATTAGTTGGCACGAATAAAATTTTATATAACCAACAAAATAAAACCCTAACTAAAACGGAAAACGGGGTTAAAATAGATTTTGGTGGCGTGCTAAAAGGGTACGCCGTAGACGTTATTACAAACATATTAAAAGATAACGGGTATACCGATGGTTATATTAGCATTGGTGGTAGTAGTATTAGCATTTTAGAAACCACTTCTAAATTAAGCATAGTTCACCCAGAAAACGTTAACGACAACGTTTTACAAATTGAAAACCATTTAATAAAAAACAAAAAACTTTCTACAAGTGGCACTTACCGAAAGTTTTACGAAATAGCAGGTGTAAAATATAGCCACGTTATAGACGTGTCTACGGGAAAGCCTATAGACACAGGCTTTACAAGTATTACTTTAATAGCAGATAACGGCGCTAAATTAGACGCGTTGTCTACTGCGTTATTAACCTTAACTAAGGAAGAACTTATTTCTTACTTTAACCAAAATTTAAGTAATTACACCATTTTTGCAATATATAATAAAAACGGCGAAAAGAAAGTTTTAACCAATTTAGAAAACGACTTTACTTTATTAGATTCTTCTTACCAAATAGAAAAAATATAATAGTAAAGCAAAATTAAAAATTTAAGGCGTTATACCTAAGTAGGTGTAACGCCTTTTGTTATTGATAAAAATAACTCTTTTTCTAACTCTTCTTGGTTGGTTGGTGTTTTTAATTTATCTATCACTATTTCTCCGTTTGCTATTAAAACCACTCTTTCTGCAAGCGAAACGGCTTCTTTTATATCGTGCGTAACAAAAATTATAGTACGAGGACTATTTTTTTGCCTTTCTTTAATAAGTTTTATAACAGAATATTTAACGGCTAAATCTAAATTTATAAATGGTTCATCCATAACAAGAAGGTTTGAATTATATTCTATTGCACGAAGTATAGCCACCCTACGAGACATGCCTGCCGATAAACTTTTCGGGTAAAGATTTTCGCACCCAGCCAGACCCACTGAGGAAAGCGCATTTGCTACGTTTACGTTTGGACAAACAAGTTTTAAATTTTCTTCTACAGTTAAATTTGGAATTAACCTATCTTTTTGAAAAATCGCAGAAACAGGCTGTTTAATGCCAGCGATTTCGCCTTCAAACTCAGTTAAGCCTAAAATAATGTTTAGAAGTGTGGTTTTGCCAGAACCACTTTCGCCTAAAACAGCTACTATTTTATTTTCTTCAATATCTATATTGAAGTTTTTGTATACGACTTTTTGGTCGTATTTTTTATTTAGGTTTTTAATACTAATCATTTCCACGCCCCCACTTTTTTAGCAAAAGCATTAAATATAAATTCTATAGTTAAACCTGTAATCACGGTACATAACACCAATGCCATCATCGTAGCGGTAGCATCGTATAAATTTGAAAGCGACAAATAATGCCCCAACGAGTTGGATGTAAAAGCAATAACTTCTGCCGCAACCATCAATTTTATGTTTAACGATAGCCCAGAGCCTATAACAGTTAACATTTCGGGAAATATTTGTGGGAATTGAACTTTTTTAAAAATATCTTTTTTAGTTACCTTAAATACTTTGCAAGTTTCTATTAGTTCGTTATCTATAGTATTAAACGCAGACGTAACTCCATTAAATACAGTAGGTAAAACAACAAGCATAGTAACTATTACGGGGGCAATTTGAGAATTTGTCCATATAACAAGCAATAACACTACCGCAATAGTTGGCAACGCCCTACACAATGCAATTATTGGTTGAACAATTTTTATAGCATTTCTATTTTGTTTACACGTAAGAGCAAGTAAAAAAGTAATGATAAACGAACAAAAAAAGGCAACGATTGCACGTAATAGCGTACCAAAAAAAGCTAAATAAAATTCCGCATGAGAAAACAAGGCAACGAATGCCTTTAACGTTTCTACCATAGAAGGCAAAACTTTTGCATTGTTAACCAAAATGGCTACTACTGCCCATAATATTATTATACATACAAAAGGAAGTATGGTTAATATAACGTTTATTGCTTTTTGTTTATTCTTCATATTATATTAAACAATGGTGCTATAAGAAACACCTCTTTTTTTCAAAATTGCTTTTAACGTTAAGTCAGGCACTTTTCCCTCTCCAATAACGCCAATGGTTTTATTTAAAAGTCCGTCAATAGAATCGTTTTTATACATAAGATAAAGGTTGCCGTGTGTAATTACAGAAACCATTTTATATTGGTTAGCATAATTTAACGTTGCACTATTTAATGGCATAATTATAAAATCTGCCGTTCCTTGTTGACCATTCATATAATTGCTTATGCTTTCAGCATTAACCACGTTATAGTTAAACGTTGCACCATCTACAAAGTTTTCTTCTTCAACAATAAACTTTGAAATTGCAAGTGCTGGTGCTCCATCTGGCACAATAAAACTGAAAGTTTTATTTTCTATAGCGTTGCCAGTATTAGACCACTCGTTGTAAAAAAAGTTATCGCCAACTGTTTGTGCAGGTTGAATTCCTAACCCTACGTCTATTCCAAGTATATCGTCAATATATGCGTTTACACTTTCTTTTGCATCAGCTGCATCTTGCCAGTTTATTTTACAATTATCAATAGTCGTTGCACTTAATATCGTTGCAGGCTTTAACGAAGTGCTATTAAATTTATTAGCAACAGCATTAACTGCAACTGAAATATTTTGGTCTGTTTTTAACCAAGTAACCACATTTTGAAATTGAGCCTTAACTTTTGCCACCAGTTGTGGATGAATAGTTAAAATTTCATTTTTAACCATAAGAACGGCTTGAGGATAAGCACAAGTTTGCGAATTGTAAAGTTCTTGAACGTCTATTCTCTTCCATTTAATGTTTGAGGCTTTAACCTTTTCTAGTTTAGTTGCAACAGGCTCTGGTAAAAGACCATAATCTATGTCGCCGTTTGAAAGTAACGTCATTACCGATTGTGCGTCGGCATATTTTAAATAAACATTTTTACTAGAACCTTCTTCATTGCACGCAACGAACGTAGTTGATACGACAAAAGCAATAAAGCAAAGTAACAAAGATACAATTTTTTTCATTTTCTTCTCCTTAAATAGTATTATTGCCAAAAGTAAAAAAGAAACTCCCTTTGCCTTTTGCAAAGGGAGGGAAAAGATTAATAAGGCAGTTTAGCCTTAAAAATTCACTTTTAACTCCTTTACCGTTAGGCGAACCTTTCAGTTTAGGTTAGTTTTATTATATAATATATTCTAAATTTTGTCAAAAGTTTTTTTAACTTTATTAAAGCCCACGTTTAACGTGGGCTTTTTAAATATTTTTTTCTTGTGGCTTCTCCACCACGAATATGCCTTTCTTTAAGGTTTATCTTTAACACTTTATCAACCTTAATAAAAAGTTCTTTATCTATGCGTTTTAACCTTTCGGTAACGTCTTTATGCACGGTAGATTTGCTATAATTAAACACACTTGCAGTTTTTCTTACCGTTGCGCCGGTAGAAGAAATATATTCTGCTTCTTTAATAATTCTATCTAAAATATCTTGTCGCAAAAGTTTTACCCCCCTAAAAAAGTAGATAGTAAAACTTATGCTTTTTTTCTACAAAATATTACGTTAATTTAATTTTATTAGCATTTTTTCGCCTTTTTCTAACAATATAACCAACACTACTGCGTTTATTATTATAGAAAATATTGCGACTAAAATTAAGTAAATTAGTGGGTTGGATAGTCCCCAGAAGTATGCCGTTACACCAAGCATTGCAGAAAGCACCATAGCCATTAAACAGCAAAACAATATGCCTTGACCAGACTTAACAACTTCTTGTTCCGTTTTCCACTTAAAGTTAGCAAACCTTAAATCTATTAAAAGCCCAAACGTGCCGGCAAAGGTTGGCATAGCAAAAGAAATTATTGCAAGCAATAAAAGGTATTCTATGCCCAAACCAAACACAATGCCTAATATTATAGTGCTTAAAAAGGCAACCAAAGTATTAAGCAAAAAGTTTACGGTAAGTTTTGCCTTAAAGTAGGTGTTAACGTCTATTGGAAACGTTTTAATTAGCCAAAAGGTTTTGCCTTCAATAGAAATACTACAACAAGTTGTTGGCGCAAGCGTAAACGAAAACACAACGTAAGTTGGCAAAAACACTGCACACATTAAAACTATATCTGGTGTAATTAAACTTAACAAGCCTTCAATAGATAAATAAACGAGTCCACCTATTAAAAACAACGTAAACACAAGCCCCATACAGCAATTAACTGCATAGGTTGGGCTTGAAAACAACCTTTTTATTTCTTTTTTTACTAAAGATTTATATAGAGAAGAAGTGTTTGCTTTTTCTAAAACGTAGTTTTTAGTAGTTTTTTTAGAAAGCAACAAGGTATTAAGTTTTTTATAAAAAGTACAAAGCAATGTAATAATAATTGCAACCGAAATTATGCAAATTGCAAGGTAAATAAGCATGTAAACAATGCTCGTTTGACCTTTAACGTAAATTGGCGCAAAAAAAGCAATTTTGTTTAAGATTTCTGCAGGATTGGCAGATAAAAAAGATGCAACGAGCAAGCCTATCGTTAATAAAAAGTAAAATATCGTTTGAGCAGTGCCTTTGTTTTTGAAATTAGTAGATATAAAAGCCACTATCACCCCTACGATGATAGAAATTGCTAACGAAAGCGTTGGTGTAAATATAGCCATTACTATGCTACTAATAACGTAGCCAAAAGTTAAAGGTGTGCTTTTCCCTACGAAAATTATGCTTGGAACAACCAAAAATATGCTAAACACGGCATTTACAAGTAGCAACAGGCTTAATTTTGCCAAAATTATAACGTGTGTTTTAATTGGCATAGAACACAAAACGTCGTAATCCTTAAAGCCAAAAAGAGTTTCGCCTATTATGTAAAAAGAAAATACAAAGCAAACTAATGCGCTAACCGAATTAAAGGTTGGCACGATATCTACTAAAGGTATAATTTCGGAAAAAACAAAAGAGTAAAGGTAAACACAGCCACTTAAAAATAGCCCTATAGCCAAAGCAACTGCAATTAGCCCCGCTAAACGAAGTTTACCTTTTTTGCCACCTTTTAACATTTTGTTTATGCCAAAGTAAGATAATACTTGGGTTTTGAAAATAGCAAAAAAGTTACGCATTTTGTATCTCCAAGAAGAAACTTTCTAAAGATTTATCTTTTAACAATTCTTTAACTTCACCTTCTGCAACCAAACTGCCGTTTTTAATTATACCAACTCTGTCGCACAGTTTTTCGGCAACGTCTAAAACGTGGGTGGAAAAGAAAATTGCAGAGCCGTTTTTACATAACTCTTTCATTTGTTCTTTAAGTTTATGAGTTGCAACTGGGTCTAACCCAACGAAAGGTTCGTCTAAAACAAGAAGTTTTGGGTTATGTATTAGGGCAGAAATTATTACTAATTTTTGTTTCATGCCGTGCGAATAAGAAGAAATTAAATCTCCTAAATTCTTTTCTAAACCAAACTCTAACGCAAACCTTTCAATTTTTTCGTTTCTTTCTTTGCCGTCTATCCTAAAAATATCGCAAACAAAGTTTATATATTGAAAACCTGTTAAATGGTCGTAAATATCTGGGTTATCTGGAATATACGCCATTAACCTTTTGCAGTCTAACGCTTGGTTTTTAACGTTTAACCCGTCTATTAAAATTTCGCCGTCTTCAAAATCTAGCGCACCAACCATACACCTAATAGTTGTACTTTTACCTGCGCCGTTATGGCCAATAAAGCCGTAAATTTCGCCTGCGTTTACTTGCAAGTTTAAGCTATCTATGGTTTTAATGCCCTTTTTGTAACTTTTGCAAAGGTTTTTTATTTGCAATATTGGTTTTGTTTGGTTTAATTGTTGCATAATTTTTACCCCTATTATATAGATATACGTTAACTATAGTTCCAAAAACTAAACTTAACATTAATATATAAGCCCAAATTAAAAAAACTAATAACCCCGCCATACTTCCGTAAACGGCGTTATAAGAATTTATAAACCTTAAATAAAATATAAACCCTATAGTGCCAACAACTATAAAGGTTAGCGAAACAAAACTGCCAAACGCAACTTGCCTAAAAGTTAATTTTATTGGGCTTATAAACTTATTTAGCAAAATAATTATACCATATATTATTATTGTTGAAAAGAAAAAACCCAAAAAAAACAGTGGCACACGGTAATCTTTAAGTAGAAAAATAGTTGATATTACTTTATCACCAAACGAAAAAACAAAAGCAATGCCTAAAAATATTGCATATACCACCCCTAGCGCTAAAATAGCCCATAATCTTCTAAAAACCCCTTTTTTATGCTCTGCTTTTACGTTAAACATAAAATCGCCGTCTTTAGACATTTGGTTTAAGAGTGCAGAACTAGAAAACAAGGCTGTAAAAATAAATAAAATAGTTGCGCCGTTATAAACGTTTTCAGAAGCCGTTAAAACCATTTCTGCAAACCCCTTAAATTCTTCTGGCAAGCCTAAAAGTAGTTGGGTTTTTAAGTTTACACCAAAAACACTAAACGCAGTAAATAATAAAAAAACCAAAGGTATTACAGAAAGCATAAAAAAGAACACCCACGCGCCAGCAACGGTTGTTATTCTTTTTTCTGTAATATATTTAATAAAAGAAACACTTTCCTTTTTAGTCATAATAAAAACAGTCTGTGCAAAAAACAGACTGTTAATACTTTTATTAAAATATTTTGTTGTTAAACGGGTACTCTAACAGGCATAATTTTAGAATAGATTTCATCGTACTTAGCCTTTTCAAATAGGTTAGTACCACTTGTAGTAATTGCAGCCGTGCCTGCGGCAACGCAACTTTTTAACATTTCTTCCATAGAAGAACCTTTCATAAGTTCTACGCAAGCGGCGGCAACCATACAATCCCCAGCCCCTACGGTAGAGTTTACTGCAACGGATGCGCTTTTGCAATAATAACTATAAGTGCCGTCTGTTAAAACAGCGCCGTCTGCCCCCAAAGAAACTAAAACGTATTTTACGCCTTTACTTAAAAGTTTGTAGCAAGCCTTAATAATATCGTTTTTAGTATAAAGAGTGCTACCTACAAAACTTTCTAATTCACGTAAGTTTGGCTTAACCATAAATAGTTCTGTTTTAAGCGCGTGTTCTAAGTTTACGGCTTCGGTATCTACAATTTTCTTTACCGAGTTTGGAAAAATAGACATAACTTCGTTATAAAATTCTGGGTCAACGCCAACTGGTAAACTACCACTCATAACGGCAACGTTTACGTTAGAAGAAATGCTTTTAACGTAATTTATTAATTCTAATTGTTTTTCCCTACTAACGAAACCACCCTTATCGTTAATTTCGGTTAGCATAGACTTTTTGTCTATAATTTTATAATTAGTTCTTGCGCTCCCTTCGTTATAAATGAATTTATAATTAACCCCGTCTTTTTCTAAACTGTTTTCAAAAAGTTTAGCGTGGGTAGTAAACATAAACCCCGTTACGAAAGATTGTTCGCCAAGCCTTGAAACCCCTTTTGCTACGTTAAGTGCTTTACCAGAATAAGTTTCTATTTTGCTTTGCACTCTGTTAAGCATACCCACGTTAAGACTGTCTAGTTCTAACGTGCAGTCTATACTTGGGTTGGGGCATATTGATAATATCATTTTAAGTTTCTCCTTTACACACTACTTTTTAGCGTCTGCAATAATTTTTTCTTGGGCAGAGAAAGGTACTTCTTCATATTGTAAGAAAGCCATTTCAAACTTGCCCCTACCTTGCGTCATACTGCGTAAATCGGTAGCATATTTTAACATTTCAGAAAGTGGTGCTTCTGCAGAAATTACTTGAACACCATCAATACTATCCATACCTAAAATTCTGCCACGACGTTTATTCATGTCGCCTAAAATATCGCCCATATAATTTTCTGGAACGGAAATTTTATAAGAATAAATAGGTTCTAAAATAACAGGTCTTGCGTTTTTGCACGCTTCTTCGTAAGCAAGTTTACTTGCAGAAACGAAAGCAACTTCTTTACTATCTACTGGGTGATATTTGCCATCGAATAACGTACATTTTAAGTTAACCATAGGGTAGCCTGCTAATACGCCTTTTTGCATTGCTTCCCTTAAACCCTTTTCAACGGCAGGAATAAATTGTTTTGGAACTGCGCCACCTACGACTGCGTCTACAAATTCAAATATTCCGTCGCTTGCGCCTGGTTCAAACTTAATGTTAACAACACCAAACTGACCAGCACCACCACTTTGCTTCTTGTGTTTGCCTTCTGCTTCAGCAACACCCGTAATAGTTTCTTTAAATGCAATTTTTGGTTCTTTTAACAATGCTTCACAACCAAATTTTGCTTTTAGTTTTTTACATAAAACGTCTAATTGAGTTTCGCCAACGCCACGAATAACCATTTCGCCTGTTTCTTTATCTTTTTCCACCTTAAAGGTTAAATCTTCTTCGGCAAGTTTGTTTAAGCCTTGGAAAACCTTATCTTCTTCGCCCGTTTTAGCAGCAGAAATTGCCATTGTTAAAACTGGTTTTGGTAGTGGAATTTCATAGAATTTAATTTTTTTACTTTCGTCACACAACGTATCGTTAGTGTTGGTGCAACTTAGTTTGTTAACGGCGCCAATATCACCTGCAGAAAGTTCTGTAACCACTTCTTGTTTTTTACCTTTAACTAAATAGATAGTGTTAATTCTTTCTTTTTCGCCAGTAGTTGCGTTATAAACGCTCATACCAGTTTTTAACGTACCGGTGTAAACCCTAATCATATTAAGTTTACCAACGAACGGGTCTACTATAGTCTTAAATACTTGGCCGGCGAAAGGTGCGTTTTCATCGCAAGAAACTTGTATAATATCGCCCGTGTCTATTACGGTTGCATTAACAGGTCTTCTTTCTACTGGGCTTGGTAAAATATCTACTATTTCGTGCATTAAGTTAATAACGCCAAGGTTTTGCGTTGCAGAACCACCCATAACAGGAATTGTATCGCCTTGCATTAAACCAATTTTAATACCTGCAATAATTTCGTCGTTATTAAGGGTTTCTTCTTCAAAGAATTTGTTCATAAATTCTTCGCTCGTTTCTGCCGCCGCTTCAATTAATTTTGCTTTTAATAAAGCAATATCTTCTACCATAGATGCAGGAATTTCAACTTCTTCTCTGCCACCTTCTTTGAATTCGTAAGCCTTATTAGAAACTACGCTAACGTACCCTTTCATTTTGCCATCGCGAATAATCGGCGCGTGCATAGTAGCAATTTTAGTGCCGTATTTTTGCCTAAACGCTTCTGCCGTTGCAACGAAGTTAGAATTTTCTTTATCTATGCCGTTTATGAAAATCATAAGTGGAATATGCCTTTTAATGCAGTAATCTATGGCTTTTTCTGCGCCAACTGAAACAGAGCCAGAAGCATCTGCAACCAACACTGCAGAGCCAACTGCACGCATCGCTTCTTCAAATTCGCCTTCAAAGTCAAAGTAGCCAGGCACGTCTACTATGTTAATTTTAACGTCTCTCCACATAGCGTGCGCTACTGATAAAGATATAGAAATACCCCTTGCAGTTTCTTCGTTATCAAAGTCCATAACGGTGTTTTTATCGGTAGTTTTGCCAAGTCTATCTATGCTTTTTGCATTGAACAAAATTGCTTCTGCTAAAGAAGTTTTACCTTCACCACTATGCCCTATAATTGCAATGTTCCTAATGTCTTTCGCTGTTAAATTTGCCATAATATTCCCCCCTAAAAGCCATCTATAAAATCCTTTAAGACGGCTTTTATAAATGATTTATATGTTAATATTATACTATACCAAGCAACCCATTTCAAGGGGGTTTAAGAAAAAAAGTTAATTTCACATATAGTCTTCGGTATCTATGCGGTTATCTACCTTTTTAATAGGCCCGAACAAATCTTCACAAGTGGGTAGTTTTGGTGGGCAAGGGTTAGGCGCGCACGGGTTTGGTGGCGGGCAAGGTTTTACCTTTTCGTTAACGTTTACAGAAGTGCTATCTGCACACACGTCTGAACATTTTAAGTTAACCAAAATTACGTCGCTACCAATTTTTAATATTTTACGTTCTTCAATAAACATTTCACACTTGTCAAAAATTTTAAAAAGCCCACAAGTTTTTTTACCTGGAACAGATATTCCTGCAAGCGTTCCCGATGGGAACTTTAAGGTTAAATCGCAAATATGCCCTAAACTTTTGCCGTCTGCAATATTTATAACTTCACGTTTTTTTAATTCTTTAAAAGAAAGTGTCATAGTATATAAATATGACAATTTAGCGCTAACTATGTGCAAAAACTTAAACCTTTTACACTTTTTAAAAAATTACAACTGCTTATATATTGCTTAATACTATGCTTAATTAGTTATATTAAAAAAAGCCAAAATTGAAAAATCAATTTCGGCTTTTATATTATTAACTATTCTACTTCAAGGTTTTCAAAAAGAAACAAATCGTTGTCTAAAAACTCAAGGACTGTCATGCCAAAACCATTAGCCAAACGCAAAACTGTTGACAAAGTTACGGTTTTACTTTTTCCACTCATAATCCATTGCATATGACCGTGCTGAATGCCTGAAAGTTGCTCTAAACGATACTGAGTTATTTTCTTTTCAGCAAGTAAACCGATTATTCTTTTCGCCACAGCATCATTAACAGTCACTTCGCACCCCCTTGAAAGCATAAATACGGAAGTTCACTTCCATATTTATTATAATCTTTTTGTAAAATAATATAAGAATGTATACTTCCTTATAGGTTGCTTTTTTGGTTTGCGTTTGGTATAATATGAATGTATACTTGCATAAAGGAAAAAACTAATGATTATTACCTTTTGTGGACATTCAACTTATTCGGGCAATTTGGAAGATGAAAGGCGCTTGCTTAAACTTTTAGAAGTGGTCGCCCAAAATAAACAAGTTGATTTTTATCTTGGTGGGTATGGAAATTTTGATAAGTTTGCTCTTAAATGTGCAAAAATTTATAAACAACAAAATAATAATGCAAAACTTATTTTTATAACCCCTTATTTAGACCAATGGTTAAACAGAAGAAATGATACCCTTATTAAAGATTACGACGAAATTATTTACCCAGAAATAGAACACGTTCCAAAAAAATTTGCAATACTAAAAAGAAATGAGTGGATTATAAATAAAGCAAATTTTGTTTTTGCTTATGTAAAAACACATTATGGTGGCGCATATAAAACGTTGCTTTTTGCACACAAACAAAAAAAGCCGTTTATAAATCTTTATCAAGGTGATTATGAACTATATTAATATAATAGTTGCCAAAAAAAAGCACACTGCATTTCGCTTATAGCGAAGTATAGTGTGCTTATTTTTTTTGAATTAAATTTTCTTTAATAAAAGACTTAAATATTAATTTATTTTATACGCAACCTTGAGCTTTCATTGCTTCTGCAACTTTAATAAAGCCTGCAATGTTAGCACCAGCCATATAGTTGCCAGGCATGCCGTATTTTTTACTATTTTCGTCGCAAGCCTTAAATATGCTTTTCATAATGCCACAAAGTTTTTCGTCTACTTCTTCAAAAGTCCAAGATAGTCTTTGAGAGTTTTGGCTCATTTCTAAACCACTTGTAGCAACGCCACCTGCGTTTGCTGCTTTTGCAGGGCCGTATAACATATTGTTAGCAAAGTAAACTTCAATTGCTTCTGGTGTAGATGGCATGTTTGCGCCTTCAGAAACAACTTTACATCCGTTTTTAGCCAAAATTTTAGCGCTTTCGCCGTTAATTTCGTTTTGAGTTGCGCAAGGTAAAGCAATATCGCAAGGTATTGTCCAAATTCCAGAGCAACCTTCGTGATATTCTGCATTCTTACGATAGTTAACGTATTCTTTAATTCTTTTTCTTTCAACTTCTTTAATTTGTTTAACTACTTCAAGGTCAATGCCGTCTTTGTCGTAGATGTAGCCGTTAGAATCACTCATAGCAACGACTTTTGCGCCAAATTCCGTTGCCTTTTGGCAAGCGTAAATAGCAACGTTACCAGAACCAGAAACCAACACCGTTTTGCCTTCGAAAGAAGTGCCGTTAGCGGCAAGCATTTCTTTAGTAAAGTAGCATAAGCCAAAGCCTGTTGCTTCTTTTCTTGCTAAAGAACCACCGTAGGTTAAGCCTTTACCGGTTAGTACGCCAACCCATTCGTTTCTAATTCTTTTATATTGACCAAACATATAGCCAATTTCTCTTGCGCCAGTACCAATATCGCCGGCAGGTACGTCGCAATCTGCACCGATATATTTAACAAGTTCGGTCATAAAACTTTGGCAAAATCTCATAATTTCGCCGTCAGATTTGCCTTTAGGGTCAAAGTCTGAACCACCTTTACCACCACCCATAGGAAGTGTTGTTAGGCTGTTTTTGAAAACTTGCTCAAAACCTAAAAATTTAATAATGCCAAGGTTAACGGAAGGGTGTAATCTTATGCCACCTTTGTATGGGCCGATAGCAGAGTTATATTGTACTCTAAAGCCCCTGTTTACTTGCACCTTGCCGTTGTCGTCTACCCAAGGAACTCTAAACATAATTTGTCTTTCAGGTTCTATAATTCTTTCTAAAACACCTGCATCAACAAGGTCTTGCCTTTGTTCAATTACAGGTTCTAAAGTAGATAGAACTTCGGTTACTGCTTGAATAAATTCTGGTTCGTTCGCGTTTCTTTTTTTAGTTCTTTCTAAAAGGTCTAATAAATATGCGTTTTTAATTGCCATAAAGCATTCCTCCAATGTGTACTTACATTTTAATATTTTAATATTAAAGAGTTAAAAAGTCTATTATTTTTAAGTGATTTTATAAATTTTTTTAAATTTTATTATCAAAAACACTGCTGTAGGTCGGCAAAAATTGCAAAAGCAAATAAAATTATTAAGCCAACGAAGTGAATAGTGCCTTCTACCTTTCTGTTTATTGGTTTTTTTCTAATCCACTCTATTATGGTAAATATTACTCTAGAGCCGTCTAGTGCAGGTATTGGCAACAAATTAAACACGGCAAGGTTTACCCCTATAAAAGAAGAAATATATAGTAAATACCAAAATCCACCCGTTCTCATTGCCGTTGCCGTTAACGAAATGGTGGTTACCGTTCCCCCCACCGAAGAAACGCCAAGTTTACCCGTTAGTAGTTGACCAATAACGGCAAAAATCGTGCCAGCCAACTTAAAAGAATATTCAAAAGTTCTGCCTATAGTTTCAAAAAAGCCAAACCTTATTCTTGTAGAATATAGCCCACCGTTTACTACGTTTTGGTTTTCATCTAGTTCGTAATAAATACCTAAAACGTCGTAAAAAGTTTTCATATCTTCTACCGAAGCAAAGTTAGCGTCTTTTTTTAGCGCAACTTTAATAACCTTAAACTCGTTTTGCCTTTTAACGCCAAAGTTAACAAGTTCGCCTTGTTTTTTGCCGTCTAACGTTAAAATGATATCGGTGGTTAAATAAACGTTTTTTCCGTTTACGCTAACGATAACGTCTTTTTCGTTAAAAGAATATTCTTGTTGCGCCCCCGTGCTTTCGTTTAACTTATAAGTCATTAGTGCCGTTTGCCCATAACTTGCAAACATAATAACTATAATAAGTAGAGCAAACAAATAATTCATAAACGCCCCTGCAATAAGCACTAAAATTCTTTGCCAAGGCTTTTTATTGTTAAAGTCGTTAGGGTCTTTACTTTCTTCATCTTCCCCACTAAACGCGCAAAAGCCACCTAAAGGTAAGGCTCTAATAGAAAAAACTTCGCCGTCCTTTTTCTTTTTAGAAAAAAGTTTAGGGCCAAACCCTATGGCGAATTCTTCTATTTTAAACCCGAATATTTTGCCTACTATATAGTGGCCTAATTCGTGAACGGTTATCATAATTAGTAGCACCAACACAGCCAACAAAACGTAGCCTATGGTTGCCATTACTTCACCGAAAGATGCAAGCATTAAATACAATTTTTACTCTCCAAAAATATTCCTAATATGTCTTCTTGCGTAATCGTCAGAAAGTTTTAAGTTTTCTAAACTAACTTCTGTGTTGCCGTTAAAACTTTCTAAGGCAGAACAAAGCCCTTTATAAATATCGGTAAACTTAATTTTATCTTTTAAGAAAAGTTTAACCAATTCTTCGTTGGCGCCGTTTACAACTGCTGGGTAGCAACCACCTTTTTTGCCACTTTCTATAACCAAGTTCAAGCAAGGGAACTTTTCGTTATCTGGCAAAGCAAAAGTTAAACTTTGTAGTTTTGCAAAATTTATGCTTTCTATGTTGCTTTCAATTCTTTGTGGGTAAGAAAGTGCTAGCGCAATAGGTAATTCCATTGAAGGATAACTCATTTGCGCAATTATACCCCTATCTTTCAACTCTACCATAGAGTGTACAATACTTTCCCTATGAATAACTACGTCTATTTTGTCAAAAAATGTATTATAAAGCCATTTTGCTTCAATTACTTCAAAACCTTTGTTAACTAAGGTGGCGCAATCTATGGTAATTTTTGCCCCCATTAGCCAATTAGGGTGTTTTAGCGCTTGTTTAGAAGTAGCGTTTTCTAACTGGCTTTTACTATAATCTCTAAAAGCGCCACCACTTGCCGTTAAAATTATTTTATTGAACGGAGTTGTAAAATCAAAATTAAGGGCTTGCCAAATAGCAGAGTGTTCGCTATCTATAGGTAAAATTTTTACACCCTTTTCTTTTGCCAACTTCATAACTATTTCGCCACCGACAACCAAACTTTCTTTGTTTGCAAGCGCAACGTTTTTGCCCTTATTTATTGCATCTAAAACGGCAATTAACCCCTTAAAGCCAACTAATGCAACCACAACTATATCTGCTTCTTCAATAATTGCGTTGGTAAAAGAATTTTCGCCAAAGAAAAATTGTGTGTTTTTAAAATTACAAAAATCCCCTACCTTGCCACCAAAGGTTGCAACAGAGGGGTTAAATTCTTTAACTTGCGCCGTAAAGGCTTTTTCGTTTGTGCCGGCAGAAAGAGAAACTATTTTAAACTTATCGCTATGTCTTCTAACAACGTTTAACGTTTGAGTTCCAATACTTCCCGTACTGCCTATTAGTGCAATTTTTTTCATAATATTAGAAAATTAAAAATATAAAATAAATTAAAACGGAAGCAAAAAGCATACCGTCGAATCTGTCCATAACACCGCCGTGGCCAGGCATAATTTTGCCCATATCTTTTATGCCGACTTTTCTTTTAATAAAACTTTCAAACAAGTCGCCAACTTGGGTGAATATACTACCAAGTAAACCCATTATTATAAATATTAAAAGTGGGTTGTTAAACGAAACAATGGTACTTGCAGAAAATACAAAGTAAACTATTATTGCGCCAAGTCCACCACCTAAAACACCACCTATTGCGCCAGACCAAGTTTTTTTAGGGCTTAGTTTTGGGCATAGTTTTGGGCCTTTAAGTGCAGAGCCTACGAAAAACGCAAAAGTATCTGAACAAGGGGCAATAACGAATACTAACGCCATTGCTAAAAAGCCTTCTTTGTTAGGCAAGCCGTTTGCTAAAAGCATTGTTAAAACGAATAGCGCTGGGTAAATTAGGGTTAACAAAGTTATTAAATAACTTTTTGGTTTAGCCTTTAATATAATAGCGTAAAACAAGTAAAATATTGCAAACGCTAAAAATAAACCTAATACAGCCAAGTAGCCAAAGCCACCAATTAGCCAATATTCTGCTATACAAAAAGCAGGCACAACCAAACACCCGTAAATTGTTGTAAAAATTAGCGAGTTTTTTAACGTTTTTTGTTTTAGCGCCCTAGCAACTTCAAAAGTTCCCATACCACAAACAAACAAAATTAGTAGATTAAATAGCCTATAATCTACAAATTCTCTTAATAAGAAACACCCTACTACTATTACTACGAATACTGCGCCCGAAATAATTCTTTTTAACATAAGTAATTTTTAATACTTCCCTTATTTATACGCCACCATAACGGCGATTTCTGTTTTTGTAATCTTTTAGCGCCAAACTAAAATCTTCTTCAGTAAAGTCTGGCCAAGATACGTCTGTAAAATACAACTCTGCATAAGCGCTTTGGTAAATTAAAAAGTTAGAAAGGCGCTTTTCCCCACCCGTTCTAATAATTAGGTCTGGGTTAGGCAATTCTGCCGTATATAACGCGTTAGCAATGCTTTCTTCTGTAATTTCTTCGCCTACGCTAATTAAACTTTTAACGGCAGAAACAATTTCTTGCCTGCCACCATAGTTTATGGCAATATTTAGGTTAAATTGTGTAAAATCTTTAGTTTGATTTTCGCAATTTTCTATTGCCGTTAATAAGGTTTTAGGTAAATTATTTCGCTCCCCTAATACCCTTAACCTAATTTTGCCGTTTGCCGTGCTAGAAGCAAAATTGTTAAAATAATTCTCTAGTGCAGAAAAAATTGTTGAAATTTCTTCTTGTGGTCTTTGCCAATTTTCTGTAGAAAAGGCGTAAAGAGTTAAATTTTTTACGCCCGAATCAAATGCAAAAGAAACAATTTTATTAACGTTTTTAGCCCCTTCTACGTGGCCAACGCATCGTGGTTTTCCTTTGTTTTTTGCCCACCTGCCGTTACCGTCCATAATGATTGCAACGTGCAAAGGTGTATTATATATTTTATTCATTTTTTATTTATTAAACAGAAAGAATATCTTTTTCTTTGTCTTGGCAAAGTTTATCTATTTTATTAACTGCTTCGCTAATAATTTTATCTATTTCCTTTTCGCAAATAGCGTGTTGGTCTTCAGAAAGTTCTTTGGCGTTTTTCATTTTCTTTAGTTCGTCCATACTATCTCTTCTAACGTTTCTAACTGCAACCTTAGAATCTTCTGCCATTTTTTTAATTTGTTTAACTAAATCTTTTCTTCTTTCTTCCGTTAATGCAGGAAAAACAAGCCTAATAACTTTGCCGTCGTTTGCAGGGGTAATGCCAAGGTTTTCAACTAAAAGTTGTTTTTCAATAACTTTAAGCATACTTGCATCCCAAGGAGCAATAACTAAACATCTGCCTTCCGTAACGGAAAGGTTGCCAACTTGGTTAATAGGTGTTGGTGTTCCGTAATAGTCTACTAATACTTTATCTAAAATATGTGGATTTGCCCTACCTGCACGAATAGTAATATAATCGCTGTTTAAAACAGAAAGAGTTTTATCTGTTCTGTCTATGGTTTCCATCATAAGTTCTTCAAATCTTTCATTTTCAATAGCCATAATAAATCTCCTTTTTATAAATTAACAAATAATAGTGCCTATTTTTTCGCCACAAACAGCTTTTAGCAATGAATTTTCTTCAAACAAGCCAAATGCTAAAACAGGAACTTTATTTTCCATACACATAGTAATTGCAGTAGCATCCATAGCACGTAAACCCTTGTCTAAGAATTCTTTATAAGTAACTTTTTCTAACTTTTTAGCGTCTTTATTTAGTTTAGGGTCGCTATCGTAAATGCCGTCTACGTTTTTAGCAAGAAGTAAAATATCTGCGTTAATTTCAGTAGCCCTTAACGCAGCACCCGTATCCGTAGTAAAGTAAGGGTTACCCGTGCCACAAGCAAATATAACTATTCTGCCTTTGTTTAAGTGGTTCATAGCCTTTCTTAAAATGTAAGGTTCTGCAACTCTAGTAATGGTTAACGCAGTTTGCACTCTTGATTGAACACCTTTTCTTTCAATAGCGTCTGATATTGCAAGTGCGTTCATAATGGTTGCAAGCATACCCATATGGTCTGCAGAAGTTCTGTCCATTTCTAAACCTTGTCTGCCACGCCAAAAGTTACCACCACCAACAACAATACCTACTTCTACGCCAAGATTGTGAACGGCTATAATTTGGTCTACAACCTTGCTTAAAACAACTTCGTCTATGCCGTTACCCTTTTCACCTGCAAGGGCTTCGCCAGAAAGTTTTATTAAAACTCTGTTATATATTGCTTTTGCCATATGCTTCTCCTAAATATACAATTTATCTTTAACATTATATACTTTTTTTTGCATTTTGTCTATACAAATACAACAAAAAAAGAGCCCAAAACTTTTTGAACTCTTTAATAATAAAAATTATTTCTCAAATCCGCCTGCTTTAAGTGTTTCTAATATAATATAAGCGCTTTTAACGTTTGTTGCAAGTGGAATATTTTGCACGTCGCATAAACGTAGTAGAGCAGAAACGTCTGGTTCGTGTGGTTGCGCAGTTAAAGGGTCGCGTAAAAATATAACTAAATCTAAAACGCCGTCTGCTATCATAGAGCCAATTTGTTGGTCGCCACCAAGTGGGCCACTTTTCATACGGTTAATTTTAAGCCCCGTTTCACCCATAACTAAAGTACCCGTAGTACCAGTTGCGTAAAGTTCGTATTTAGCCAAAACGTCTTTATATTTTATGGCTAATTTTATCATATCATCTTTCTTTTTGTCGTGTGCAATAAGTGCAATTTTCATAAAAATTTTTCCTTTATAAATAGTTTATTCTTCAAATAATGGTGTAGAGAAATACCTTTCTGCAGTGTCTGGTAGCACGGTAACAACCGTTTTGCCCTTGCCAAGTTTTTTAGCAAGTTTAATTGCCGCAGCAACGTTAGTGCCACTGCTAATACCACACAATATTCCTTCTTTTAGCGCTAAATCTTTAGAAGTTCTAATTGCTTCTTCATCTTTAACAATGCAAACGTCGTTATAAATTTGTTGGTTTAATATTGCAGGAATAAGCCCGTCGCCAATACCCATTTGAATATGCGTACCAATAGACCCACCAGAAAGTATTGCCGCATTTTCTGGCTCTACTGCCCAAATAACAATATCTTTATTGGCTTGTTTTAACGTTTCGCCAATGCCGGTAATAGTGCCACCCGTACCAATACCAGAACAAAACCCGTGAATAGGTTTGTTAACTTGTTGTAAAATTTCTTTACCCGTTGCGCTACGTTGAATAGCAGGGTTAGCAGGGTTTTCAAATTGTTGTGGAACGAAAACGTTAGGGTCTTCTGCTTTCATTTTTAGGGCAAGGTTTAAGCATTCTTCAATACATAAACCAATGTTGCCGTTGTCGTGAATTAAAATAACTTCTGCGCCGTAATGTGCAACTAGTTTTCTACGTTCTTCGCTAACGGAATCTGGCATAATAATTTTAACTTTATACCCTAAAACAGCGCCAACCAATGCTAAACCTATGCCTTGATTACCACTAGTTGGTTCTACTATTATAGAATTTTTATTTATTAGACCTTTATTTATAGCATCTAAAACCATATTATAAGCAGTTCTAGTTTTAATAGAACCACCTACGTTAAGCCCTTCGAACTTAACTAAAATTTCAGCATCTTCTGGCCCTGTCATATTATTTAGCCTAATAATCGGCGTGTTGCCAATGGCTTCTAAAATGTTATTGCAAATCATTTTTTAATTTCCTTAAATTTCCTACAAATTAAGTTTAACTATAAATAGTTAAATTGTCAAGTAATTGTTGCAAAATAGCCCAGTTGGTTTTCTACTACTTACTTCTATGCTTGCATTTTGCTTTTTGTTAATAACTAAAAAAGGATTAACGGCATTTTCCGTTAATCCTTTTTTTATTTTTCTGAAGGGTAAATAAAATTTTTATATTTTGTTAACCTGTTTTTATATTCTAAAACGTATTCTTTTGCCAATTCTAAATTTTGGTCGCTATAATTTCCACACTCAATAGGTGTTGCGCCAAAAATTTCGCCGTTAAAGTTTATAATAAAGTCGCAAGTTTCTTTAATTATGGGGTAAATTTCTTCTGACGTTAATTTGCCAAACACAAGCAAGTAAAAACCCGTTCTGCAACCCATTGGACCAAAATAAACTATATCTTCTTTTATTTTAGAATTCCTTAAAAAAGTTGCGCCTAAATGTTCTATGGTGTGCATTGCAGAAATTTCCATAACGGGTTCTCTGTTAGGTTTTTTAAAGCGCAAATCAAAAGTAGTAACTACTTCTTGCCCCTTTTTATCTATTCTTGAAACGTACAACCCACTTTCTAATAAAAGGTGGTTTATTTTAAAACTTTCTATATTTTCCATAATTCTTCCCTAAAAATATTTTAACACAAAGGCGCAAAATATTCAATAAAATAATAGAAGAATTAAAAATTTTAAGCAACGCACTATTTTTGTTTTTGATGGCTATTGTTTAGTTATAAAAAAAGACTAACGAGTTTTCGTTAGCCTTTTAATATTCAAAGAAGTAAATTACTTAATTTCAGAGAAGTATTTGATTGTTCTTACCATTTGGCTTGTGTAAGAGTTTTCGTTGTCGTACCAAGAAACAACTTGAACTTGGTAAGTTTCTTCATCAATTTTAGAAACCATAGTTTGAGTAGCATCGAATAAAGAGCCGTATCTCATACCAATGATGTCTGAAGAAACGATTTCGTCAACGTTGTAACCGAAAGATTCGTTTTTAGCAGCTTCCATAGCAGCGTTGATACCTTCTTTCGTAACGTCTTTGCCCTTAACAACAGCAATAAGAATTGTTGTTGAACCAGTAGCTGTAGGAACACGTTGAGCAGCACCGATTAGTTTGCCGTTTAATTCTGGAATAACTAAACCGATTGCTTTTGCAGCGCCTGTGCTGTTTGGAACGATGTTCATAGCACCTGCTCTTGAACGACGTAAATCACCTTTTCTTTGTGGACCGTCTAAAATCATTTGGTCGCCAGTGTAAGCGTGAATTGTAGCCATAATACCAGATTGGATTGGAGCATAGTCGTTTAATGCTTTAGCCATTGGTGCTAAACAGTTAGTTGTGCAAGATGCAGCAGAAATAATGTGGTCGTCTTTTGTTAACGTTTTGTGGTTAACGTTGTAAACGATTGTTGGAAGGTCGTTACCTGCTGGAGCAGAGATAACAACGTTTTTAGCGCCAGCATCAATGTGTGCTTGTGCTTTTGCTTTAGAAGTATAGAAACCTGTACATTCTAATACAACGTCTACGTCTAATTCGCCCCAAGGAAGTTCTGCAGGGTTTGGTTTAGCGTAGATAGTAATTTTTTTGCCATCTACAGTAATATAACCTGCTTCTGTTTCGGTTGCTTCGCCGAAAGAAACTTCGTGGTCTCTTGCGTAGTTACCTTGCATTGTATCGTACTTTAATAAGTGAGCAAGCATTTTAGGACTTGTTAAGTCGTTAATAGCTACTACTTCGTACCCTTCTGCACCGAACATTTGTCTGAAAGCTAAACGTCCGATACGACCAAAACCGTTAATTGCAACTTTTGTTACTTTTGACATTTTGTATGTCCTCCATAATGAATTTTCTTTCTTTTATCAATAATATTATAAAATTAAAATGTTAATTAGTCAAACGATTTATACCGATTATTGCTAATATTTGTTAAATTATTTAACTTTTACTTTAAGTTTTCTGGGTTTAGGCAAAGCAAATCTTCTACCACGAACAAACCGTCTTTTCTAATCAATTCGCCGTCTAAATAAATTTCGCCACCACCAAATTCTTTAGTTTGAATTAAAACTAAATCCCAATGTATTGCAGAAATATTGCCGTTATAACAATCGTCATAACAACAGCCAGGGGTAAAATGTATAGAGCCCGAAATTTTTTCGTCAAACAAAATATCGCCCATAGGTTTGGTAATGTAAGGGTTTACACCGAAAGCAAATTCGCCAACGTACCTAGCGCCGTCGTCCGTATTTAATATGCCGTTTAGTTTTTCCGTATCGTTTGCAGTAGCCTTTACAATTTTGCCATTTTCAAAGGTTAAACTAACGTTTTCAAACTTAAAGCCTTGTTCTACGCTTGGCGCGTTAAAAGTAATTGTTCCGTTAACACTTGTTTTAACTGGGGCTGTGTAAATTTCGCCGTCTGGAATATTTCTTTCGCCAGAACATTTTTTACTGCCAATGCCTTTAATAGAAAAACTTATATCCGTGCCGTTGCCAACAATTCTAACCTTATCGGCATTATCTAAACGTTTTTTAAGGCTGTCCATAGCCCTATCCATTTTAGAATAATCTAAATTGCAAACGTTAAAGTAAAATTCTTCAAAGGCATCGGTACTCATATTGGCTTGTTGCGCCATTGCTTGATTAGGATATCTTAAAACAACCCACTTGGTTTTCTTAACCCTTATTTCATGGTGAACGGGGTGAGAATATATTTCGCTTTCTATTTGCATATTTTCTTTAGGCACGTCGGCTAATTCGTTGCAGTTTTCACCACCACGAATACCAATGTATGCGTCCATATTTTTCATGCGTTCGCCGTCAAATTTAGCGCGCAAAGTAGCCAACTCTTTAGTTTGACCTAAAAGTAACTCTCTCGTAACCCTATTGTCGTAAATTTCCACAAAAGGATAAGCGCCAACTTTATAAGCTTCTTTTATAATGGCGTTAACAAGCATATAGTCTATGCCCTTTGCTTCAATTAAAACTTTTTCGCCTTTTTTTAGCGAACAAGAATAATTTACCAAATTTTTTGCAAGTTGTTCAATTCTAAAATCTCGCATAAAATCACCTTAACTTTTTATTTTATAGTAATATTATACAACTTATTTACACTTTTATAAAGTATTTTGCAAAACAATTTAAATTTATTTGCCAAAACGTAAAAAAAGGTTTACAATAAATGTATAGAAAAATTTACATTTAAAATTTATTGGAGGATATAAAAAATGGCATTAGTTAATACCAAAAAAATGTTTGAACAAGCCTACAAAAATGGTTATGCTATCGGCGCGTTCAACGTAAACAACATGGAAATCGTTCAAGGCATTACAGAAGCGTGTAAAGAAGAAAACGCACCTGTAATTTTACAAGTTAGTAAGGGTGCAAGAGCATACGCTAACCACACTTATTTAGTTAAACTTGTAGAAGCTGCTGTTTTAGAATGCCCAGATATTCCAATTTGCTTGCACTTAGACCACGGCCCAGACTTTGAAACTTGTAAAGCAGTTATAGATGGTGGCTTTACTTCTGTTATGATAGACGGTTCTCACCTACCATTTGAAGAAAACATTGCTTTAACCAAAAAAGTTGTAGACTACGCTCACGACGTTGCTGCTCGTGGCAGATACATTACCGTTGAAGGCGAATTAGGTACTTTAGCAGGTATTGAAGACGACGTTAAGGTAGAAAGTGGTAACGAATCTTATACAAAACCAGAAGAAGTTGTAGAATTCGTTAGAAGAACGGGTGTTGACTCTTTAGCTATTGCTATTGGTACTTCTCACGGTGCATATAAGTTCACACCAGAACAATGCACAGTTAACGAAGAAGGAGTTTTAGTTCCTCCTCCACTACGTTTTGATATATTAAAGGCTGTTGCAGAAGAATTAGGCGATTTCCCAATCGTATTACACGGTTCTTCTTCTGTTCCACAAGAATACGTTAAAATGGTTAACGAAAACGGTGGTAAAATGCCTAACGCTATTGGTGTTCCAGAAGCACAATTACGTGAAGCTGCAAAACTTTCTGTTTGCAAAATTAATATAGACTCTGACTTGCGTTTAGCAATGACTGGTACTATTAGAAAATTCTATAACGAACACCCAGACAAGTTCGACCCAAGAGAATACTTAAAACCTGCACGTGCTAACATTAAAGAAATTGTTAGACACAAATTAAGAAACGTTTTAGGTTGTGCTGGTAAAGCAGACGAATGCAAATAATTAACAATTAAAAATAAAGAAAAGAAGGTTAAAAATTTAACCTTCTTTTTTTGTGCTGATTTTAATTTATACTAAGCAACAAAAACAACCTATTAGTATGTTTTTCGTTTTGCTAAAAACCCTTAATTTATGCTTGCTAACGTTTTTGTTTTAGTTACTTCTTCTAAATCTTCAATTCCATTAACTTTACCTGAAACAAAATATCTAATAAACGCTATTGCAACGGAAATTACCAAGCCAACCAAAACACCAGTTATTGCGCTTTGAGATGCAATGTTGTTTGTAGAAACAACGAATTCTTCTTGTAATTTTTCTAACTTTGCATATTTAGAATTAAGGTAAGTTCCGTTAGCCCTTTCTAATTCTTCACCTAAAACGTTTATATAAGAATCTAATTTATCTTTGGCAACTTGCGCGTCAACGTCTACGTAAGAAAGTTTTACTATCAAACTGTTTTGGTTATAACTAAACAAGAAGTTACCTCTATTTATAGAGCCTTTAACTGCGTAGCCGTTTGATTCTTCTTTATAATACTCGTCAACTGTTTTTTCTAACGTATCACTTTCTGCAATACTTTTAATAGTGGCTATATATAGTTGCGCATATACAACGTCTTTTTCAGAAAGAACGTCCCCCATCCTTGTAGAAATTATTACACCACAACTTGCCGTGTGTGTTGTAGATGGTTTGTTTAACGTAACATACCCAAAAAACAACCCAGCACATAGAATTGTAACAATTATCATTAGTGTTATATTTTTCTTAATTAATTTAAAGAAAGGTAACCCTCTTTCTTGTGGAACTACTTTTTCTTTTTCGCTCATTCGTTACCTCCTTTTTCAACAGGCACTTCATCTAAAACAGAGGCTTTAGTAATAAATTCTAATTCGCAAGCCTCGGTTATGCTTCTTTTCGACATTAACATTATTATAGAAAAAATAACGGAAACTATAATGCCTACAGCAAAAAACGTAATTGGTTGGTTTTGCGCCGAGTTAACCATTGTAGAAGAAGCCAAACCTTTATCTATATAACTAATTTTTGCTTGTTCAAAATATTTATAATTATAAGGTTTATCGCTTTCGCCTTCGTTAGTTGTTGCCTCAACACCTGCGGCAAAAATTAATATTTTTACTTTTTCTTTTGCATCTTCTTCGTTTGCATCGTTATAATAAAACTCCATAACGAAAGAATCGTCATCAGTTTTTTCTACTCTTAATCTTGAAACGGAAATGCGTGGCTTTTCTACCTTTTCAACCTTGTTTTTTTCTGGGTCTGTTGATTTCTTTTCTATATATTCTTCAACCGTTACGTTTTCTGTTTTTGCAAATTCTTCATAATAATAATTTGCCCTATCTAAAACGCATTTTTGAAAAACAAAGTCTATAGCCGTTTCATAAAAGTAAACGCTATAATTATAACCACTTGTGCCAGAATCTTTATCGCAAGCGTTATAAACAACCCTTTCTTTTACGGTATAAGATATTTCTCCGTTATAATAACTATATATTCCAATAGAAGAAGATACAATTACTATTAATAGAAGAATATACCAAAACTTCTTCATAACAAACAACAGTCTTTTTACAACGTCGTATTGCAATTCTTTTTTAGTTTCCATTTTTTCTTTCCTATAAGTATTTTTTTAATATTTCGTTTAGTTTTTCTTCTTGTTTAATAAAATCTTCGGCTAAAGCAATTTGATTTTTTGTTCTAAAAACGTTATGCCCTGGGTATTTTACTTTAAAATATTTATCGCCGTTAAGGTAATCTGCCAAAAACCTTGTTGCAAGTTCTACGGTTATGGTAAACACACCTAAGTTTAGAGTTTGTTTTTCTAGTTCTGTAAGGCTTTTGTTAACTTCACCTAAAAAACCTTTAGTAAAGGCTTCGTATTTATTAAAGTCTATTTTAACCTTGCTAATATCTGGGCAGTCTTCTACAACTGCGTTGGCAATAAACCTAATTGCATCGCCATAATCGTGGGCGATTAAGCCTGGCATAACCGTATCTAAATCTAATACGGCAAGAGCTTCGTTTGTGTCTTTATCGAAACTAACGTTATTACACTTCGTATCGTTATGGGTAACCCTAATAGGTAAATCTCCACTATCGCAAAGACGTTGAAGTTTTGTTGCCCTTTCTTCAAAAGAAAGTAGTTTTTCTATTTCTACCTTAACTTTTTTTGCTCTATCAAAAGGGTCTTCTTCAATTGCTTTATGAAAATCTTCAAACCTTTTAATAGTGTTGTGAAAGTTTGGTATGGTTATGTAAAGTTCGCTTGCACTAAACCCGTCTAAGCAGTTTTGAAACCTGCCAAACGCTTTGCCTACGTTTTCTATAATGTTTAGGTCGTTAGTGCTATCGTAGGTAACAGAGTTTCTAATATATCTATAACAACGCCAGTAATCGCCGTTGTCGTCTACAACGAAAGGCTTTCCGTCTAAAGCGTTAAACGCACGAAGAACAAACCTTTTGCTAGGCAAACCTTTTTGAATAGTTTTTTCCCTAACGTAGTTGGTAACTTTAACAATGTTATCCATAACTTGTTCTGGGTTTTTAAATGCGTTTTTGTTTATTCTTTGCAAACAAAATTGTTTTTGTTCGCCGTCTCTAATAAAATCTATAATATAAGTGCTGTTAATGTTTCCTATACCAAGTTCGCTACAATCTATATATTGCCCACCTATATCAAAAAGAGAACAAATCTCTTGAATAGTCACAATAACCCCCTTTATAATTGCAGTGTATTTATTATACAAAACTTTATTGCGAAAAGCAAGGTCTATTTTAAAATTAATGTGTTTTTATGTGCTTTTTTGGGGCTTTTTTGCCCAAAATTATTAAATTTCTACAATTTTTTTACTTTGTATTTTAACTTTTCTGTTGCAAATAGATAGTGCAGATTTTCTGTGAGTAATAATTACTAGCGTTACGTCGTTAAGGTTTTTAAGGTTAGAAAGCAATTTTTCTTCTGTGTTTTCGTCTAGTGCGCTAGTTGCTTCATCAAATAAAAGCACGGGTGCTTTAGATAAAATTGCCCTAGCAATAGCCACCCTTTGCGCTTGCCCTTCAGAAAGCCCTAAACCATTTTCGCCAATAACGGTATTTAACCCGTTAGGTAGTTCTAAAAGAAAATCTTTTAAGCAACTTATTTCTAATGCTTTTTCAATTTCTTCATCTGTAACTACTCTATCTACAAAGCAAAGGTTTTCTTTTAACGTGCCACTAAATAAAGAATTACCTTGTGGAACGTATGCAAACAATCTTCTTGTAGAACTATTTATTTCTATATCTTCTTTGCCCTTTATAGTTAGGCTACCTTTTTCTACTTCATAAACGCCAAGTAAAAGTTTAATTAGGGTGCTTTTGCCTATGCCGGAAGAACCTGTTATTGCAATAAAATCTCCCTTATCAATGGTTAAGTTAGCCTTTTCGAAAACAATGTCTCTGCTATACTTAAAACCTAGGTTTGCTATTTCAATTGAAGAAAGGTTTTGGTAAACGGAATTAACGTTAAAATATTTGCTTTTAACTTCTTCTTCGTAGTCTTCTATTTCCATAATTCTTTCTGCAGAGGCTATTAAAGAAAAATATTTTGGAGCAATTCCAGAAAGAGATGCAAACGGCACTTGAACGTTATTAACTAATTGCAATATTGCAGAAAGCGAGCCGTAAGTCATTACGTCTTTAACAATTTTAAGAGCGCCGTAAATAAGGGCAAAAACGTAACCTGCACTAAAAATAAAGTTGTAAGATGCATGCCCTAATACAGAAACGTTTTTACGTTTCATTTTAACCTTAAAGTTTTCGTTTTGTAATTCTTCTGCTTTTTTGTCTGTTTTATCTTCAACAGAGAACACTTTAATTGCAAGTAGGTTTTCTATACACTCTTGCATAAAAGAACGTGTTTTGCCGTCTGTTTCTTGTGCCTTTTTGTGTAGGTTTTTTAATAACCCCCTTGTTGCAGTTAAAATTAAAAACACAAGCGCACCAGCCACAATAAAGGCAATGGCAAAAATCCAATCTAAATAAACTAACGCAATAATGGCGCAAATTAACCTAACTAATGCAGAAATTACCGTTGGAATAATGCTAGTAACACCATCTGCAACGATGGTTGCATCTGCAGTAATTCTGTTAATTAATTCGCCACTATGAACTTGGTTAATTTTTTCGTATTTTTTTACTAAAATTTGGCTAAACAAGTTGCCCTTAATAGATATTTCTAGCTTGCCCCTAATGTGTTCGGTTAACCCGTTAATAACAAACCTAAAAACAAATTGTAGCACTATTATAGCAAAAATAATAACTGCGCTAATTAAAAGTTGCTTGTTACCTACTTCTCTGTTTTCGTTGGTTGCGCCGTCTATAATACCCTTAATGGCAAAGGCAAAAACAACGGAAAGTGCAGAAAATAGTGCGTTAGATATAATTAGCCACACTATTTTTGCTTTTTGACCAGCCGTTCTATTGTTTAACCATTTATATACGTTTTTTTGTTCTTTCATTTACTACCTTAATTATCTACCAAACTTTTTATAAAGCATTTTTAAAATATCTTCTTCGCTTTCTTTTTTAGCAGAATTTTTTTCTAAATTTTTTCTCGTTTGTTTTCTTTCGCTATCGGTACGTTGATTTTCCACCGTTAAGCCTTTAGGGTTTTCATCTGTTTTCATTGTTAAAGCAATTTTTTTCTTTACTAAATCAACTTCTAAAACCTTAACCTTAACCACGTCGCCAACTTTTAGCACGGCAGAAGGGTGTTTAATATAACTATCGGAAATTTGCGAAATATGCACTAAGCCGTCTTGATGCACGCCAATATCTACGAAAACACCAAAGTCTATAACGTTTCTAACAGTACCCGTTAGGTGCATATTAGGTTTTAAGTCTTTCATTTCTAAAAGGTCGCTACGAAGAATTGGTTTAGGTAGACTTTCGCGAATATCTCTACCAGGTTTTAATAGTTCGTTAACAATATCTTGTAAGGTTAATTCACCCACTTCGCACTCTTTAGCAAGTTTTATTAACCCAATTTTTTCTATTTTTTGCTTGATATCGGAAATTTGCCCTTTTGCAACGTCTTCTAACGTATAGCCCGTAGCAGTTAAAAGTTTTTCAACGGCTTTATATGATTCTGGGTGAACGCCGGTATTATCTAAAACGTTGCCGTCAACAATTCTTAAAAAGCCTGCACATTGTAAAAAGGCTTTTTCGCCAAGTTTTTTAACTTTTAATAATTCTTCACGGCTAGTAAAGGCTTTTTCTTTTCTGTATTCAACTATATTTTTAGCAATACCACTATTTAGCCCTGCAACGTAAGAAAGAAGTGAAACGGAAGCCGTGTTTAAGTCTACACCAACGCTATTAACACAATCTTCAACAACGCCACCTAAAACTTCTTCTAACCTATTTTCAGGCATATCGTGTTGATATTGCCCAACGCCAATAGATTTAACGTCTATTTTAATTAATTCTGCCAATGGGTCAAGTAATCTTCTTGCAATAGAAACGGCACTTCTTTGTGCAGGTTCGTAATCTGGGAACTCTTGCGCACCAAGTTTACTTGCAGAATAAACGGAAGCCCCTGCTTCGTTAACCACTGCGTAAGATAGGTCTAACCCACTTTCTTTAATAAGGTTAGCAATAAAAATTTCACTTTCTTTGCTTGCAGTTCCGTTACCAATAGAAATAACGTTTACGTTGTGTTTTTTAATTAACGCAAGTAAGGTTTTGGTTGCTTCTTCTATTTTGTTTTGTGGTGGGGTTGGAAATACTACTGAAGTATCTAAAACGTTGCCCTTGCTATCTATAACGGCAATTTTGCAACCCGTTCTGTACGCAGGGTCTAACCCCAAAATAGTTTTGTTTTTTAGTGGTGGTTGAAGTAAAAGTGGTTTTAGGTTTACTTCAAACATTTTTATTGCTTGTTCGCTAGCCTTTTCGGTTAGTTCGCTTCTAACTTCCCTTTCAATAGATGGGAAAATTAGCCTACTAAACGCATCGCTACACGCATTTTCAACTATTTTTGCGCTTTTAGAAGTGTTTTTAACGTAAGTTTTGTTAATTTCTGCTATAAAGGCTTGTTGAAGAATAGCAATGCTAACCTTTAAGCATTCTTCTTTTTCGCCACGGTTAATAGCCAAAATTCTATGTGATGGAATTTTTTCTACCTTTTCGGTATAGTCTTTATACATATCGTAAGTTTTAGCATTTTCATTTTCTAAAAGTTTACAATATATTTCGCCCGTTTCAAAAAGTTTTTTACGCAAAACTTTTCTTAATTCTGCATCGTCTGAAACGGCTTCGGCAATAATATCTTGCGCACCTAAAATGGCTTTTTCAACGTTTTCTACACCCTTTTCTTCGCTAACGAATTTTAAGGCTTCGTCTTCTAAATTAAAGTTTTCTTCTTGCAATAAAATGCTATCTGCAAGTGGTTTTAAGCCCTTTTCAATAGCAACGCTAGCCCTTGTTTTTCTTTTTTGCTTAAAAGGCCTATAAATATCTTCTACTTCGGTTAAAGTTTCAGCCCCTGCCAAAGCAACCATTATTTCCGTTGTAATTTTGCCTTGTTCGGTAATAGAATCAACAACTTCTTGTTTTCTTTTGTCTAAATTTCTTAAATACTTTAATCTATCGGCAAATTCCCTTAAAACTTGGTCGTCGCAACTGCCCGTCATTTCCTTTCTGTACCTTGCAATAAAAGGAATAGTGTTATCTTCATCTATTAAAGTAATAATGTTTTTAGCATAATCTTGCCTAATGTTAAATTCTTGTGAAAGTTTAATTGAGTAATCCATAATTTAGTCCTTAATGCCTTTTTGTTTTCTAATTTCTTTTATAGTTTTTTCATAACCGTTATCGCTAGGGGTATAGTAAACCCTATTCTTTAATGAGTTTGGCAAATATTGTTGCTCTACCCAGCCCCCGTAATTATGTGGGTACTTATATTTTTTAGAATTATCTTTATCTTCTTTAGAGCCGTAAACTGCGTTTTTTAGGTGAGATGGAATTTCATCGTCTGGATTAGAAACTGCATCTTCTTTAGCGCTATCCATAGCAACTACTACTGAATTAGATTTTGGCGCTTCGCAAACGTAAATTATTGCTTGGGTTAAAGGCAACAAACCTTCTGGTAAGCCCATATTTTGTAGCGCAGTTAAAGCACTTGTTGCAATTACTAGTGCGTTAGGGTCGGCTAAGCCAACGTCTTCGGCAGAGTGCGCAATAACCCTTCTTATAATTAACAACGGGTCGCACCCACCTTGAATTAACCTTTGCATATAATATAGCGCCGCGTTAGAATCGCTACCCCTTAAACTTTTGCAAAATGCAGATAAAATATCGTAATACAACTGCTCGTCGTAAGAAAGCGCTTTTTGTTGAATGCTTTCTTCTGCGTCTTTTAAGGTTATAGTAATTTTTCCAGTGTTATCTGGCGTGGTTGTTAAAACGGCAAGTTCTAGCGCGTTATACGCAACCCTTAAATCTCCTTTAGAAAGGCTTGCAATATGGTTTAAGGCATCTTCAAATATTTCTACGTTATAAGCGCCTAAACCCCTTTCTTTGTCTTTAAGCGCCCTGTTTAGCGCAACCTTAATATCTTTTTCCATTAGCCTTTTAAGTTCAAAAACTCTGCACCTTGAAACTATAGCAGGTGTCATTGAAGCGTAAGGGTTTTCGGTGGTAGAACCTATAAAAATAATATCTCCGTTTTCAATGGCAGGCAACAAACTATCGCTTTGAGTTTTGCTAAACCTATGGCACTCGTCTAGTAAAAGATAAGTTTTTTTACCATATAATTTTGCGTTTGTTTTTGCGTCTTCTATAACCTTTTTAACTTCGGCAACGCCACAAGATACTGCGTTTAATTTAACAAACTCGCCGTCAGTACCAAGTGCAATAACGTTTGCAAGGGTGGTTTTGCCACACCCTGGTGGCCCCCAAAATATGCAACTGCCAAGCCTATCTAGTTTAATAGCGCGGCGAAGCAAAGAGTTTTCGGCAACGATATGGTCTTGCCCAATAAACTCTTGCAAGGTTTTTGCACGCATTTTTTCTGCAAGTGGTATATTTTTAGTTTTTTCTGGTAAAAAGTCGAATAAATCCATAAAAATATTTTACCATATATAATATTTTTTTTCAAGTAGTAATAATATATAACGTGGTTAAAATAGCAAGGAATTTTTTAGACGTAGCCATTTTTGTTTTAATGGTTACGTTAGCAATATTGTTGTGTGTTGGCAGTAATTATCAATCTGCAATTTTTTATGGAATTAACCTTTGGGTTGGCACACTTTTGCCTGCCCTTTTTCCATACTTTTTTATTACTGCCGTGTTGTCTTCGTTAAAAAGCACGGGTAAACTTGCAAACTTTCTTTCGCCAATTTTTAAGTTTAGTTTTAATATTAGTGGGTTAGGTGGCTACGCTTATATAATGAGCCTAATTTCTGGCTACCCTATAGGCGCTAATATTGCTTGCGACCTAAAAAACGGGGGGCTAATTGATAAAACGGAAGCAGAAAGAGTTAGCGCCGTTGCTTCTACTTCTTCGCCAATGTTTTTAATAGCAACAATTGGTGGCATAATGTTTTCTAGCCTTAACTTTGGATTAATTTTATTTGCAACCCACTTAATTTCTTCAATAATTATTGGCATAATTTTTTCTTTTTATAAACGAAAAGAAAAACCAAAAACAAACACCACCTTTTCGCCAAACAAGGTAGATAACCTTTTGTACGAAAGCATCTTTAGTAGCGTTAATTCTACCCTTTTTATAGGTGGATTAATTACAATATTTTCTTTAATGCTAGAAGTGTTAACTTCACTTAACCTTTTAACACCAATAATAAAAGGATTTTCTTTCGTTTTTGGCGATTTTAACCTTGCAAAAGGTTTTACCTTTGGGTTATTAGAATGCACCAACGGGTTAAAGGCACTTTCGGTTTGTGGTATTATGCCGTTAACCTTGCCACTTGTTGCAAGCCTTTGTGGGTTTGGGGGGCTATCGGTAATTTTTCAAAGTTTAACCTTCTTAAAAAAAGCAAAAATAAAAGCCACCGTTTTCGTTTGTTCTAAACTACTTTCAATGGCTTTAAATTTTATTATAGGTTTAATTTTTTCTAATCTCTTTTTGCTTTAACCATTTGGTTAAAATATTCCCTTGCGTCTAACGGAATAAACTGGCTGGCATCTTCACCCTTTTGCACCAACTCTCTAACTTTAGTGGAACTTACCTTGGCTATTTCGCCGGTAACAAAAACAAATTCCGTATTAGCCTTTTCCCAAAAATTACGGTTGTTTCTGCTCATAATTTTTTCGTATTCTAAATCTTTACTATCTCTTATTCCCCTAATGGTAGTAAAAATATCGTTTTGCTTCATAAAGTCTACTAATAAACCTTCAAAGAAAACCACTTCTACCCTATCGTTATTCTTAAAGGCTTCTTTTAACAAGCTTAGCCTTTCTTCCCTTGAAAAATAAGGGGTTTTTTCGGTATTAATTCCAAGCGCAACAACAACTTTATCGTATTGTTTTAAGCACTCTTCAACAACGTACAAATGCCCTATGGTAAAAGGGTCAAAAGTACCTGCAAAAACACATTTTGTCATTTTTATTCACCTTTAAGAAAAGTTAAATGAACTCTGCCATACTTTCTTTTATCTACTATTTCTAGCCCTTTAATTTGTTCGTTAAAAGGCTTCTCGTCTTCTACTATAATTAGCCCGCCTTCTTTTAGAATGCCTTTTGCAAGTTCAATGGTTTGCAAATAAATGCCTTCTTTATATGGTGGGTCTACGTAAATTAAGTCAAATTTTTCCGTCGTATTATTTAGGTAAGTTAGCGCATTTTGGTTAACCACTTGCACTTTTTCATTAATGCCAAGTTTATTTAGGTTGCTTTTGGTTAATTCTATACTACTTTTATTTAGGTCGTTAAAAACCACCTTTTCTGCCCCGCGAGAAAGTGCTTCTATGCCAACTGCACCCGTGCCACAAAAAAGGTCTAAAAACACCTTGCCAGCAATGTTAAATTGCAAAATGTTAAAAAGGCTTTCCCTAACCATATCTGCAGTAGGCCTAACTTCGTTGCCACGAAAAGAGTTAAGCACCCTGCCTTTATAAATTCCACCAACAACTCTCAAAACTATTCACCGTAAATACTTTTGTTATAACTTTCTATTCTTTCGTGTTGCTTAAATATTTTTCTTGCACCCAACAAATAAAAAATCCCTGCCGTTATACTAACAACTACCATGCCGTATAGCCCAATGTAATAAACTCCTGCAGTGATAGCACCCGAAAAACACAACCCTACCGGTGCATGAAACACCATATATAAAGTAGCACCAATTTGCCCTGCTCCAAGAAGTGTTGGGTTAATAGAAGTTAATATTGCGTGCACTATTAGTATTAAAACGTAAGGAGCATATGCTAAAGCCCCAAAAATAAAGCCCTTATAAGTAGCATATTCTTCTGCTCTTTTAAGTTTTATATCTTCGCCTGTTTCTACAATTCTTTCTCTTAGTCGGTTGTTTGAATAAAGAACTTTAACCGAATCCATGCCTTCTTTAAACATTAACGCGGCAACTACTGCACAATAAAGAAGTATGTTTAAAACAAATAATATGGCTTTTACTGTTGGAGACTCTATTAAAATAATCCCGTAAGCCACTATCGACATTGAAAATATATATGCGTATAAAACCCCAGAAGTTTTTAAATAGTGCATGTTTTTCTCCCTATTTAACGTAAATTTTTTCTGCCCTAATGGTAGCCTTTACCAAAATTTCATAGGCAATGGTTTTGTGTTTTTTTGCCAAGATTTCTGCATTTTCCATACAAACGTACTCTTTTTTATATTTGCCTTTAACGGCAGTTAAATCCATACATTTATTGTTAATGGTAAAAGAGTTTTTCTGCCTAAAAAACCCGTCTGCATAACCAAGCCTAACAATAGAAACCTTTTGTTTTTTTAAAACTTTTTTGCTTCCGTACATAATAAAATTGCCACGGTAAAGAGTTCTAACTTTTAGTACTGGCGCAAACACTTTCATAACAGGTTTAAGCGAAATTTTTTTGCTTTTGAACGGAGTGTAGCCATACAAAAGAATTCCTATTCTAACCATGTCTAAAAAAACGCCTTGCAAAAACCCACCACTTGCAGAAATATGGCAGGTTGCATTTATATTATACCCTTTAACCACTTTAATTGCAAGCAAAAATTTATTAAGCGAACGTTTTAATAATCTTTTCTTTTCTGCCGAATGAAAATGAGAATATAACCCATCTAAAAGTAGCCACTTGCTATTATTAACGTATTTTGCCAAAACGGAGAGTTCTTCTAAACTATCTACGCCGTTTCTGTTCATGCCCGTGTTAAAAATTAAATGAACTTTAGTTTTTCTTTTTTGGTTTTTGCTTTCTTTTTCTATTTTTTTAAGTTGAAATAAACTATCTGCCGAAAGAGTTAAATTATACCTTACCGCCCTTTCTAAATCGCAAGAAAAAATTGGGTTAAGAACTAAAATATCTTTATCTATTCCAGCAATTCTTAACGATACGCCTTCTTCGGTAATAGCAACGGCAAAGCAATCTACTAACGGGTAAAGGGCGTTTGCGCACTCTACCCCACCGTGACCGTAAGCGTCTGCCTTAACTACGGCGCAAAACTTAACCTTTTTGCTTAATAGTTTTTTAACTTGCCTTGCGTTATAAAGCAAGTTGTTTAAGTTTATTTTAGCAACGTTTAACATACAAATTATTGTATGCTTTTATTAAAAAAAAGTTAACCCCCGTTTTATACGGGGGTTAAAATATTTTTTGTTTAACTTTTATTTTTACTTAATTTTTTCTATTAATTTTGCTAAACTCGTTTCAAAAATTGCGCCGTACCAATGAGAGCCACATTTAGCCGTTTCTTTAATACATTCTACCGTATAATCCCCTGCAATTTTAGCACTTTCGTATGCAGATTTTCCGTTAACGAAAGCCCCCACGAAAGAAGACGCGTAAATATCACCCGTGCCGTGGCAACTATTAGCAAGTTTTTCGTGTTCGTAATATTCGTATTTGCCATTTTCGTAAACCACGATACCCGTTCTGCCTTCCGTATAAGAAACACCCGTTAATATTACGTTTTTACAACCCATTTCCGTTAATGCTTTTAATATAGAATTTATATATTCGCCGTCGTAAACTTCTTTATATTCTAAACCAGCTAAAAAACATGCTTCAGTTATGTTTGGTAAAATATAGTCTGCATTGACACATAGTTTTTTCATTGCGTTAACGTATTCATCGTCAAAACCAGGGTACAATTTACCATTGTCTGCCATAGCAGGGTCAACAATAAACTTTCCACCTTCTTTAAGGGTAGATTTAACTATATCTAAAACGTAATCTATTTGTTTAGCGCTACCTAAGTAGCCCGTATAAATAGCAGAGAAAGTAATGTTTTCACTTTTCCAATGTTGGTTGATTTTAGGCATATCTTCGCTTAAATCTCTAAAAGTGTACCCCTTAAAGCCAGCCGTGTGGGTAGATAAAACGGCGCTTGGTAAAATAGCCGTTTCTATTCCGCAAGCAGACAAAATTGGTAAAGCAACCGTTAAAGAACATTGCCCTACGCACGAAATGTCTTGAATAGTTAAAATTCTTTGGTAATCCATAACTTAATCTCCTTTACTATAACACGTTTGTTAAAAATATTATAGCACTCTTTTCTTTCGTTGTATACTAAATAAAAAGGGTTTTTAAAATTTTTTTATAAGAAAAAACTCGGCTAAAAAAGCCGAGTTTTATGTTCTTCTTAAGTTTTGTTTGTTTTAATAGGTTTAGTCTATATGCCTAAAAGGTCTGTACATCGCCCAATAGAAAATTAGCCATATTGCAGAAATACCTACTAAAGTATAAATTACTCTTGAAACAACGGCGGTTGCACCACTACCGAAAAGTAGCGCTACAACGTTGAAGTCTGCAATACCAACTAATAGCCAAACTAAAGAACCTACTATAACTAAAATGAACGCTATAATTGTTGTAATCTTCATAACTTTCCCCCCAAGGTTATTATGAACGTTTTACAAAATATTATACGCAAAAATTAAAAATCATAATAGGGCGTTTTCGAAAATTAGTTTATCAAAGTCAATACTTTCAACAAAATCTGTTTTGGTAAATTTAACGTTGTTATATTTTGCATAGTTAAAAAGATGTGTTTTTATTAAAACGGGGGTAGGAATATCTAGCGCTTCGCAAATTTCCCTTGTGTAGTCAAAAAACAAAGAATAATCTATTGTTTCTACCCTTTCATACACAAAACTTTTAACTATTTTATTGTTTTTTAGCACTTTTGCCCAAATTCTAACCATAAATATATCTTCCTAGCCATATAATAGCATAAATAATTATAAAAAATCAACATTATTATTGACAAAAATACTCATAAAAGGTAAAATATATAACACAACAAATTATTAGTGAATTCTTTTTTAAGTTTTATCAATATTAACTTGTTAATATTGAAAAGCCTAAACTTGATATATAAGGGAAAAATATATGAAAAAAGTTATTATTGTAGGGGCTGGGCTTTCGGGCGCAACAATGGCAAGGCTTTTTGCCGACGATGGTTATGAAGTTACCATCATAGACAAAAGAGATACCTATGGTGGAAACGCCTACGACTATAAAGACAGAAACGGCATTATAGTTCAACCTTACGGCCCACACATTTTCCACACCAACGAAAAAGTTGTTTTCGACTTTTTATCTAGATTTACCGAGTGGGATAAATACGAACACAGGGTTTTAGCCAATATTAAAGGCAAATTAGTACCAGTTCCGTTTAACTTAACTTCATTAGAAATGCTTTTTGCTAAAGACAAGGCAGAAAGAATTAAAGAAATTTTAATAAAAGAAATAGGGCTAGACAAAAAAGTACCTATTCTTAAACTAAAAGAACACGAAAATAAAGAAATTAGAGACTTTGCAGAATTCGTTTACCAAAACATATTCTATTTTTACACCAAAAAACAATGGGGCTTTAAGCCAGAAGAACTTGGCGAAGCCGTTATGAACAGAGTTCCCGTTTACGTTTCTTACGAAGATAGGTATTTTACCGATGAATACCAATACATGCCACAAAACGGCTTTACCGAAATGGTTTCTAATATTCTTCGCCACCCTAAAATTCAACTAAAACTTGGGCGAGATGCAGGTAAAGTTTTAAGCCTAAAAGACGGGGAAATTTACCTAAAAGGTCAATTATTTGAAGGCGAACTTATATATACTGGTTGTGTAGACGAATTGTTTAACTACTGCCACGGCGTATTGCCATATAGGTCGTTAAAATTCAAGTTCAAAACCAAAAAATGTTCTTCTTACCAAAAGGCAGCAGTTGTTAATTTTACAACTTCTCATAGGTTTACAAGAATTAGCGAGTTTAGCAAGTTTACTTGCCCACCACAAAAGAAAACGGTTATAGTTAAAGAATATTCTAAAAAGTTCAAAAAAGATAAAAATATTCCTTACTACCCTATTCCAACCGAAAGTAATGCAATCTTCTACCAAAAATACGTTGAAGAAGCAAAAAAATATAAGCACTTGCACCTTTTAGGAAGACTTGCAAATTATAAGTATATTAATATGGATATTGCCGTTAAAAACGCAATGGAACTTTACGAAAAGATTAAAGATAATTTAGAAGATTAAATTAACAACAAAAATTTATAAACAAAAAACCCTATCTAAAAAGATAGGGTTTTAACTTTGTTTTAATTATTAGTTTCTTGGGTTTTTAATGTTTGCTTGTGCAGCTGCTAACCTTGCAATAGGAACTCTAAATGGAGAGCAAGAAACGTAATCTAAGCCAATAGAGTGGCAGAATTCAACAGAAGTTGGGTCGCCACCGTGTTCGCCACAAATACCAACGTGAAGGTCTTTATTTGCAGGTCTGCCAAGGCTAATAGCCATGTTCATAAGTTTGCCAACACCCGTTTGGTCTAATTTAGCAAATGGGTCGTTTTCAAAAATCTTCGTGTCGTAGTATGCAGATAAGAATTTACCAGCATCGTCACGGCTAAAGCCATAGGTCATTTGCGTTAAGTCGTTAGTACCGAAACAGAAGAAATCTGCATTTTGAGCAATTTCATCGGCTGTTAAGCAAGCCCTTGGAATTTCTATCATAGTACCAACTTCGTATTTAAGGTTAGCACCTTGTTTTGCAATTTCTGCATTAGCAGTTTCTACAACTACTGCCTTAACGAATTTAAGTTCTTTAACGTCGCCAACAAGTGGAATCATAATTTCTGGTTTTACGTTCCAAGTTGGGTGTGCATTTTGAACGTTAATTGCCGCACGAATAACTGCTAAAGTTTGCATTTTAGCAATTTCTGGGTAAGTTACTGCTAAACGACAACCACGGTGACCCATCATTGGGTTAAATTCGTGTAATGAAGAAATAATTGCTTTAATAGTTTCTACAGATTTGTTTTGTGCTTTTGCTAAAAGAGCAATATCTTCTTCGGTAGTTGGAACGAATTCGTGAAGTGGTGGGTCTAAGAAACGAATACATACTGGTAAACCTTCAAGTGCTTCAAATAAGCCTTCAAAGTCTGCTTGTTGCATTGGAAGAATTTTTGCAAGAGCAACTTCTCTTTCTTCTATAGTTTCAGAACAAATCATTTCACGGAAAGCGTCTATTCTGCCTTCGCCGAAGAACATGTGTTCCGTTCTGCATAGACCAATACCTTCTGCGCCAAGTTCTTTAGCCTTTTTAGCATCTGCAGGGGTATCTGCATTAGTTCTAACTTTTAGGCTTCTATATTTATCTGCCCAACCCATAATAATACCGAAGTTGCCAGAAATTTCTGCGTCTACGGTTGGAATAATGCCGTCGTAAATAGCACCGGTTGAACCGTCGATAGAAATGCAATCCCCTTCTTTGAATAATTTACCTGCTAAAGTAAATCTCTTGTTTTCTTCGTCCATTTTAATATCGCCACAACCAGAAACGCAACATTTACCCATACCACGAGCAACAACGGCTGCGTGAGAAGTCATACCGCCACGAACGGTTAAAATACCTTGAGCGGCTTTCATACCTGTAATATCTTCTGGTGAAGTTTCAAGTCTAACTAAAACAACCTTTTTACCAGCCTTGTTCCAAATTTCAGCGTCTTCTGCAGTGAACACTATTTGACCACAAGCAGCGCCAGGAGAAACACCAAGACCACGTCCTAAAGGTGTAGCGGCTTTAATAGCCTTAACGTCGAATTGTGGGTGTAAAAGAGTATCTAAGTTTCTTGGGTCTATCATTTGAACTGCTTCTTGTTCGGTTTTGTGGCCTTCTTTAACAAGGTCAACTGCAATTTGTAGAGCGGCTTGAGCCGTTCTTTTACCATTACGAGTTTGAAGCATATATAATTTTTCGTTTTCTACCGTGAATTCCATATCTTGCATATCGTGATAGTGGTTTTCAAGTATTTGACAAACTTTTTCAAATTGAGCAAATGCTTCTGGGAATTTTTCTGCCATTTGAGCAATAGGCATTGGAGTTCTAACACCAGCAACAACGTCTTCACCTTGTGCGTTGGTTAGGAATTCACCCATAAGTTTCTTTTCGCCAGTAGCAGGGTCACGAGTAAACGCAACACCAGTACCACAATTTTCGCCCATATTACCGAAAGCCATTGCTTGAACGTTAACGGCAGTACCCCAAGAGTAAGGAATATCGTTATCGCGACGATAAACGTTAGCACGTGGGTTGTCCCAAGAACGGAAAACGGCTTTAATAGCGCCCATAAGTTGTTCTTTAGGGTCGGTAGGGAAATCGCTACCAATTTTTGCTTTATATTCTGCCTTAAATTGAGAAGCAAGTTCTTTTAAGTCTTCTGCAGTTAAATCAACGTCTAAAGTAACGCCTTTTTCTTCTTTCATTTTATCGATAAGTTCTTCGAAGTATTTTTTACCAACTTCCATAACTACGTCTGAATACATTTGAATAAATCTTCTGTAGCAGTCCCAAGCCCATCTTGGATTGTTAGACTTTGTTGCTAATACTTCAACAACTTCTTCGTTTAAGCCAAGATTAAGAATAGTGTCCATCATACCAGGCATAGATGCTCTTGCACCAGAACGAACGGAAACTAAAAGTGGGTTTTCTTTGTCGCCGAATTTTTTACCTGTTATTTCTTCCATCTTAACGATGTTTTCCATAATTTCAGCCTTAATGCTGTCGTTAATTTGTTTACCATCTTCGTAATATTTAGTGCACGCTTCAGTGCTAATAGTAAAGCCTTGTGGAACAGGAAGACCAATTTTGGTCATTTCTGCAAGGTTAGCACCCTTACCACCTAAAACTTCACGCATAGATGCGTTGCCTTCGCTAAATAAGTAAACGTATTTTTTTGCCATGTTTTTTCCTCCGCAAATCAATTTTTACCAATATATTTTACACTATTTTAAAAAGTTTTTCAACCTTTTTTATAGTTGTAATGCCCTATTTTATAAGTTTATTTGTAAAGAAATAAGTTCTTTTACCGATTTTATAGTAGTTTCGCACTTATTAGAAATATAATAATCTAAAAGTCTAATAACCATATCTAAACCAGAAGAAGAAACTTCTTTGCCAAAAACTAAATTTTTTAACGTTTCAAAGGTTAAAGGGTTAATTTCCCTTGCGCCAAAACTTTTACACTTTTCGCAATAGATTGCGCCGTTAGAATAGTCGAAAAACCTTTTGGTTTTTTCTTCATTAGGCAAGCAGTTGCAGTCTTTAATAGTTAGCCCGTAGCCAACAACGGAAAGTGCGTTAATTAAAAAAAGCGCTAAAACTTTTTTAGGGTTTTCGTTAGAAAAAGAAAGTTCTTTTAACCCTTCAATAGAAAGAGAAAAAAGTTCTTTAGAAACAATATCTTCCCTTAATAGTTTTCTAGTAAACTCTAAAATTGCGCCACCACAGAAAAATTTATGTATATCTTCTCTAATAGAATAAAAACTTTCTATTAAACTTGCGCCCGTAACCACGCGTTTAGCAAGAGTGCCCGTAGTAATAAATTCTGCAAAGCAAAAAGGCTCGGAAGCAAATTTAAGTTTTGCTCCTGCCTTTTTAACCCCTTTAATTTTAGCCGTTATTAAGCCTTTTTCAAGTGTAAAGATGGTTAAAATTTTGTCGTTTTCGCCAAAATTAACACCACCTAAAACTAAACCTGTAAATTTTTCTTGCATACTACTCGTCTTTTAAGTTTTTATATAGAAGATAATAAGAAATATCTCCCGTTTTTTCAAACAGCGACCAAGCCGTGTCTATAGTTTTTTCAAAACTGGTTTTCTTTTTTTTCATACACACCCCCAAAATGAGTATGTATAAAAACAAATAAAATATGTATTTTAACGTTTACAAGTTAAAATTGTATATTAAAATTATAACATATAAAGGTTAAATTTTCAATATAAAAAAACAAAAGCCCATTTTTCAAAATGGGCTTATATGATATTAATTTTGCGTTTCGCCAAACACTTTGGTTGCTTGGTCGTAGAACCAGCCGTAGTTTTCAACTAAAAGGTTTCTAACTTCATTGGCAGTATAGTCGGTAGAAGTCTTTAACCCTTCTAGTGCAGTTTTAGCAGCTTGCCAATAACCCCTATATTCTTCGCGATTTTCGTCGGTAATTTCAACCTTATCGAAATCAACTAAAGGCTTAAGAATATTGCTTACTTCTATTGCCTTTTCGTATTTAATTAAAAGTTTAAGAGCAGAACGTTCTACAAGGCTCTTTTGTTCGTTAGTTAAACTTTCGTAAAGTTCCCTTGCCTTAACAACGGCTTTAACCGTTTGAAGTTCGCCGTCAACGTCGTCGAAAACAATTTTGCCGTTCTTTAATTCATTAGAAAGTTGGTTTAACTTTTTAGTAACGAATTTAGCCATATCTTCGTTGGTTAAAACACCTGCGAATTGTTGACCTTCTAAATACCTTGAATCTATAATATCATCGTCGTTAGTGTCTTCTTCAGTAGCGATAGAAGAAAGTGATACGTACTTAACGTAAGATAAACCTAAAGAAGAAGAATCTAAATAAAAGATTTTGCCATCTGCAATTTCTGGAGCATACCAAGTTGTAGAAACAATATCTTCAGAAACCTTTTCTTCATAACCATCTTCGCCAAAAAGAACTCTGCAAAGTTTGTTGTCTGCATTAACGTAATATAAGTAAGTTTTGGTAACTTGTTCTGCACCTTCACCTTCTACAAAACTTTCAACGAAAAGAAGTTTAGTAATGGTTGTGCTTAAAACAACCCTTTCTTCAACGAAAGTTACGTCGCCTTCATAAGCAGTTTTAACAACTGCATTGTCTTCAAAAATATAAACTTCACTTAAAGATTTAACTAAAAGTAAATCTGTGGTAACAGAACCCCTTGTAATATAGGTAGGTTCAGCAGTGCCTTCGTAGAAATCAACAGCATTAACACCATAGAATTTAGTGCCAATAACACTTGTGCTATCTTTTTTAGTAAAGAATAGGTAACCGTTTTTGAAATAAGAAACTTCATAAGTGCAAGGTGTTAAGCTAGAAGCAGAACCATCTAAAAGCAATTTACCTTTGCAGTCTTCGTTAACGTTAGTGTCGCCAGGTTTGTAGGCATAAATTTTGTTATAGCTGTATTTTCCCCTTTCATAACTATCGCCCAAAGCATTTTCTTTTTCTTCGTTATAATCTTCGCTAAAAGTTTTGGTTGAATAGAAAAGAACAACTCCGTTAGCGCTTTCGGTATCGGCAAAGTGGTAAGAACTTAAAGTTTCAGTTTTATTTAGTTTGCTTGTTTTAACAATAACGTCTTTTTCACCGGTGGTGGTGTTGTAGCAACACAAACCAGCTTCGTTGTTGTCGTAGTAAGTAATAAAAACGTCGTTACCCACTTTAGAGAACCTATATTGTGAAGAAAGAGATTTTATTGTAAAAAATTCTTTAGTATCAGTTCCGTCTAATTTAGTTCTGCAAAAAACAAGTTCGTTATTAGCAATAGTACCTTGTGCGTTCTTTTCAGTAGAAGGAGTGCCGTAGTAAACGTATTGGCCGTCTAAGAACAGACCAGAAGAATAGTCGCTAGCAACGAAAAGTTTAGGAACTACAATACATTTGTTAGAATAATCTGTTTTATCAATAGCAATTAAACTGCCTTTAATAGGTTCGCCAAACTTGTTGGAATTGGTAGAAGAACCAAGGCCGTTAATAACGTAAATATTGTTGTCGGATTCAGCCACGAAGCCACCGTTAGAAGAAGTAATAATTTCGTTAGGTAAAGAAACGGTAACGTCTTCTTTTTTCCAGCCGATGCTACCGCAACCAACTGCGCCAATAAGAAGACATGCAACCAACGCGAATAATAAAACATTTTTTAATATTTTTTTCATAAAAACCCCAATATGTGCTAGAAAAATAAAATTTTCAAATATTATAAATTATTTCTAAAAGCAATACATATTATATACTATATTGTGTGTTTTTGCAATTCTTTTAGAACTTTTTTCTGCATTTTTTGTTAAAAAGGGAGTTAGTCAATGAATAAATTTGGAATTTTTTCTTTTTTGAATTCTTTTTTAGAGTTTTATAAAAACAACAACGCGAATAAGGGCGAAGAAAATGCAGAAGAAAAGAAAGAAAAAAAACAAACTTCTACCGATTTTTCTTCTATAGTAAATAATATTTTTAACGCAAATAAAGAAAAGAAAGAAGCCGAGCCCGTGCCAACAATACCTTTGCAAAAAGGTATGATAAACGTAATGAATAACCACGAGAAAATTGTGAAAAGAATTTTAGAAAAAAATAAAAAATAAAAAACGTTTATACCACAACTTTTGCGTTAGCAAAAACATCATTTTGAGCGAAGCGAAAACATCATTAAAAAAAGCAAGCGAAATTTCGCTTGCTTTTCGCTTGCTTTTTGTTTGCTTTTTATTTGCTTTTTGTTTGCTTTTTGTTTGCTTTTTAGTAATTAACGTTGTACTCTGCCACTTGCGTCGCCACCAATAAGGTTTAGAACTTCGCTAACAGAAACCATATTGTAGTCGCCTTCAACAGAGTGCTTTAAGCAACTTGCGCCAACGGCAAATTCAATGGTTTTTTGGCTATCAAAACCAGAAAGTAAAGAATAAATTAAGCCACCACCGAAACTATCGCCCCCGCCAACTCTGTCTACGATATGCATAGCGTATTTTTTAGAAAAATATGCTTCGCCGTTAGTGTAAAGCATAGCAGACCAGTCGTTATCGTTGGCAGATTTGCTTTCACGTAAAGTAATAGCAACACCCTTAAAGTTAAACCTTTCGGTTAACTTTTTAGCAACTGAAATATAACCTTCGTGGTTAAGTTTTCCGCTGTAAATATCGGTGTTTTCTGCTTCTATGCCGAAAACGTCTTTTGCGTCTTCTTCGTTGGCAATGCAGTAATCTATATAGTGGCAAAGTTTACCCATAACTTCGCCTGCTTTTTGTTTAGACCATAATTTTTTTCTAAAGTTAAGGTCGCAAGAAATAGTAATGCCAAGTTCTTTTGCTTTTTGGCAAGCGATTAGGCAAATTTCTGCAACTTCGTCGCTTAACGCTGGTGTAATACCAGTAAAGTGGAACCAACTAGCGCCGTTAAAAATTTCATCCCAGTTAAAATCTTCTTTTTTAGCCATTGCGATAGAAGAATAAGCTCTATCGTAAATAACTTTTGAAGGACGTTGAGAAGCACCCTTTTCGCAATAATAAATACCAACTCTTTCGCCACCACGAACGATTTTACTTGTATCTACACCAAACTTTCTAATAGAGTTAATAGCCATTTGCCCTATTTCGTGGTTAGGGAACTTAGAAACGAAAGCAACGTCTATGCCGTAATTTGCTAAAGATACTGCAACGTTGGCTTCTGCACCACCGAAAGTTGCTTGGAACTTTTCGCTTTGTAAAAATCTTAAATAATTTTCTGGGGCAAGCCTTAACATTAACTCGCCAAAAGTAATAACTTTACTCATAAAAAATCTCCTATAAAATTAGTTGTTTGTGTTTTTTAGCGCATCTTCAACGAAGAAACTACCACCAACGGCAGCAATTTTATCCCATGCTAAAAATTCTTCTAAATTATCGTTATTAACGCCACCGGTTGGAATAAATTTAACTTGTGGGAACGGAGCAGATAAGGCTTTTAATGCCTTTAAGCCACCGTAAACGTTTGCAGGGAAGAATTTAAGTGTTGTAAGCCCTAATTCTAATGCTTGCATAATTTCAGTTGGGGTTACGCAACCAGGGTAATATGGGATTTTAGCCTTTTTGCAAACTTTTGCAACGGGAATAGAAAGCCCTGGCGAAACAATAAATTTAGCGCCAGCCTTAATAGCCTTTTTGCATTGAACGGCATTAATAACCGTGCCAGCGCCGATGCAGAAGTCTTTATAGTTTTCGCTAGCATATTTAATAGCTTCTTCTGCGCAAGCCGTTCTAAAAGTAATTTCAGCCGTTTTTATGCCATAATTACGTAGGGCAGTTAAAATTCTGTCTGTATCTTTAAGTTCTTTAATAACAACAACGGGTATTTTCTTTTCCATAACAATTTCCTTTTAATATTTTCTTATAAAAGTATAACAAAGTTTTTTGCTTTTTGCAAGGGTTTTCGCTAAAAGCAGAAAAAGATATATTTTCGCTTTTAGCGAAAGTGTTATTTTGCGCAGGCAACATAATTAAAAAGCAAGCGAAAATTCGCTTGCTTTTTATTGTTTGCTTTTTAGTTAAAACCGTCTTCTTCTTCATATTCAATTTGGGTAGATTCCATTATAACGTTTTTAATTTCTTCTATTACAATTTCAAAGTTAGGTGAAATATAATTTTTCATATTAAAAATTCCTTTTTTTTATAAGTTATTAACATTATAACAAACATTTAACCAATTTGCAATAAGTTTAACGTTAATTTATTAAAAAATAAGAAACGTAAAAAAATTAAATAAGTAAACAAAAAACACACTATACCAAAATTGATATAGTGTGTAATTTAATTTGTTAATTAAGTTTTAACTTAAACTTTTAACTACCTATTAAGCAGCAGGTGTTGTTGCAATATCTAAAGCGTAAATGTTACTAATGTACCAAGCTTTATTTGCTGTTCTAAATTCAAACTCTACGTAATTTGCACCAAGACTAGCGCCTGATTTAACCAAACTAAATTCTCCTGTAGAAGCTTTAACATAAATATCGCCTAAGCATTCACCTTTGCTAGTTACTTTTATAAGAACTGTACAACCTGTTGAATTTGCAGGTGCTGTAGCTCCACTAAATATCGTGGTTGCTGCTGAAACTTTATCGTATGCTATATGGAACATAATGTAGTCGTATTGGTAACCAACTTTAGTTCCAGCTGGTCTACCTGCCCAACGAAGTTGCAAACCTGCATAATCAGTAGCTGGCAAAACCTTAAACATTGTTTCTTGATCACGGAAAGCTCTATCTTTAACAAGTTCCCACTTTGTGCTAGTACCATTATATTTTTTTACAAGCGGTTGACCATTTTCACCATTAATTACGTCAGAAGCATTTGCTGTTTGATCTTCATCAACAAGAGTAGCAGTTTCAAAATCACCAATAACAACTGCGTCGCCTAAAATAGGTGCTATAACCGTTGTTTCGTTTACAACGCAAGGTGTATCTCTATAAATTGCAACACCGTTTGCAGAGTAACCAATTACTTCCTTGAAATCGCCGTTTGCACCGGTTTCATCGTACATTATAACATCTCTCACACCTTCTGTATAAACACTGCCATAACCAGTTCTAGTTTTTCTAATAGTATTACCAGTCATTAAATCGTCTATAGTGTATGTTGTGCCAGCTGTTACAAGCCTAAAGATATCTCTCTCGCCTTTAGCATCGTAACCACCGTTGTTAAAAATTACAACTTCTTTTTCAGACGTACCATAACCGATGATATCACTTAGGTATAATGCGTAGCCCGTAGTATCGGTAACCTCGTCAGCTTTATCCATTATAATAGTAAATTTTGATGCAGTTGCATCGTAAGAACCTTGTACTTTAAAATCTCCATCAATATACAAATCAAACGTTCTTGATGTTTTATTTGTGTTAACGATTCTAACTTCACGCCATTTACCAGGAAGTATTCTGGTGTCAGAATATTCTGCAGTACCAAATGTTAAACGAATAGTAGCCAATCCAGAAGTTAACATTCTAAATTTAACTTCATTAAACAGTAATAATTGATTTCTATCAAGATATTGATATGCTTCTACAAAACCATTTGAAACTGTTTTTTGTAATTTAAGAGACGCATCTTCACCTGGGTATACAACTTCTTCGTCTTTTTCCCATTTCTGTTTAGTAGTAGCAGCTGTTGGGGTTATGAAAACGTTTGAATCTGAGCTCATATCCATTAAAACGTATTCTTCTTGAGTACCTAAAGTGTAAGTTGCATTTGCTGTAACTTTTTCTATGTTAGTAGAAGTTACGTTTTGATTTTCATCTTTTAGCACAGCAGTACTTCTAACCCTATATTTTTCTGGTGGTGCAGGGGTTTGAACGGTACAGCTTGCACCATATTTAACTTGTTGAGTTGAAACAACGTTTTCGCCATCTTTAATAACGATGTCGTATAAACATTTTTGTAGGTAAGCTGAGTCTAACTTTTCGTTTTCTGAAGCGATTAGTTCGTTTTCAGGGTCACGACCTTCGTCGTTAATAGTGTCGTAAGCAACTTCTGCTACGCAACGAGAAACTTTACCATTTGTATCAGCAACGTCTGCACCAGTTTTATCTTTATTGGCTATTGCAAGTTTATAAGTTGTGCCTTCTGCATCTGTTGCTGCAATATATGCAGTTGAAATAAATTCCCTGTCGATATTGTTGGTGGTAGGATCTGTATCTGCTGTACCATCTTTAATGTTTACGATAGAGAATTTGAAGCCATAGTGACCTGCAACGTTATCTAAAGCAGATAATTTATCTGTTTCAGCATCAAGTTCTACTGATGAGTGAAGAATATATGCTTGGTTGTTTATAACCTTAGGATACCCTTCATCATCCTTTTCCCAATGATATCTCTTGCCTTCGCCAAATAAAGTTGCTACAGAAAGCTCTACACCTTCAACAGTTACTTCTTGGTCTTCTTCATCAACATAAGTGAAGCCTTCTACGTAGTCTTTAGGAAGGATTACCATACCAACTTCTACTTTGCTATAAGTTCCGTTAGCTAGGCTTAGTTTTAAGCCTTCGTAATCTTCTTGGCTAAGTGCAGAAGCAAACCTTAAACCCATTTCATCTGTCGTGGTTGCTAACCTTACGGCAGCGCCATCTCTCATATAGATATTTGCTTGGTCAATTGTTTTTGCAACTGGTTCTGCAAAACCCATACTGAAAACAGAAAGCACTATACTGCATACAAAGGCAAGCACTAATGTTGCCAATACGGCAATTCTACTCTTTTTCATTTTGCGCCTCCTATTATGCACCTAGTTTGCTGTTGAACGGGTCGTTATTAAAGTTGAATTCGTCGTCTGCTAAGGTAGAAATCATAATAACGTCTGTTACTTGTTGGATTTCAATTTCAAAATCCGGTGTTGTGTACTTTTTCATTTTTACTCTCTCCTTTTTAAGAAAAAAATGTTTTATAAAATTTTTTGTTACAACCTACCCCTTTGGTAAGTTTATTTCCCTTTTTAATTTGCTTTTGCCCTGTTTTTTTATTAGCCTTATATATATTATATATTATGTTTACAGGCAAGCATTATAATACAAAAAAGGGGCTTTTTCCCTAATTTTGCATTATGGTTTACTTAATTATATACTCTTTCATTTATTTTGTCAATATTTTTTGTGTAAATTTTGTTATATTTTTTGTAATTTTTTAACATTTTTTTATTACACAATATATAGTGTTTTTGAACTTTTTTGCCCACATTTTTTGGGGTTTTTTATAACAATTTTATTATATTACAAAACCTTTTAATATAAAATTTTCTTCTTTTTTTATAAAAAACAAAAAACCTTGCAAAAATTTTGCAAGGTTTTTAAGTTTTGTTTTAATTTCAAGCAATAGCTTGCACAAATTATCTCTTTGAGAATTGTGGTGCACGACGTGCTTTCTTTAAGCCGTACTTCTTTCTTTCTTTTTTCCTAGAATCTCTGGTTAAGAAACCTTCTTTCTTTAGTGCAGCCCTTGTTTCTGGTTCTGCTTCTAATAATGCTCTAGAAATACCGTGCCTAATTGCGCCTGCTTGACCTGTGAAGCCACCACCACATACGTTAACGAATATATCGTACTTGGTTAGGTTTTCGGTTAATACTAATGGTTGACGTACTATTAATTTCATTGTGTCTAAACCAAAGTATTCGTCTAAACTCTTACCATTAATTATAATGTTGCCTTCGCCCGCTGGTATTAAACGTACGCGTGCTACTGCTTCTTTTCTTCTGCCTGTTCCCCAATATTGAACTTTCTTTTTAGTTGTTGCTTTTGCCATATTTCACCTCTTAAAATAACTTAAGCGTCTTTGGGTTTTGCGCTTGCATTTTGTGTTCTGCGCCCTTAAAGACTTTCAACTTCGTCAACATTTGACGGCCTAAACTGTTCTTTGGTAACATACCCTTAACTGCTTCGTATACAGCAAGCGCAGAGTTCTTTTCCATAAGAGTTTTATATTGTATTTCTTTTAACCCACCTACGTGGCCTGTGTGATAACGGTAAATTTTGTTTTCTAATTTTTTGCCGGTTAATCTAACCTTGTCGCAATTTACTATTATAACAAAATCGCCCGTGTCTTGGTTTGGTGTGTAGGTTGGTTTGTTTTTGCCTTTTAGGATTGCTGCTACTTTACTTGCTAATCTACCTAAAATTAAACCTTCTGCATCTACTACGTACCATTCACGTTTAACGCAATATGCACGTTTCTTTGCATTTTTTGGGTTTTCGTATATTCTTTTATGTTCTTCGTATTTTGCTACTAATTTTTCAACGTCTTTAGCAACTGCTTCTTTTTTTGCTTTTGCGTTTGCTAATTTCTTTTCTGCGCTTTTCTTTGCTTTTTCATCTTCTGCAGGTACGTTTGCTAATTCTTTTTCTAGCGCTTCTACGTCTGCTTCTAATTTTGCAAGTTTTTCTTTTAAAGATTTGCTGTTGTCTACAGGTTCAATAAAAACTCTTGCATCAACGGCAGCATCGCTACCGTGAGCCATAAAGGTCTTCATATCTTATTCTCCTTAGAATTATTTTTAATTTTTTCGCGGTTTTGCAGTTTTTAAGACCTTCCGTTACCCCGTTACACATTGGGGCGTAGGGGGGCTAATCCCTAAAAAACGAACTTCGCCTTATAAATGCTTATTTATATTACATTTTTTTAACCATAAAAGTCAAGCGATTTTTACTATTTTTTTGCTTTTTTCCTTTATTTTTTTGTGTTTTTTGCTATTTTTTTGCTTTATTATTTTTTTGCCACTACATATTGTGTTTTTAAAATTTAAAAGACACTATTGTTTAGTGCCTTTTTGTTTAGATTTTTATTTTAAGTACAAAATTTATATTTTCTAAAATGTTTATACCAAAATTTTTGCGATTAGCAAAAACATCATTTGCAAAGCCCCGCTTCGCTTAATACTTCACTTTTATTAAGCACAACCCTTTTGCAGGCATGGTTCTTATTCCGTGCTTTTTGCCCGTTTTTAGCATTTCTGCTATTTCTTTTTCGCCTATTTTTTCTTCACCACAAGCAATTAACGTGCCTACTAAACTTCTTACCATTTTATATAAAAATCCGTTGCCACTAACCAATATTTTTAACTGGGTTTTGCTGTTTTTTATTTTTATTTCGTAAATAGTTCTAACGGTGGTTTTTGCACTGCTTCCACTTGCACAAAAACACTTAAAATCGTGCTCGCCAACAAATAGTTTTGCGCACTCTTTTATTCTTTCTACATTTAAGTTTTCGCTAAGTTTGGTTTGGTATTTTTCTTTTAACGGCAACTCTACTTGGCTTTTATAAAAAGTGTATTCGTAAGTTTTTTGCTTTGCGCTTTTTATTGCACAGAAATCTTCGTTAACTTTTTGGCTTTTTATTACCCTTATATCTTCTGGCAACAAAGTGTTTAGCGCTTTAAAATATTTTTCGGCGGGAATAGTTGCTTTTTCTATGCTAAAACTTGCAACTTGCCCTTGTGCGTGAACGCCTGCATCCGTTCTGCCACTACCCGTAACGGCTACCTTTTCGCCCGTTAGTTTTTCTATTGCTTTTTCTATTTCTTTTTGCACGCCGTTGCCGTTTGGTTGGCTTTGCCAACCACAATAGTTAGTGCCATCGTAAGAAATGGTTAATTTTACTTTCATTTTTACCCCCTAACTATATTACAAGTAGCACGTAAAAGCCGTTTAAGAACACCACGCCCGTTATTAAACCTGCCGTTAAAATAAAGCCTAATAAATCTCTATAGGTTAGGTGCATTTTTTTGTATCTCGTTCTGTTTTTACTGCCCGCGTAGCAACGGCTATCCATTGCGTCTGCCAACTCGTCTGCCCTTCTAAACGAACTTATTAATAGGGGTATTAAAACGGGTACTAAGGCTTTGGCTCTTTTGAATAAATTGCCACTTTCAAAGTCTGCACCCCTTGCCTTTTGGGCTTTTATAATTCTGTCTATTTCGTCTAATAAAGTTGGTATAAACCTTAAGGCTATGCTCATTATTAGCGCAAATTCGTGCACAGGGAATTTTATATATTTTAACGGAGACATTAAACTTTCTATGCCGTCGGCAATTTCTACTGGCGAAGTGGTTAACGTTAACAACGTTGCACCTAAAACTATTAGCGTTATTCTTGCCACTATAAAGCCTGCGTTTAGCAATCCTTCATCGGTTATAATCCACCAAATTACCTTGCCACTTTTGTTGAAAAATATTTGTATTATTGCCGAAAATATTATTATAAATAATATTCCCTTTATGCTTTTTAAAACTTTTGAAAACGGAACGTTAGAAAATATGGTTGCTATTATTACGAACAACAAGCACGCGCCAAACCCTAAAAAGTGATAACTTGCAACCAAAAATACCCCCACGATATACGCTATTATTAGTAGTATTTTTACCCTTGCATCCATTTTATGCACGAAAGATTGGGTTGGGTAATATTGACCAAAAGATACGTCTTTCATCTATTACCCCCTTCGCGCTGTTTAGCCTTTACTTCTTCGTGCTTTTTAAAAACTTCTTTAATAAAGTTTTCTAGGGTTAAATTGGTAGAAATTTCTATTCCCTTTTCTTGCAATTTTTGGGTTAAAAAGGCTATTAAAGGCAAATCTAACCCCGTTTTTTTAATATTTTCGTAGTCGGTAAACACTTCTTTAGGTGTGCCTACTTTTGCTACTTTCCCGTCGCAAAATACTGCTATTTTATTGCAGTTTTCTGCCACTAAATTCATATCGTGCGAAACTATAATTATGGTTTTTACCGTTGTTTTATGAAGGGTATGCAATAGGCTTATAAATTCTTTTTTGCCTTGTGGGTCTAGGCCGGCAACAGGCTCGTCTAACACTAAAATTTCTGGCTTAGAAACTATTACCCCTGCTATCGCTACCCTACGTTTTTGACCACCAGAAAGGTCGAAAGGAGACTTATCTTTTATTTCTTCGTAATTAAGCCCTACCGTTTCTATGGCAGTTTTTACCATTACTTCTTTTTCTTCTTTAGTTAAGTTAGGGTAAAAACTTTTTAAGCCGAACTCTACGTCTTCAAAAACCGTTTCGGCAAAAAGTTGATATTCCGGGTACTGAAAAACCATGCCAACTTTGGCTCTTAAAGCCTTATAGTCGCATTTTTTGTTAGATAAAACAAATTCGCCAACGGTTAGTTTGCCGTGCTTACTATCGGTAGGAATTAGCCCGTTTAGGTGTTGAACGAAAGTAGATTTACCACTGCCCGTTTTACCTATTATGCCAAAAAAATCGCCTGCTTCTATAGTTAAGTTTACCCCGTTTAGCGCGTGAACTGCCAACTTTTTAGATTTTTCGCTATAAACGTAATTTAATTCTTCTGCAACAATTCGCATAGCGCCTCCAAAAGTTCTTCTTCAGTTAATATTTCTTTTTCTATTTGCAAACCTTTTTTGATTAGCCCACTTACTATTTGGCAAACCGGTGGCAATTCTAAACCAATTTCCCTTAATTCTTCTGCACGGGCAAAAACTTCTTTTGGTGTGCCACTCATTACTATTTCGCCGTGGTTTATTACTAAAATTCTGTCTGCCCTAACGGCTTCTTCCATATAGTGCGTTATGGCTATAACGGTTACTTTTTCTTCTTCGTTTAGTTTTTCTACTACTTCTAAAACTTCTTTTCTACCTTGTGGGTCTAGCATTGCAGTAGATTCGTCTAAAACCAAAATTTCTGGCTTTAGCGCCAATACCCCTGCTATTGCTATTCTTTGTTTTTGACCACCAGAAAGCCTTGTTGGCGAAACTTTTCTAAATTCTTCCATACCAACGGCTTTTAAGGCAAAATCTATTCTTTCGCCAATTTCTTTTCTTTCTATGCCTAAATTTTCTGGGCCGAAAGCAACGTCGTCTTCTACGATAGATGCAACCAACTGGTTGTCTGGATTTTGAAAGACTACGCCAACCCTTTTTCTTACTTCAAATAAACTTTTTTTATCTTTAGCAGAAAAATTTGCAACGGTAACTTCGCCACTATCTGCAACCAATAGCCCGTTTAGTAGTTTTGCAAGGGTAGACTTGCCACTACCGTTATGCCCGATAATAGCAATATATTCACCCCTTTCAACTTCAAAAGAGATATCTTTTAATACCTTATTTTGTTTGTCGTAAGAAAAACTTGCGTTTTCTACTTTTAATATTTTTTCCATAAATTTCCCAAAAAGTTTATTCTAATTGCATATTATACCAAAAGCGCTAACTTTTTTCAACTATTTTAACCTTTTTTTGCGCTTATGTTTTTATTTATAAAAATAAAAAAAATTTTGTTTTTGGCTTGACTAATTGCTTTTATAATTTTATAATAGTATAAGTATTTAACTTACAATATATTTGGAGGATTTGATATAATGAAAAAACTTACTATTGACGGCAATACCGCTGCCAGCCACGTTGCCTATGCGTTTAGTGAAGTTGCGGCTATTTACCCAATAACACCATCTTCACCAATGGCAGAAGTTGCAGACGAATGGTCTGCTACGGGCAGAGTAAACATGTTTGGTCAAAAACTTCGTTTAGCAGAAATGCAAAGTGAAGCAGGCGCTGCAGGCGCAGTACACGGCTCTTTAATGGCCGGCGCACTAACAACAACCTACACGGCAAGCCAAGGTTTACTACTAATGATTCCTAACATGTACAAAATTGCTGGTGAATTATTGCCAACGGTTTTTCACGTTAGTGCTAGAGCGCTTGCTGCACACGCACTTAACATTTTTGGCGACCATGCCGACGTTATGGCTTGTAGACAAACCGGTTTTGCAATGCTTTCTTCTAACTCTGTTCAAGAAGTTATGGATTTAGCGTTAGTTGCTCACCTTTCAACCTTAAAAGCAAAAGTTCCTTTCTTACACTTCTTCGATGGTTTTAGAACTAGCCACGAAGTTAGCAAAATTGACGTTATTGACTACGACGAAATGAAAGCGTTAGTAGACATGAAAGATATTGAAGATTTCCGTAAGAGAGCGCTTAACTTTGAACACCCTGTTCAAAAAGGTACTGCTCAAAATGCAGATATTTATTTCCAAAACAGAGAAACTGCTAATAAATATTACAATGCAACCCCTGCCATCGTACAAGAAATGATGGATAAGGTTTCTGCTTTAACAGGTAGAAGTTATCACCTATTTGACTACGTTGGTGCTGAAGATGCAGAAAACATCGTAGTATTAATGGGTAGTGGTGCAGACGCTGTTGAAGAAACAATTAATAAAATGAACAAAGAAGGTCATAAGGTTGGTTTATTAAAAGTTAGACTATATAGACCTTTCGCTATAGATTCTTTCGTTAACGCAATTCCAAAAACGGTTAAGAAGATTGCCGTTTTAGATAGAACTAAAGAAGCAGGCTCACTAGGTGAACCATTATACTTAGACGTATGTTCTGCTCTATTAGAAAAAGGCATGACAGACATTAAGGTAGTTGGTGGTAGATACGGTTTAGGTAGCAAGGAATTTAACCCTTCTATGATTTACGCAGTTTATAAAAACCTAGAAAGCGCTGAACCTAAAAACCACTTCACCGTTGGTATTTACGACGACTTAACCAACACTTCTTTAGATTTCTCTGCTCAATATAACGCAGCACCTGCTGGTACAATTTCTTGTAAGTTCTGGGGCTTAGGCTCAGACGGTACCGTTGGCGCTAACAAAAACTCTATTAAAATTATTGGTGACCACACCGAAAAATACGTTCAAGGTTATTTCTTCTACGATAGTAAAAAATCTGGTGGTATTACCGTTTCTCACTTAAGATTTGGCGATACTCCAATTCAATCTGCATATCTAATAGACGCTGCAGACTTCGTACAATGTTCTAACCCATCTTATATTACTCGTTACAATATGACGGGCGACATTAAAGAAAACGGTACTTTCTTACTAAACACTTCTGCATCTTGCGTAGAAGAATTAGAAGAAGTATTACCTGCTTTCGTTAAACGTGATATTGCAAGTAAAAACATTAACCTTTACGTTATAGACGCTATTAAAATTGCTGCAAGCCTTGGTTTAAGAGGCAGAACTAACACAATTTTACAATCTGCTTTCTTTAAGGTTGCAAACATTATTCCTTACGCAGAAGCAGTAGATTATATGAAGAAAATGGCATACAAGTCTTTCGCTAAGAAAGGTGATGCTGTTGTTCAAATGAACTACAACGCTATAGATTCTGCTGAAGCAAACTTAATTAAAATTGAAGTTCCTGCTTCTTGGAAAAACGCAACTAACGGCGCTCCTATGGCAGAAGTTGCTAATAACGAATATTTCAAAAATATCGTTCACCCAATTTTAACGTTAGAAGGCGACAAACTTCCTTCTTCTGCATTTAACCCAGACGGCTCTGTTCCAACGGGTACAACTCAATTTGAAAAACGTGGCGTTGCAGTTAACGTTCCAAGTTGGGATAAAGATAAATGTATTCAATGTAACCAATGCGCTTTCGTTTGCCCACACTCTTGTATTAGACCTGTATTAGTTAACGAAAACGAAGTTGGCCCAGAAACTTTTGCTACTGCAGATTGCAAAAACCCTAAACTTAAAGCAAACGGCTATAAATTTAGAATGCAAGTTTCTCCATTAGATTGTATGGGTTGTGGCGTTTGTGCAGATATTTGCCCTGCAAAAGAAAAGGCTTTAACTATGGTTCCATTTAATAGCATCGTTAAAGCAGAAACAGAAAACTACAACTTTAGCGAAACGGTTAGCGAAAAAGATACTTCTGCTATATCAGAAAAAACCGTTATCGGTAGCCAATTCAAAAAACCTTTATTTGAATTCTCTGGTGCGTGCGCTGGTTGTGGTGAAACTCCTTACGTTAAACTTATTACTCAACTATTCGGCGATAGAATGATTGTTGCTAACGCAACGGGTTGTTCTTCTATTTACGGTGGCTCTGCTCCAACTTGCCCTTACACCGTTAACAAACAAGGTAAAGGTCCTGCTTGGGCAAACAGTTTGTTTGAAGACAACGCAGAATTCGGTTATGGTATGAACCTTGCAGTTAAAGCAAGAAGAACTAAAATTGAAGAAGATATGCGTGCTACGTTAGATTCTGTTAACGAAGCAACCAAAGAAGCGTTCAATCAATGGCTTGCCGATAAAGAAAATGCAGAAAAATCTAAAGTGGCTGCAGAAAAAGTTAAAGAAGCATTAAAGAACGAAAAGGCAGAAGGCTTAACTTATATTCGTGAAAATGCAGACTGCTTAGTTAAACCATCTATTTGGATTTTTGGTGGCGACGGCTGGGCTTACGATATTGGTTACGGCGGTTTAGACCACGTATTAGCAATGGGCGAAAACGTAAATATTCTTGTTTTAGATACTGAAGTTTACTCTAACACGGGTGGTCAATCTTCTAAATCTACCCCAACAGGTTCAGTTGCTAAATTTGCTGCCGCTGGTAAGAGAGTTAAGAAGAAAGACCTTGGTATGATGGCTATGAGTTACGGCTACGTTTACGTTGCTCAATGTTCAATGGGTTCTAATAAACAACAATTATTAAACGCATTAACGGAAGCAGAAGCATACGACGGCCCATCTATCATAATCTGTTACGCTCCTTGTATCAACCACGGCATTAACATGACGAAGACTCAAGAAGAAGAAAAGAAAGCAGTAGATTGCGGTTACTGGCAACTTTATAGATATAACCCAACTCTTGCAGACGAAGGTAAAAATCCATTTACTTTAGATAGCAAAGAACCTACTGGCAACTATAAAGAATTCTTACTTGGCGAAACAAGGTACGCTTCACTTATGAAGGCAAGACCAGAATTAGCAGAAAACTTATTTGAACAAACTGAAAAAGATAGCAAGGAAAGAATTGCTAACTACAAACGTTTAGCAGATAAGTAAACTAAAAAATACATTAAAGCCCCAAAATATTGGGGCTTTTTTATTGCTTATTTTTTTCTTTTATTATATAATGTTTAAGGTCTTATTAAAGTATATAAAATAAAACTATATAAAGCCTTTTGGCTTAAAAGGAGTTTATTATGTATTATATGTTTCAAGTAATTTTAAGCAAAAACGAAAATGCTTACGCACTGTTTTCTGCGCTACGCAAAAACAATATTAAAGGGGTTGTTCTTCCAGCGCAAAGCCTTAAGTCTGCTCTACTAGATAATAAGGAAGAAACTATTCCACAATTCGTTGGGCTAAGGCACGTTTTAGAATACGACCACGACAACAACTATTTGGTTTACTGCATAATAAAGGAAGAACAATTAGAAGAAGTTAAAGAAATAGTTCACAAGGTTACAAACGAAATACACCATAAAGTTGGCATTATGTACGCTATGCCACTTGCTTTTGTTGAAGGACTAGAATAATAAGAAGGTTTTACTATGAATACTTTACTTTGTTTAGCCATTGCTATGGCAATAGGTCTTGCGCTAACAAGACTTGCAAAATTAATTGGACTACCTAACGTTACCGCATTTTTAATTGCAGGCTTACTTTTTAGTTTATTATTAAACCTAACGGGTGCTAGTTCTTATTTTGAAGGTTTAAGCCTTATTACAGACGTTGCTTTAGGCTTTATTGCCTTTTCAATAGGTTCTTCATTTAAGTTAAAGCACATTAAAAAAATTGGTAAAAGCGTTGTTATTATAACGGTAGCACAAGCATTAACCACCGTTTTACTTGTAGATTTGGTTTTGGTTGCCCTACACTTCTTTGGAGTTGTAACTTTACCAACTGCCCTATGTTTAGGCGCTATTGCAACTGCAACTGCCCCTGCGGCAACACTAATGGTTGTTAGGCAATATAAGGCAAAAGGTATTGTTACCGATACACTTTTACCAGTAGTTGCCTTTGACGATGCAATTGGTTTAATGGTTTTTGCAATTTCACTTGCATTAGCAAAAGTTTTTGCAACTGCTGGCGCAACTATTAATATTATAGACGTTTTAGTTATGCCTATTTTAGAAATTATTGCTTCTTTAGGTATTGGCGCAGTAATTGGCATAATTTTAGCATTCTCTGCAAAAATATTTAAAAGTAGAGCAAACAGAATTTCCCTTTGTATAGTTGCAGTATTTGCCGGGGTTGGCTTAGTTAACGTTTTTGGCAACGGATTTAAACTTTCTGACCTATTAACTTGTATGTCTATTGGCGTTTTCTACGTTAATATGAATAAAGAAAGTGGCACCGTTATGGACATTATGGATAGATGGACTGCTCCATTATTTATGCTTTTCTTTATTATTTCTGGCGCAAAGTTAGATTTAAGCATAATTCCAGCTGTTGGCGTTATTGGAATTGTTTACTTAGTATTTAGAAGTATTGGTAAATACGGCGGGGCTTTCTTAGGCGCTAAAATGGTTAAAGCACCAAGTGCTGTTCAAAACTTTTTAGGCTTAACCTTGTTGCCACAAGCAGGCGTTGCAATAGGTATGGCGCAAAAAGTTGCTAACACCCAAGAACTCGCCTTATATAGTACGGAAATTTTAACAGTTACTTTATGCGCTACCCTTGTTTACGAACTAGTTGGCCCTATAATTACCAAGTGGGCGCTTAAAAAGGCTGGGGAAATTACAATAGAAAAACCAAAATTAGAACAACCACAAGCACAATAACTAATTATAAAAGGTTAAAGGCTAACGAGTTTTTTCGTTAGCCTTTTTTGTTGAATTTTTTTCTAGTATATTATATATAATGTTTAATCCTAAACTTTTGCGTAAGCAAAAATATTACTTTTTAACATTTACACTTGCAGTCGCTCTCTAAATTAAGCATAACAGCGCCTTGCTTTTCTTGACATACAGGGCAAGTTTCCCAAGCCTGTTTTGCAGTTGCTTCGTAGCCACAAGCAGAACATTTCCACTTAATTGCCGTTTTGCGTTTATACATCGTGCCATTTTTTAATTGTTCGTAAAGTTCACTAAATAGCATTTTGTGGCAGTTTTCTATTGAAGATATATTTTCAAACAAAATTGCAATATCTTTAAATCCTTCTTCCCTAGCAACTTTGGCAAACTCTAAATAAAGTTCTACTTCAGTTTCTTCATCTTCCATACCGAATTTTAAGTTTTCTTCTAAATTCCATTTTTCCTTAAACGGAAAACCTGCGCAAACTTCTAAATTTACAATAGGCTCTTCGCTTGCATCTTGAATTTTAGTGTAAAACATACGTGCGTGGTTAAATTCGTTATAAACTATTTTGTCTATTGCTTCAGCAAGCGCCTTATACCCTTGTTTTCTTGCGCCGTATTCAATAAATTCATATTTAACCCTTGCTTGACATTCCCCTGCGTATGCTCTTGCTAAATTTTTTAGCGTTTGACTTTCAATAAGTTTCATAAAAAAATCTCCTTTTTTTGTTCTATGCAAGTATTTTTGCCCTTAAAACCCTTTAATTATTCATAAAAACCATTGTGTTTTATTAATTTTATAAAAATTTAGAAAAAATTTTAAAAAAGTAGTGAAAAATGCTTTACAACTTTAGTATAATAAAGTATAATGTAATTACTTCATTAAACTAAAGCGATAAAGTGATGAAGATAAAACGTAAATTTATATTAGTTGTAAAAAAGGAGAAAACAACAATGAAAAAGATTTTAACTTTTATTTTAACGGCAATGCTACTTGTTTCTGCTTGCTTTGGCTTAACTGCTTGTGGTAATTCAACCGTCGTTGACCCAAGAAAAGGCAACACTATAGTTGTAGGTTATACTGTTTACGAACCAATGAACTACACCGAAGACAAGGTTCTTGTTGGTTTTGATACTGAACTTGCTATTATGACTTTTGAAGCATTAGGCTATAACGTTCAATTTAAATGTATTACTTGGGAAAACAAATATATTGACTTAACTGAAGAAGTAATAGATTGTATTTGGAACGGCTTTACTTCTAACGGAACGGACAAAATTGATAACGTTGAGACACCAAGAGACCAATTAGTTGATTTTTCTTATAACTATATGCAAAACGCACAATGCATTTTAAGAAAGTCTACTACTGCAGAAATTACAGACACCACTCAATTTAATGGAAAAAACGTTGCTGTTGAAAGGGGTTCTTCTGGTGCTTCTCTTGCAAAATCATACAAAACTGAAAACGTAAACATCAATATAAATGAACTTTCTTCTCAAATGGATGCAATTACCAAACTTAACGAAGGTCTTTGCGATTATGCTATAGTAGACGTTCTTCTTGCAAACGCTATTTTAGAACAAAGCGCATATTCTGACCTTGTTCTTAACCAAAGTGTTGAAATTGGTGTTGAATATTATGCAATAGGTTTTGCAAAAGGTAGTGAATTAACTGCAAAAGTTAATGCTACTTTAGAATTCTTTGCACAAACTGGTTATTTACAAAAACTTGCAACAAAGTATAATCTTGCAACTTCTGTAATAACAGATTTCTCATCTCAAAAATAATTAGGTTTTAAAATGGATTTTTGGTCAGTTACCCAAAGCCTATTACAAGGCTTTGGGGTTACTTGTTTAATTTTTATAATCACTCTTATTTTTTCTTTACCATTAGGGCTTGTTATTTCTTTTGGCTCTATGTCTAAATTTAAACCCTTGTCTGCTATAACCAAGGTTTTTGTTTGGGTAATTCGTGGTATTCCTTTAATGCTACAAGTTTTTATCGTTTATTATATGATAAAAATTAATGGTAAAAACTTATGGGGCGAAGTTAACAGATTTTTTTACTTTGAACTTGGTTGGGCTGTAGGTCCTCCAGAATTAAACGGCGAAGGATATGGTGGTTTAATTGCCGTTTTAATTGCTTTTATTATAAATTATGCTTGCTATTTTTCAGAAATATTCCGTGGTGGTATAGAAAGCGTTTCTAAAGGTCAATATGAAGCAGGCAAAGTTTTGGGTATGACTAAAAACCAAATTTTTAATAAAGTTGTTTTATTACAAGTAATTAAACGCATTTTAGCACCTATGGGCAACGAAATAATTACGTTGGTTAAAGATACGGCACTTTCAAATTCAATAGGTATTTTAGAAATTATAATGGTTTCTAAAACCTTTACTTCTAAAGCAATTTGGCCTTTGTTTTATTCAGGTGCATTCTACTTAATTTTCGTTGGAATTTTAACCCTTCTTTTCGGTTATTTAGAAAAAAAATTAAAATTCTTTAAGGAATAGGCGTAAATTATGGCATATTTAGAAATAAAAGACTTTCAAAAGTCGTTTGGAAACTTACAAGTTTTAAAAGGAATAAATTTAACTATTAATAAGGGCGAAGTAGTTTCTATTATTGGTTCTTCAGGTAGTGGTAAAACCACTCTTTTAAGATGTATAAATTTTTTAGAAAAAGCAGATTCTGGTGAAATGCTTTTAGACAATGAAGTTTTATTAGATGCGTCTAAAGAAGGAAAATACAACGAAAAAGAATTAAGGGAAAAACGCCTAAACTTTGGTTTAGTTTTTCAATCTTTTAACCTTTTTCCACAATATAACGTAATAAATAACATTACGCTTGCACCTACTCTTTTAATTAAAGAACAAGCAAAAGCGTATAAAAAAGATTTAATTTCAAATAGCGAACTAACGAAAAAAGAAATTAAAAAAGCCGTTGCAGAATTTATTGCAAATAAAAAAGTTCAAATTCAAGAAAATGGTTTAGAATTATTAAAAACTATTGATTTAATAGATAAAAAAGATTCTTACCCTTGCGAACTTTCTGGTGGTCAATGCCAAAGGGTTGCTATTGCAAGAGCGTTAGCATTAAACCCTAAAGTTTTATGCTTTGACGAACCTACTTCTGCACTAGACCCAGAATTAACCGGCGAAGTATTAAAAGTTATTAAGTCGCTAAAACAAAAAGACAGAACTATGATAATAGTAACTCACGAAATGGGCTTTGCAAAATCTGTTAGCGATAAAGTTATTTTTATGGCAGACGGTTGCATTGAAGAAGAAGGCACTCCAGACCAAATTTTTTCTAACCCAAAAAGTGAAAAACTTAAATCTTTCCTTTCTAATATAGACAATAAAGATGGTTAAAATTTTTTTGATATTTATTTGATAATTAAAAAAGTTGTAGAGTTTTCTACAACTTTTCTTTTTTTGTTATTTTATTCGTTAGTAAATTAATCTATAATTTTAATAGATTTAATAACTATTGGGTCGTTAGGAATATCGTCGTAACCACGCCAAGAGTGTGTTCTAACTTCGCTAATTTCCCTAGCAACTTTAATACTTTCTTCATCACTTAAAGCGCCGAAAGCAGCGTATTCGCCGTCTAAATAAGCACAATCTGCAACGCAAATAAAGAATTGGCTTGTAGCAGAATTTTTAATAAACGTTCTTGCCATAGAAATAGTTCCAACCTTATGTTTTATTGGGTTAGAAACGCCGTTAGATAAAAATTCACCTTTAATTTCAGGGTAGGTTGCAGGTTTGTTTTTTAAGCCGTCGCCATCGTCAATAAAACCACCACCTTGAATCATAAACGAAGGGATTACCCTATGAAAACATATGCCGTTATAAAAGCCGTCTTTAACGTATTTAATAAAATTTTCTACGGAAATCGGTGCGTTTTCATCATCTAAATTTAAGTTCATAATTTTGCCGTTTTTAAGTTCTATTTGTGCTTTTTTCATAAAGTCCCCCTATAAATATTTTATTTCAATTTTATTTTTCTTTGCATAGTTTACGGTGAAAAATGTTCCACCAAAATCTCTTTTTAAGTAGGCTATTACTAAACTACTATTATCTACCATATATCTATTTCTTTTTTGCATACAATACTTGGTATATTTTTCGCTTAAAATAATAGTTTCCGTGCAGTTTTCTATCATTTTATAATATTTTTCTCTTTCTTCTACACTAAAACTTGCAGGTTGTTCCGGGCAAGGAATACAACCTATAATACTAATATTAAATTGGGTTTTTAATTCTTCTAAAACGTCGAAACAAGCCGTATCAAACCCAAGTGCTAAACCTATTAAAAAGGTGTTGTATCCCCTATTTATAGCGCCTAAAACAACTTCTTTTAATTGTTCTTTATTAAAATTATTATCTAATACCCTATGCCCCGTAAAACAGGCTGTTTTGGCTTTATTAAATATTAAATCTTTCATAATTATAAAGGGTTTTTCCTTTCTTTTCCGTTTCCCCTTGGGTACTTATTAGGTGTGTTTTTAATTTTTTCTACTATTACTAAACATCTGTTAGCATCGTTTAGGTTATATTTAACAACTTCTTTTAGTTTTCCACCTAAAATACTAATTGCATTTTTACTTTCTAAAACTTCTTCTTCAGCATTTCCCTTAAAAGCAACTAAATTTCCACCTACTTTTACAAAAGGCATAGTATATTCTGCTAAGGTGTTTAGTCTTGCAACGGCACGGGCGGTAACAATATCGAATTTCTCTCTAAAATTAACGTCTTTTGCTAAAATTTCTGCCCTATCGTTAATAACTTTAATATTTTCTAAATTAAGTTCTTTAATAACGGTTTTTAAAAATTCACATTTTTTGCCGGTGGCTTCTAATAAAGTTACGTTTAATTCTTCTTTTAATATTTTTATTGGAATTGCAGGAAACCCACCACCAGACCCAACGTCTAATAAAGTTTTGCCGTTTAAGTAGTTATTACCTAAAACACTATCTATAAAGTGTTTTTCATAAACTTCTTGTTTTTCGGTAATAGCAGTTAGGTTAAATTGCTTATTATAATAAACTAAAAGTTCGTAATACTTATTAAACCTTTCTAATTGTAAACTATTAAGTTTTAAATTATAAGAACTGAATAAATTTTCCATACGTTTATTATAACATAATAAATTTTATTTAACAATAATTTTATTTATTAACTTTAACTTTTTAACATAGTTAATAACTTTGTTAATAATTTTTATTTTATGAATAAATTTTATTTATACAATGTTTTTATTCATTAAAAATTTTTACTATTTTTTATTAACGTAAAGTTATATACGTATTAACTTTTTATTAATTACTTATTAACGTTTTATTAACCTTAAAATCGGTTATAAAATACTAACGAATTATTACTTATTAACATATAAACACCCTTACTACTAAATACTACTATTTTAAATTTTAAATAATAAATAAAACATAAGAAAATAAATCTTAACAAAATTTTTTATAACTTAATTTTCTAAACTAAAAATGCAAAAATCCTTGATTTTTAATTATATATATTATATAATAATATATATTGTTATTTAATTAATATGGAGAATTTTATGAAACTTATTTGTGATGGTTTAGATTTATCTGATGCAGTGTTAAAAGTTAGTAAAGCGTTAAGTGTTAAATCTGTTAACCCTGTTTTAGAAGGTATAAAAATTTCTGCTTTTGGAGATACTTTAACGTTATTAGCAACCGATTCTGAATTAACCATTGAAAAGAAAATAAGAGCAGACGTTTTAATGGAAGGCGAAGTAGTTGTAGTTGGCAAATATTTTGTAGAATTCGTTAAAAAATTAGAAAAAGAACAAGTTGAACTTTGTAAGTTAGACGATGGTCCACTTCAATTAAAATATTCTAATAGCGAAAGTGAATTACAAGTATTTAACGTAGAAGATTTTCCTAAAATTAATAAAGATTTTAACGGCGAATTTTTTGAATTAACCCAAAAAGAATTTAAAAAACTTGTTAACGAAGTAAGTTTTGCATGCTCTTTAGATAATGCAAGGCCAATGTTAAAAGGTTGTTTATTTAACGTAGAAGAAGGAATTTTAACTTGCGTTGCATTAGACGGGTTTAGAATGAGCGTTGTTAAAAAAGAAATTACTTCAAGTGGTAATTTTAAGGTAATTATTCCTGCAAGAACTTTGCAAGAAATTACAAGGTTATTAGATAAAGACGAAGATATAGTAAAAGTTATTTTACAAAACAATATGCTATTTATTGAAGTTGAAAACACAACTTTAATATCTAGGTTAATAGAAGGTGAATTCGTAAAATATAACCACATATTGCCACAATCTTTTACAAACCAAGTAATAGTAAATAAACAAGTTTTATTAAATAGTATTGAAAGAGCATCTATAGTTGCTAAAAACGATAGTTATAATATTATTAAATTCGACATTAAAGAAGATTTTATGAATATTATTGCTAAAAGTGAAATTGGTAACGTAAATGAAAGCGTTAATATTAACCTAAACGGAAAAGATTTAACTATTGCGTTTAACGGCAAATATTTATTAGATTTCTTAAAAGTTATAGATGCAGAATTTATTAAATTACACTTAAATTCACCAATAGACCCTTGCGTTATTAAACCTGTTGGCAACGAAGGATTTTTATATTTGTTATTACCAGTAAGAATAAATGGTTAATTTGTTTGACAAATATTAAAAAAATCTATACAATATAAAGGCTAAAATAAGAAAATATTACCATTTAAGGAGAAATATAAAATGAAACAAACTTATCAACCAAAAAAGAGACAAAGAAGTAAAGTACATGGTTTTAGAAAAAGAATGAAAACTCGTTCTGGTAAAAACGTATTAAAAAGACGTCGTAATAAAGGTCGCCATAAGTTATCTGCTTAGTTTAATAGGTGGTGTAATTGGATTACAGATTAAAAAAAGAAAAAGATTTCAACGCTGTTTTTAAACAAGGGAAAAGAATTTTTTCTAAAAATTTAACTTTAATTTATTTAGAAAAAGAAGAGTTAAAAGCAGGGTTTGCCGTTGGTAAAAAACACGGTGGAAGTGTTCAAAGAAATAAAATAAAGCGTTATTTAAGGGAATCTTTTAGAAGTTTTATACCTGTTTTAAGGAAAAACTTCTTTTTTGTTTTTATTCCAAAAATTCAAGAAGAATATTCTGTTAAAGAATTTGTTGAAAGTATGAACTACATTTTTAAAAAGGGGAACTTTCTTTTATAAAATGTTAAAATTTTTAAGCGTAAAATTAATTAGATTTTATCAAAAATATTTATCTAAAGGAACGTGTATGTATTTGCCAACTTGTTCAGAGTATATGTTGGAAGCAATTTTAATACATGGGTTTTTTTATGGTGTATTTTTAGGTGTTAAAAGAATTTTACGTTGTACACCTTGGAGTAAAGGTGGTTTTGATAAAGTTCCAGACAAAAAAAGTGTAGTTAAGTGGGTTTTTTAGTATGAAAATAGATTTAATTAATTTATCAGCCCCCCTTACAGGCGATTGGATTGTAGGTATTGTTAAGGCTATAGTAGAATTATGCGCTATTTTACCAATAGGTATAATTCTATTTACTTTAATTTTAAAACTTATTACCCTTCCATTTGACTTTGCTTCAAGAGCAAGTATGAGAAAGAACTCTTTAATAATGGAAGAAATGAGGCCAGAATTAGAAAAACTTCAAAAACAATACGCTAATGATAAAAATTTATATAACCAAAAAATGATGGCGTTATATAAAAAGAACGGTTATTCTATGTTTGGTGCTTGTTTACCAACTATTATTACCCTACTTGTGTTTATTTTTGCATTAAGTGGGTTTAATCAATATGCAACTTATAGAGAAAGTAGAAACTTTTACGAAATGGCAAAAGCATACGACTCTGTTATTTATAATAATATTGAAACAGATGAAGTTTATATTACTAAAAGTGAAGATGATAAAATAGTTATAAATAACGAAGCATTTCAATTAGTTTTACCTCAAGAAGATAATAAACCTGAAACTATTGAAAATACTAATATTACTATTACAAAAGGGTTTAATGAAGTTGCAAGCGAAAAGAAATATTTTTATGAAATAGAAACAGAAAACAGTTTACTTAGCATTAAATGTTTTTATACTATTAAAGATAATAACCAAAGTTTTATTTCTGATATAGAATATTACGTTAATGAAAGTAAGTTAGAAAATTCTGAACTTAAAAATAAAGATAAAAATACTTTTAAGGTTGCTAAAGATTTAGCAAAAGCAGAAAATAAAGAACTTACTGCAAAAGACTTTTTAGAAGATATTTGTAAATTAGAAAGTGCTAAACAATTTAGAAGTGAAGAAGCAACTAAACATAGAAGTTTTTTATGGGTTAAAAATATTTTCGTTTCAGATAGTCCACTTTCTCACCCTGTTCAAAGTAATTTAAATTCTTCTACAGTAAAATCATACGTTGGTAGTAGTGAAAAATACGAAAAATTAACATACTATTTAGCGCAAGAAAAAACAGAAGCAAACGGCTATTTTATTTTAGCAATATTAACGGCAGGCTTTTCTTTCTTAATGCAATTTGTAACAAGTAAAAGCCAAAAGGCACAAATGGAATTACAAACTGTAGACGGGCAAGGCGCTCAACAACAAAAAATGATGATGTGGATTATGCCTATTATGATGGCTATATTCGCATTTATGTACACTTCTGTTTTCTCTATTTATATGATATTCAGTTCTATTTTAAGCGTTGGTTCTACCTTCTTAATTAACGCTATTGTAGACGCTAAATTTAAAATACAAAAACAAGCAAAACAAAACGAAAAAATTAGAGGCAGAGTTCACGTTAAAAAAGAAGAACCTAAAAAGGAAGAACCAAAGAAAAAGAAGAAAAACCATAACGAACCAACTGGGCCAGACTTTATTAACGCGGGTAAATATAAAGGTAAAAAATAGAATAAGTGCTTAGCACTTGGAGGAAGTATATGGAATTTACAGGAAAGACTGTTCAAGAAGCCATTGAACTTGGGCTAAAAGAATTAAACGTAGCCGAAGCAGATGCCGTTATTGAAATTATAGAAGAACCAACCAAAGGTCTATTTGGAAAATTAAAAGGCAAGGCTGTTGTTAAAATTGAAAAGAAAGCAACGGGCAACGAAAAGGCAACGGAATTCGTACAAAAAATTATAGATATTATGGATATTACTGCAAAAGCAGAACTATCTTTTAACGAAGAAAAACCAGTTATAACAATTATTGCAGAAAAATCGCAAGAAATTATTGGTTATAGAGGCGAAGTTTTAGATGCTATTCAAACGTTAGCAAGCGCAATTGCAAACGTTGGCAGTAAAGATTACAAAAAGGTTACCGTAGATTGCGAAAATTACAGAGAAAAACGTGAAGAAACTTTAATTGCCTTAGCCCACAAATTAGAAGCAAAAGCAGTTGAACTTAAAAGAGACGTTATTTTAGAACCAATGAACCCTTTTGAAAGAAGAATTATTCACACTGCCCTAGCAGAAAGCCAAGTTGTTAAAACTGCAAGCGAAGGCAAAGAACCAAATAGGTACGTTGTTATTACCCCTAACGAAAAAGACGAATTTTCTACCCCATACAACGCAGGTAGAAACGAAAATAAAAAAGGTTATAACGATAGAAAGGGTAAAAAGTTTAACAAAAAAGACAGAAAGTTTGGCAAAAAGAGTGGTTTTACCGATGAAATTAGAAAAAAACCTTCTGGCTTTGGAACTTATTTAGGAAACAGCCTAAAAGATAAAATTTAATTAAAATTAAACAAAAATTAAAGCACGGAATTAATCCGTGCTTTTTAGTTTACATAGTATAATTTTTAAAAAATATAATAAATAGTATAGCAAATATAAAATTTTTGTGTTATAATAAAATTATAAATTTTCTATAAAGTATATATTTCTAATTAAAACATTTGTAAAAAATTTAAAATCTTTGTTGTTTTAAGGGGGTCTTCCATGGATTTAACATATGTGAATGGTAAAATAATGAAAGAAAATATTAACAACAAATTAGACCAATATTATACTAAAAGAGAAATTTCTAAAGATTTATTTAATAAAACAAAGAGTATTATATCTAAATATGAAAGTAATATTTCTGATTATACTTGGCTAGAGCCAAGCGTAGGTGAAGGGTGCTTTTTTGATCACTTACCAGAATATAATCGTATAGGTATTGATATTGAACCAAAAAGACCAGGTGTTATAGAACACGATTTTTTAACATTTGATTTACCAAAGAAAAAACTTATAGTAATAGGAAATCCACCTTTTGGTCATAGGGGTGTATTGGCATTAGAGTTTATTAATCACTCTGTTGAAGCAGAATACGTTGCTTTTATATTGCCTATGTTTTTTACAAGCGCGGGCAAAGGGTCTATTAAGTATAGGGTAAAAGGATTTAATTTAATTCACGAAGAAATTTTACCATCAAATTCTTTCTATTTGCCAAACGGGAAAAATGCCGATGTAAAGTGTTGTTTTCAAATATGGAGTAAAAATCATTCTTTAGGAAATATTGAATACAGTTGGTATAATAATAAAAGAAATGAGCCTTTTGCTGAATATATAAAACTAGCAACTGTTTCTTTGGCAAAAAAAAGAGAATGTGGAAAAGAATGGATTTTTGACAAAAAGGCTAATTGGTATCTTTCTTCTACTTTTTTTAAAGAAAATCAGGTTGTTGATTCTTTTGATAAGGTAAAATATAAAAGTGGAATTGCAATTATTTATACTTCGGAAAAGAAAAGAATTAATAATAGGTTAAATAATATATTTTTAAACGCAGATTGGAAAAAATATGCAACTTTGGCAACAAATGGTTGTTTTCATATAGGAAAATCTAATATTTATAAACTTTTAAGGGATACTTTGGGAGAAAATTAATGGAAAAAATAAACAAGATTATGGAAGAAATTATTAATAAAAAACATGAAGAATTAAATAAAGAACAAAAATTAGATGATAGATTTATTAAAATTCTAAATTTTGAAGGCAATGCCATTGGGCAAATTGGAGAAATTTTTGTAAAACAAATTTTTAGGGAGTTTAATATTCCAATTAAAGATATAGGCAAAGACATAATTCATGATGAGTATGACATTATGTCGGGTAATTATAAAATTGAAATTAAAACGGCTAGAAAGGGAAGGAAAAATAATAATTTTCAATTTAATGGTATTAATCCCGTTTATAACCATGATTTTATTATTTTAATAGGTTTAACGACAAATAAAATTTATTATCAAATTATAGATGGTAAGGTTAGTTATAATCATAAGAATAGAAAAAGTTATTTAACTGTAAACAACAGAAAAAGACAATTAGTGTCAATGAATCCTGGTAACACAGTTAATTATAAGTTAACATTAACTGTTAACGCCCTTAAAGAAATAAACACTTTTGTAGATGATTTAAAATTATTGTTTAATAATTAAAAATTAATAAAAATGAAAACAATTATAAATATAGCACGGAATTAATCCGTGCTTTTTATATTGTAAATTAAATCAACTTAAAATAATAAAACTTTTGGTCTTTATTAACTAACTTAAACCTAAGTTTTTCTATTAGTTTTTTTGAATTTATATTTTGCTTAAAACAATGTGCAGTAAAACTTAAAGGCTTAAAATTTTCTATAACGTAATTTATTAGTGCGCTTGCACTTTCTTTAGCATAGCCAAAACCTTGAAATTCTTTAAAAAACCTAAACCCTATTTCTATTCCGTTATAAAAAGTTGGGTAAGCAAGCACTAGTTCGCCTATAAAAAAGCCGTTTAGTTTAACTGCTAAAGAATATTCTTCCCCCTTTTCTTTTAACTCTTTTTGAAAGTTAAAAAACCACTCTGGAGTAGGCGTAATATCGCCTAAATCTTCCCTATAATCGTAGCCCCAAAACTTGTTAACTTCTTTATCGGTATATAAATTAAAGTACCTTAACGCGTCTTTTTCGGTTAATTCTGCAATTTCTAACCTATCTGTTTTAATATATATTGGGTTAGTAATTTTATCTATTAACGTTTTAACTTTAACTATATTTTTTTGTTTAATTTCTATTGGGTGATATTGCAGTTTAGAAATTCTTAGCCCGTTGTCGCCACAATCTTCTTCTCTGTTTATAAACTCTATTTCTTCGGTGCAGAAAGTTTTGGCAAACGCGTTGGCTAAGGTTGGGTAAACGCCTTCAAATTCTTTTAACCCCTTTTCAACGTGAACGTAAATAGTGTTATTAACTTTTTCGCCAATAGAAAAACCAACTATTTTATTTTCTACCCTAATTAGTATACCAAATTGCCCTAAAGCAAACATATTTTCTAAATAATTGCAAATATTTTCGTCTTCTATTTTTTTAGACCAAGATGGCGAAGTGCTTTCTTGGTTTAACGTTTTAATAAAAGTTAAAACTTCCGTTACGTTTTGTTCGTTAATTATTTCTATTTCGTGGTTAGGGTAAAGTTTATTAAATTTATTTACGTGGTTTCGTTGCCCACTAAATTTTTTACCACTAAAGGTAACAAAGTTTTTAGCGCTATAAACGTAGTCGCTCCAATCTCTGTCGTTAGTAATGTAAACGAAAGGGTAACGTGAAGATAATTCTACAGCCTTTTCGTTATCTATACAACAAAAGGTTAACGGAATATTTTTTTCTTTACAATAGTTTTCTATTTCGTTTAGTGCAAAATCTACGTTTTCGCCAATAGGGTAATAAAAAGCATTTTGGTAGTTTAGGGCTGTTTCTTTTAGAATTAAGGTGTTTTCAATAACGGCGTATTCAACCTTAAAATCTTTACCCCAAATAAACCTAACGCCTTTAGTTAAGTCGCAAAAAGTATTATTTTGGCTATTTAAGTATTTTTCTATTTGACTAAAATCTTCTTTTAATGGTGTAAAATTTAACATAAGTAAAATTTTAAGTGGGGCAAATTTACCCCACTTTTAATTATTTATTTCTTTTAACGAATTCTAAAATTTCTGCAAGCCTATCTAAGTCGTCTCTGGTGTAGTAATCTATATAAATTCTACCCTTTCTATCGTTGCCAATGGCGTTAACTTTTGTGCCTAACACCCTTTGCATATCAATTATTAATTCTTTTAATTCAGCAGAAAGTTCTTGGCGTGCTTTCTTTTTAGCCTTTTCTTCTGGTGGAATAAAATAATCTTTAACAATTTTTTCGGTATCTCTTACAGAGCAACCGTCTTTAACAATTTGTTCTGCAATTTTGGTTTGGTCGTATTGTGGAATAGACAAAATTGTTCTAGCATGCCCTGCAGATAACGCACCGTTTGCTACCATTTTAATAACTTCTGGGTTAAGTGTTAAAAGCCTTAAAGTATTTGCTATTGCAGGCCTAGATTTACCAATTCTATCGGCAAGTTCTTCTTGTGTTAAGCCGTAATCTTGCATAAGTGCTTGCATTGCGTTAGCCGCTTCTATAGGGTTAAGGTCTTCACGTTGCAAGTTTTCTATTAAAGAAATTTCTTTAATTTGCCTTTCGGTATAATTTTTAATTATTACAGGAATTTTAGTTAGCCCTGCAATTTTACTTGCCCTAAACCTTCTTTCACCGGCAATAATCATAAACCTATCGCCAGATTTATTAACTATAATAGGCATAATAACGCCGTGTTTAGCAATCGATGCGGCAAGTTCGTCTAACGCAACGGCATCAAAAACCTTTCTTGGTTGGTTTGGGTTAGCAAAAACTTTGCTAATTTCTATTTCCTTTACGTTTTCGCCCATAGGCACTGCTTCTTCTTCAAATAATAAACTTTTGCCGTAATCTTCTTCCGTTTCAGAAAATAGTGCAGATAAACCTTTTCCTAATCCTCTATTAGTTTTCATAATTTTTCTCCGTTAAGTTATTTTTTCGCTTGTCTATTTAAAAATTCTTCTGTTAAAGCAAGGTATGCTTTAGCGCCGGAACACCTTGTATCGTGTAGCATAATAGGTACGCCGTGGCTTGGTGCTTCTGCTAGCCTAATGTTACGTGGAATAACCGTTTCGTAAACGCGTTTGCCAAAGAATTTTTTTATTTCAGCAGATATTTGCCTAGATATTATAGCACGGTTATCGCTCATAGTAAGAACAACGCCGTCTATAGTAAGTTTGTCGTTAAGGTGTTTAACAACAAGTTTAATTGTGTTCATAAGTTGGCTTAAACCTTCCATAGCGTAATATTCGCTTTGAATAGGAATAATAACTTTGTCTGCCCCAGCAAGTGCGTTAATGGTTAATAATCCAAGTGAAGGTGGGCAGTCTATAGTAATAAAATCGTAACTATTTTTAGCCTTTTCTAGCACTTTTTTCAAAACGTGTTCTCTGTCTTTAACGTACACCAATTCTACTTCTGCGCCGGCTAAATCTATATTAGAAGGTAAAATATCTAAACCGTCTATACAAGTTTTAACAACGGCTTCTTCAATAGGCATATCGTCTATCATAACGTTATAAACGCTCTTTTTTACTTCGCTTTTAGAAAAGCCTAACCCCGTTGTTGCATTACCCTGAGGGTCTAAGTCTACAATAAGCACCTTTTTGCCTTTTTGGGCAAGATATGCGCTCATATTAACACAAGTTGTTGTTTTACCTACGCCACCTTTTTGGTTTGAAAAAGCAATGATTTTTCCCATAATAATTCTCCTACTAGAATTGCTTTAACTTTTTTATTTTTACTTTTTAGAAGGTTTTTCTTCTTCAGTTTTCGTTTCGGTTTCTTTTTCCGTTTTAGGTTGTTCTTCTAAAACTTCTTTTTCAACTTCAACTTTTTCTTTTTTTTCTGTTTTTGGTTTTTTAGTTTCTAATTCTTCTTCTTTAATAATGGTTTTATTCTTTCTTGCAAAAGGGTTTTCTTGTAAAGTTTTTTCATTTTCGTCCATAAACTTAATAATTTCTTCTACAGATTTACCTTCCATAAGCATATCTACTTCTTCGGTAAAAATGGTTTCCCTTTCAACTAAAAGCCTTGCCATATTATCTAATAAATGCTTGTTTTCTTTTAGCAATTTTCTTGCTTTTTCTAAAGCATTTTTAATAATATTAGAAACTTCTTCGTCAATTATTGCAGCCGTTTCTTCGCTATACGATACGTGTGAAGCCATATCTCTGCCAATAAAAATTTCTTTATCTGCTCCGTAAGAGATTGGGCCAACTTTTTCGCTCATACCCCATTCGGTAACCATAGCCCTTGCACGTTTAGAAACTGCTTGAATATCTCCACTAGCACCGGCAGAAATATCTTTAATAATTAGTTCTTCTGCAACTCTGCCACCTAAAGTCATAACGATATCGTCTAAAAGTTTGCCTTTGGTTAAGTGGTTGTCGTCGTTTTCTGGTCTTGTCATCGTGTAGCCGGCAGCCATACCCCTTGGAATAATAGAAACTTCGTGAACAGGGTCGCAGTTAGGCAATAACCTTGCTAAAATTGCGTGGCCTGCTTCGTGGTAAGCCGTAATACGTTTGTCTGTTTCGGTAACTAACCTACTTTTCTTTTGTGGACCTATTAGAACTTTATTAATGCCTTCGTATAAATCTTTATTAGTAATATATTTTCTATTAGCCCTTGCTGCTAAAATAGCCGCTTCGTTTAGTAAGTTTTCTAAGTCTGCGCCAGAAAAACCACTTGTCATCCTAGCAACTATTTTGAAGTTTACTTCATTTGCTAAAGGTTTATTTCTTGCGTGAACTTTTAATATTGCTTCTCTGCCCCTAACGTCTGGTAGGTTAACGTAAATTTGCCTATCGAATCTGCCTGGGCGAAGTAGCGCTGGGTCTAAAATGTCTGCCCTGTTAGTAGCCGCCATTATAATAATGCCGTCGTTTGTTTCAAAGCCGTCCATTTGAACAAGTAATTGGTTAAGGGTTTGTTCTCTTTCGTCGTGTCCGCCACCCATACCAGTGCCACGTTGACGGCCAACTGCGTCTATTTCGTCTATAAATACTATACAAGGCATGCTTTTTTTAGCCACGTCGAATAAATCCCTTACCCTAGATGCGCCTACGCCAACGAACATTTCAACGAAATCTGAACCACTTATAGAGAAGAACGGAACACCTGCTTCGCCTGCAACTGCTTTTGCGAACAAGGTTTTACCAGTTCCCGGAGGGCCTACTAATAAAACGCCTTTAGGAATTCTTGCGCCAATTTGCGAAAACTTTTTAGGGTTTTTAAGGAAATCTACAACTTCGGCAAGTTCTGCCTTTTCTTCTTCTGCGCCTGCTACGTCTGAAAATCTTACTTTAATATTGTGGTTTAACCTTGCGTTAGTTTTTGCAAAGTTCATAGCCCCTTTAGTTCCACCTTGAGTTTGCGAAATTATAATAAAGAATACTATTGCAATTACAACGCAACCAATAAGTGGTAGTAGTGAAGACCAAATTGAACCTGCATTAGGGTCGCTATAACCAACGCCAGCACCAATTTTTGCCAAGCTGTTGTTCAATAAAGAAACTTCGTCTGTCGTTCTTGGGAAAATTGTAGAGAATTCTAAAGTATACATATTTTTAGGATCATCTTGGTTAATAACGGCAAGGTTAAAGTTAACTACGTAGTCGTCAATATAAGCGTAGGTGATTTTTACAGAGTAGTTTATATAATTTGCAACTCTTCTAGTTATTGTTTTTTTAATGTTTTCGTAACCACTTCCGTTTGTAAATTCTTCTTTTGTTAAAATAGTTTTATATTCTTCTTCATTAGTTGAAGAACCATCGTTTTTGTGAGTTTCTATTAATTGTGTTAATTCCGTGTAGTTTTGTATGTTAATTTTTGAACTAAAACAATTAGTAAACACAAAAAATGATATAAATAGTATTGCTATAATAGCTAATATCCAAAATCCTTTACTTTTTTTCATTTCTGTCTCCTTAATATAAGTATTATATATATAATATACTAAAATATACAATAAATCAATAATAAAAAAGATATTTTTTCAAAAAAAGTTAAATTAAACAAAAAATATATAGCGCTATGCTATAATTTTACTTATATATAATTGCTTATTGCAAATAATGAGTAAAGATGCAACCTTGTTTTTATTTTTTGCCTTATATTAAAATATAAATTTTAACCAAAAAAATATATTATTTTTATATTTAATTGCTATTCCATTACGACCTTGCTTTTGTCCTGTTTTTTAATTTTTATTTTATTATTTCAAGAAAGATGACAAAAATCTAAATTATTTCAAAATTTAAAAAATCGCATTTTAACGTTCTCACACAGAATTGCCTTTTTATTTAGGTGGGGAAAATTTTATTAATTCTGTGTAAAAAGGGGGGTTAATTTAGTCTATATTTATAAGTTGTTTTATAGTAAAAATTAATTGGTTAAAGGAAAAATGTTTCACGTGAAACATAGGTAAAAATAAATTGGTGTTCCACGTGGAACAAAAAATAAAGAAAAAACTAGCAAAAATTGCTAGTTTTTATAACTTTTTTATGTTAAATCCAAACGCGCTAAACCACAATGTTGGCTATTTTATTATTTGCGTGATAATTGAAGTAATTGTAGATGAGTTTGTAACCCAGCCGATTATTGCATGGAATAAGTTTATGTGTGAAATTATGTTTACTAAGAAGGTGTTAGATACTTCATACATAATGCTTTGGAAAAAGCCAAGTGGTATAATGCTTATAATCATTAACGCAAACTCTATATATACAATGCCTTGTATTAATCCTAACACTGCGCCAAGAATTCTATCTGTTTTGTTTAAGAAGCTAATTTTGTCGCGCAAGGAAGAAACGAGCCTTCCAAGCAAGAAAAACAATATCTTAAACAATATAAATAATATTATTACAGAAATAATCGCCGTAACGTAATACGCAAAAACAGGGCAAATAATTTCGTTCAAGGTCGTATCTTGTGGAATAGACGGGTTGTCTTTAACGTTTAATACTATGCTGATTAACCATAAACCTATTCCTGCATCACTCATTAATCCTTGATTTGCAGAAGATAGGGGGGTGTTCATAATAGTATCGCCAAAAATAGAAGTTAAAACACCGTTTAATCCACTTGCTATTCCTGTAATAGTACCAAAAGCACTTTCTAAAAACCCTGCCATAGACGAGCATAATAAAACAGAAAAAAGAAGACTTAAAATAGTGCCAAAAATACTTATAAAAGAATTAGCAAAACCTTTAACTACACCTATTATTACGCATACCGTTAATAGCACAAGCGCAACAATATCTATTATAGCGCTAGCACTGGATGCTAATAACATTTATAATTTTCCTCCCGTAATTAAACAAAAGAAGTATAATTACCATAAAAACAATATAACATAATTTAATAAAAAATGCAACTTAATGCTAATATTTGGCAAGGCAATTTTATTAGGATTATTTTGCGCAGAGTTATATTCATTTTCTTTACAATAAAATATAAAAGTTTTAAGCAAAATTTTTTTTCTAAATTGCCGTTAAATGTTTTGTATTGCCTTTTATTTATTTGACATTTATATTGACAATATGCTAATATATATACAATAAAATTGTATATAAAAGTTAAGCCTACCCATTAGGTAGGTATTTTTTAAGGAAATTTATGGCTCTAATAGAAAAAGTATGCTCAACCAAAGAAAGAAACGGAAAACTTCAATCTGCAGGGGGTAACTTTTTTCTTTTTTACAAAAATTATTTAATTCTTCCCGGTTTCTGTGATGTACACGTACATTTTAGAGAACCGGGTTTTTTTTATAAAGAAACCATTAAAACGGGTAGCCTAAGTGCTAGTAGGGGTGGCTACACAACCGTTTGTACTATGCCTAACCTTAACCCTGTTCCAGATTCAAAAGAAAATTTGTTTAAGCAAATTAATATAATTGAAAAAGATTCCGTTATAGAAGTTATACCATTTGGCGCTATTACAAAAGGTGAAAAAGGCGAAAGTTTAGCAGATTTAGAAGATATGGCAAATTACGTTGCAGGTTTTTCAGACGACGGTAGGGGTGTTCAAAGCGAAGAAATTATGCTTAACGCTATGCTTATGGTAAAAAAACTTAATAAAATTATAGTTGCGCATTGTGAAGATAATTCTTTGTTAAAAGGTGGCTATATTCACGATGGCGAGTATGCAAAATTACATAACCACAAAGGCATTTGTTCTGAAAGTGAGTGGGGGCAAATAGCAAGAGATATAGAACTTTGCAAAAAAACGGGTGTTAAATATCACGTTTGCCATATTTCTACCAAAGAAAGTGTAGAACTTATTAGAAAAGCAAAAAAAGACGGGGTAGATATAACTTGCGAAACTGCGCCACATTATTTAGTTTTAAGCGATAAAGACTTAAAAGAAAGTGGCAACTTTAAAATGAACCCACCTATTAGGAGCGAGGAAGATAGGCTTAGTTTAATTGAAGGCATTAAAGACGGCACTATTGATATGATTGCTACCGACCACGCGCCACACTCTATAGAAGAAAAAAGCAAAGGTCTAAAAGATAGCCTTAACGGAATTATTGGGTTAGAAGTTGCTTTTCCAATACTTTACACCAAACTGGTTAAAACGGGTGTGATTACGTTAGAAAAATTAGTGGAAATAATGTGCATAAATCCACGTAAAAGGTTTAATTTACACAGCGAAAACGACTACTGTGTATGGAATATAGAAAAAGAATACGTTATAGATGAAAAAGACTTTTTGTCTAAAGGTAAAAGCACTCCGTTCTTGGGAGAAAAAGTTTACGGCGAGTGCGTTTTAACAATTAAAAACGGCAAAGTAGTCTACGAAAAATAAGGAGATTTTTATGGCAAAGAGAACAGACTTAAAGAAAATACTAATAATAGGCTCTGGCCCAATAGTAATAGGTCAAGCAGCAGAATTCGACTATGCAGGTACTCAAGCGTGTTTGGCACTAAAAGAAGAAGGTTACGAAGTTATACTTGCAAACTCTAACCCTGCAACCATTATGACTGACACCACTATTGCAGATAAGGTTTATATGGAACCACTAACCTTAGAATACGTTGCAAGAATTATTAGGTACGAACGTCCAGACGCTATCGTTCCTGGTATTGGTGGGCAAACGGGCTTAAACCTTGCAATGCAATTAGATAAAAAGGGCGTTTTAGAAGAATGCCGTGTTCAACTTTTAGGGACAAGCAGTAAAAGTATTGAAATGGCAGAAGACAGAGAATTATTTAAAGAACTTTGCCAAAGAATAGGCGAGCCAGTAATACCTTCTGAAATAACTTATTCTATAGAAGAAGCAAAAGAAGCAGCTAAAAGAATTGGCTACCCAGTAGTGTTGCGCCCTGCGTTTACGTTAGGTGGCACGGGTGGTGGCTTTGCCGATACGGAAGAAGAACTAGAAGAAATTGGGCTTAACGCATTTAAGTTGTCTCCAGTACACCAAGTTTTAATTGAAAAGAGTGTTAAAGGCTATAAAGAAATAGAATTTGAAGTTATGCGCGACGGCCAAGATAACGCCATTACCATTTGTGGTATGGAAAACATAGACCCTGTTGGCGTACACACGGGGGATTCTGTTGTAGTAGCGCCTATTATGAGCCTTAACGACAAAGACTTAAAAATGCTTAACGATAGCGCAATTAAACTTATTAGAGAATTAAAAATAGAAGGTGGTTGCAACGTACAATTTGCTCTTAACCCAAAAACTAGCGAATATTACCTAATAGAAGTTAACCCAAGGGTTTCAAGGTCTTCTGCGCTAGCAAGTAAGGCAAGTGGCTACCCTATAGCAAGGGTAACTGCAAAAATTGCCGTTGGTATGACTTTAGATGAAATTAAAATTGCCAACACTACTGCAAGTTTTGAACCAAGGTTAGATTATGTGGTTGCTAAATTCCCAAGATTTCCTTTTGATAAATTCACAAAGGCTTCTAACAAACTTGGTACTCAAATGAAAGCAACGGGCGAAGTTATGGGCATTGGTAGTACCCTTGCAGAGTGTATGTTAAAATCTGTTCGTTCTTTAGAAACGGGTGTTTGCCACTTATATATGCCAAAATTTGCCAACATGGCAACTGAAGAAATAAAGGCATACTTAAAAGAATTTAAAGACGATAATATTTTTGCCGTTGCAGAATGTTTGCGCCGTGGCATAAGCATTTCTGAATTACACGACATAACCAAAATTACAGAACTATTTTTAGAAGAAATAGAAAAAATTGTTAAACTTGAAGAAAAAGTTAAGAAAAACGTTAACGATATAGAAGTATTAAAAGAAGCAAAACTTATGGGCTTTTCAGATAAGTTTATAGGTATGCTTTGGGGCAAAAAAGAAATAGATGTTTACCATTTAAGAAAAGAACAAAAACTTTACCCTTACTTTAGAATGGTAGATACTTGCCACACTAACGCGTATATTCCATATTTTTATTCTTCATACCAAGGCAAAACGGAAGCAAAATTAAAAGACGGCAAAAAGATAATAGTTTTAGGCGCAGGCCCTATTAGAATTGGGCAAGGCGTAGAGTTCGACTATTCTACCGTTCACGCAGTTTCTACAATTAAAAATGCCGGCTACGAAGCAATAATTATAAACAACAACCCAGAAACCGTTTCTACCGACTACACTACGGCAGATAAACTTTATTTTGAACCACTAACTACCGAAGACGTTATGAATATTATAGAGTTTGAAAAGCCTTTGGGTGTAATTGCATCTTTAGGTGGGCAAACGGCAATTAACCTTGCACAACCTTTAATGGATAGGGGTGTAAAAATTATTGGTACAGACTGCGAAGCAATAGAAAAAGCAGAAAACAGAGACTCTTTTGAAAAGATATTAAAAGAACTAAACATACCACAACCACAAGGTAGGGCAGTAACTAACATAGAAGACGGCTTAAAAACGGCAAAAGAAATAGGCTACCCTGTACTCGTTAGGCCAAGTTTCGTTTTAGGTGGTAGGGCTATGCAAATAGTTGGCAACGAAGAACAACTAAAACACTACATTAAAACGGCAGTTGAAATAGATGAAGACAAGCCTGTTTTAGTAGATAAATATATAGTTGGTAAAGAAGTTGAAGTAGACGCTATTTGCGACGGCAAAGAAGTTTTTGTTCCTGGTATTATGGAACTTGTAGAAAGAACGGGCATACACTCTGGCGACTCTATGAGCGTTTACCCTGCATTTAGCATATCTCAAAAAGTTAAAAATACTATTCTAAAATATTCTAAAGAATTAGGCTTAGGTATTGGCATAGTAGGTTTATTCAATATTCAATTTATAGTAGATAAAGAAGAAAACGTTTTCATTATAGAAGTTAACCCAAGGTCTTCTAGAACGGTGCCTTTCTTATCTAAAGCAACGGGGTATAGCCTTGCAGATATTGCTACTAACGTTATATTAGGTAAAAGCTTAAAAGAACAAGGCATTACGGAAATTTACCCAGAAGAAAAGAAACGTTGGTACGTTAAAGTTCCAGTGTTCTCTTTCAATAAAATTAGGGGTTTAGACGCGTACCTTTCACCAGAAATGAAATCTACGGGTGAAGCAATCGGTTACGACGACACTTTATATAGGGCTTTCTATAAAGCGCTACAAGCATCTGGCTTAAAAATTGCTAACTACGGCACTATATTCGTAACCGTTGCCGATAAAGATAAAGAAGAAGCCTTGCCTTTAGTTAGAAGGTTCTATAACCTAGGCTTTAATATTCAAGCAACCAAGGGGACGGCGAAATTCTTAAAAGAAAACGGCATTAGAACGCACGTTTTAAATAAAATTAGCGAAAATAGTGAAGATATACCTAACGCAATTCGCCAAGGACATTTAGCATACATTATTAACACAAGTGCTATAGGCGATTCTACTTTTAGCGACGGCCACGAAATTAGAAGATTGGCTACCGAAAACAACCTAAACATTTTCACTTCGTTAGACACCGTTAAAACGTTGTTAGACGTTTTAGAAGAAACCACGTTTAGAGTTTCTACTATAGATAGTTAAGGATTTAATAATGAAACAAGTAGATTTAGAAATTTTATACAACCAAAAATTAACCGAAAGCGTTTATAAAATGTGTTTGGGTGGAGACGTTTCTGCCATTACTAACGCAGGGCAATTTATAAACCTTAAAATAGAAGGCGTTTATTTAAGAAGACCTATTTCCGTGTTCGACTTAGGCGAAAATTCCGTTACAATAATATATAAAGTAGTTGGTAAAGGTACTGAAATTTTAAGCCAAATGCAAAAGGGTGAAAAATTAAACGTGTTAACGGGTTTGGGCAACGGCTATAATTTAGAAGTTAGTGGTTTTAACCCCGTTTTAGTTGGTGGTGGCGTAGGTGTTCCACCAATGTACGAATTAGCAAAAAGGTTAATTAAACAAGGCAAAAAGGTTACCGTTATACTTGGCTTTAACAAAAAGGAAGAAATTTTCTGCGAAGAAGACTTTGCTTTGTTGGGGGCAAAAGTAATTGTTACCATGGTAGACGGCAGTTATGGCGTTAAAGGTTTCGTTACCGACGCTATGAAAGAAATAGATTATACCTATTGCTATACTTGTGGCCCAGAACCAATGCTTAAAGCAGTATTTAATAGCGTAAAAACAAGCGCTCAGTTTAGTTTTGAAGAACGTATGGGCTGTGGTTTTGGCGCGTGTATGGGTTGTAGTTGCAAAACTATTTACGGCAACAAAAGAATTTGCAAAGAAGGCCCAGTATTAGTTAAGGAAGAAATATTATGGTAGATTTAAAAGTAAATTTGTGTGGAATAGAATTAGATAACCCTATTATTCCTGCAAGTGGAACGTTTGGGTACGGCTATGAATTTAGCGAACTTTACGACATAAACGTTTTAGGAACTTTTTCTTTTAAGGGTACAACCTTAAATGCAAGGTTTGGAAATCCAACACCAAGAATTGCAGAGTGTACTAAGGGGCTAATAAACGCAGTAGGCTTGCAAAACCCTGGTGTAGACAAGGTGAAGGAAGAAGAACTAGTTAAACTTAAAAAAGTTTTTAACAAAAAAGTAATGGCAAACGTTAGTGGGTTTTCTTTAGAAGAATATAAAGAAACGGTAAAAAGGCTAAACGACTGCGAGCAAATAGGTTGGTTTGAAGTAAACGTAAGTTGCCCTAACGTTCACGGTGGTGGCATGAGTTTCGGCACTAGCGAAGAAGCCGTTAAAGACGTGGTAAAGGCAGTTAAAAGCGTTACTAATAAGCCGGTTATTATGAAACTTTCGCCAAACGTTACCGATATTGTTAAAATAGCAAAGGCTTGCGAAGAAGCGGGGGCAGACGGAATAAGTTTAATTAATACCCTACTTGGTATGAGAATAGACTTAAAAACCAAAAAACCAATAATAGCAAACAAAATGGGTGGTTTTTCTGGTGAAGCAATTTTTCCAGTAGCAGTTCGTATGGTTTACCAAGTGGCAAACGCAGTAAAAATACCAGTAATAGGTATGGGTGGCGTTTCAAAAGCAGAAGACGTAATAGAAATGATGCTTGCAGGGGCTACGGCAGTAGAAGTTGGCACGGCTAACCTTATTAACCCTTATGCTTGCAAAGAAATTATAGAAAATTTACCTTCCGTTATGAAAAAATATAACGTAAGTTCATTAAAAGAAATTATAGGTGGTGCAAAATAATGGCAAAAGACGTAATTATTGCTTGTGATTTTAACAGCAAAGAAAAAGTTTTAAGTTTTTTAGACTTGTTTAAGGGAAAAAAGCCTTTTATTAAAATAGGTATGGAACTATTTTACGCAGAAGGTCCAGAAATCGTTAAGGAAATTAAAAAACGTGGTCATAAAATATTTTTAGACCTAAAACTTCACGATATTCCTAACACGGTAAAAAAATCTATGGCAGTTTTATCTAGATTAGACGTTGATATGACTAACCTTCACGCAGGTGGCACGATAAATATGATGAAAGCAGCCATTGAAGGCTTAACGAGAGAAGACGGCACAAGGCCACTTCTTATTGCAGTAACTCAGTTAACTTCTACCGACCAAGAAAGTATGACCAATGACCTACTTATTAACGAACCAATAGACAAAGTTGTTATGCACTATGCAAAAAATTCTGCTATTGCAGGGTTAGACGGGGTTGTTTGTTCACCTTTAGAAGCAGGCAAAGTGCACGAAGTATGTGGCGAAAACTTTTTAACGGTAACCCCAGGCGTTAGGTTTAGCGACGGCGAAGTAGGCGACCAAAAAAGAGTTATGACGCCTAGCGAAGCAAGAAAAATCGGCTCTGATTACATTGTTGTAGGCAGACCAATTACGGGTGCAGAAGACCCTGTTAAAGCATACGAAAGATGCGTTAAAGAATTTTTAGGATAGGAGTTTATTATGGAAAATATTAAAAAACTAATTGCAAAAGATTTATTAAAAATTAAAGCAGTATTCTTTCGCCCAGACGAACCATTTACTTGGGCAAGTGGAATAAAAAGCCCAGTTTATTGCGACAATAGGTTAACCTTAACAGCCCCAGAAGTTAGGTTAGACGTAGAAACTTCTTTGGCAAAGGTTATAGAAGAAAACTATAAAGGCGTAGAAGTTTTAATGGGTACTTCAACGGCTGGTATTGCACACGCGGCAATTACTGCACACATTATGGGCTTGCCAATGGGCTACGTTCGTTCTGGCGCAAAAGACCACGGCAGACAAAACCAAATAGAAGGTAAATTAGAAAAAGGGCAAAAAGTAGTCGTTGTAGAAGATTTAATTTCTACAGGTGGTTCTTGCATAGAAGTAGTTAACGTTTTAAGAGAAGCAGGTGCAGAAGTTTTAGGTATAGTTAGTATTTTTACCTATGGTATGCAAAAGGGCATTACAAGGCTACAAGAAGCAAACGTTAAAAATATATCTTTAACCAATTTCGACGTAATTGCAGAAGTTGCCGCAGAAGAAGGGTATATTAAACCAGAAGACGTAGAAAGGTTAATTAAATTTAGAAATAACCCTCAAGACGAAAGTTGGATAAAATAAGGAAAAAGTATGAAAAGTTTAATAGACATAACAGATTTTAGCGTAAAAGAAATAGACGAATTGTTAAACACTGCCTTAGATATTATTGCTCACCCAAAAAAGTATTCAAAAAAGTGTAAGGGCAAAATTTTAGCAACGTTGTTTTACGAACCATCTACAAGAACAAGGCTTTCTTTTGAAAGCGCTATGCACGAATTAGGTGGTAGCGTAATTGGTTTTTCTTCGGCAGATTCTTCTTCTGCTTCTAAAGGCGAAAGTTTTGCAGATACTGCTAAGGTTATAAGCAACTACGCACACGTTATTGCTATGCGTACGCCAATAGAAGGCGCACCACTCGTTGCAAGCCTAAATGCAAGCATACCAGTAATTAACGCAGGTGACGGCGGGCATTTACACCCAACCCAAACACTTGCAGACCTTTTAACTATTAAAAGAGAAAAGGGTAGGCTAAACAACTTAACCGTTGGTTTTTGTGGCGACTTAAAATACGGCAGAACGGTGCACTCGTTAATTAGCGCTTTTTCTAGGTACGAAAATATAAATATAGTTTTAATTTCTCCAAAAGAATTAAAATTGCCTTCTTACGTTAAGCACGACGTTTTAGAAAAGAACAATATGCCTTACGAAGAAACTACCGATTTAGAAAATTCTTTACCTAAATTAGACGTGTTGTATATGACTAGGGTTCAACAAGAAAGGTTTGCCGATAAAGACGAATACGAAAAGTTAAAAAATAGTTATATACTAACAAAAGAAAAGTTTGAAAAGGCTAAAAAAGACACTATTATTCTTCACCCACTACCAAGGGTAAACGAAATAAGCGTTAAGTTAGATGAAGATGAAAGGGCTTGCTACTTTAAGCAAGTTGCCAACGGCAAATACGTTCGTATGGCGCTAATATTAAAGTTGTTAACCCTTGCAAAAGATAAAACTAAATGTACCCTAAATAAAGAAGGTTTAATTTATAACCAACACAAATGCACTAACCCAAAATGTATTACGAAAACGGAACAAGAGTTAGATAACGTTTGTAAACCTTCTAAAACAGACGGCGACGTTTTAAGGTGCGTTTATTGCGACAAAAAAGTTAATAAATAACCTATTAACAAAAAAACAAAAAAAACATTATAAAAAAGTGAAAAGTGAAAAGTGAATAATGAAAAAATAAAATCGACAAGTTTATAGTAAAACTTGTCGATTTTTTGGAATACCCGACGAGAATTGAACTCACATCTACCGCGTCGGAGGCGATTGTTTTATCCGTTAAACTACGGGTATAAAAATTTGGCTTTATACGTATTTAACATATAAAGCCCCTTTTATTATTCTTTAGCACTTTCTTTTTCTACCATAACTTTAATTTGTAAAACTTTTTTTACGGTAGATTTTGTTACTTCTACGTTTAGGTTAGCGTGGGTAAATTTAGTGCCAGACCTTGGTATTTCGCCTAGTTTTTCTATAACCCAACCACTAACGGTGGTGGCTTCGAAGTTTTCTTCTTCGCCGTCTAACGAAAAATACTTAAACATATCTACAACGGAAGCGTTACCCATAACGGTAAACACGTTTTCATCTAATTGCTTAAAGTAATCTACTTCTTCGTCGTGTTCGTCGTAAATTTCGCCAACTAATTCTTCTAAAACGTCTTCAAGAGTAACTAAGCCAAGAGTTCCACCATACTCGTCTAAAACAACGGCAATATGAATTTTTTTCTTTTGAAGTTGTTTTAATAGGGCAGAAATTTTAACGTGCTCTGTTGTATAGTAAGCATCTTGTAAAATTCCGTTTATATCTTTTTTGCCGTGTAGGTAAGAAATAAAGAAATCTTTTTGGTGGATAGTACCAAGAATGGTGTCTATACTATCTTTATATACGGGTAGCCTAGAATAACCTTCTTTTTCGAAAACCTTTTTAATTTTTTCCATAGAAGAATTAACGTCTATAGCAACAATGTTAACCCTTGGCACTAAAATATCGCCAACTTCCAAATCGTCAAATTCAATAACTGAACGAATAAGGTTAGTTTCTTCTTTTTTTAACGTGCCGTCTTCTTCGGCTTCTTCAACTATGGTTAAAATTTCTTCTTCCGTTACAACAGAAGTATCTTTTAGTCTAAACACTTTAGCGATAAGCCATTTCCAAAGCCCAAAAATAAAGTTCAATGGGTAAAGTAAATAGTAAAAGAAAATTACCAATGGGTAAAACGCCATTGCAAGTTTTTCTGGGTATGTTTTTGCAATAAACTTTGGCGTAATTTCACCAAATATTAATACCGCAACGGTCATAACAACCGTGCTTATTACAGAAGAATCTACGTTAGGGTTTGTAATTACTATTGCAAATAATAAAGTAGATATTGTTGCCGCCGCTATGTTTACAATGTTATTGCCAATTAAAATGGTGCTAATAAGTTTATCGTAATTATCTTCTGCCAAAAACAAAACTTTTTCGGCTTTTTTGTTGCCGTTTTGTGCTAGCGCACGAAGTTTAATTCTGTTTGCAGAAGTATAAGCAGTTTCGGTTGCAGAAAAAAATGCAGAAAATATTACTAAAACTATTAAAGTTATAAGTAACGGGGCCACGCCGTCAGGCATAATAATCTCCTTTATTAAAACACAAAAAGTATAGTTTAATATATGCTTTAACGAAATATAGTATATCATACCCCAAAAAAAAGTCAAGTAAATGCAAATAGAAAATAATTGACATTTACACATAGTGTGTTATAATATTAACGGCAAAAAAAGAAAGGAAATTGTAAAATGAAAAAAACCGTAGTAGTTGGTATGAGTGGTGGGGTAGATTCTTCTGTTGCCGCACTACTACTTAAACAACAAGGTTACAACGTAATAGGCTTATTTATGAACAACTGGGAAGAAACGGATGAAAACGGTTGTTGTACTGCCGAAGAAGACTTTGCAGACGTTAGGCGTGTTGCAGGGCTACTTGATATTCCATATTATTCAGTAAACTTTTCTAAAGAATATATGGATAGGGTTTTTTCGTACTTTCTAAAAGAATATAACGCAGGCAGAACACCTAATCCAGACGTGTTGTGCAACAGAGAAATTAAGTTTAAAGATTTTAAGGAAACAGCCTTTAAGTTGGGTGCAGATTATATTGCCACAGGGCATTATTGCGATATTTTACACGATGGCGACGTTCATTATTTATTAAAGGCAAAAGACCAAAATAAAGACCAAACGTATTTTTTAAACCAACTTTCGCAAGAACAATTAAACAACGTTTTGTTTCCGCTTGGCAAATTAGATAAAACTGAAGTTAGGCGCATAGCAGAAGAAAACGGCTTGGCTACTGCAAGAAAAAAAGACTCCACCGGCATTTGTTTTATAGGCGAACGTAATTTTAGAAACTTTTTGCAAACTTACATACCTGCAAAAAAAGGAAAAATTATGACGTATGACGGCAAAGTTTTAGGCGAGCATTTGGGCTTAATGTATTATACCATAGGTCAACGCAAAGGTTTAGGCATTGGTGGGCAAAAGGGTGATGACGGCAGTAGGTGGTTCGTAATAGAAAAAGACTTAAAGAATAATATTTTATACGTTTCTCACGGTAGCGAAGAAAAACTTTATAGTAAAGGGCTTATTATGAAAGAATGTAATTGGATTCCTTTTGCGAAAGAAGAAAAAGAGTTTACTTGCACGGGCAAGTTTAGGTATCGTCAACCAGAACAACAATGCACGGTTAGTATTAAAGAAGACCACGTAGAAGTTACGTTCAAAGAAAGGCAACGTGCAATAACGGAAGGTCAGTTTGCAGTGTTCTACGACGGCGAAAAATGTATAGGTGGTGGCGTTATAGAAAAGGCAATTTTTTAGCCCTTTTCTAAACATTATATATAATATATATAGAAAGAAGAAACGTAAGCAAAAAAATTTGCTTAAAGTAAAAAATTTTTTTAATAAACGTTTGTAAAATTTAGCATTATATTTTATAATATATACGTAAAACAAATAGAAGGTAAACGTTATGGATTATCAAGGAACAATTTCAAGGGGTATACGTGCTCCAATAATAAAAAAAGGTGACGACCTTGTAAAAATTACGGCAGACTGCATTGTAGGTGCTTCTAAAGAACACGGCTTTCCGTTACAAGATAAAGACGTTGTTGCCGTAACCGAAGCAGTTTTAGCAAGGTCACAAGGCAACTATGCAACTACTGCACAAATCGCTAAAGACGTTAAAGAAAAATTTGGCGAAGAAACCGTTGGTTTAATTTTACCAATTTTTTCAAGAAATCGTTTTTCTATGATTTTAAAAGGCATTGCAGAAGGGGTTAAAGAATTAGTTATTCAACTTGCCTACCCATCAGATGAAGTTGGCAATAGTTTTATTTCTCCAGAACAACTTATAGAAAAGAACGTAAACCCTTATGCAGACGTGTTTACGGCAGAAGAATTTAAGGCGTTGTTTGGCGACGTAAGGCACACCTTTACCGGTGTAGACTATATTGAATACTACCAAAAAATGGGTGGCAACTGCAAAGTTATTTTAGCAAACAACCCTTGCGAAATATTAAAACACACAAAGTACGTTATTAATGCAGATATTCACTCTCGTTTTAGAACTAAAAACGCACTATTAAAAGCAGGTGCTAAAAAGGTTGTTAGTTTGCACGAAATTTTAAATAAGAGTGTAGACGGCAGTGGCTATAACGAACAATACGGCGTTTTAGGTAGCAACCTTGCTACGCAAGATAGTGTTAAGTTGTTCCCAAGAGATTGCCAAAAGTTCGTAGACGAATTAAGCGAAGAACTATTTAAGCGCACTGGCAAAAGAATTGAATGCATGGTTTATGGCGACGGCGCTTTCAAAGACCCTGTTGGTGGTATTTGGGAACTTGCAGACCCAGTTTGTTCACCAGGCTACACTAAACTATTAGAAGGTAAACCAAACGAAATTAAGTTAAAATACGTTGCAGATAACGAACTTGCAAACCTTTCTGGCGAAGAAGCAATTAAGGCTATGAAAGAAGTTATTAAAAACAAAGAGCAAGACTTAACTAACAATATGAAAAGCCAAGGCACAACCCCAAGGCAAATTACAGACCTACTTGGTAGTTTAGCAGACTTAACTAGTGGTAGTGGAGATAAAGGTACACCAATTATATTAATTCAAAACTACTTTAAGAATTTCTCTATGTAGTTAAAAAAACAAAAAGCACTTAAAATTTTAAGTGCTTTTTCTTTTTGTAATAATTTTTATTTTTTGCAAAAAGCCGTCTAAAGAAATAAGGTTAAAGCAAAGGTAAAATAAGCAATTAAACACTACTGTTAAAATTAAACATAATAGGGTGGTTAGTAAACTTCCTAATAAAGAAAGAAAAATAGATTTTATTAAAAACCCTAATATGCAAGTTGGAATTATAAAACCAACGGCGCAAAACAAAAACTTTTTATACCCTATTGATTGTTTGCAAGTTTTAGAAAGTAAAATAAGGTTTAATAAAGAAGTTAGCCCAAACACAAAAGTAAACCCTATTAAAAGTGAATATATTCCACAAACGTAAGGCAAAAACCAAATGCAAGCAAGCATAAACGCCCCGCTTATTAAATAATAAATAAGCGTTTTATTTTCTAACCCCATAGAGTTTAACATGCTTGTAGTTATTGAAGAAATGCTCATAAGCACCATTAAAAAAGAAGATGCCGAAAGGTAAGTGCCACTTTCTGCGTTGTTAAAAATTAAAACGCCAAGTTCTTTGCCACAAACCAAAAATGGTGGAATAAACAAACAAGAAATTAAAATGGTAAACTTTAACGCCTTTTCTAAATCTTTTTTAAGCGAAGTAAAATTTCCTTTATAAAAGTTTTCAGAAAGTTCCGGCACTAACACAAGGGTAAACGAGCCTATTAACGTTGTTGGTATGTATAAAATAGGTATTGCTTGTCCTAAGGCAGCGCCAAACATATTCATTGCTTGCGATTGCGTGTATCCAGCAGAAATTAACCTTAACGGCAAAATTATAGAAACCAAAGAATTTGCTAGTGAACTTGCCGTTCGCATTGCCGTTATAGGTGTGGCAGAAGCAAGCAAGGGCTTAAGTTCTTTAATAGGGTTTGTTAATTTGTTTTTTCTTAAAAAGAAAACTATTACTGCAAGGGTAAAAGAAAAAATATAAGAAATTGTTACTGCAACACCAGCGCTAAACGCGCCTTGGTAAATGCTGGTTGCGTTAGAAATTAAAACTATGCCACAAACAATCATACAAACTTCTTCTAAAAGTTCAATAATGCTATAAGGCAAAAAGTCTTTGTTGCCCCAAAGTACTCCACGAAGTACTGCGTAAAGAGAAGTGAATATTAAACCGGGCAAAACTACGAAAAAAATGTTTTTACATCTACTATCTGCAAACAAAAAAGAAAGTGGTTTGTTAAACAATACGAATATTAAGCAAAGTGGCAGGGCAGTTATTAAAGTTATAAATAGTCCGGAAGATATTACGCCAAAAACTTTTTTGCCGTTGTTTTCTGCTTTATGTTTTGTCATTAATCTAGAAACGGTTATTGGCGTTCCCGAACAACACACGGTAAGTAAAAGCGCAAAAACAGAAAGGGCAACTTGGTAAAGCCCCATACCTTCAGAGCCGATTGTTCTTGAAAGATATATTCTATAAATAAAACCTAAAAATTTTTCGCTAACCGAAAAAATGGTTACTATAGCTACCGTCTTAAAAAAGTTTTTCAAAGTAAAAAGTTTAACCCCCACGATATTAGCCTTTATAAATTCTATTCGTAAAAAAGTAGTAATATATCTAATTAGGGGGTTTAATATGGAAAAATTTTTTTATAGGGTAAATAGTGAAGATACGGTTAATTTGTTGTGTAGTAAGTTTAACCTTCCAATAGGGGTGTTCGTTAGCATAAATAACTTAAAAAAAGAAATAGAAGAAGGGGACTTGGTTGTTATAGAAAAGTGTAATAATAAACTTTATTTCGTTCAGCCGTTAGATACGATAAAAAGCGTGGCAAAAAAGTTTGGCACTACAGAAGAAAGGTTAAAAGAATTAAACAAGGTAGACTATATTTTTTACGGGCTAAAAATTAAAGTATAATTATTATATGTATTATATAATGTTTATATGGGCTATTAAGTTTTAATAAAAGGCTTAAAACTTTGGAAAGGGAAAACTCTAAAAGGTTTTGCTTTTTCTTTTAATAGAAAAGAAAAGTATAAAAAAGTTTTAAAAATATTGAAAAAAAGGTTGACAAGTTAAAAAATTTCATATATAATCACAATTACTCTCGTAAAAACGCGTGTCTATATGTAAAATCGTTAGGTAATTACAAACGATTTAATATGTGGCTAACTCAAAATATCGTGGTCAATAAAGTGCCAAACCACAATAGGTTGTGGCTGAAAAAAAGATTAAAAAAAAGTATAAAAAATCTTAAAAAAACTTTAAAAAACCTATGAAAATTGCTTGACTTAGCAAAACACATATGATATTATATGTAGGCTGTCGCGTGAAGCGAAGGCATCGTCAACCGTTGTTGACGGAGGTTGTTTAAAAATTGAATAGAAGGAAATAAGACGAAATAATAGTTATTTTGAAAGTTTCTGTCAAAATCTTTGAAGTATGAAATATGTACTTTAAAACAGTCATTAAATGACAAAAAACATTAACGCTAAAACAAAAGCGAAAATCGTCAGAGCAGTTAGATAAGAAATTATCTGGCTTTGAAATATTAAACTCAAGAGTTTGATTCTGGCTCAGGACGAACGCTGGCGGTGTGCTTAATACATGCAAGTCGAGCGGAAGTTTTGGGGGCTTGCTCCTAAAACTTTAGCGGCGGACGGGTGAGTAACGCGCGAGCAACCTGCCTATATCTGGGGAATAACACAAAGAAATTTGTGCTAATACCGCATAAGACCACAGTGGGGCATCCCACAGGGGTAAAAGATTTTATCGGATATAGATGGGCTCACGTACCATTAGATAGTTGGTAGTGTAACGGACTACCAAGTCGACGATGGTTAGCCGACCTGAGAGGGTGATCGGCCACATTGGAACTGAGATACGGTCCAGACTC
>JAFYWI010000001.1 GCA_017558105.1 Clostridia bacterium | reverse complement strand
TATTTTAAACTTGATAATAATCTAATAAATAATGGTAAAAACTGAATAATAAGCGTTGTAACATATTGTATTATATAATTTGCATTATCTTTTTTGGTAAAAAACAAAATCACAATACCTATTAGAAATAGTGTAAATAAAGATTTGGCGGTGATATATAAAATTAAATTATTATTTCCTATAATTGGAATATAGGCATTCAATATAAAACTCAAAACCACACTACATATCAAAACAATTAAGGAAATTATAATAAAATAACTACTTTTTTTATTCATATGGCACCTCACTAGCTTTGCTTTGTTCCGCAATAAGGACAAAATAATATATCATTTGTTAATTCTTTATTGCAGTTAATACAAGTTCTGTTTTTCTTTGAACCACAAAAAGGACAAAACATGGCATCTTGTGGGAGTTCTCTTTTACAATGATAGCAAACGTTTGTGGGATTAATTGTAGTTTGTTGCGCCATTTGTCCCATAAGCGGTGCAATTCCTAACCCCATACCCAAACCGACTCCCGCAGAAGCAATAGCACCAGCGCCACTTTCATTAGACGCCGCTTTTTCTAAAATATCAAAACTTCTCGACACTCTATATCTGTCGTCGCCCATAATATCAAATTCTGCGCGCTTATTTAAGAATTCAGTTATCTTTGATAAATCCTCTTCAGGAACATTAATAGAAGAAAATAAAAAGTTAACAAGCTTCAATCCATAAATTGCAAATTCATTTTGCAATGTAAGTTCGCCTTGTTTAGAAATTTCATTTAGGTATATTGATATATCTAAAAAGCTAATTCTATTTTTTATTATATATTCACCAAGGATGACGGAAACTTTAGTATTAATAATGCCTCTAAATAAATTTGTAACATCATCAAAATCATATAAAACGTTATCTCCATTAGAGCCCATTAAAGTTGTGAAAAAAGTTTGATAATCGGCAATTTGCAGAGCATATTGTCCATTAGCTCTAACTCTAACCTTAATATTGTACTTTGGATCAATCATTTGAATAGGAGATTGCGTGCCCCAGATATTTTTTAGATCAATGGTAGTATTAAAGAAATAGATTTCCATAGTATATGGAACATCTCCACCATGTACAACCTTTATTAATCCTCTTAAGAAAGGAAAATTCTCAGTTGACAGCTTATAAGTTCCGTTTTGAAAAATATGCTCTATTTTACCACCATGCACAGCGATTGCTACTTGTCCCACACCAACAATTAAAGTTGATTTGTCAAAAAACGATTTCCCTGGATATTTATACATAATCCATTTTTTATTTGGAACACCGTCAAATTTTATAACATCGAATAATCCCATAGCTTTTCTCCTTATTAATTATTCTTTTTGTAAAATCCAGCATATATACGGTTATTTGGTGTAAGTCCATATTCAAAAGGGTCATAAACAAGCGTTTCAGAAGTTGAAAGTCTTCTTGCCCAAGTTGTAGTATCAACCATTCCATATTCATCCTCATAAAACCAGCCCATAAAAATATATCCTTCATTCGCGACAGCCCTTAATTCAGTTCCGCATTGTCCCGTTGTTATTGTTTGGGCTGTTTCTCCGATAATATAACCGCCACTGTTTGTTTGATACCCACCTTCAGTGGTTAGAAACGTAAACGTGTATATTTTTGCAAACAATGGATAAACTTCGCCCATTAGCATATCTTTTTTTGCAGAATCTACTAGGTCATAACAAGAAGTAGAACTATCACTGCGAGTAGGCGTTTTTAATCCATCGCTCCACATAACAAACTCAAATCCATCAAAAGGAACAGCTATTACCTCTGAGCCTTTATTCCCTTTTAATATAGTTTGCTCTATTTGTCCATTAATTGTTCCGCCGCCTTTAAATAGTTTTGCACTTAAGCCGTCATATTTGCCACCAAAATTATAATACATTCCCGCGGTTTGATCATCTTCAAAATTAAAACAGCTCACATATCTTGAAAAGCCATAATGTAATGTTACCATCTCATCTTGTGGTGTTTCACTGCTATTACCATTTTGATTTTCACTAAAACATCCCGTAACCGTAAAAATAAATGTTACACAAAGAAATATAAGTACTATTTGTTTTAATAAACCTTTCATTATATTACCCTCCATAATAAATAATGAACAAATAAGTGAGAACTCGTTCATCGATTAGCATAATCTATGTGCTATTAAAAAACCATTTACATTAGATATAAATGTTTGTGTAAAATATTTTGTCGTTATCATACAAAACTACTTGTCAAAATCATTAAAAAGTACTATAATATCTACATAGATTATGCTATTCTATGTAGAAAAGTGGCGAGCGCAAACTCGCCACTTTTAGCATTTTTAAGACAATAATTTACCGAGTTTATTCATCATTTCCGTTTTGTGCTCAAGCATAGAGTGGGCGTAGCGTTTTAAGGTTATCGTAGGGTTTTTATGCCCTAAAATTTCCGATAGCGTTTTAATATCCATTCCGCACTCTAAAGCGCGCGTTGCAAACGTATGACGAAGAGAGTGAAAGCCTTTATGCGGAAGATTTAGCCGTTTCAATAATAGTTCAAAACTCTTTTGATAAGAGCGAACCTGCGCACCATGTACGCGTTCACTACAAACAACGTAGTTTCCGCTTGACGATTTCTTATACTCTCTTAATCGTGAAAGCAGTTGCTTAGGTAAAGGAATAACACGTTCTGAAAAGTCCGTTTTCGGCGTGTCGATAACCTTAACGTATTTACCATTTTCCCAACTATCGTGGCAAGATTTAGAAACAGTTATAATTCCTTTTTGTAAATCCACGTCGCCCCACGTAAGGGATAGAAGTTCTCCAATACGCAAGCCTGTATAAAGGCAAAGCACCACGCCGAACAACTTGTTTTTCTTCTTTTCAAAGATAAACTGCTCGATTTTTCGTTGTTCTTCTTTAGAGAAACAATCAACTTGTTTTTCTCGCTGTTTAGGGCGCACGATAGCCATTGTAAACTCTTTGTCCGTTACGCCAAGTAAAACTGCTCTGCGCAAAGAAGATTTAAGCACGGATATAATACCGTTTACTGTGTTTGCAGATAAGCCTTTTTCCGATAAATCCACGGTAAAGCGTTGTAAAATGGTTGCCGTTAAATCGCTAAGTTCAAACTCTCCGAGCGCGGGGAGTATATGTAGTTCTATTTGCCTTTGATACTTTTTGTACGTTCTAATTTTCGTTGTGGGCTTGACGTACAAAGCAAGCCACTCGTTTAACCAATTTTTATATTTCATAGTACCTCCGTTTAACATAATTAAAAAAGCACACTTTTCTTCGCTCTACGAAGTATAGTGTGCTATACTTTTTTATTAAAATCAATAATTTATGACTAAATAAAAAACGACAGGAACGTAAATTCCTACCGTTATTATGATTAAAGAGTAAAAGTAAATCCGAACCATTCTACTTTATACAATAACCTTGCACGTTTACAAGAATAAATCTCGTAAAAAAGATTTGTTTTACAAAGATTTTTTACGAAAGAGGAAAAACAGACATAAAAGCAAAGAAACAACCTTTTAGGTTGTTTCTTGCATAATTTGTCTTGTTTTGACGTGGTGCCGAAGGCGGGACTTGAACCCGCACGGTATCGCTACCACTGGATTTTGAGTCCAGCGCGTCTGCCAGTTTCACCACTTCGGCTTTAATATTAAACTTGCTTAAAAATAATAACACATTATTTTTTATTTTGCAAGTTATTTTTTATTACTTATAAAAAATTTAATCCCTATATTTTTAATTTACGTATATGTTGACAATAAAATTAAAGGGTGCTATAATTTTTAGGTAGAAAAACCATATTTTTTATATGTTTTATATAAAATTTTCTATTTTGGGGGAACATAATTATGTATGCTAAAATAAATAATCTTTCGCAAATTTGTTTTGCAAAACAAATGCAATTTACTACTGGTAAAGAAAAAGGCCAAAACGTAATATTAGTTTATAACGGCAAACTTTTGTTTGAAGTTTTAGTGGATAAGTGCTTAGATATAGCAACTTTTCAACACGAAGGGGTAAATATTGGTTTTATTTCTGCCAACGGCTTAGACGGCAGAAAAGACGAATTCGTTAACGTGTTTAACGGGGGATTGTTATATACCTGTGGTTTAGACGTTATTGGTGGCAGACGTGTACCTTTCCACGGCAGAATACATAATATTCCAGCAAGGTTAGAAAGTTTAGTAGTTAACGAAGAAGGCGTAACTATAGTTGGCGAAATGGAACAAACTTCTCTTTTTGGCGACAAGTTAGTTTTAAGAAGAACTATTAAAACGGCAATAAATTCTGGCACGGTAGAAGTTAGCGACGTTATTAAAAACGTAGGCTACAAAGATGCAGAATATTGTTTACTATACCACACCAACATAGGCTACCCTATGTTAGATGCTGGCGCTAAACTTAAAGCCCCAATAACTTTTACAAGGGGGTATTCTTCTTTTGACGATGAAAAAATAGAAAATTTTGAAAATATGGAAGAACCACTTTACGAGCAAGAAATTCTTTTCGACCATAGGCTAGCAAAAGGCGAAGTAGAACTTACTAACGAAAAACTTGGTAAAAAGGTTAAAGTAGAATACGACGAAAAAGTTATGCCTTATATGGCAGAGTGGAAAAGTATGGTTAAAGGCGATTACGCTTTAGGCATTGAACCAGGAACGGCTCACCTTGGCAAAGACTTTGCAACCAAAACCTTAAAGCCAAGTGAAAGTGCAAACTTTTTCTTAAAAGTAAGTGTAGAAAACTTATAATAAATAATGTTAATTGGTAAAAAATGGAAAAATTAGTTTTAATAGATGGTAATAGTTTAATAAATAGGGCATTCTATGCAATGCCCGTTTTATCTACCCAAGACGGCAAGTATACCAACGCTGTTTATGGGTTTTTAAATATGTTTATTAAAATGCTATCTGACGTTAAACCTACTTTCGTTGCCGTTGCTTTCGACGTAAAAGCACCAACCTTTAGGCACGAAATGTTTACTGAATATAAAGGCACAAGAAAGCCTATGCCAGAAGAACTTCGCCCACAAATTCCACTTCTAAAAGAAGTTTTAACCAAAATGGGCGTTTACATTACCGAAAAGGCTGGCATTGAAGCAGACGATATTATTGGCACTATTGCAAAGGCAACCGACGTAGAAACTTTTATTTACACTGGCGATAAAGATTCTTTTCAACTAGTAGATGAAAACACCACCGTTTATTTTACAAGGCGTGGCATTACCGATATAGAAGAATATAACCACAAAAATTTTACCGAAAAAACGGGTATAACCCCAAAACAAATTATAGACTTAAAGTCGCTTATGGGCGACTCTTCCGATAATATCCCCGGAATAGCCGGCATAGGCGAAAAAACGGCTAAAACGTTAATTCAAACTTATGGCAGTTTAAATGAAATATATGCACATACGTTAGAATTAAAAGGAAAATTAAAAGAAAAAATAGAAAACGGCAAAGATAGCGCATACCTTTCTTATAAACTTGCAACCATAAATACTGAGTGCGAAATAGAAGTTGATTTAGAAAAAATGCGTATTTCAACCCCGTTTTCACAAGAAGTTAAACAATTTTTTACCGAGTTAGAATTCAAAAGCATAGTTAAAAGGCAAGAACTATTTGAAAATACTGATAAAACGGAAATAAAGGAAGAAAAAACAGAAGAACTTTTAACTTGCAATTTAGTTTTAGTAGAAGATTTAGAAAGTTTTAATTTAAATAACCTTTCTAAAAATTTAAGTATTGTTTTATTAGAAAACCAAGTTTGTGTTTACGATATTTTAAGCAATACCGAATATATAATTAAACTTTGCCAAAATATTTTTGACGAAGGTGTTTTACCAGCCGTTTGCTTTAACAAAATTAAAAATCTATTTGCAAAAGAATATAATTTAGTTTTATATAACGCAAAAAGCATTAAACATTATTTATTAAACAATTTTGATATCGAACTAAAAGCAAACTACCAAGATTTATCTTTACTAAAATATTTAGTAGATTTTGCTGGCGAAGACGAAGATTTAGAAAAAGTGCTATATAGAAACGAATTAGCAGAAAGACCAAAAGCCTTTGCGCAACGTGTATTGTTTAATAGGCTATATAACAAGGCAGATGAAAAAGAAAAATCTATTTATAAAGAAATAGAACTACCTTTAAGCGACGTGTTGTTTGAAATGGAAAAAGCAGGCTTTAAGGTAGATGAAAAAAGCCTAAGTGAACTTGGCAAAGAATACGAAAGCAAACTTGCCCTATTAGACAAGCAAATTAAAGAGTTTGCAGGCATAGAAACCTTAAACGTAAATTCACCAAAACAACTTGGCGAAGTATTGTTTGAAAAACTTAAAGTAGGTAAGGGCAAAAAAACTAAAACGGGGTATTCTACTTCGTATGAAGTTTTAGAAAGTTTATATGAAGCCCACCCAATAATTCCGTTAATTTTAGAATATAGGCACTTGCAAAAAATTTACTCTACTTATATAGAAGGGTTTAAGCCGTTAATAGATAAAAAAACGGGGCTAATACACACTTCGTTTAACCAAACCACAACGGCAACGGGTAGGCTTTCAAGCAAAGAACCTAACCTACAAAATATTCCTATTAGAGATGAACAAGGTAGTAAACTACGCAAATTTTTCGTTCCAAGAAATGAAGATAGGTTAATTATTGGTGCAGATTATTCCCAAATAGAATTAAGGTTATTGGCAATATTTTCTAATTGCAAGCCTTTAATAGATGCTTTTAACAATGGTAAAGATATTCACTCTTTAACGGCTTCTAAGGTGTTTAAGGTAAAGTTAGAAGAAGTTACTTCAAAAATGCGTAGGCACGCAAAAGCAGTAAACTTTGGCATAATTTACGGCATGAGCGAATACGGGCTTTCTAAAAGCCTAAAGATTTCCGTATCTGAAGCAAGAGATTATATTAATTCTTACTTTAAAGAATACCCAGAAGTTAAAAAATATATGGATAATAACGTTTTTGACGCCAGAACTAACGGCTATGCCGTTACCTTATTTGGCAGAAAACGCGTTATTAACGAATTTAATTCTCCACTTCATAACGTTAGGCAAATGGGAGATAGAATTGCAATGAACATGCCACTTCAAGGCAGTAGTGCAGATATTATTAAAGTGGCTATGATAAACGTTTATAATAGGCTAAAAAAAGAAAACTTAAAATCTCAACTAATTCTATCTATCCACGACGAACTAATTATTGATGCCTTTGAAGACGAAAGGGAAAGGATAGAAGAAATTTTAGTTAGCGAAATGCAAGGGGTTGTAGACCTTTCTGTTAAACTAACGGTAGAAGTAGGCAGTGGCAAAAACTGGTTAGAGGCAAAATAAAAAATGAAAGTAAAACAAATTGCAATAACTGGTGGAATAGGTAGTGGAAAAACGGAAGTATTAAATATACTAAACGAACGTGGCTACCACACCATTTCTTGCGATAAAATTACATACGATTTATATTTAGAGCAATCTTTTTTATTAGCGTTAAAAGAGTTGTTCCCTTTTGCCGTTCACGGAAGCCCACTAGTAGCAGATAAAAAGGCAATTTCTAAAGAAGTTTTTTCTAATAAACAAAGTTTAGAAAAATTAAATAATTTAGTTCACCCAATAATTTTAGAAAGAATTAACCAACAAATATTAGGGCTAAAAAATATAAAAGATAATTTGGTTTTTATAGAAGTTCCTTTGCTTTTTGAAAGTGGCTTTAATAAATATTATAAAAACGTTATTATAATTAAAAGAGATTTAGAAGAAAGAATTAATAGTATTATGGCACGTTCTAATTTAACTAAAGAAGAAATAGAAAGTAGAATAAACACTCAAGTAAATTACGAAAGTTTGCCACTAAACAATTATTTGGTTTTAGAAAACAACGGCACGAAAGAAGATTTAACCTTAAACATAACTAAAATATTAAATAATTTAATATAATATAACAACAAAAATGCGGTAAAACACCGCATTTTTTAATTTTAAAAAAATTTTAAAAAACTTTTAAAAAATTGTTGACAAATAATAAAAATATGTTATAATGATAATAGTAATCATTACTAATAATAAATTGCAACTGCAAAAGTTAATGGTAATAAGTTAATTAAAACTTTAATAAATTGTAAAGGGGGGTAGGCTAAAAATGGCTGTTGCTACAAGGTATTCTCATCAAAGAGAGTTAATAGAAAACATTGTAAAAAATAGGTACGACCACCCTACTGCAGACGCAATTTATTTATCTGCTAGGGAAATAGAACCTAACATTAGTTTAGGCACGGTGTATAGAAACCTTAAACTTTTAGCCGAAGAAGGCAAAATTATAACGCTTGAAACGGAAGATAAAAAAATCCATTACGACGGCACTGTAAACGGCCACACTCACTTTATATGTAAGCATTGTGGCAGTATTTACGACTTAGAGAGTAAGGTAGAAACCCCAAAAGAATTTACCGAAATGGGTTTTAACGTTTTAGAACAAAAATGTGTATTCTATGGTCTTTGCAAAGACTGTAAATAAAATAAAAATTAAAAAAGTTTTGTAAAAAAAAGGAGAAAGAATATTATGAAAAAATTTGTATGTACAATATGTGGTTACGTTCACGAAGGAGCGTCAGCTCCAGAAGCATGCGCACAATGCAAAGCGCCTGCAAGTAAATTTAAAGAACAACAAGAAGGCTTAAACTGGGCTGCAGAACACGTTGTTGGTATTGCTAAAGGTGTAGACCCTGAAATTATAGAAGGTTTAAGAATGAACTTCGTTGGCGAATGTACAGAAGTTGGTATGTACTTAGCAATGGCAAGAGTTGCTCATAGAGAAGGCTACCCAGAAATTGGCTTATATTGGGAAAAGGCTGCTTTAGAAGAAGCAGAACACGCTGCTAAATTTGCCGAACTTTTAGGCGAAGTTGTTACAGATTCTACCAAGAAAAACTTAGAACTACGCGTAGAAGCAGAAAACGGCGCAACGTTAGGTAAGTTTGAACTTGCAAAACGTGCAAAAGAACTTAACTTAGACGCTATTCACGACACCGTTCACGAAATGGCACGCGATGAAGCCCGCCACGGCAAAGCATTTGAAGGTTTGTTAAAAAGATATTTTAATAAATAATTAAAAAATCTTTAATAGTAAAAGTCCTAGTCATAAAGTATTAGGACTTTTTGTATTTTAAGACATATTATTTGCAATTTTAATAAATATTTATAAAATGTGTTGAAAAAAAATAGCCGTTATGTTATAATTTTAAAAAAATTAGGGGAAACCCAAAAAAATATTTAAGGAATTATATTTATGAAACTTGGTGTTATTACAGATTGTTTTAAAAAAGATTTAGAAGAAAGCATTAAATTAGCAGGGCTTCTTGGTTTAGAAGGCATACAAATTTATGCAACTAGTGGTACTTTTAGCCCAGAAGTTCTAACCGAAGAACAAAAAGCAAACTACAAAAAATTATTAAAAGAAAATAATTTAGTTGTTAGCGCTCTTTGTGGCGATATGGGTGGCCACGGCTTTGAAATTGAAAAAGACAATGCCGAAAGAATAGAAAAAACTAAAAAGATTATAGATTTAGCAGTTGAATTTGGCACTAACGTTGTTACAACGCACATTGGCGTAATTCCTAGCGACGTTAATAACCCAACGTATAAAGTAATGCTATCTGCACTATCTAAATGTGGTGCATACGCTAAAGAAAAAGGGGTTATGCTTGCAATAGAAACAGGCCCAGAAACAGCACCTACCTTATATCAATTCGTTACAGACGTAGAAAAAGTTGGTGGTGGTGTTGGCGTTAACTTAGACCCTGCAAACTTTGTTATGGTAACTGGACAAGACCCTGTTGAAGCAGTTAAACTACTTGGTAAATTTATTGTTCACACCCACTTAAAAGACGGCAAAATGCTTAACAAAACCGACCCTAAAATTATTTACGACCACTTTGCAGAAGGTGGCATAGAAGCGTTAAACGTTGCAGATTTCTTTATTGAAACTCCACTTGGCGAAGGCGACGTTAACTGGGCAGGTTATATTAACGCACTTAACGAAATAGGCTTTAACGGTTTCTTAACCATAGAAAGAGAAACGGGTTTAGACCCTATTGCAGACATTAAAAAAGGTTTAGATTTTATTAAAAAATATCTATAAAAACAAAACCCCCTTAGGCAACAGCCTAAGGGGGTTTTTAATACTTAAATAGATTTACAAACCTAGTAATTCTTTTTTCTTTTCGTTAAATTCTTCTTCTGTAATAGCACCACTTGCTTTTAACGATGCTAATTTTTCTAACATTTCTAAATTACTTTTAGTAACTGGTTTTGGTTTTTGTGAGTTTTGGTTTGTTGCTTGTTGAAAATTATTAGCATTGTTTTGTGCTAAAACTTTATTAGGAACAAACTTGCCAACAACTATGTAACCTACTAATAGTACCACTTGAATAATAAATGGAATAAAGGCACTTGTAGCAAAAAAGTAATCGCCACCATAAGTTGCTTTGCATATGCTAACAAATATTATTCCTATTATCATATATAGTAGGCTTGTAACAACAGACACAAGAGAAATTCTTAATCCAAAAGAAGATTTTTTTATAATATTAAAAATTGAAAAACCTATTTGGGCTAAAGAAATTAGTAAAAATATAATACATAGAACACCTATTAAATATATAGCCCACATATAAGAAACTTCTTTAATAAAATAATTCTTAAAAATAATAAAAGAAAAGCCGTTTTGTGCCCAATTTGATTTAATTATATTAAAAAACAACATAAAAAATGCAAAAATTGCAGAAACGCATGCAACTAAGTTTTTGCATAAAACGTTTAACGTAAGTTCTTTTTTGCTTTTTAATGAAGAGTCTATTTGATAATCGTCACCATTTTCATCATAAACATAGTCTTCATCTCTATAGTAACCAATAATACTATTTTTATTTGGGTCAAAAGATAAGTTTGCAATTGCAGCTACTAATCCATATATACCAAACGTTAAACTTGTTAAAAAAAAGTAAGCAAGTGTTCTTGATTTAAACCCTTTAGGTTTAAAATTACTATGATTAATTATTATACTTCCAATCCAGCCTAGAAAAAAAGTTAATAAAAATCTGGTTAGGTTTTTTTCTTTTTCGTTGTTCATTAGTATTTCTCCTTTTTTGTTAATCTAGCCTATCGTTTACGGCGCTAATATCAAACGAGTCTGTCTTTAAAAATAATGGACCAGGGCCAGTAATGCCAAATCTGTCGTTCATAAGGGTGTAAGTAATTTCCCCATTACTGCAAAAATATTCTGCATTAAAGTAAAGAGTTAAATTACCACCATAATAATAAACTTTAGCCACCAACCAAGCATCATATGAATTTGCGCTTTCATCTCTTTGAATTGAACCTGAAGAAATTGTTACGTTTGATAAAGAGTAGTCGTAATCGTCTGCAATTTCGCAAACTATTTTATAAACAATATCTTCTTTTGTTTCGCCGTTGCACCCTGTTGCAAAAATTGAAGTAAAAAGACACATCATTAAACAGGTGATAGCAATAAATAATTTTTTTTTCATTTTTTTCTCTCCTTTTTTTAATAAAACAATAATAACACTAAAAATAGTGTATGTCAAATAAAAACACGCGTTTTAGTGTAAAATATTTTTATGTGTAGTTTTGGTGAAAATTTAAAAAATTTAAGAAAACTAAATAGAATTAGTCAAAAAGATTTTGCTTTAAAAATGAACACAACCCAACAAAGAGTTAGTGAGTGGGAGTGTAATAAGGTAGAGCCATCTTTATATAACATTTTAAAAATAATAAAAGTGTTAAATACTACTTTCGATGATTTAACTGATGGAATAGAATAACCAATGTATAACAAAAAAGCACCCAATAGGGTGCTTTCATTTTTTTAATTAAACTAATTATATAATACCATACATTAACCATAGGTAAATATAAGCAGGAATAGTGGCTGCTAAGGTAAACGGAATACCTATTTTAAAGAAGTCGCTATTTTTAACTTCATAACCTTCTTTACGAAGAATACCAATACCTGTAATATTAGCAGAAGCGCCAATAGGAGTGCAGTTTCCACCAAGGGTTGCGCCAGAAAGAAGACCAAAATATAGTACGGTTGGGTCAATGTTTAGTGCAGAAGCAAGCCCTGCGATAACAGGTATCATAGTGGCAACGTAAGGAATATTATCTATAAACGCAGAAATTAGCACAGAACCCCATACTATAACGGTATATAAAACGAAAACGTTTCCGTTGCCCATTTTAGAAAGTAGGTTTGCAATAGCATCTATAACGCCTTGTTCTGAAATGCCACCAATCATAACGAAAAGCCCTAGTAAAAGCCCAATAGTTTGAAAGTCAATTTCTTTTATTGGTGAAACAACTGCAGAAAAATTCTTTTTGCGTATTAAATTATAAATTAAACCTATAACCAATAGAGCGCAACAAATAAGCCCGTTAGTAACGCTTGGTTTTTCTGGAATAAAAGATGCACCAATAAGCAATACGATAGTGCCAAGCAATAATATAGTAGGAACGTAATCTGTAACCTTAGTGCGTTCTGCAATTTTTGGAATTGGCGATTTTTCTTTTCTAAATAAGAACGCAAGAATTATTGCCGAAAGTATAGCGCCAAGTTCTACGGCAAAGAACATACCAGGCTTACCTTTGTACCAGAAGAAATCTACAAAACTCATATCAAGTGCAGAGCCTAACATAATAGCAGTTGTATCGCCAACTAACGTTGCAGCGCCTTGTAAGTTAGAAGATACTGCAATTGCTATAATAAACGGAACAGGGTTGGTTTTTAACTTTTTGCAAATTTCAAGGGCAACTGGCGCAATCATTAAAACGGTTGCAACGTTGTCTATAAAAGCAGAAATAACCCCTGCAAATAAAGACATTGCAATAGCAGCCCATTGTACGTTAGGAACTTTTTCCATAATAACGTCGGCAAGAAGTTCTGGCATTTTGCTTTCTATAAATAATGAAACAATACCCATAGTTCCCGCAATCATTAAAATAACGTTAAAGTCTATCGTACCTAAAACGTTTTCTAAAGGAAGTAGCCCCGAAACAACGAAAATTAACCCCGTTGCAAGTGCTATATACGGCCTAAACTTACTAAAAATAAGCATTAAAACGTAGGCAACAACAAACAAACCTAAAGCATAATACATTATATAAAGTGCTCCTAAAAATTTTTCTTATGTATTTTTTATTAAAATTTTACTAATTATAACATAGTAAAAAAAGCGTGTCAATATTAATTTATTTTACTTTCTTCACTTGCATTTGAGTCTTCTACTAACGGCTTAGCGTCTTTTCTGTAAAAGAATATTGAAGGCCCAACGAAAATAAGAAAAACTATTAAAAAGTAGCCAAAGTTTTCTAACCCCGTTGTAGAACCGGTGGTAATAAAGGTGAATAACCCAGTACCGCAAAGGGTGAAAAATATTGAGCCAATTATTGCCAATATAGGCATAACGAAACGTTTGAAAATACTTTCGTCTTTAAATTTTCTAATAATGCAAACGTACATAGTAATGTAAACTGCGTAAATTATAGCGCAAACAAGTTCATCTAACGCGCCAAACTTAGCCAAGAACCAATCGTTGTTAAAAATAAGCGCCCAAAATGCTAAAATAATTATTGAGCAAGCATAACCATAAACACAAGACCAAAAAGAAGTAGAGCCGTTTTTGCTTATTTTAGAAAATTTTTCTGGGCAAATACCTTGTCCACGGCAAGAAAGGGTATACATACCACGGCAAGAACTAATAATTAAGCCGTTAACCGTACCCATACAAGAAATGGTAATAAATAAGGTAAATAAAATTCCACCAAAGTTCCCAAAAATCTTTTCAAAAACAACTATAGGCGCATTAGCACCTGCATTAATAACCCCTTCGTTACCGAGTATTGCCGAAAGTGAAGCATAATATAAAATATAAAAAATTAATATTGCAAGAGTACCAAAAACAAGTGCTTTAGGCAAATTCTTTTTAGAATCTTTAAGTTCTGCGTTAATAGAAGTAGCGCACACCCAGCCTTCGTAAGCAAAAGCCGTGGTAGTAATAGCCGCACCAAAGTTAGCAGTTCCAACTTCTGCATTATTAATAAATGCGTTTACAATGCCTAAATCGGGCGAAATAATAATGCTTGCAAGTAAACCCACAATTACGATAAGCGCTATAGGAATAAGTTTAATAGCCGTAGCCGAAACTTGAAATTTAGCCGAAATTTTAGGTGAATAATAATTCAATATTACCGAAAGAGTAATAAAACAAAAAGCAAATAACAAAACTTGCCAGTCGCCGTACCAGTAAGTTAGCCCAAACATCCTAAAAAAGTAATGCCCTGCAAAAATAGCAACTATAGAAGTAATAATAGGGTAGTAAAGCGTAGTTAAAGTCCAAGCAATAAAGTAGGCAACTTTTTTGTTGGTGGCTGCTTCAACGTAGTCTACAACTCCGTTAAACTTGGTAACTTTGGTTGCAAATACTGCAAAGCAAAAACTTGAAGTTATCATAATTAACCCACCAATAAACCAAGCAAGTAGCGAAATTTTAAGGTCGCCACCGGCGCTATTTAATACTCCACCAGCTTTAATAAATACGCCAGAGCCTATTACTATGCCAATAACCATAGCAATGCCAGTCCAAACGCCGTATTGTTTTTTAACTTTTTGCATAAAAACCCCTAAATCAATAGAATATATATATTTTACTACAAAACCAAAAAAAATTAAAGTGTTTTTAATAACTTTTACACAAAATAGTAAAAGGCTCTTTATAAAAAAAGAGCCTTTTTTGTTAAGTTTTTATTAATCTTTACACAAATTACAGAAAAAGTCCGTGCTAGTTGCCTCGTCTTTTTTTCTGCCTACCGAAGTGTTGTCAACCGTTCTACAACGTAGTTCTTTTATTGGGTTAGGGGCAACTTCAAAACGGTAATCTTTGCCTTGGTTTCTAATGTGAGCGTCTATAACGATGTGAGAAGGAACAATTTCCGTAGTAGGATTTATAATTTTTTGGTATTGGAAGAAGTTGGCGTCTAAAGAAAGTTCGTTTACGTTTACGTAATCTTCTAATAGCCCTGTAAATTGAACGGTAGTTTCTAAAATATTTCTTACGTAATCTATATTTTCGTGTAAGCAAATAGGCTCTGGGAAAGTTCCGTCTGGAATAACTTCTTGCCACTCTTTATTTTCGTATTTTTTAAGAAGTTCTGCAGCCTTATGTAAATGCCCAATTTCAATATCAAGGTTTTCTTCCCAAAGCGCTTTAACGTAAGGGTCTGTTTCAGTAACGTAGCAAGACCAATATAAATAGCACTCGCAATATTCGTGCCAAAGTAGCATTTCAAGCCAACTTGCGCTAGAATCCATTAAAGATTCGTATTGAGTTACGTGTTCTTCTTCAACGAGCGCAATTTCTTGGTATAACTTCCTAGATAATTCGTTGTTAGCAAGGTTAGTAATGTTCATATAGTAGTTCATTGTTTGCTGTTCTGCCGCAGTTATAATCATCGTAGATAAAATTGTTTGCTTGCTTGCAGTTTTTGAATTTATGTTGCGCTTTACGTTGTCTTTACTAAATCTGTGGTGAGAAATAGTAGGTCTTCCAGGCATAATTTCAGTATATCTTCCAACCAAGTTTTCTGCAAGTATGCCTTGTTCCATGTTTAGAAGATTAGCGTATCGGTAAAGATGGTCAAAATCTTCTAAAAGAGCAAAATCTAATGCTTTTTTAACGTAGCAATCGCACTCTCTTTTGGCTAATTCAGCGGTTAGGTCAACGGCTAATTGTTCGTAAGAAATAGTATGCTCAAGCGCGCTTTCGTTTGCAGGTTTAAGAAGTGAAATTTTAAGTTGTTGTTGTTTTTCTATAGAACGAGTTACGCTTAATTCTCGCCTTAAGTCGTTATTAGTAGTATGCCTTGCAAATTGGTGCGAAAACCAGTTGGCTTCAAATTCCGTGCCGTTCATGAGTATAATTCTAGTTTTAGTGTAAGGGTCTACCTCGTACTTATTGTACGCTTTAGGGTAGAGTTGTTTCCAGTTTTGAAAACTACTTAAAATAGATAAAGGTTTTTCATTAAACGGGTTCATAAAATCTCCTTATAATAAAAAATTTACTGTTTAGTATTATATGAAATCATAACAAAAAATGTTTAATAATAATTTTTTAACCTTTTAAGCGTGCTATCGTTAGTTGTTAAAAATGCTTTTATAAAATATTAAAAAACAACCATAAACCTTAAACGTGGTGGGTAGGGTAGTTGGTGGCATAAGAAAAGTTTTATGGCACAAAAAAACTCGCACAACTAATTTTGTGCGAGTTTTATTTCGTTTTTTTTAATTATAGAATTATTTAATAATTTTAAGGAAGGCTAAAATTTGAATTATAATTCCAATAACAACGTATAAGTCTACTATAGCACCAATAATACGTAGCGCCCAAAGTATTATATCACCAGCAATAGGTATCCAACCAGTTATAGTGCCAGCAAATCCAATTAAAAGGGTGGCAACCGCACCAATAACAAGGTAAATTAAAAGTGAAATAATAAAGTTTACGAAAGTTTTGTTTCTGTTAAATGATAGTGGAAATAATTTTTTTAATGTTTTCATATTCTTTACATCCTTTTTCTTTTATTTTATAATCTTTAGCCTTAAGTGTCAATGGGTAAATAAAAATTAATAGGTGTTAAGCCTATAATTTTTTTTAATTTTCCACAAAAACGGCATATTTGTTTTATATTTTTTATAAAGTGTAAGCCTAATAGTGCAATATACGCCACAATATTAAAAATTTTGTTAATCTTTGTTTTTATTTACTTATACGTAGTGTTAATCTTCTAATCCTATTAAATAATCTGATGAACAACCAAAAAATTGGCAAAGAATAATTATGCTATCAATGTTTGGTACTCTTAAATTTTTTTCCCATCGGTTAATGCAAGCAGTACTTATATTAAGTATTTTAGATAATTCATATTGAGTAAGATTTTTTTCTTGCCTTAATTCTTTTAATCTTTCTGCAAATTTATTCATACTAACTCCTTATAAAAATTAGTATATACCAAACGGTAATAAAATGCTTGACTTTTACCAAGTGGTAAATATATAATATATATACCAAATGGTAAAGGATGGCGAATATGAAAAATACAATTAATGTTGAAATTATTGAAAAGTTTTTGATTTCAAATAAAATAAGTAAAACAACGTTTTGTAAAATGTGCAAAATTAGTCCTATCACGTTAAAAAAGATTATGGCTAAAGACGATAATATTGAAATAGTTGCGCTTTTTAAAATAGCAAAAGTAATTAAAATCCAAGTATATCAAATGTTTGATTAGGAGGTTATCGTTGTGTTTTGAAAAAGCACAAAAAAGGCACCCGTAATTGGGTGCCGTTTGTTGGCGGAGTGTGTGCTTCACTCATTGAACTCTTGATAGAGTTTTGACATACTCGTTGTTTTTTCACTAAAACGTTTTTATTAACATACAATATAGTATTAGATTTTACTATTTAGGAGGAATATAAATGATTGAAAACGATTGGTGTAGTAAATGCGAAAAGAATTTTTCGCCCATTATTAACGTAAAAAAATTGATGTGTTTTAACGATTATTTTAGAAAAGAAATTTGGACAGGTACATATTCGCAAATTACGGCTATGTCTATTCCCGCTGGTGGAGAAATCGGACTAGAACTTCATGATGACCTCGACCAAATTTTAGTTATTGAATACGGCATTGCATCAGTTTACACAGGCAAAACAAAAAACAGTGTGATTTTTAAAGGTTGTGCCAACGTGGAGTGTGCGGTGATTATACCCGCTGGTACATATCACAACATTATAAACGAACAATCTTGTCCGTTAAAACTTTTTTCCATCTATGCTCCACCAAAACATCCCGTAGGCACTATTCACAAAAACAAGTTTGATAGTGATTTAGAAGATTATTAAACATGTAAAACTGAAAAAGGACACCGTTCTGGTGTCCTTTTATCGTGGCGGGCAAGTGGTGATTGCGTTTGAACTTTTTTAATATAACTTTTATTTTTATTGCAAAAAGGATATAAATATGTTATAATGATTGTGCCAAACAAAATCAAATAATTTTAATGCAAGGAAGTCTTTTAATTTTAAAAGGCAAATTTTTCGTGTTTATTACTAATTGAATTTGATAAAAATGCAAATTCCACGGCAGTAATAAACAGGATCTTTCTTGCTTTACACCGATTTTGTTTGGCGACAATCGGAGTTTGCGTTTTTAGTGCGTTAACCTCGGTTGGCGCACTTTTTTGTTTGTGAGAAAAATTTGTAGGAGAAAAATTTATGAAAAAGAAACTATTATTTGTTTTAGCTATGGTGCTAATTGCGTGTGTTTGTTTTGTTTCTTGCGCAAAACAGAATAATGACTCGTCAGTTGAAGAAGGCGAACAAACATATGAGGAAACAACGGATTTCTTTGTTTTTTCAAATGGTGAAATCAAGGGAGTAACAGGCTATGGAAGAACATTTTCAACGTTAGTAATACCATCTGAAATTAATGGTGAAAATGTAATAAGCATAGGTGAAGACGCATTCTATTGTTGCGATTCATTGACAAGTGTAGAAATACCAAATAGCGTGACAAGTATTGGAGATTCTGCGTTCAGTTGTTGTTACAATTTAAAAAATATAACAATAGGCGATAGTGTAACGAGTATTGGTAATAATGCATTCGAATATTGTTACTCATTAACAAGTGTAGAAATACCAAATAGCGTAACAAGCATTGGAAGTGATGCATTCGAATATTGTTATAGTTTAGTAGAGATTGTTAATAAATCACCTAATATTACCATAAGTAAAAGTAGCGCTCTAGCTGTTTTCAATAATTACGATGAATATATTAATATGTTTACAAATATTGATGGTTACATAGTCTATATTAATGGGGATAAACAAATTCTTGTCAATTATATTGGTTCTGAAACAAAATTAACTATTCCGAATGGAATAACCGAAATTAATCAAGGGGCTTTTTGTCGTAACAACAACATAACAAGCGTAAAAATTCCTGATAGCGTCACTACTATTGGTAAAACTGCTTTTTATGCTTGCCATAATTTAACACATATAACGCTTGGTAAAAATGTAAAGAAAATTTCAGGAACTAAAAGGTTTGATGGACTTTATATTGATGATGCGTTTGATTATTGTGTAAAATTAGTAGAGATTGTAAATAATTCACCTTATATTACTTTAACAAAGGGCTCAAGGGACAATGGTGGTATAGCAGTAAATGCATTGGCTGTTTTTAATAGCGGAGATGAGTACATAAATAAATTCTCTACTATAAAAGAAGACTACTTGATTTATAGAGAAAATAACGAAACAATCTTAGTTAACTATACAGGAACAGATTCTGAGCCAGTATTTCCTAATGAAATTACAAAAATTAATGCTAATGCATTTTGGAACAATATAGAAATAAAAAGCCTAATTATACCAGATTCTATAATAGAGATTGGTGATGGTGCGTTCTGGCACTGTTATGGATTAAACAATGTAATTGTTGGCGATGGAGTAACAACTATTTGTAGGCATGCTTTTCGTGGCTGTTACAACCTAACAAGCGTTACAATAGGTAAAAATGTTACATCTATAGGAACTGACGCAAGCAACACTTGGGGGATAAATGCCTTTACCGATTGTTATAGATTAGTGGAAGTTATAAATAAATCACCGCACATTAATATTAAAAAGGGAGAAAACCATTCAAACGGAGGGGTTGGCTATTACGCACGCACTATTTATAATAGTGGCGACATGTTTATAAAGACAAATTTGTCTACCGATAAAGAAGGATATGTTGTTCTAAGTGAAGGCAAAAATAAAGTTTTAATAAATTATGTCGGCGATAAGACGAATTTGTTAATTCCAAAAGAAATCACTGAGATTAATCAATATGCCTTTGCTTTACATTATACTCTTAACACTGTAAAATTGGGTGGGAATGTTTGCACTATTGCAAACGATGTTTTTTATTTTTGTTTAGGCTTAACAAATTTAACGGTGCCAAACAGCGTGACAAGTATAGGTTCTTATGCGTTTGAATATTGCACTTCATTAACAAGTATAGTAATACCAAACAGCGTGACAAGTATTGGAGATTCTGCGTTCCTTCATTGTTCTAATTTAAGAAATATAAAAATAGGCGATAGTGTAACAAGTATAGGCAGATGTGCATTTGGAAGTTGTAGCTCATTAACAAGAATAATAATATCTAATAAAATAACAAATATAGGATGGCGAGCGTTCGAATATTGTGACTTATTAACTATTTATTGCGAAGTGGAAAGCCAGCCAAAGGGGTGGAATAGTGAATGGAACATTAGATGCCCTGTTGTTTGGGGATATAAAGGAAATTAAATTTAATTTCCAACAATTCTCTTTAATATGAAGCAATGCGGCAGATTTAAAATCTGCCGTTTTACTTTTATTCAGGTGTTTCAAAAGTAAAAATTATTCCAGCGTTTCCTTTAACAAAGATATATTTAAGTATTTTAATACAAAAAGCGACTCTATTTGGGTTCAAATAGAGTCGCTTTTGGCGGAGAAAGAGAAGAGCGCATCTTCGCTTTCGCTACGATGGACTTGCCCATCTCTGCTTGCCCGTCATATGACGTCAGCCCCCAAAGAACCAAACCAAAACTCTTTTTACGCCACGAAAAAAGGACACCAAAATCGGTGCCCTTTATCGTGGCGGAGAAAGAGGGATTTGCTTCTCTCGAGCCTCCCGCAAAACAGTTCCCCAAACTGTTTTTTCGCCAAAAGGCGAACACGCAACTAAAGTTGCTTGCTCCTAATTCAAATCCCTCTATGTACACAAACAAAAAACCTAAACCAAAAATTTGGTTTAGGTTTTCCGTGGCGGAGAAAGAGGGATTTGAACCCTCGCTACGGTTATCCCATACTACTCCCTTAGCAGGGGAGCCCCTTTGGCCTCTTGGGTATTTCTCCACATAGTCAAGTTTTATTAACAAGTTATATTAAGTTATAAAAAAACAAAATTTTTGTTTAATGCTAAAATATACTAACACAAAAAATTAACTTTGTCAAAGTATTTTTTAAACTTTCCTATTATTTAATAAAATAAATTTTTTTACGCGCTTTCTATAATAAAGTTTTCTTCTTCTACTTTTTCTTTTGTGCCTATAACAATAATATCTTGCATACCCAAATAGGTATCTTTTCTAATAGTTTTAACGCTAACTTTTTTGCCGTTTACTATTTCAATTAGTTTGCCTTGGCTCTTAATGCCTTCTTTACCGTACTGAATAATTTTTTCTTCCCCCTTAAAAAGTTCTTTATATTCTTGTTTTTCATCAACTATAATTTCTGGTAAGGGTTTAGGCGTACGTTCTACAACAACGCTTTCTCTAATGAATTTGCTTTGCATAGGCTCGCCATAAATAAAAAAGGTTAGGTTAGAGCCATCTGCCGTAGCCATAATAATTATAGGGTTTTGTGTAGTGTTAACAAATTTTAAGTCTGCCGTGTAAGAATTAACCATTGCGTCAAAAGATGGTGCAACGTAACTAACGGGCAAGGTATGTGGGTGATATTCCGTTACTTTTAACCCAGAAAGCAAAACGGCGTTATATAGGGTGGTGGAAACTTGGCAGACACCTCCTCCAACCCCGTCTGTAAACTTTCCACCAACAATAATTTTTGCCGTTTTATAGCCTCTTTTTTCAGTTCTTGCACCAACAACTTTGTTAAAAGAAAATTCTTCGCCAACGTCTAAAATAGTTCCGTTAATGCTTTTCGTAGCAAGTTTAATGTTGCATTTTCTTTCTTCTATAGATGTAGTGTAAGAAGTAAAAAACTTTGCCCTTAAAGTAAGTTTACAAGGTTGAAGGTTATAAAATGGCATACTAAAAGCCTTTACGCTATTAGTGTAAAAAGTGCTGTAAACACTACAAAAACTAATGGTAAAAGCCAAAAAAATAATGAAAATTAACAAACATTTTTTTAATTGTGTTTTCATTTACACTTATTATGTGTAAAAAAAGGTTTTTAATAAGTAAAAACTTAACAAATTAAAATACAAAAAGGCAATTGATTTTTGTTTGTACCTATGTTATACTTAAAGTATAAAATAAAGGAAAAAACATATGTACTATAAACACAATTTAGATTATAAGTATCCAGAGCGTAGCGACGAACATATGATAAAGGTTAAAAAAGTTCGTGCCACGGTGTTCGACGAAAAATACCCTTATTACAAAAAAGGGTTTTGGTATAAAATTGCGCGTGGCTTTTTATGGGTATTGCTTAACGTAATAGTCTTTCCGTTATTACACATAACGCACGGGTTAAAAATTTATGGCAAAAAAAACTTAAAGAAATATAAAAAAGAATTAAAAAACGGGGCAATAACTATATGTAACCACGTATTTATGTGGGATACCGTTTGTGTATTAAAAGCAATTCGCCCACACCTAATACGTTTTCCTGCATGGAAAACCAACTTAGACGGCCCAAATGGGCCAATGATAAGGTGGGCAGGTGGCATACCAGTACCTACCGAAAATATGCGTTCTATGATTAAGTTTAAGTATGCCTTAGAAGAAGCCTTTGAAAATAAAGAATGGGTGCACTTCTTCCCAGAAGGCTCTATGTGGTTTTTCTACCCAGATATAAGGCCATTAAAAAAAGCAGTATTTAAGTATGCAGTAAAATACGATAAACCAATAATTCCAATGGCGATATCGTTTAGGCCAAGAAAGGGCATAGCAAAACTTTGGGGCAAAACCCCTAGGGCAGATTTGCACATAGGTGAAGTTATGTTTGTAGATAAAACCTTAAGCCCAAAAGAAGCCGAAGAACAACTACATAAAAAGGCATACCACGTTATGCAAGAAATGGTTGGCATAACTCCAGACCACCCTGCTTATAGAGTAGACCAAAATATAGATAATTATAAAAAAACAATGTAAAACAAAAAAGCAAAACAAATTAAAAAGGAAGCAAAATTTTTGCTTCCTTTTTTAGTTGTAAAATAATAAACTTTGTTATTAAATAATAAACCCCATAATTAAAACGGCTAAACAACTTAACACGGCAACCACTATTAAAGAGCGCTTGGTTAAAGATGCAATAAGTGCAACAACCGTGCCAACTAATGCCGTGTAAATATTACCCGTAGAGTAAAAAATATAAGGGAAAGTCATTGCAGAAAGTACTGCGTAAGGAATATAGTATAAAACGCTACGAAGATATTTATTGTTTATTTTTTTTCTAAAGAAGGTAAGTGGTATTGCCCTAATAACGTAAGTAATACCTGCCATAGTTAGCACAAGCAAAAACATTTTTAAGTTATTATCCATTTTCGTTACCCCCTTCTTCTTTAATAGGGAAAATTAGGGCAGTTATAAGCGAAACCAAAATGGCAGTAATAATAATTGCAATACCCGTAGAAACACCTTGCAAAAACGGAATAAAATAAAATGCGCAAGAAACACCAGTTGCCAATAAAACGGCAAACAATACGCCAATTTCTTTGGTTGCAGGTGGCACTATAATAGCAATAAACATAGCGTAAAGAGCAATGCCTAGCGCGTTAACAATAAAAGTAGGTAAAATATTGCCTGCAATAGCGCCAAGCAACGTGCCTAACGCCCAACCAAAATATGGTAAAATTACAAGCCCAAAATAATAAGCAGTGTTTAATTTTTGTGGTTTAGAATGTGCTACTGCAAAAATTTCATCTGTAATAAATGCGCTAGCAATAAGCCTTTTAGAAAAAGTAAAACTTTCGTCTACTTTTTGAGAAAGTGAAAGGCTCATTAAAAAATACCTAGAGTTTATTATAAGTTGGGTTAAAATAATTTCTATAAAAGTACCTAAATTAGCAATAATTTCTAACCCCGCAAGTTGCCCTGCAGAAGTAAGGTTTGTCATAGAAATTAATAGGGTAATAAGTAGTGGAACTTGCAAAATGCTTGCACTAACCCCAAACGCAAAAGAAACGGAAAGGTAGCCTAACCCAATAGGCAACCCGTCTTTTAAGCCACTTTTAAATTTTAACCCTTTAGTATTTTTCGTTTCTTATTACCTTTAATACTAAAATATTTTAGCACTAATAAAAAAATATGTCTACGAAATTTTGGCAAAAATAAAAAGCAGAATATTAAATCTGCTTCTTTTTTGTTTATTTAAGGTGCATAGGTTTAGGTAGTTCCCAATGGAATATGCAGGCAAGTAAACGCAAGGTAAAAATAAGTAAAACGGAAATTATGGTTGCACCTAACGTAGACCAAACACTAACTACCAAGTAGTAGGTTATTGCCCCAAGTAGCGAAGCGCTTGCATAAAAGTTTTTGATAAATATTTTTGGTACGCTTTGCGATAAAATATCTCTCACAACACTACCACCAACGCCGGTAAGAGTGCCTAAACAAGCAACGGTAAAAATATTAGGTGTAATTAAGGTTTCAAAGCATAAATTAACGCCAATTACGGTAAACACGCCTAAACCAACGGAATCGGTAACAAATAGCGCCGTGTCGTAAATTTTGTGCTTGTGCGTAAAAAACCTTTGCATAAAAGGTAAATATGCAAAAATAGAAACACCAATACTTATTAGCGCGTGGGTAGGGTTAACGAAAACTGTTGGTGGGGTAATGCCTAAAATTAAATCTCTAATAAGCCCACCGCAAGTAGCGGTAATCATACCAAGTACGCACCCGCCAAAAATATCCATTTCCTTCTTTATTGCAACAAGCACGCCAGAAAGGGCAAAAGCAATAACACCTAAAATTTCCAAAACAAAAAAGACAACGTCCATAGAAGTTCTCCTACAAACTTTGTCTTTTTACCTGAAAGATTCTTTTTATTACAAAAATTGCTCCGTCGGTAGCGCAAAAAAGTGCGCATTTTCCAAAGTGCTGTCCAAAAACGGTGCATTTACCTGAAAGTGTTACTTCTTCGGTGACGGGTTTAAATCCGTTCTCTCCCGAGTTCTTCAACCAGCTTAAATATTTATTTTATATTATCATAATATACCAAAGCAAAAACTTTTGCAACTAAATTAGGTAGAGTTTTTTTATAAAATAGAACAAACCGCAGTTTGCACTAAACAAACTGCGGTTTTAATTTTTAGTTAAACTTAATTATCTACGTCGAAATTTTCTAAAACGGAATTGTTTTTAACAGGCTTGCTGTCGCCGTGTTTTACAAAGAACATAGTAACAAATGCTAGCGCAACACAAATAAATGCGTAAGGGAATAGTGGTAGCATATTGCCAACTAGGTCCATAATAGCGCCAGAAAGAACAGGGGTTAGCACTTGTGCAGACATACTTGCCGTATAATACCAACCGGTGTATTTACCAATATCGCCACCCTTAGCAAGTTCAACAACCATAGGGAAACTGTTAACGTTAATAGTTGCCCAAGCAACGCCGGCTAAAGCAAATAAAACGTACATTAAAATAGGGCTACTATCTGCCGAAATAAATATTGCAAAAAAGAATGCCGTTGCAAGCATAATAACACCTGCTAAAATAGTTTTCTTTCTGCCAATTTTAGTGGCTATAATGCCAACTGGTAGGTAAGAAATAATAGCAGCACCTTGCGCAATTAGTAAAGTTAAGTCGTAACTTTGTTGTAAAACACTGTCGGCATAAAGAGAGTACTTAGAAGTTATTGCATTGTAACCCATAAACCAAAGGAAAACAGAGCCTAATATTAATAATAAAGATTTTAATTCTAGTTTAGAAAGTTTTTTGTTATTTTCTACTACTTCTGCCTTATTTTCTTCTGGGAAATACTTTTCGGTATCTACAAGCATTTGTTCTGCCCATTTCTTTTCTTTTACGGTAAGCAAGAAAATAATTAAACCTAAAAGAATAATGCCACAAACAGCAAGGTAATAAGGCATAAGGTTATACATAGTATCTTTGCCAACTTTAACAACCATACCAAGCCCAAGAACTAAAAGCCCACCAACCGTACCAACAAGGTTAATAATAGCGTTGGCTTTAGAACGAAGTGGTTTGCACGTTACGTCTGGCATAAGAGCAACTGCAGGGGAACGGAAAGTAGCCATAGAAAGCAAAGTTATTAAAAGTATTGCAACAAATAGCCAAACGTTACCAATAAGTGGCAAGAATATAAAGGCTATAACGGCACAAATAGTACCTAACAAAATAAATACCGTACGTTTGCCTAATTTAGATTTAGTTTTATCTGAAATAGAACCAAAGAGTGGCAACATAAATACAGCCAAAACGTTATCTAACGCCATAACCAAACCAGAAAGGGTTTCGCCCATATTAAATCTGTGTTTAAGAATTAACGGAATAGTTTTATCGTAGGCTTGCCAAAACGCACTAATTAAAAAGAAAGCAAATCCAACGCAAATAATACGTTTATAGTTTAGTTTCATAATTTTTTTCTCCCTATATGATATTGTACCACATTAAAAATAATAATTCAATTAGCAAACAAAAAATAAAAATGGCTAACTTGCTTATTAAAAGTAAATTAGCCTAATTTTTTTATAATTTTTCTTGGTTATAAGTAGCCCTTTCGCCACCAATAAATTTAGGGCGAGTGCGTGCAGCAATAACCAATGCTTCGCCTATTTTATTATTTTCAAGTCTTAAAGGAACGGCAACTTTTTTAAGGTGCATACCAATTAACGTAAAACCAATATCTAAACCAGCGTTAGCCTTAATTTCTTCAACAACAATAGGGTTTTTAAAGCGCGCATATGCTTCTGTCGCCATAGAACCACCTGCTTTAGGCTTAGGAATAACGTTTACTTCTTCACAAAAAGGAATAACGCCTTTTTCAATTACGATTGCTCTGTTAAGGTGCTCGCAACATTGAAATGCTAGGTTAATGCCTTTTTCTTGCGAAACTTGGTAAAACCCTTCAAAAACGGCACTAGCAATTTCTGGCGAAGATTGTGTACCTATTTTAGAACCTATAATTTCACTCGTAGAGCAACCAATAACAACAATATCGCCTTTATTTAGTTTAGCCTTATCAATAAGTTCTAATAAAACGGCTTTTGCTTGGTCTTTAAGTATTTCTTTCATTTGGTAACTCCTTAAAAAAAGTTATATTTATTATAGCATACATTAAAAAAGAAATCAATTACAAAAATAAAAAAGTGCAAGTAGGGCAAAAGCCTTGTTGCACTTTTAGTTAGTCAAAAAAAATTATTTTATTTATAACATCTATATAACTTAATCGTTATAATTTGTATAAAAAATTATTTAGTTAATGATTTTTTAGAAAACAACAACTTAATTTTTTGAAAAAGTTCTTTGAAAGTATTTTTCGTGTTTTTAAAATCAAGTATAAAACATAAAACAAGTGGAATAAGTATAAAATAAAATATTGCGCCTGGAACCATCCAAAAGAACGGCCAAAATTTTTCTTGCCCTGCATATTGCCCAAACGGAATAACTTTCATAAAATTAGGTGTTAACCAACTGAATAGTACGGCAACAGAATCTGTTGGCCCCCAAATCAATGAAGGATTATCAAAATTAACTTCAAACATATTGTTATCTCGTAAATCTATAATTCCAAGTTCGCTTTGCAAAACTTGGTTGCAAATTATAAATAATAACATTGCCATAACGCATAAAGGCATTTTCCAAATACGCTTTACGTCAAGTTTATGTAAGCCAAGCAATACCGTCAATAGTGGAACAACTATTATAATCATATGGCAAATATAGAATCTCCACAAATCTAACGTTAAAACGTTTTTACCAAGTGCTTCCGTAGGATACACCATTGCCAAAAAACCACTTACTATTCCTAAAAAAACCATATAGTCTTTTGCCGTATTACTTTTAGAAATAAACAAAAAAGGAAAAAACAATACGCTTGTTGCACATACGTTTATAAACCAAATATCTTTCATTGCTTTTTCTGGATTAGTGCTATAAGGGGGAAACGTTAGTTTTAAAAAATGTAACACTAAATTAAAAAATAGTATTGAGGCTAAAACTATTGTTTTAGTTTTTTTGCTTTTATTTCGCAATAAAAAATATAGCCCAACAATAATGCCCGAACAAAGTAATATAAAAAAGAAATACCAAAAGTTGAAAAGATTAACCATAGTTCGCCAACACATTCCTTTGTAAATATATTTTTAATTATACACGATTTGCTTAATAAAAGTCAATAGATATTTAATGGACTATTTTTTTGTCTAACGGCAACACGCAAACAAGTTTGCTCGCTCCTAATGCTCATACGTTTCACTACTGAGAACATCATTCAAATCCTGTGAACTTTCGCACCAACTAAAAAATCCCTACCAAAAGGCAGGGATTATTTAGTTGGCGGAGAGAAGAGGATTCGCTTCTCTCGAGCCTCCCGATAAACAGTAGGTGGCTACTGTTTACCCTACGGGAAATTTGCTAAAGCAAATTTTCTCCTAATTCGAATCCTCTCTCATCCTACTCAACAAAGCAAAAACCCTACACAAGTGTGTAGGGTTTCTGTTCGTTGGCGGAGCGTTCGGGAAGATGTTCGAATTTTAAATTTATTGTAAATGTATGTCCTTGTAGTAATAAAAAATTAACCAATCTAAATTTAGAATATAAATTTAGTAGAATCAAAGTATTTTAGCATAAAGTGTTGACTTTTTAATTTGATTGAGTATAATAGTAGTATAGAATTTTTTTGTAAAATAAATTTTAAGGAGAAATAATGTTAAAAAGAAAGGAAATGTTATTCGTAGACTTCCCCGCTTTTAGCAAGATTACTAAAGAGGTTAAGCAGAGTAACAAAACGAGAACATTTACTGGTGGTGTTAGGATAAATAATGCAATGTATAGAACAGCTGAAGAAGATAAGAATTATCGTGAACAATCATTAAAAAGGAAATTACCATAAAATGACAACAAAAAACAAAAGCATAGAATGGGTAGAAATTTTTAATCTTTATAATACGATTAAGTCTTTATATGCATTATGTGAAGAAACTGACCCAGAATTAAAAACAAATTTACAACCTTTAAACGAATTTCGTGCCGCATTAGACCATCTAATGAGAATAGTAGGTATAGAAAATTTACCCGAGTATAAGGATAAAGATATTATAGAAGAAGCACGCAAGTTAAAAAGTCATCTAGCGAGAGCATTATTTGATATTTGCGATATGCTTTCAATTAATTACCGAAACAAAATTTGTGATATATTAGACCCGTTTGATATCGATGTCATAAAAGAGGCACTACCTACATATTATTCTAAAATAAAACCTCGTCTTGAAGAAATTACTGAGGAAATAGCAGATTTAAGAACAAATAAACGTTTTGAGAAGGAGGAAGACTCCATTGAAGCACACTATAAAATCATAAAAGAATTGAAAGAATTTTATGTTGTAATCAAGAAAGCTCACCCTTCTTTAATTGAATTAAATAAAAAAAGAAAAAAATCTAAATGCAAGGAAAATATAATACCCATAGTTGCAATTGCCGTTGCAGTTGTTCTTGCTGTTATAGGTTGGATTTTGTGATTATTAAAAATGAAGCAGTCCGTGTTGAAACGGACTGCTTTTTGCTTATAAAAATTAGGGCGAGAAATTAATCCCACCCCAAGATTATGTCGTTTAGCAATATACTACCCACCCAACTATTGATATGATTTTTGCGTTTTTAAGCCACGCCATTAGAACATTCTACATTTAAATTTAATCCGTTAAATATGTAAGCTCCTTTATTTATGTTATTCCAAGAATCCACTGTATTCAAATATTTTATTTGGGTTACATTTGAACAACGTTCGAAGGCTTCTTCTCCAATATAAGTAATATTAGCAGGTATTGTTATTTTTGTTATATTAGTTATTTGAGATAATGCTTTTTTGCCAATAATCTTTAATGAATTTGGAAGATTTAATGTCGTACAAGTTCTAAAGCCCCTAAACGCAGATTCTCCAATTTCTTCACAGCCTTCTAAAAAATTAACAATGTTAAACTTTCTTTGTTCAAGAGCATAAGAAGACGACGCACCACCATCTAGAAAGGTAAAACAATTATTTGGTATTCTCCTTACATTATTTCCTATTGTTAATTTAACATTTATATTGCTATTTGGAGTGTGGAACACCTTTGACGCATAAGTGAAATCATTACAATTAATTGCATCATATGTCAACTCGTTTAAAGAACTCGTTTTATAAAAACACTTATTTCCTATTTCTTGTATGTTTTTAGGTATATAAAGAGATGTTATACTTGTGCAATTACAAAAACTTTCAACTCCTATTGAAGTTAGAGAATTTGGAAAATTTATAGATTTTAATGATAAACAATTATAGAAAGCATAATTTTCAATAGTTGTTAAAGCAGAAGAAAGATTTATACTTTCAAGAGAAGAACAACCATAGAAAGCAGATTCTTCTATTAAAGTTATTGTGTTGGGTAAAGTAATCGAAATTAAGTCTTCACAATTTTTAAATGCGTTTTCTAAAATTGTTGTAACAGGTTTGTTATTATATTTTCTAGGAATAATAATGTTGGATAACTTATTTGCACTTCCAACGCTCACGGCATAAGAATTACCATTGCCTATCGGACTAAACGTTAATTCTTTTGTATAATTGTCATCATTATTGTGTGTTGGTGAATTACACGCACATAAAGAAGTCAACAAACAAATTATCAAAAATATTATAACATAAAACTTTTTCATTGTTTTTTCCTTTCTTCTTTTACTATCTAATTATAGCACAATATTTATATAATTTCAAGTTAATGAAATGCCTTGTTTAAATCGTAAAAATTTGCTATAATTTAATTAATAGCAAAAAAAGGTACACTTATGAAAAACATTTATGATTATATAGCACAGCTAGGATTTGAAATTTATAAAATAATCAAAGAATCGTCGAAAACTTTTTCAAATAAAATTCTTCCTGAAATAGCAAATTTATGCAAAGAACTTCCCGACATTAGCGAAGAACATAAACAAGAATTAGAAAAGTTTTGTGAAACTTTTCTATCGCACGGTTGGGTAATATTTAATTATTTGCCAATAACTGTATACAACAAAGAGTTAAAAGATAAAAAAGATACCGATTTATATGTAAAGAAATATTTGACAAAAAATAATATAGAGAATATATATGATTCTATATTAAAAGGTGGTATAAGTGAATATAATATTAACGAAATTAAAAAAGGATTTACGATAAAATCTTATAAATCTACCGCATTAATTATTATTACACTTATTGAAAATTATATCGTAACTAAATATAGAATTACTGAAAAAAATAGATTGCAAAAAAAAGATATAGACCTGATAAAAGAGTTGAATAAAGACAAACGAAATAATAAGGTAAGTATATTTTTCTATTTGCATAATTTTAGTCTATATTTGGCAAGAAAGTATTTGTTTGAATCTCACGATTTTAAAACGATTAGTGATAACAACTTTTATATTCCTAATAGGCATTTTTTAATGCACGGGTTTAGCAAGAGAAATTATACAAAGAAAGATTGTTTATGCCTTTTATTAATTTTATATGGCTTAATAGAACAAAAGGATATGCTAATTAAAGACAAAACTAATTAAAAAAGGCACTTTGGTGTACGCTTGTCTTGAATAATAAAAGAAAAAAAGTCCTAATTTAAGGGCTTTTTTTCGTGCATTCATAGGTAAATATTATCCCAGCATTTCCTTTAACGAAGATATATTTAATTATTGTAATAGAAAAAGCGACGTATTTATAGTTCAAATAGAATCGCTTTTGGCGGAGAGAAGAGGAAACATCTCCACTTCGTTACGATGGCAAAGCCGAACTAAAAGATTCAAACCAAGCGCTTCGCTCCACAACTAAAACCGCAACACCAGAGGATGCGGTGGTGCTTGCACCACTACCGGAGCAAATTTTTGCGTAGGTAACCTTGTTCGTTGTCCTATTCGCGTAGCAAACAAAAAAGTGCAAGCAGGGTATTTAGCCGGTGTTGCACTTTTAGTTGGCGGAGCGGGTGAAACGTAAAACTACTTGGATAGAATAATGCAAATTAGCCCACCCAAAAGATTAAAATTTATATGTTTACGCAACCCTCCCGATACGTTTTACCAAATTAGTTTATGTTCTTCTTTTTGTTGTTTAAATATTTCAACTAAACTTTCATTTATAGTATTTAACAAAGAAATTGTTTCTTCCAACTCGTTAAAATAATATTTTGGATTAGTTTCTAAATACTTATTTTTTAAGTCATCCTTAAACAAACTATGTATTACATAGTTGCGTTTCTCAATAGCCTTTAATAACAATTCTTCACTTTCTTCGGTAAAAAACTTTATTTCTTTTGCTCTTATTAGATTACCACCCAAAGTTCTTTTAGACAATTTTTCATACCAATTATTTGCACGTTCAACAAACTCATTATATTCAAACACAAACATTGAGTCCGTTGTTTCAAATTCCCGTAGTATTTCATCAAAAGCAAGAATATTTGCCAAATTATATTCCACCATTTGAGAAAGGTTGACTATTAAGCCAACCTTTCCCCATAAATGAACTAATTGTTTTTCAATTTTTTTATCCATAACTTATTAAAAATTAAATTCTATTTACAACTGTATGTCGACCCATACCATATGTAGGTGGCACTATTTGAAAAGGAATTTTTTCAGTTTCTAATATGCTTTCATTTTTTGTGTTAAGTTGTTTTAAGACAAACTCATATTTACCATAGGCTAAACCGTTTATTGATTTAAAGAAAACTTCTTCATCAACCTTGTATTTAGCAAGCATCATACCGTCTTTATATAAAATAATTTCCGTACGTAAATAATCTTCTGAACACGGCTGAAAATAAATGTTTACTAAATCAGCACCCGTTGAAACTTTTATGTCGGCTTTTTTCAATAAACTATCTTTACGCTCTTTTTCCTTTTTTGCGTAATACTGTTCTTTATTTGCTTCTACATAAACTATAGGAATTATTAAATCATCAGCAAGATTATCAATAAAGACAATTTTTATAGACTCAATACGTTTTTCAAAATCAAGTTCAATACTGAATCTTTTTTGTTCGCCACTTTTTGGGGAAGAATATACAGGGTCAATACTTTCAATAAACCTTTCTTCTTTTCCGTTCGCTATTGCAAAAATATTATCTATTGATTTGTTGGAAATATTAAGAACATATTTTGAAATAGTTATATCTTCATCTTGCGAAATTGTAATTTTTTCGTCATTAAAGCAAGCAGTATCTTTTCCTTTGAAAACATAAGTTATATAACTACGACTTAAGTCCATTAAGTATTTTTGATATTTATTCATAACTTTTCTCCTTAACCCATTTTACAAATGTAATCTATACACCATTTTAATTCTTCAAGAGTTAATGTTTCTTTGCACTTTTCCGAGTGAACAATTCCATTTCTTTGAATTCTTAATTTATTTAACTTTCGAGGAGTATAGGGGTCGTAATTATTATCTTCATCATCATAAGTATTAAAGCCAGCACAATATTTATTTAACATTTCCGAAAAATCACCTTCGTAATGGTAATCACTACGTAAAATGGCTTCTAATCTAACACAAAGTTTAATTATTACCATATCAATATTACCTTTGGAAAGTTCTTTTTCAAAATATTCTTTTGTTAAATCGCCAACAGTTTTTTCCTTGTCAAGTTTTAATGATAAATCGTCAATAATACGTTGTTTTACTGCATTTAATTTTTCAATAACTTCATTAAGAGTTTTAGCCCTATTTATATTGTACATACCATATGAACTTGGAAGTATATCCTTTCTTCTTCCATTTTCATTTATATATAAATGCTTTTTGTTGATATTTAAATTATCGGCTTTTGTGCCACTCCAATATGACAATAGGCTTTTTTCTATTTCTTCAATATTCCTTTTTGCTATTGCTGTTGCTAAAGAAGTATCATTAGTATCGACTGCATATTCAAACAATTGTTTCCACTCTTTTTGGTTAAACATAGAATATAGTTTTTCAATTATATGTATGGGATATTCATTAAGAGTTTTTTTAATAAGTTTAAAATCGTTAATGGACAATATTTCATCAATGCAAACAATGCCGTCGTGAATTGATTTTGCTAATTGTTTTTCTTTATCGCTTAACTTACTATTGTTTTCAATTGCCAAAACGTTCACTTGATATGTTGTAAGTTTATTTTTGCAAAAAGAATTGAGTTGAGTAGCAAGTTCTTCTTCGCCGTTATTAAATGCTTGAACTACAGTAGATTGAAGTATATCTATGTAGCAATGATATTCTTTCCATTGAGAAAAATGCTCGTTATAATAACTTCCTGCACGCTCACGTAAACGTTCATTTTCAGCATTATAATCATTGTTTGTTGCGACCACAATTGCTAATAATTCATTAAAAACTTTTTTGTTTATTTTATAGGCTATATCTAAAAAATATGGATATGCAAACAACCACGCTTTTTTGGGTTTTAATATAGTTTCTGTTCCAAAATAATATTCTTTTTGGTCTTGAGGCAACTTATCGTAATTTTTAATTAAATATTCAATAATTTTTAAGTAGCCATTTTTATCTATATCACTAACAGCGTATATTGAAACATTGCTCCTGCAAACTTCTTTAATATATTTACGTTCACAATTTATAAGCATTAACAATAAAATTTCATCAGCACACTTGTTTAAATCAATAAAATTTCCGTGATTAAAAAGTCCCATATAATGTGTTTGATGAGAACATTTATCAAATAATGCTTTTAATACTTTTAAACTATTATATTGTTTTATATAGTCCATAAGAGACTTGCCATTTTCATCCTTTGAATTAGCACCAAAGTTAATTAAAAGCGCAGGGTCGTCTTTTTTTGCACAAAGTTCTATCTTGGACATCGTTATAATTTCAGGCTCAACCTTTTTACCTGTCATTATATAATCAATACTTACACCGAACAATTCAGCCAACGCAGGAAAGAATTCCACGCTTGGAGCACCACTATCTTTTTCCCATTTACTAACGGCTTTATCACTAACTTGCAATTTTTCAGCCAATTCAATTTGAGTCCAGCCTTTTTCTTTTCTTAATTCGGCTATTGTTTTACCAATACTGTGTTTTTTGCTAAACAATCCCATATATAAACCCTCCAAAAGTTTCTATATAAATTTTATCAAAACGTATGCACAAAGTAAACCTACTTATCATTTACCCATTTTTTGACAAAAAAACAATTCATCTATAAAACTCTACGTTGCGTAGAATTTAATGAAATAAAAAAAGTGCGCCAACCGAAGTTAACGCACAAAAAACGCAAACTCCGATTGTCGCTAAACTAACCTTTATGGAATAATGGATTGCTCCCTATGTACCAACTTAAGTGGAATTTGCATTTTTATCAAATTCAAAAAGTTGATACAAAAAAGGATAGACTACTCCCTTAAGAATAGAGAAACAAAAATCCATTATTAAGTTAGTTTAGCATTTTTAGTATATCATATAATTAAAAATATTTCAATCCCTTTTGCCCCTTATAACTTAATATATACAAAAAAACTACGTTTTGGCGTACAAAAACTCCGTTTAGCCGTGTTTTATCTACGGTTGAACTACGTGTAAAAATAAGCCTTTATGATATACTAAACTTAAATTTGGCACTACGGCGTGTGCTTGTCTTGATACAAGTCGGCTCGGCTACGCCTCGCCGAGACAAGCACACGCCTAAAACCAAAGAAAAAAGAAACGGCTAAACAAACAAAACAAAAATGCTAAATTAAAAGCCGACGGAAAGCGGAGTTGTGCGCTGAACCGCTTGCACAATCTTCCGCTTTTATCCGTTCGGCAATCTTTAATTTAGCGCATAATTTTTAGCGTTTTTGTTAGTGTTGTTTACATAGCCGTAAACTTTATATTACCTTTTTATACTTTAGATTACTTTTTTGTCTTTTACATTACCAAATATTACTTTAGTTGCTAACGATATTTAAAGTCAGCGTGATAAAATAAAAATGTAGGAAATGAAAAAAAGATAACCTTTGTACACTTTTATTCCCTTATTGAACTATAAAGTTCCCCTAAAGTTCCTGTAGAGTCACTTCCAATCTTGAAAATTTTGTGATATATTAAAGCCATAAAAAATTTTTTGAGAAAAATTTGCATTTAAACGGCAACTTTTGCCATTTTCGTGGCTATTATATGAGGGATAAAATTTTTTGTGAAATTTTGAAGAAATTTTGTCATAAAGGGGTTACTTTTAGCCTTTCTCGTTCCTTATATATAGAGGGGTAAATTTTTCTCTCAAAAATAATTCAGGTAATCGCAGGAAAAATGTCTATCAACGTAAGGGTATGTTGTCATAAAACGTTGAAAGCCAAAATTTTCCGTGATACAATAAATACAATTTCATAGTTAAAGGAGTTATTTTATTTAGTTTAAGTAGATTTTTGTATTCGAAGTGACAAGCCTAGTTTAGAGGATGGTCGAAAAAAAAGACCCGAGCCCGTCATCCGAGGGTAAAGTATCGGACGGTTGCACTTAACGGAAAGCGTAATACAGTTTTAAAAATTCTTTTTTAAAGCCGTATTGCGCCTTTTTTTATGCTCTTTTTTCTATGGAAAATTTTAGAAAAAGGAGGTAAAAACAAATATGAAAAAGCAACAAAATCTTGAACTTGTAGCAATCGGCAGTCCAAGTATTTCAGCGTTGTCTGAAAGCGAACAAAAACACTTTTATATTACTTTGCTAACCCGTATTCTCGAACTAATTAAAGAGAAAAAACAAAACGAGGAGGTGTAAATTATGGCATACGGCGAAACCAAAGTATATAACGACGGCAGTCATTACATTGCTATACCACACACAACCCGACCAAAGCGAAAGAAGAGTAAAAAGATTGAAACGAATAAAGAAATTGAATTGAAAGAAATAGCGGATAAAGTTTTTAGTGAAAATAAAGATAAAAGAAGAAAAGAAAAAATTGAAATATTAAAAAACGAAGTAAACGAAATTATTAAAGATGAAAAAGCCACAAAAGAATTTGTGAAAACATATATGGATAAGAAAATTAGAAATCTTATAGAACGTAGGAAACGCTTGGCAAGGAAAATAAATTTAGGTCAATGGAATTATTTTTGCACGTTTACCTATGATGATAAAAAACATAGCGAGGAAAGTTTTATGAAAAAATTAAAGAATTGTTTTAAGAAATTATGTTATAGAAAAGGTTGGATTTATATAGGTGTTTGGGAGCGTTCCCCCGAGAAAAAACGTTTGCACTTTCACGGCTTATTTTACATACCCGATAATGCTATGGTTGGCGAACTTAAAGAAGTGAACGATTATAGTTTTAGCAGTCATACACGGCAAGTCACTTTACAAAACACGTATTTTAATGAACGCTTTGGGCGAAGTGATTTTAAGCCTATTGACAGGCGTGTGCCTCAAATACTATCTAATGCAACTCAATACCTTATGAAATACTTGGAAAAGTCAGGCGAGCGAATAGTTTATTCAAAAAATACGCCTACCTACTTTATATCCGACATTATGGATGAAGATATTGCTTGCGTTATCAATAGTGACAAGGGCGAAAAACTAATACTTTTTGACAACTTTTCGTGTTGGGATGAGGGTTGTTATATGGGTGAAGTTAGCCCTGAAGTAATATCCCAAATGAGAAAGGCGAACTAAAACAAATTTATCTTTCGCCTTTTGGGGAGCGTAAACGAAACGGCTCTTTTTCACAAGGGTAAAGTGCATTGCTATTCGCAACCCTTGTAAAAAAGTTTTGCGTATATAAAAACAAAAAACATTAAAAGCCGTTCCGTTTTGTACGCTCTTGTCGAAAGACAAATTAAAAATAAAATTAAAAGGAGTAATTAAAATGGAAAAAAGATTTAAAACAGCAGTAATTTACGCTCGTTATTCGAGTGATAACCAATCGGAGCAATCTATTGAGGGACAACTTCACGTTTGCGAAGATTATGCAATTAACAATGATATACTTATCCTTGATACGTATATCGACAGGGCTATGACAGGTACAAACGATAATAGACCTGCTTTTCAAAAAATGATAGCCGATAGTAAAAAGAAAGAGTGGGATTATGTATTAGTTTACAAATTTGATAGATTTTCAAGAAATAAGTTTGAAACCTTAAAACATAAAACCACACTCAAAGAAAATGGTGTTCAACTTATATCAGCAACCGAATATTTACCTGATACACCCGAAAGGATAATAATTGAGTCTATATTCGAGGGTTATGCCGAATACTATTCAGCCGAATTATCACAAAAAGTAAAACGTGGTATGAGAGAAACACGCAGTAAAGGTAATTTTACAGGTGGTACAATCATTTATGGCTATAAAGTAGAAAACAAAAAAGTTGTAATTGATGAAGAACAAGCCGAAGTTGTACGCTTTATTTACAATCAATATTCAGTAGGCGTTTTTGTAAAAGATATTATTAAAGACTTAACTGCAAGAGGCGTGCTTAATAAGGGTAAGCCATTTGCAAGAAACACAGTTTATAATATCCTTAAAAATGAAAAGTATTCAGGTATTTACAAGTATAATGATGAAATTTTTGATAATATCTATCCTCAAATCGTTCCTACCGATACGTTTAACATTGTAAGACGTAAAATTGATAGCAATAAATACGGAAAGCAAAGCACCGAGATTGTATATCTATTACGAAATAAAATGAAATGTGGCTATTGTGGTAGTTCTATAACTGCCGAAAGTGGCACAAGTAAAACAGGCGAAAAGAAACGTTATTACAAATGTATAGGTAGAAAACACAATAACGGTTGCACAAAAGCAATGCAACGTAAGGAATTTTTAGAAGAATTTGTGCTTAATGCTATATTAACGTATTTAACGGACAAAACCGAAATGGATGGTATGGTAAAAGTTTTATTAAAATACCAAGATGCTTTAGCAAAAGAAAATATTGCTTTGAATATGCTTGAAAGAGAAAAACGTCAAACGGAAACTGCACTTGAAAACATTATGCGTGCTATTGAACAAGGTATTATAAATAATATGACTAATAAACGTATGAAAGAACTTGAAGATAAAATGCAAGACCTTGACCGAAAGTTAGTCATAGAAAAAAGCAAAGTATCCGTAAAAGCAAGTGAAAATGATATTAGGGAGTTCTTTTCACAAGGTATTACACTTGAGGCAAAACTAATGATAAGTTATCTAATAAAGGAAATCCGCCTTTATGATGATAAAGTAGAAATACAATTTAATAGCCCAATATTAAAGAGTCCTGACAATAGTCAGGGCTTTTTACTTTATACAGGATTTAGAAAAATGCCTTATTTAATCTTGAATAAACCACAACCAAAATTAAAGACAGTTAAGGTTGAAATTTATATATAACAAAAACGTGGCTATTTATTCCACGTTCCTCTTGACAACGAGCCTCTGCGAGTGCGTATAGAAAGGCTTAAGAACGCCAAACAAAACGCCCTTGCAGGGCTTATTTTTTTGCCTTTTGGCAAATTAGCCTAACACACTCGCTCTCATAGTCAAGAGGCTTTCGACGGCATAAACCGCCACTTTAAGCGTGATTTTAATATGAAAGAGTAAAACCCTTTGGCAATAATCAACGGCGTTATAGTAAAAGAAAAAAGCCCTTACAAAAGGACTTTACATAAAGAAAAATAACCTAACCCGAATTGAGTTCGGATTAGGTTACGATTGGCGGAGAGAAGAGGATTCGAACCTCCGATACCTTTCGGTATACTCGCTTTCCAAGCGGGCACGTTAGACCACTCTGACATCTCTCCAAATATAAACCTAAAACATTGTAATATATATTAAAATTTTTTGCAACCTTTTTAAGATATAATTACTAAAAAACTAAAATCTAACCACAATATATACAATATATAGTATGGTAAAATTTAAGGCAAAAAAATTAAACTTTTGTTAAAACTATGCGTTTTTATTAAATAAACGCTATTTTTTGTAAAAAAACGCTTATTTTTTAAAAAATAGCAAAAAATCACAAAAACCCGAAAACACTACAAAACACAATATATTGTGTGTTGGGAAAAAATTTCTTACAAAATATTGTTAAAAAGTATTGACAACGAATAATATATATGGTATAGTAAATACACTTTCACATTTTATTCATTTTGGAGGAAAAATACTATGTTTCAGGTAAAAAAGAGAGACGGTCAATTAGTTGATTTTGATATGAGCAAAATCACAACAGCGCTAAGCAAAGCGTTCAATTCAAAACAAATTAACTACACTGCAGATATTTTAAATACTCTTGCACTAAGAGTTTCTACAGACTTTTCTAAAAAGATTAAAGATAACGTTGTTACGGTAGAAGATATTCAAGATAGTGCCGAAGTTGTTTTAATACAATCTGGTTACGTAGACGTAGCAAAATCTTACATTTTATATCGTAAACAAAGGGAAAAAGTTCGTAACATTGGCGAAACTATTATCGACTATAAAAAGGTTATAGACGATTATTTAAAAGTTTCAGACTGGCGTGTTAAAGAAAACTCTACCGTAACGTACTCTGTTGGTGGTTTAATTCTTTCTAACTCTGGTGCCGTTACTGCGAACTACTGGTTATCTGAAATATACGATGATGAAATTGGCGAAGCTCATAGAAATGCCGATATTCATATACACGACCTATCTATGTTAACAGGTTACTGCGCAGGTTGGTCTTTAAAACAATTAATTAAAGAAGGTTTAGGTGGCGTACCTGGTAAAATTACGTCTTCACCAGCAGGGCACTTATCTACCTTATGTAACCAAATGGTAAACTTTTTAGGTATTATGCAAAACGAATGGGCAGGTGCGCAAGCATTCTCTTCTTTTGATACTTATTTAGCACCTTTCGTTAAGGTAGATAACCTAACTTATAAAGAAGTTAAACAATGCATTCAATCTTTCATTTACGGTGTAAACACACCATCTCGTTGGGGTACACAAGCACCATTTACTAACATTACGTTAGACTGGGTAGTTCCAAACGACCTTGCTGAAATGAACGCAATTGTTGGTGGCAAGGAAATGGACTTTAAGTATAAAGATTGCGTAAAAGAAATGGCAATGGTTAACAAGGCTTTCATTGAAATTATGATTGAAGGTGACGCTAACGGCCGTGGCTTCCAATACCCAATTCCAACTTACTCAATTACTAGAGATTTTGACTGGTCTGAAACAGAAAACAACAAACTATTATTTGAAATGACGGCTAAATACGGCACTCCATATTTCTCTAACTACATCAATAGTGATATGGAACCAAGCGACGTTCGTTCTATGTGCTGTAGGTTAAGGTTAGACCTTCGTGAACTACGTAAAAAGTCAGGTGGTTTCTTCGGTTCAGGTGAAAGCACGGGTTCTATCGGTGTTGTAACAATCAATATGCCAAGAATAGCATATCTTGCTAAAAACGAAGAAGATTTCTATGCAAGGTTAACTCATATGATGGATATCTCTGCAAGGAGTTTAAAAGTTAAAAGAGATACCATTGCAAAATTAATGGAAGCAGGTTTATACCCATATACAAAGAGATATTTAGGAACTTTCAACAACCACTTCTCAACCATTGGTTTAGTTGGTATGAACGAAGCGTGCTTAAATGCTAACTGGATTAGAAAAGACTTAACTAACGACCAAGCACAAGCATTTACAAGAAACGTTCTTAACTTTATGAGAAATAAACTTTCAGATTACCAAGAACTATACGGCGACTTATATAACCTAGAAGCAACACCTGCAGAATCTACTTCTTTCCGTTTAGCAAAACACGACAGAAAGAGATTCCCTGAAATTATTTGTGCTTCAGATGCAGATAAAACTCCTTACTACACCAATAGTTCACACTTACCTGTAGGCTATACGGAAGATATCTTCACAGCACTAGATATTCAAGATAATTTACAAACGTTATATACTTCTGGTACGGTATTCCACGCATTCTTAGGTCAAAAACTTCCAGATTGGAAGGCTGCTGCAACCCTAGTTAGAAAAATTGCTGAAAACTATAAATTACCATACTACACAATGAGCCCAACTTATTCTGTATGTGCAGACCACGGCTACATTGCAGGCGAAGAATATACTTGCCCAATTTGTGGTAGAACAACCGAAGTTTACAGCCGTATAACAGGTTACTATCGTCCTGTACAAAATTGGAACGACGGTAAGAGAGAGGAATTCCAAGCAAGAAAAGTTTACGATATAGAAAACTCTAAACTACAAGCAAAGAAAGAAGAAACTTGTGCTTGCGAAGCAAAAAAAGCACAAGACGTAGAACTTAACGGCTTAATTCTATTTACAAGAAATGGTTGCCCTAACTGCAAAACTGCAAAAATGATGCTAGATAAAGCAGGTATTATATATACCGTTATCAACGCAGAAGAAAACAAAGAAGCAACCTTAAAGTACGGCGTTAAAAAAGCACCAACGTTACTTGTTCCAACAGAAAAAGGCGTAGTTGCTTACGACAATGCTAGTGAAATTAGAAAATATATAGAGAGTGTAAACTAATGTACGATATAATTGTAATAGGCGCAGGCGCTTCCGGTATGACGGCGGCGCTCTACGGCTTAAGAAATAGCAAAACGGTGCTTGTTTTAGAGAGCGAAAGTCTTGGCGGGCAAATAGCAATGTCTCCAAGGTTAGAAAACTACCCATCTATTAAAGAAATTAGTGGCGAACAATTTGCCGATAATTTATACGAACAAATTACCGCTTTAGGCGCAGATTTAGAAATAGAAAAGGTAGTTGGCTTAGAAAAAAAAGACGGAATTTTTAACGTTACCACAGAATATAACCAATATCAAGCAAAAAGTGTTGTAATAGCGGCAGGGGTTAAACATAAACACCTACGCACTAATCGTGAAGATTTAGTTGGTAAAGGCGTTTACTACTGCGCTATATGCGACGGGGCTTTCTATAAAGGTCAAGAAGTAGCCGTTATCGGCGATGCTAACACGGCGCTACAATATTCACTATTATTATCAAGTTATTGTAAAAAGGTTTACATTTACACCTTGTTCGATAAATTCTTTGGCGATAAAGCCCACGTTAAAGTATTACTTTCTAAAGAAAATATTGAATGGAGACCAAACACCAGCGTATTTGATTTTGAAGGGGAAAACGAATTAAAGGCAATTTTATATAACGATGCCAACGGCGAAGTGCAACGCCACGAAATTCCAGCAGTATTTATTGCAATAGGTCAAATACCAGATAATAAACCTTTCTTACCTTACGTAGATTTAGATAAAGACGGTTATATTATTGCAGACGAAAGTTGTAAAACTAAAACTGAAGGCTTATACGTTGCAGGCGATTGCAGAACTAAAGCAGTTCGCCAAGTAGCAACTGCAGTAGGCGACGGGGCAATAGCAGCAACCAACGCTTGCTTATATATAGAAAGTTTAGAAAAGTAACCTAAAAAATTAAAAGTAGTAAAATAAATATTAGCCCTTTGGGTTTTAAGGTAAAAAAATAAAGCACTCTATACTTTACTAAAAGTGAAGCAAAGAGTGCTTTTATTATACACAAAATATTAGATTGCTATGTAATTTTTAATTTACGTCGAAAATATCATCATACGAAACTTTTAATATATTTTTTATACAAATAATTTCATCTGGATAAAGGTGGCGCTGACCAACTTCTATTTTTGCAAGCGCACTTCTAGTAATACTGCAACCAAGTAATTGTAATTTTGTTGCAAGTGTTTCTTGCGTAATGCCCGCTTTCTCTCTTAATTTACGAATATTGTTTCCTACTGCTGTTTCAATTATATTATTCAAAATATTTACTCCTATTTAAGTGCAAATTGCTTGACATTATTATAGCAACATTGTATTATATTATTGCACCTATATGAGTGCAGTTTCAAAAAATAAGGAGATATTATGAAAAAATATTCAGCAATAAAAGATATGTATTATGGAAATCGTGGTGTGCACGATAAATTTAAAATTGAAAATGAAGAGAAGTTAGTTTTAAGTGCTATTACCGAGAACGAAGAACTTTTATTAAAAAAATTAAGTCAAAAACCTGAAATGTTAGAAATTTATAAAAAGTTAGATAATGCTATTGGTGAACTTACCTTAATTGAAAACGAACATTGTTATATAGAAGGCTTTAGGTTTGGTTTTTTAATGGCTATGGACTTTTTTGAAGTATAGTTAACACGTTAACTAATATAAATAAATTTAGGGTAGGGAAAAAGTAAAAGTTAAAAGCCTTGCAATTTGCAAGGCTTTTAATGATGTATGAAGTTTTGTTATTAAGGATTTAATTTGTTTTTTAATTTAATATTCTGTTTCACAAAAGTCTTTAAGTAAATTTAGTGTTTATTAAAAACTTGTTTGTCTGTAATTTGAAATCAAACGAAATTATTTAGTTAAAACCCCTTGTGAAACGGTTTGGGGATATATCTTCACTGTACATTGGTCTATCCTCCTAAAAAGTTGTTAGTTTGAAATTTGTACCTAACTAAATTTTGGGTCTGCCCTCCTAAAAGTTATTTTTTTTAAGGTTTTTTACTAACTAAACTTTTGGTCTGTCCTCCTAAAATTTATTTGTGGTAGTTCCTTTTTTCACCTATATTTTAACATTGCAGGGTAAAGAGTGTCAATATGCTTTTTAAAAATTTTACAAACAAAATTTTTTGTTTTCATATTGACTTTTTGCTTAAAACAAAGTAAAATAAAAGTGTTGGGGCTTTATTTACATGAGGAATATTAAAGGCGCAATTTTCGTAAATGCTTACTCAAAACCTTCTCAAAGCATTACGCAAGCGCAAAATTTACAACAAGAATTTATTAAAAAAGGCATCGGTATAGATATTATTACCGATGGTTTTTTACTTGTTAGAAAAAATAAAATAAAAGAATATTCTTTCGGTATTTTTTTAGATAAAGATAAATATCTTTCAAAACAATTAGAAAATTTAGGGTTAAGGCTATTTAACTCTCACGATGCAATTAGAATATGCGACGATAAGGGCGAAACTTGTATTGCCTTAGAACAAAACGGAATAAAAACACCAAAAACCTTTTTTGCACCCGTTTGCTATAGAAAGGAAAGCCCGTTAAACGAAGATTGGTTAAAAGAAATAGAAAAAGAATTAAAATACCCAATTATAATTAAAGGTAGTTTTGGCTCTATGGGAAGTTCAGTTTATAAAGCAGAAAACTATGAAGAGCTAAAAGAAATTAGCGAAGAACAAAAGTTAAACCCACATATCTACCAGCAAATGGTTGGCGAAAGTGGGGTAGATTACAGGGTAATTTGCATAGGCAAACAAGCCGTTTCTTGCATGAAAAGGGTAAATAAAACAGATTTTCGCTCTAACATAGCACTTGGAGGCGTGGGCGAAAAAATAGAACTTGAAAGAGTGCCACACTTAGTAGAAGTTGCTAATACTTGTGCAAAAGTTCTTAATTTAGACTATTGCGGGGTAGACTTGTTAGTAGATGAAACTGGAGTTTACGTTTGCGAAGTTAACTCTAACGCGTTTTTTGAAGAAAGCAAAAGGGTAACCGGCGTAAATATTGCTAAACTTTACGTAGAATATATTTTAGAAAATATTTAATATAATTAAAACAAATAATTAAAAATTGTACCAAAAAAACTGGTGCAATTATTTTTTTAAAATTTCATAAAAAATTAGTCTTAAATACTTGACAAGGTGAAAAATATGTTTATAATAAGAGTTAGCAGTCAATACATAAGAGTGCTAACACTCAAAACACAAGAGTGCTAATTTTGTTAATAAAAAGGAGCGTATTTATGAAAAATTTTTTAACGAGAAACAATAACGACGTATTTAGTTTATTCGACGATGCTTTTAACAGTTTTTTAAGCCCGGTAATTTTTAACGGTGAAATGGTTGGTATGAAAGCAGATATGGTTAAAACGGAAACAGGGTATAACCTAATGGTAGATTTACCAAGTTTTAAGAAAGAAGATATTAAATTAAAACTAGAAGACGGGTATTTAACTATTACTGCAACTAAAAACCAAGAAGAAAAAGAAGATTATATTTTAAGGGAAAGAAATTATAACGTTAGTAGGTCTTTTTACGTAGGTGAAAACGTAGCGCAAGAAGATATAAAAGCAAAACTAAATAACGGAACGTTAGAAGTAGAAATTAACGTAAAAGAAAAAGAAGAGAAAAGTAAATTCATAGAAATCGATTAAAGGTTAAAAGGGCTTAAAAATAAGCCCTTTTAATCGTATTTTTATTATTAAAAAACTATTTACTTAGCAATAAGGTTGACAAAATTATATATAAGAATATAATATTAAATAAATATTTATTATACTTGAAACTTAACGAGGAAGTGGCTAAAATGAAGCAATTTAAAACGGAATCTAAAAGAATTTTAGATTTAATGATAAATTCAATTTACACCAACAAAGAAATTTTTTTAAGAGAACTTATTTCTAACGCGTCTGATGCAATAGATAAGTTGAAATTTATTTCTTTAACAGATAGTAAGGTTGTTTCTAACTTTTCTATAACTATTGCAACCAATAAAGAAGCAAGGCAATTAATTATAGAAGATAATGGTATAGGTATGACCGATAAAGATTTAGAAAAAAACCTTGGCACTATAGCAGAATCTGGCACGCTTGCTTTTAAGAAAGAAAAGGAAGAAAAAACAGAACTAATAGGTCAGTTTGGCGTTGGTTTTTATTCTGCTTTTATGGTTGCAGAAAAGGTAGAAGTTTTAACTAAGGCTTATAATAGCGAAAAGGCTTTTAAGTGGCAAAGCAAGGGCGCAGAAGGGTATTCTATTGAAGAAATAGAAAAAGACGGAGTTGGTACTAAAATTATTATTACCCTAAAAGCAGATACCGAAGACGAAAAATATTCTAATTATTTAGAAGAATATACTTTGCAAAGTTTAGTAAAAAGGTATTCCGACTACATTAGGTACCCAATAAAAATGGAACTAACCCGTTCTAAAATTAAAGAAGGTAGCCCTAAAGATAAACCAGAATACGAACAAGTTAAAGAAATAGAAACCTTAAATAGTATGGTTCCACTTTGGAAAAAACAAAGGGCAGAAGTTTCTAAAGAACAACTTGCAGACTTTTATAAAAGCGAATTTCACGATTTTATGCCACCTATTAAAAGCATTTATGCAAAAATTGAAGGTATGGTTAACTACGATGCGCTACTTTATATACCATCTAAACCAGCAATAGATTATTATTCTAAAGATTTCAAAAAAGGGTTAAAATTATATTGCAACGGCGTAATGATTATGGAAAATTGCGAAGAATTGTTGCCAGATTATTTTGGTTTTATTAAAGGCGTTGTAGATAGTAGCGACCTTTCGTTAAACATTTCAAGGGAAATTTTGCAACAAGATAGGCAAGTAAAGGCAATAGCAAGTAGTTTAGAAAAGAAAATTTTGCAAGAATTAAAAAAGATGTTAGAAACCGAAAGGGAAGATTATGAAAAAATGTTTACTGAATTCGGTTTAAGCATTAAATTTGGTGCTTACGCAGGCTTTGGTATGAATAAAGATAAGTTAAAAGATTTATTGTTATTCTATTCTTCAAGGAAAGAAAAGTTAGTAACTTTAGCCGAATACGTTAAGGGCATGGATGAAAAACAACAAGAAATTTACTATGCTTCTGGCGAAAGTTACGAAAAAATTTCTAAACTTCCACAAATAGAAATGGCAAAAGAAAAAGGTTACGAAATACTTTATTTTAAAGACGGCGTAGATGAATTCGTTGCAAAACTTTTAACCGAATACGAGGGCAAAAAGTTCAAAAGTGTTTCTGAAGCAGACTTTTCTTTAACCACCGAAGAAGAAAAGAAAGAATTAGATAAAAAAACCGAAGAAGTTAAAGATTTATTAGCCTTTATTAAAGAAAGCCTAGGTGATGAAGTTAAAGAAGTAAGGCTTTCTAAAAATCTACTTTCTTACCCAGCAAGTTTAACTTCTTGTGGGGAACTTTCTATAGAAATGGAAAAGGTGTTAAACGCAATGCCTAACACCAAAGAAAAAATTAAGGCAGAAAAGGTTTTAGAAATTAACGCAGAACATAAAGTTTTAGAAAAATTAAAAGACCTTTACCAAAATAATAAAGAAGAATTAAAAACCTACTCTGTTATTTTGTATAACAGCGCAAGGTTAATAGAAGGTTTAGAAATAGAAGACGTAAGCGATTTCGTAAAAAAAATAGCAGAAGTTTTATAAAAGGGGGCGTATATGGGCGCTAAAAAAGAACAATGTGCGTTAAAATTAGAAAAGATAGTTAAAGTATACGGCTCAAACGAAAACCAAGTTCACGCACTAAAAGGGGTAGATATAAACTTTAGAAAAAACGAGTTCGTATCTATATTAGGTCCTTCTGGCTGTGGCAAAACCACTTTACTTAACATTATTGGTGGTTTAGATAGGTATACTTCTGGCGACCTTATTATTAACGGGGTTTCTACTAAAGAATATAAAGATGCCGATTGGGATAGATATAGAAACAACAGCATAGGCTTCGTGTTTCAATCGTATAATTTAATACCACACCAAACGGTATTATCCAACGTAGAACTTGCTTTAACACTTTCTGGCATAGACAAAAAAGAAAGGCAACAAAGGGCTATGAAAATGCTAGAAAAGGTTGGCTTAAGTGGGCAAGAAAACAAACTTCCTAACCAACTTTCTGGTGGGCAAATGCAAAGGGTTGCAATAGCAAGGGCGCTAATTAACGACCCAGAAATTATTTTAGCCGACGAGCCTACCGGCGCTTTAGACACTGAAACAAGTGTGCAAGTATTAGATTTATTAAAAGAAGTTGCTAAAGATAGGTTAGTTATTATGGTAACTCACAACCCAGATTTAGCAAAAAAATATTCTACCAGAATTATAAACTTATTAGACGGCGAAAAGATTAGCGATACAAACCCACTAAACGTTACCGAAACCGAAAGCGCAAAAAAGCAAAGAAAACCAAAAATGTCTTTCTTTACGGCACTAAAACTTTCGTTAAAGAACCTTATTTCTAAAAAAACTAGAACTATTTTAACAAGTTTTGCTGGCTCTATTGGTATAATAGGCGTGGCTATGGTTTTGGCATTATCTAACGGTTTTAACGCGTATATGGCAAGAATGCAAACAGATAGTTTGGCTACTTACCCACTAACCATTAGCGAAAATTCGGTAGATTTATCTTCTTTTTCTAAAATGGTTTATACCGATGCAAAAGAGCAATACCCACAATTAGATAACGTTTTTGTAGAAGAAGCCTTTTCTAAATTAAAAGGTATGCTAAAGAGTAATAATTTATCTAACGATAACGGCTTTTTAGATTATTTGCACGAAATAGATAAAAATTATTATCACGATATCGAATACGACTACGGCTACGATATGACTAAGTATTTATACGCAGACTTTGACGTTACCGTAGACGATAAACCAATAACCGAAAGTAACTTTACTTCTATAGACGACGTTATGAGTAGTATTCAACTTAAATACGACGGGGTTTTACAACAAGCAATGGGTATGAGTGGTGCGTTTGTTCGCCAATTTATACCAACCGTACAACAAATTCCAAATAGTAAAGAGTTAATAGAAGAACAGTACGACGTGTTGTATGGCAAAATGCCGTCTCTTGAAGAAAATAATTTTAACGAAGCCGTTTTAGTAGTAGATAAATATAACGGTGTAAGCGATATGACGCTTGCCTTTTTAGGTTTAATTTCTGCCGATATTAAAAGCGACGGAACGGTTATTTTTGGCGACGGAACAACTGAATCGGTAGACATTAAAAACATAGTTACAACAGATGAAAACGAAGGTAAAAAACTATATTTAGCAAACAATAATTTAATTTACCAAAATGGTATGACGCCAGCAACTTTAACGGGTGAAGAAGAAGGCTTAGAAGAAATAAAAATAGTAGGTATTCTTCGTGCAAAACCAAACGTAGAAGGCATTTTAAAAACTGGGCTTTGTTACACAAAAGCACTAGGCGAAAAGGTTGTTGATGATAATAAAGGTTCTGACATAGTTAAACTCGTAGAAGAAAATTATTTATTACTGGGAATTAAAGAAGAACAAAAGAACACCGTTTTGCGCCAACTTGCTGGTATAGATACTCCTTCAGAAATTAAAATCTATGCAAAAGATTTCGACTCTAAAGAAATAATTAAAAAGGCAATAGACGATTGGAATATCACTGAAGCAGAAGGTAAAGAAGAAAACGAAAATTATATAACTTATGCAGATACTATGAGTATGATGTTTTCAATGCTTTCTACTATGGTAGACGCAGTAACTTACGTATTAGTTGCATTTACTTCTATTTCGTTAGTAGTTTCAAGTGTAATGATAGGTATTATAACATATATTTCAGTTGTAGAAAGAACAAAAGAAATAGGTGTGTTAAGGGCGCTTGGCGCATCTAAAAGGGAAGTTTCTAACGTATTTAATGCCGAAACTTTCTTAATAGGTTTATTCGCAGGCGTAATAGGGGTTACGTTTACCTATTTAGTTTCAATTCCAATAAACCTATTGTTAGGCTCTTTGGTAGAAGGGGTAGGCAGTTTAGCAGTATTAAGCCCAATAGTAGCAGTTGTTTTAATAGTAATAAGCGTAGCGCTAACTTTAATTGCAGGGCTAATTCCTGCAAGGGTTGCTTCTAAAAAAGACCCTGTTGTTGCATTAAGAACGGAATAAAATATAAAAACGAACAACAAAAAAAAGACTATCTTGCAAAACAGATAGTCTTTTTAATTTGTTTAACTTATTTATCTTAGTACATACCGCCCATACCAGCGCCTGGCATTTGTGGAACTTCTGGTTCTTTAACGTCGGCAACAACGGCTTCGGTAGTTAAGAATACACCGGCAACGGAAGCAGCGTTTTCTAATGCAGAACGGGTAACTTTAGTAGGGTCTATAATACCACAAGCAACCATATCTACGTATTCGTTAGTTAACGCGTTAAAACCAAAGTTTGGTTTATTAGCCCTTAAAATTTCGTTTAATATAACTGCTCCGTCTAAACCTGCGTTTAGCGCAATTTGTTTAAGTGGGGCTTGAACGGCAGAAAGAATAATGTTTGCACCAGTCTTTTCGTCGCCAGAAAGTGTTTCGGCATATTCTTTAATAGCCTTAATAGTGTTAATTAGGGCAATGCCACCACCAGGAACAATACCTTCTTGAACGGCAGCCTTCGTTGCGTTTAGCGCATCTTCAATACGAAGTTTCTTTTCTTTCATTTCAACTTCCGTAGCAGCACCAACGTTAATAACTGCAACGCCACCAGCAAGTTTAGCAAGGCGTTCTTGTAATTTTTCTCTGTCGTAATCAGAAGTGGTTTCTGCAATTTGAGCTTTAATTGCTTGTTTTCTTGCATCAATTTCTTTAGGGTCGCCTGCGCCGTTAATAATAGTAGTGTTATCTTTATCTACTTTAACCGTGCCTGCTCTACCTAACATATCTAAGGTAACGTCTTTAAAGTCGTAACCTAATTCAGAAGAAATAACCGTACCACCGGTTAAAATAGCAATATCTTCAAGCATAGCCTTTCTTCTGTCGCCAAAGCCAGGGGCTTTAACTGCTACGCAGTTGAAAATACCTTTTAGTTTGTTTACTACTAACGCTGCAAGAGCATCTCCTTCAACGTCTTCTGCAATAATTAGTAGGCGCATACCTTGTTGAGCAATAGGTTCAATAATAGGTAAAATTTCTTGTATAGAAGAAATCTTTTTATCTGTAATTAAAATAACAGGTGATTCTAAAATTGCTTCCATTTTATCTGTATTAGTTACCATATAAGCAGAAGCATAGCCTCTATCGAATTGCATACCTTCAACTGTGGTAAGTTCCGTTTTCATAGTTTTGCTTTCTTCAATGGTAATAACTCCGTCTTTACCAACTTTTTCCATAGCATCTGCAAGTAAACCACCAATGGTTTCATCACCGGCAGATATAGATGCTACTTGGCAAATATCGTTTTTGTTTTGAATAGGTTTGCTAATTTTTTCTAATTCTGCTACTGCAACTTTAACTGCACCAGAAATACCTTTTTTAAGAATAACTGGGTTAGCACCTGCAGCAACGTTCTTTAAGCCTTCGTTAATAATTGCTTGTGCTAAAATAACTGCAGTAGTAGTGCCGTCGCCAGCAACGTCGTTAGTTTTGGTTGAAACTTCTTTTACTAAGCCAGCGCCAATGTTTTCAAAAGCATCTTCTAATTCTATTTCTTTTGCAATGGTAACACCATCGTTAGTGATTAGGGGAGAACCGTATTTTTTATCTAAAACAACGTTTCTACCTTTAGGACCTAGTGTAATTTTTACGGTATTTGCAAGAGTATCTACACCGTTTTTAAGTGCGTTTCTTGCATCTTCGCCGTGTTTTAATTGTTTAGCCATAATAAATCTCCTTAAAATTATTCAACTATTGCCAAAATATCGCTTTGGCGAATAATGGTTAGTTCTTTGCCGTCTACTTTAAATTCGCTACCAGCGTATTTAGAATAAAGCACCGTATCGCCAACCTTAACTTGCATAACTATTTCTTTGCCGTCTACAATACCACCAGGGCCAACAGCAACGATTTTAGCCATTTGTTGCTTTTCTTGTGAAGCAGATGGCAATATAAATCCGCTTTTAGTTTTTTCTTCTGTTTCTACACATTCAACAACAACTTTGTCGAATAATGGTTTAACCTTCATAATAACGCCTCCTTGTTTTAGCACTCTTAACATATAAGTGCTAATTCTATTATATACACATAAATAAATTTGTCAACACTTTTATAAACTATTTGCCAATTTTTTCTAATAGAAAAATTAAAAGCACCCTAACGTTAATTAAAGTGCTTTTGTAAAAATTATTATTTGAATTATTATTTATTGTTTATGGAGTAACCCTATTTATATCTCTTGGGAATAGGGTTGCTTCTCTAACGTTCTTAAAGCCTAATAGGTGCATAGTTAACCTTTCTAAGCCAAGCCCTAAACCACCGTGTGGTGGAGCGCCGTATTTGTGGAACATAAGGTAAGTTTCAAATAGTTCTGGGTTCATACCGCATTTAACCATTTTAGCAACTTGAGTGTCGTAATCGTTAACCCTTTGGCCACCAGAAGTAATTTCTAAGCCCCTAAATAATAGGTCGAAAGAAAGGGTATATTCTGGGTCGTTAGGGTCATCCATAGTATAGAAAGGGCGTTTTTTAGAAGGGTAGTGGGTAATAAAAATAAAGTCGCTATTAAGTTCTTTTTTAGCGTATTTACCCAATAGTTCTTCTTCTTGTGGGTCAAAGTCTTTCATATCGGTAGGTTGATATTTAAACTTTTTCATTAAAAGTTCTTTGGCTTCCATAAATTTCATAGAAGGAATAGAATCTATTTCAGGAATATCTATTTTAAGAAGTTCAACTTCGTTTTGGTATTCCGTTTTTAATAAATTCATTATATATTTTAAAGCACCCGTTTCCATATTCATAATGTCTTCAAAACTGTCTATAAAGCCCATTTCAAAGTCCATAGAAATATATTCGTTTAAGTGCCTACTCGTATCGTGGTGTTCTGCACGGAAAACCGGTGCAATTTCAAACACTCTTTCGTAAACGCCAACCATAGCTTGCTTATATAATTGTGGAGATTGTGCAAGGAAAACTTCTTTACCAAAATAATCTAACTTAAATACGTTAGTGCCACCTTCAGCACCGGCAAAGTTAATTTTAGGGGAGTGTATTTCGGTAAAGTTATTTTTACTTAAAAACTCTCTAAAACCCCTTTGAATACCTTCTTGTATCTTAAAAATTGCCCTTTGCTTAGGGTTTCTTAAAGAAATTGGGCGTAGGTCTAATATGGTATTTAGTTGAATATTATCTAATTGTTTTTTGTTAACAACAATAGGTAATAGTTCTTTAGGGCGAGATAAAACTTTAATATCGTGTATTTGAATTTCATATCTGTCGTTGCCCTTAGCGTCTTTACTGCAAACAACCTTACCTTTAACTTCTACGCAAGTTTCTTCGGTAATGGTTTCATCAAAGCGGTAAGAAGAAAACTCTGGCGCGTAAACGCATTGTATGGTTTGGTTATGAGTTCTTAAAATAATAAAAGAAAAACCAGTCATTTCACGAATTCTGTGAATATAACCTTTAACGGTTACAACTTGTTCGTTATATTTAGCAAAATCTTCAAAAGCAACCGTAGTACTTTCTATTTGCCCGTTAATTTTGTTCATATAAAATCTCCTAAATGTAATTACCTATATATAATAACACTTAAAGGTTAAAGAAAGCAAGCAATTACAAAAATTTTCCAAACTAAAACTTTTATATTTTGAAAAATGATAAAAAAATCTTCAACAATGAGTTGAAAAAGTATTAAAAAAATGTTAAAATAATAAAAAGATTTGTTTTAAACATTATTATGAGGAGAAAAAAATTATTATGAAAATAGCAATTTCAGCAGAAACAACTTGCGACTTAACCAAGGATTTATTAAACGAACACGATATTAAAATTATACCATTTGAAATAGTTCTTGGCGATAAAATGATAAAAGACGGCGAAATTTCACCAGAAGAAATTTTTGCTTTTGTAGATAAAAATGGTGTTTTACCAAAAACAACGGCACTTAACGAATATGAATATACCGAATTTTTTGAAGAAATTAAAAAAGATTACGATGCAATTATACATATAGCATTATCAAGTGGTATATCTTCTTCTTGTGGCAATGCAGAAAGGGCTTCTAAAAACGTAGAAAATGTTTACGTTGTAGATAGCCAAACTCTTACTACGGGTATAGGTTTATTAGCATTATATGCAAGAGATTTAGCAAACCAAGGCTTAGCCCCTTCTGAAATTCAAAAGAAAGTTCAAGAAAGAACGGCTAGTGTTCAAGCAAGTTTCGTAGTAGAAAGGTTAGACTACTTGTATAAAGGTGGCAGATGTAACGCGCTACAATTTTTTGGTGCAAACTTACTTAAAATTCGCCCAAGAATAGTTGTTAAAAATGGTAAAATGGGCACAGACAAAAAATACCGTGGCAATATGGTAAACGTTATTGAAAAATATTCACAAGAAGTTTTTGCAGATTTTAACACACCAAATTTAGATAAAGCTTTTATTACGTATAGTTCTGCATCTGACGAAATGATAGAAAAAGCAGAAAATGCTTGTAAAGAAATGGGCTTTAAGAAAATTTATAAAACTACTGCTGGCTGTACAATATCTAGCCACTGCGGTGCAAATACTCTTGGCATAATATATTTTAACGATGGTGAAAATAAATAAAGTTTAGGAGCAAAAGAAAAATGTTTAACTTATTAATAAGCAATTTAATAGAAAGCATAAAGGGTTGGATTGTTGAAAACCAAATGATGTTTTGGCTTTTAGTTGCAATATTCGTTATATTAGTTGCAATAATTATAACGGCAATTGCTTGTGCAAAAGCAAAAAAGAAAAAGGCAAAAACAGAAGCTACTGAAAAATTAACCGAAAAAGAAGTGTTAGAAAAACTTTCTACTTCGCCAGAACAAAAGGTTAAAGACGCAGTAAATTCTATTAGAGAAAACGAAATTGAACCTGTAAAAGAAAAAGAATTAGAAGAAAAGACTCTTAAGGAAGAAGAAAAGGTTGAAGCAAAGGCTGAACCTAAAGAAGAAGAACCTAAAGAAGAGCCTAAAAAAGAAGCAAAAAAGAAAGAACCAAAGCAACTTTTAGGTAAATGGGTTGTAGAAGAAAAAACAACCGAAGAATATATTTTCAAACTTTTAGCAAGCAACGGCGAAGTAATGTTAACTAGCGAAATTTATTCTACCGAAGAAGGTGCTAGGAACGGCATTGCAACCATAATTAAAAATATAGAATTAGGTAAATTCGTAATTTATAACGATAAAAACAAAAAATATTATTACAAATTAAAGTCTGCTCAAAACAAGTTGTTGTGCGTTGGTGAAATTTACCAATCTCAAGAACAATGCAATAAGGCAGTAGAAACGGTTAAAAGAATTGCTAAAAATTCTAAAATTGCAGAAAAAGTAGTAGAAGGCAACCATTATATAGATTACGTTCCTTTGGTAATAGATAAATACGAAGTTAAAAAGGGAACTAACGGCAAGTGGAAAATAGAAAAAGATAGCGAAGGTAATTATTTAGCAAAACTTTATGCTTCTAACGGGCAAGTTATGTTGGCAACCGAAGGTGTTGCAAGTAAAACTTCTGCTAAAACTGCCATTACTTCTGTAAAGAAAAATAGTAAAGAAGGCAACTTTATTATAGATAAAGATAAGTTTGGCAGGTTTTATTATAAGTTAAGAAACGCTAAAAAATCTGTTATCTGTATAGGCGAAACGTACGAAAAATTAGAATCTTGCATTAGCGCGTTAGAATCTGTAAGGCGTTTTGCAGAAACTGCAATAATAGAAGAATAATTAAAAATCTTTTTCTATTAATAGGAAAAAGTGTGCAAAAATATTTGACAATAGAGTATTTTTGTAGTATTATAATTTTGCTTGAAGAAGAAGAGACCCTTCTCGCCAGCGCTAATTAAGGCAACTGGCTCAATAACAAATTAGTGTTTTATTACGCAATTTTGCTATTTTTAGGTCGCTTATTCTTAAAGCGACCTATTTTTTGTTAAATAAACTAAAAAGTTTATAAAAATATAGCGAGGTATAGTACCATTAAAAAAGAGCATCAAATTAACGAAGAAATAAGAGATAAAGAAGTTCGCTTAATAGGCGAAAACGGCGAACAACTTGGTATCGTTTCTTCTAAAGAAGCATTAAGTCAAGCAGAAGACGCGGGGTTAGATTTAGTTAAAATCTCACCAAACGCCCAACCACCAGTTTGTAAAATAATGAATTACGGCAAGTATTTATTTGAACAAACTAAAAGGGCAAAAGAAGTAAAAAAGAACCAGAAAGTTACAGAAATTAAAGAAGTATGGCTTTCTATGACGATAGACGTTGGCGACCTTAACGTTAAAGCAAAGCAAGCGCAAAAGTTCTTGGCGCAAGGCAACAAGGTAAAAGTGTCTATTCGTATGCGTGGTCGTCAAATGGCGCACTCAAATTTAGGTATAGAAGTAATGCAAAAGTTCTTTGAAATTGTAAAAGATTCTGGCGTTATGGAAAAACAACCACTTACAGAGGGCAGAAACATCTGGATGATGTTAGCCCCTGCTAAAGCATAAAAAATAAACAACGGAGGGTATAGTTATGCCAAAAATGAAAACTAAAAGCGCAGCAAAAAAGCGTTTTAAGGTAACAGCAAACGGCAAGATTAAAAGGTCTTGTTCAGGAAAAAACCACATCTTAACTAAAAAAGACAGAAAGAGAAAGAATAACCTTTGTGATGGTGCATACGTAGATGCAACTCAAGCAAAGACAGTAAAAACACTTATTTACAATAAGTAATAGAGGAGAGGAATTATGCGTATTAAAAGAGCAGTAAACGCTGTTAAAAAGCGTAGAAAAATATTAAAATTAGCCAAAGGTTATTTTGGTGGCAGAAGCAAAAGATACAGAGTAGCACGTGAAGCCGTAATGAAGGCTCAAATGTATGCTTACATTGGTAGAAAACTAAAGAAAAGAGATTTCCGTCAATTATGGATTGCAAGAATTAACGCAGCAGCAAGAATTAACGGTTTATCTTATAGCAAACTTATGTTTGGTCTTAAAAAGGCAGGCATAACCCTAAACAGAAAAGTTTTAGCAGATATAGCAATATGTGATGCAAAAGGCTTTGCTGCACTTTGCGAAAAAGCAAAGGCTTGCTTATAATATTAAAATTACGTAAAGCCTACTTTTAGTGGGCTTTATTTGTTAAAAAAATGATTATTTCAAAGCAAAATTCACTAATAAAACAAATTCGTTCTTTAGAAGATAAAAAGAACAGAGATAAACTTGGTGTTTACCTTGCAGAAGGCACTAAACTTGTTAACGATGCCATTTTAAGTGGCGCTAACGTGGAAGTTATTGTGGGCGTAAAAAACGGCTTAAACGCAATTAAAAACCTATCTAACGGAAGTTTTAGAGTAGAAGAAGTTTCAGAAGAAGTTTTTAAGTCTATAACTACTGAAGTTAGCCCACAAGGCGCTTTGGCAGTTATAAAAAAGCCAGAGTTAGAGTTTAGTTTACCTAAAAGTAAAAGTCTTTTATTAGACGGGGTAAGCGACCCTTCTAACGTAGGTGCAATAATTAGAACTGCCGCTGCTAGTGGGTATAAAGACGTATATTTATGCGAAACTGCAGACCCTTTTAATCCAAAAAGCGTAAGGGCAAGTATGGGTGGAGTGTTTAAGGTTAACCTATATTTAGTAGATAGAGAAAAATTCTTAAACGAAATAAATATTCCGTTAATCGTTGCAGATATGAACGGCACTAACGTGTATGAAACCAAAATTGGTGAAAATTTTTGCATAGTTATAGGAAACGAAGGTAGGGGTGTTAGCCAACAAATAAAAGAAAAGGCAACCCTAACCGTAAGTATTCCCATGGAAAACCAAATGGAAAGCCTAAATGCTTCCGTTTCGGCAGGTATATTAATGTACCTATTAAAAAACTAAAGGAGATAAAATATGTCAGGTCATAGTCACGCAGCCAATATTGCTGCAAAAAAAGCAAAAACAGACGCTGCGAAAGGTAAAATATTTACAAAAGTGGGTAGAGAAATAGCAGTTGCAGCAAAAGGCAACCCAGACCCAAGCACTAACAGTAAACTTGCAGATGCTATTGCAAAAGCAAGAGCAGCCAACATGCCTAACGATAATATTAAAAGGTGTATTGCAAAAGCAGCAGGCGAATTAAGTGGTGCAAGTTACGAAGAATTAACGTACGAAGGTTACGGCCCTTGTGGAAGTGCTTTAATTATTAAAACACTTACAGATAATAAAAACCGTACCGTAGACTTCGTTAGAACGGCTATAAGAAAACACGGTGGTTCATTAGGTAATACCGGTTGCGTTTCGTTTACGTTTACTACAATGGGTATAATCATTATAGAAAGAACGGTAGATATGGATGAAGATACCATTATGGAATACGCCCTAGAAGCCGGTGCAGACGACGTTATTAGCGAAGACGATGCGTTTGAAGTACAAACTTCCGTTCAAAACTTCTCTGCAGTAAGAAAATATTTAGAAGAAAAAGGTTTAACCTTCTTTGAAGCAGAAATAACAATGGTGCCACAAAACAAAATTACGTTATCTGGCGAAGACCTTGCTAAATTCCAAAGATTAATAGATGCTTTAGAAGATTTAGACGACGTTCAAAACGTTTACCATAACGTAGACCTTCCAGAAGAAGACGAAGAATAATATAAATAAAATTTTATGAATAAAAATACCTTATTTGTAGATACTAATGATATCGGCGGTAAGGTATTTATTTTTTAATGGAAATTATTGTAAAAATACTATAAAATATCGTCGTTTAATATATTCTCTATACACTTAATATAGGGCCCTACTGCTCTAATTAAGTAATATAGAGCAGTAGGGCGAATAATTTTCGCCCTTATTTTTTTAAAAAACTTGCACTTTTTATATGAAATGTGATAAGATATAAAGGAGGTATATTTTTATGAAAAAGTTGTTAAAAAAATCCATACTTTCTTTAATAATATTAATCATTTGTTCGTTGGGTGTGGCAGGGTGTAATTTCGTAGGTGTTGTTGGCCCAACTTATACGGAAGGTTGGGGGGAAGGTATAACGTCTTCTTACGACGTTAACTCTAACGTAAACCTCCCTAATTCTAACGACTTGGCAAATTCTAACCTAAACGTAGATTATAGCCAGGTGTTCCCAGAAAGAGAAGAAGACCCTATGAGTTTATCAAGCGTTGCATCAAAGGTAAGGCGTAGTGTAGTTACAATTTCCGTTAGTAATGAAAGCGCTTCGGCAACGGGTTCTGGTGTAATAGTAGATATTGGATTAAAAGAAGAAAGCGAAAACGTTTTCTATATAATAACTTGCCACCACGTTATAGATAGTTTAGGAGATATAACCGTTTTTATTCCAGATGAAAATTGTAGAAACCCATTAGATAGCGACTATAATTCAACCGATTATGCTTTTACAGGTAAAATAGGTAACGAAATATATTCTAACCAAGCCGTAACGTTAGTGGGTGGAGACAAAACTTCTGATATTGCCGTATTAAAATTAGATATTACTGGTAGCAATATTACAAAAGAAGATATTGTTGAATCCAAGTTTATGGACGTTTCTAAACACACACTTTCTTATGGTGAAGAAGTTTTTGCAATAGGTAACCCAGGCGGTAATTCTCCAGGTTCGTTGTCTCATGGTGTGGTTACTTATGTTTATAGGGAAGCAGAAGTAGAAGACGTTGGTTCAATGATTCTAAATCAAATAGACGTGCAAATTAACCCAGGTAATTCTGGTGGTCCACTATTCAATATGTACGGAGAATTAGTTGGCATAACAAACGCGGGTGATACTTCTATAGATGGCGTAAATTATGCAATCCCTTTAACTATTCCTACTAAGGCAGGGCAAATAGATAATGGTGTTATAAATATTGCAAAACAACTAATAGCATCTGCAACTTCAACCAATTATGGTTACGTTTCTGGTAGACGTGCTACGTGGGGTGTAACTTTTGTTGCAAAAACCACTAACGGCAACACCGTTGTTACTATAGAAAGTGTTATGGAAGGTTCTTTAGCAAAAGAAGCAGGTTTTTTGGTTAACGATAAAGTTCTAAAACTAAAAGTAAATAACGGCCAATGGGAAATAATTAATAGTATGCAAGATATTACTAACGCAGTTCTATCTTTAAGCATTGGCGATGTTCTTGCCTTTAAGGTAGAAAGAAGAACCACCCTTAATAGTACAATGGAAACAGAAGTTTCACTAACTGCATATCAATACTTGTTCTGTAATACGGGTAACTAAATAAAGTAGAATTATAAAAATAAAATTGGGGCTAAACGTAGCCCCAATTTTTGTTTGTGAAATTATATAATCTATTGACTTTTTTTAGCAAATAGAGTACAATTATTACGTATGATTATATTGGGTTTTGACCCTGGTTTAGCAACGTTAGGCTACGGGGTAATTTATAAAGACGAAAAGCATAAACCACAAATGGTAGACTATGGAATTATTTCAACGGCAAAGGAAGATAACCTTGCAGAGCGCCTTGTAAAATTAGAAAAAGGCATAGAACAGGTTATAGAAAAATTTAAGCCAGATGAAATAGCCATAGAAGAACTTTTCTTCGCTAAAAACGTAAAAACTGGCATTGCAGTTGCACACGCAAGGGGGGTATTACTACTAACCGTTATGAAAAAGTGTAGCAAAATTTTCGAATACACTCCACTTCAAATAAAACAAGCGCTAACAGGTTATGGTAGGGCAGATAAACCTCAAATGCAAAAAATGGTTAAAACCTTATTAAACTTAAAAAGTATTCCCCGTCCAGACGATGCTGCCGATGCTTTAGCCGTTGCTCTTTGCCACGCGCAAACTAATAAATTAGGCAAGTTATTTAAGATATAGTAGGTTAAATATGATAGGTTATATTAAAGGTAAAATATTACAAAGTTCTAATGGAACTTTACTTATAGAAAATAATGGAATAGGCTACGAAGTGGCTTGTTCTTCTGCCGTTATTAAAAAATATGGCAGTACCGGTCAAGCAGAAGTTTATACCTATTTAGCAGTTAGAGAAGACGGAATTTCACTTTATGGTTTTGTAAGTACCGAAGAAAAAGAAATGTTCTTAAAACTTATTACCGTTTCTGGTGTAGGCCCAAAAATGGGCATAACCATTTTATCTAATATGGAACTAGGCGAACTTGCATTAAAAATAGCAACTAGCAACGTTAAAGGGCTTGCAACCATAAAAGGATTGGGCAGAAAAACGGCAGAAAAAATTATAGTAGAACTTCGTGAAAAGTTTAGCGCTATAGATACGGAAACTGGCGAAGTTTCAGTGGTGACCAAAAAGCAACAAAAAGATAGTACTGAAGAAGAAAATAAAGATGCAATAATTGCTTTAATGAGCCTTGGCTTAACAAGGGCAGAGTGTATTAACGGCATAAAATTAGCAAAAGAAAAGGGCATGACGGAACTTTCAGAAATTATTAAGTTTGCCCTAAAAAACATTAAGTAGGAAAAGGTATGGAAGAAGAAAGATTAGTTCAAAGCACCGTATATACTGGTGAAGATGAATTAGAAAACGTAATACGCCCAAAATCTATGGAAGGGTACGTTGGGCAAGAAAGAATAAAAGATAATCTTGCCGTATCAATGGCATCTGCAAAAATGCGTAACGATGCACTTGACCACGTGTTATTATATGGCCCTGCAGGTTTAGGTAAAACTACTTTGGCGCACATTATTGCAAACGAAATGGGTTCTCAAATAAAAATAACTAGTGGCCCTGCAATAGAACGCGCAGCAGATCTTGCCGCCATTATAACCAACCTAAACGAAAACGACGTTTTGTTTATAGATGAAATACATAGGCTAAACCATAACGTAGAAGAAATTATGTATTCTGCTATGGAAGACTTTTTTTTAGATTTAATAACGGGCAAAGGCCCTTCTGCAAGTACTGTAAGGGTAGCATTACCTAAATTTACCCTAGTTGGTGCAACAACTAAAGCAGGTATGTTATCTTCGCCATTAAGAGATAGGTTTGGCATTATATGTAGGCTAGAAACTTATTCTATTTCTGAACTTGCAGAAATTATAGAAAGGTCTGCAAAAATGTTAGGGTTAGGCATTGAAAGAGACGCCGCTTTAGAAGGCGCAAAACGTAGCCGTGGCACACCAAGAATAGCCAATAGGTTACTTCGCCGTATGAGAGATTTTGCTACGGTAAAAGGTCATTCTACAATTCAACTTTCCGATGCTAAAAAAGCGTTAGAAATGTTAGAAATAGATGAAATCGGTTTAGATGCTATAGACATTAAGTTATTAACTGCTATGGCAGAAAAATTTAACGGCACACCTTGTGGGTTAGATACTTTGGCGGCAACCATCAACGAAGACGCCAACACTATAGAAGACGTGTACGAACCATATTTATTACAATTAGGTTTTATTCAAAGAACGCCAAGGGGCAGAGTATTACTTAAAAAAGGCTACGAACACATTGGTTTAACTCCACCAGCAGAAAAGGAAAACAATATAAAAGACACTTCTAACGACTAATATGAAAACAAGCGATTTCGATTATTTTTTACCCGAAAATTTAATAGCGCAAACCCCAGTTTATCCTAGGGATAGTTCTAGGCTTTTGGTGTATGAAAAAAATAGCAAAAAAATTTCGCATAAGCATTTTTACGATATTATAGATTATCTAAAAGAAGGGGACGTTTTAGTTAGAAATAATACCAAAGTTTTGCCTGCAAGAATGTTTGCTTACACTTCTTTTGGTGGCAAGGTAGAAATTTTACTTCTTAAAAGGTTTAATTTAACCGAGTGGGAAGTTTTAGTAAAACCGGGCAAAAAATGTAAAAAGGGTGTAGTTTTAACCATTGCAGAAAACTTAAAAGTAGAAATAGGCGAAACTATTGAAGAAACGGGCAGTAGAAGAGTTAAATTTATATACGAAGGTGTGTTTGAAGATATAATATCTAAACTTGGCGAAATGCCTTTGCCACCTTATATAACGGAAAAGTTAAAAGACCAAAATAGGTATCAAACGGTATACGCCAAGGTAGATGGGTCTGCCGCAGCGCCAACTGCCGGGCTACATTTTACCGAAGAACTATTTAATAAACTAAAAGAAAAAGGCGTAATTGTTGTAGACGTGTTATTGCACGTTGGTTTAGGAACTTTTAGGCCGGTTAAAACGGAAGATATAATAAACCACCATATGCACAGCGAATACTACGAAATAAGTAAAGAAAGTGCAGAAATTATAAATTTAGCGAAAAAAGAAGGTAGGCGAGTTATTGCCATAGGCACTACTAGTGTTAGAACGTTAGAAAGTGCGTGTGACGAAAATGGTTTTGTTAAAGAAATAAAAGATAATACCGAAATATTTTTATATCCACCTTATAAATTTAAGTGTATAGATGGGCTTATAACGAATTTTCACTTGCCAAAATCAACCCTAATTATGTTAGTTTCGTGTTTTTCAAGTAGGGAAGAAACGTTAAACTTATATAAAACAGCCGTAGAAGAGAAGTATAGGTTTTTTTCTTTTGGCGACGCTTGTATGTTCTTATAAACTTCGTTATGCTTCGTTTTCTGTCTGCGCCGTGTTATATATAACGTACAACCTTATCAAAGAGTAAAAATGGAAAATTTAGGTACTTTAACCTTAAAACTTAATAGAATAACTTTAAGAAAGTTTTATTTAGAAGATGCTTTTTTTATGTTCAAAAATTGGGCAAATAGCAGTAAAGTTACTAAATATTTACGTTGGAAACCACACCAAACGGAAGAACAAACCAAAGATGTTATAAACTCTTGGGTTAAAAATTATAAAGAGCAAAACTTTTACCAATGGGCAATAGTATTAAATAAAATAAACCAACCAATAGGCTCTATAACGGCAATTATAAAAGAAAATGAAACTGCGCATATTGGCTATTGTTTGGGCGAAAAATGGTGGGGTAAAGGAATAGCTACCGAAACTCTAAAAGGGGTTATAGACTTTTTGTTTGAAAAGGTAAAAGTAAATAGAATAGAAAGTCAACACGAGCCAGAAAATATTGCATCTGGCAAGGTTATGCAAAAATGTGGGCTTAAATATGAACAAACGTTAAAACAAACAGACTTTAACAATTTAGGAAAATGCGACGCCGTTGTTTACGGCTTATTAAAAGAAGAGTATATAAAAGCATAAATATGGAAAAATTTTATTACGAAGAAATTAAACAAGATAAAAGAACGGGTGCAAGGGCAGGTATTTTGCACACTCCGCACGGAGATATTTTAACACCTACCTATATGCCGGTAGGCACTCAAGCAACCGTTAAAGGCATTATGCCAAGAGATTTAAAAGAAAGTAAATCTCAAATAATTTTAGCAAACACCTATCACTTGCATATGCGCCCGGGCGATGAACTTGTTAAAAAAGCAGGTGGCTTACACAAGTTTATGTCTTGGGACAGACCTATTTTAACAGATAGTGGTGGTTTCCAAGTTTTCTCGCTTGCAAAACTAAATAAAATTAAAGATGAAGGCGTTTACTTTAACTCTCACGTAGACGGTAGTTTGCATTTTATTTCACCCGAAAAGGCAATGGAAATAGAAAATAACCTTGGTGCAGATATTATTATGGCTTTCGACCAATGTTCTCGTTACGGGGCAGATTACGCCGAAAGTAAAATTGCAATGGAAAGAACGCTTAAGTGGTTAGATAGGTGCGCAATTTCGCATAAAAACGAAAACCAAGCGTTATTCCCAATTGTTCAAGGTAACGTTTTTAAAGATTTAAGGTTAACTAGTTTAAAAGAAACTTTGCCATACGCTAAATACGGCATAGGTATAGGTGGGCTTTCTGTTGGCGAACCAAAAGACATTATGTACGACGTTATGGATGCTCTTTTACCATACTATCCAAAAAATATGCCTAGGTATTTAATGGGCGTAGGTAGCCCAGATTGTTTAGTAGAAGGCGTTAAACGTGGTATAGATATGTTCGACTGTGTTTTAGCAACCAGAATTGGTAGAAACGGCACGGCGCTAACCTCAAGTGGTAAAATAGTCGTAAGAAACGGTAAGTATAAAGAAGACTTTACGCCTTTAGATGCAGAGTGCGACTGTTATGCTTGCAAAAACTACTCTAAAGCATATCTTCGCCACCTAATAAACGTTGGCGAAATGATGGGTGGTATGATGTTAAGTTTACACAACATAACTTACCTAAATAAACTTATGAGAGATATTAGGGAGGCTATTTTACAAGATAGTTTTTCAGAATTCTGCGAAGAGTTTTACGCTAAAACGAATAATACTTATAAATAAACGACAAAAGTTTTACAAAAAAGGCTTGCAAAAACGTGTAAAATGTTTTACAATATAAACGTAATTAGAAATTAAGGAGATATTAAAATGATTTGGAATTTATTAACCGAAGCAGGTTCAGGTACAACATCTGGTACAACACCAAGCACAACAGATAGCACGGGAACGATAGTAATGTTCGTTGTTATTATTGTTGCAGTTGTTGGTATGTTAATTTGGAATAGCATTTCTAACAAGAAAAAACAAAAAGAAGCACAAGCAATGGTGGACAATCTACAATTAGGTGCAAGAGTAAAAACTATTGGTGGCATTTGTGGTTTCCTAGTAGAAATTAATAAAAAAGATAACACTATTGTTTTAGAAACAGGCACAGCAAACAATAAGTCTTACGTTAGGTTCGACAGAAACGCAATTTACCAAATTGGTGAAGCATTAGGCGAAAAAACCGCTGTTAAAGGCGTAGTTATTGAAGAAGAACCTGTTGAAGAAAAGAAAGAAGTTAAAGAAGATGCTAAGGTGGAAGTAAAAGAAGAAGCACCTAAAAAAGCAAAAAAGGCTAAAAAAGAAGTTAAAGAAGAAAAGTAATTAGCCAAAATTTAAGCATAAAAATATAACCCCCAACATATCTATTAATGTAGACGTATTGGGGGTTTTTATTTTGGAAAAATCGCAAGACAATTTTTTTGCAAGTTTAATTAAAGGAATATTTTTATCTGTTATAGTAGCCCTTGTTTTAGTGCTGTTGTTTGCGCTTGTAATAAGGTTTTTAATGCCAAACGGCACGGTAATAAAAGTAGTTAACCAATTTATAAAAATAATAGCAATTTTTATAGGTTGTTTTACTTCGGTAAAAAACAATTTAGGCTTACTAAAAGGTGGGTTAGTAGGTTTTGGTTTTTGCCTTTTAATAAGCCTAATATTTATGATTTTTGGTGGCAACCTTTCTTATGGCTTAGCCTTTATATTAGATTTGATTTTATGTATAATAGTAGGTGTTATTTCTGGTGTACTAAGTGTGAACGTTAAGGGGAAAGAGTAATTAAATAACCCAATCTCCATTTATGAAAACGGCAGTTTCTTTGCCGTTTTTTTCTATGCCAAAAACTTCTAAATCATCTGTGCCAATCATAAAATCTACGTGTTCAACAGAATCGTTTGCGCCAAGTAAACTTAATTCTTTTTTACTTAAATTCTCGCCGTTTTTTATAGTGGTAGGGTAGGCTTTGCCAAGAGCCAAATGGCAACTTGCATTTTCGTCAAATAAGGTATTATAAAATAACGTGTTAAGTTTAGCAATTGGCGAACTTTTACCAATTAGCGCAACTTCCCCTAAATAGTAAGTGCCTTTATCTGTTTCAATTATATTTTTTAAGGTTTTATAACCTTTTTCTGCATCAAAATCTACAATTTTACCATTTTTAAAAGTTAAAGAAAAATCTTCAATTATTTTTCCGTTTTCTGCTAAAGGCAGAGAAGATTTTACAACTCCGTTAACCTTAAATTTGTGTGGGGAAGTAAAAACTTCTTCAGTAGGCATATTTGCAACGAAATTTATTCCGTCTAGTGCCTTTTCTTTAGCCGAAAGCCAAACGTGGTTTTCTGCTAAACCAACCGTTAAATCCGTTCCGTTTTTAGACTTAAATCGTAAATATTCAAAATTCTTTTTGTTTAAGAAGTTTGCTCTTTTTTCTAAATTAGTAATATGTTCTTCCCAAGCGGTAGTTGGGTATAAAGTGTCTAAGCGCATACTTTTAATAATAGCGTCTTCTAAAAGTTCTTCTGCGTTAACTTGGTTAGGGTAAACTTGTTTTGCCCACTCTAAAGTTGGAACGGAAACAACACACCACCTAATTTTATTTTTCATAACGGCGTCGGAATATTTTTTTAGCGCTTTACTTCTTGCTCTTAAAACTGTAGAAATTTTATCTTGTGGAATATCTTTTAATAAAGATGGGTTTTCGCTTGCAATAGCAACGTAGCAAAACCCTTTTTCAACCAAATAATTTTTGCTATCTACAAACCATTTAGGCACTTCTGCTAAAGTAGAAGTTTTTGCAAATTCATAATCTAACTTTTCCGTTGCTTCATCGTCCCAACGGATTTTAACAATGCTTGCACCAAGTGAGTAAGCAACCTTACTAAAAGCATAAGCCACTTCTTTTTTTTCAATAGGGCAAGCCAAATAAAGCCCTTGTTCTTTTTGTAAATTAACGCCAATTTTTAATACTAATTGAGCATAGTTTAATAATGTTTGTTCTGTCATAATATCACCTACGTTAATTTTATAACTTAATAATAAAATAGTCAAGCCGAAAACTAACAAGTTCTTTAAGAAAAAGCAAGTAATTTGTAAAATAAAAACAGGTTTTTCACTATAAGTCTTAAATTTTGCATATTGACAATATGTAAAAAAGGGTGTAAAATATATAAGGTTTGTAAATAATATGGCTTATTTTTTACTTTTATTTAGTTTACTAACCAACCAAACGTTATTTATTTAGTAATGGGAGAGGTGTAATGAACAAACATCTTAAAAGGGCGTTATTAATAATAGCAGATTTTTTATCTATAACGCTCGCATACTTTTTATCTTCCCTAATTGTTTCAAGAACAGAGTCTTTTACTGGTATAATAAGTGGAACTTGGTATTATCTTTTAGCAATGATGGGTGTTATGTACTTAGCATATAGCCTTTTAAGGTTATACGATTGCGTTATTAGGTACGTTGGCTTTGTAGAAATAGTAAAAACTATAATTGGTATATTTATAGTAATAGTAGCAACGGTAATATTTTCATTAATTCCAAATTCATTTAGTCTTCAATGGGTAATAACCTTTTCCTTATTATTTATAGTTCTAAATTGTGGCGCAAGGTTTTTAATGCCTTTAGTAATATTAGTAAAAAATTATTTTAGGGTTAAAGGCTTAAAACACAACAAAATAAGGGTTATGATTATTGGTGGTGGCGAAGCAGGTAGAATGCTCGTTAACGAAATGCTATCTTCAAAAGAATTAAATTACGACCCAGTTTGCATTTTAGACGATGATTCTAATTTAATAGGTCAATACGCAAACGGCGTTAAAATAGTTGGCAAAACTTTAGAAGTTGTAAATTTTGCAAAAGAGTATAACGTAGAAGAAATATATATTGCAATGCCATCTGTTAGCGAAAGTGTAAAGAGTAAAATAGTTGCAGAAAGTGAAAAAACAAAATGCAAGGTAATGATAGTACCAAGCATTTGCCAATTCGTAGAATATGGGGCAACGGTAGCATCTGCAAAAGAAGTTAGCGTGCAAGATTTACTTGGCAGAGAACAAGTAAAGGTTAACCTAGATGAAATAATGACGTATATTGAAAACAAAGTAGTTATGGTTACAGGTGGTGGTGGCTCTATTGGTAGCGAACTTTGTAGGCAAATTGCGGCGCATTCTCCAAAGCAATTAATAATTGTAGATATTTACGAAAACAACGCTTACGATATACAACAAGAATTAGTTAGAAAACATCCTAAACTAAATTTACTTGTTTTGATTGCAAGTGTTAGAGATAGCAGAAGAATGAATAGTATTTTTGCTACGTATAAGCCAAATATAGTATTCCATGCAGCAGCACATAAACACGTTCCGTTAATGGAAACTTCACCAAACGAAGCTGTTAAAAATAACGTAAGTGGAACGTTAAAAGTTGCAGAAGCATCTGGCAGAAACGGTGTAGAAAGGTTTGTTTTAATTAGTACAGATAAGGCTGTTAACCCAACCAATATAATGGGCGCAACCAAAAGAATTTGCGAAATGATTATTCAAACAATGAATAAACGTTATAACACTAACTACGTTGCAGTAAGGTTTGGTAACGTTTTAGGTTCTAACGGGTCTGTAATACCACTATTCAAAAAACAAATTGAAGAAGGTGGCCCAGTTACCGTAACTCATAAAGATATCGTTAGGTATTTTATGACAATTCCCGAAGCAGTTAGTTTAGTATTACAAGCAGGGGCTTATGCAAAGGGTGGCGAAATTTTCGTTTTAGATATGGGTGAACCTGTTAGAATTTACGATTTAGCTGAAAATATGATAAGGCTTTCTGGCTTTGAACCTAATAAAGATATAGAAATTAAAATAACTGGTTTAAGACCTGGCGAAAAACTTTACGAAGAAAGGCTTATGAAAGAAGAAGGTCTAAAAAGAACGCCAAATAAACTTATTTCTATTGGTAAACCTTTAGATATAGATGAAGGAAAGTTGTTTACCAAAATTCAAGAATTATACGACGAAGCGTATAGCGAAACCTTAGATATGAAAGAACTTGTTCATCAATTAGTTCCAACTTATAAAATAGATAAAAGGTAAAAATATTTAATTAGAATTAAAAAAGGGTTGCATTTCAAAATGCAACCCTTTTACTTTTTGTAAATTTTATAAACTTAAAGGTAATTTATCTTCTTTTACGTTGTTTAACCTTTCAACAACTACTAAGGTTATTGTAACTATAGTCATTAACGGAATTGCGTTAAATTCGCAAGCATCTACCATTGCGTGAATTTCAAATAAAATAAAGGCAATAAACATCATAAAATTAAAGGTAGAATTATTTGCAACTAAAATTCTAATTCTGTTAACTAAGTAATAAACGTAAGCAATAAAACCAAATAAACCCATCGTGGCAAGGGTGTGGAATAGGGTAGAGTGGAAGTTCCCGTTTCTTCCAAATAGTTGTTCTATGCCTAAAGCGTTATAGCCTTGCCCAATGCCGAATATAGGGTATTTGCAAAAGAAATCAAAAGCATTTTTATATAATTTCGTTCTACCAGAATCGTTTGATATTTCATTTTTGAAATAATGAATTGCTTTTGGAATCATTTGGTTAAAAATTATAACGCATATTATTAGTAATGCAATTATCAAACCACAAAAAACGAGTAGGTTTTTTTTGTTTGTCTTATTCATTCTATTGTAAGAAGCCCAAATTAACGGAATTAAAAATGCTAAAGATAGCCCCAACACACTTTGGCTATGAGTTAAAGTAATAAAAACGTAAGTTAAAAATATTATAATTACATTAACGGTAAAATGTTTTGAAGTGGTTAATAAATAAAACCCTGCCGGCAAAGAAAATAAAAGCAAGCAAGCAACTGCGTTAACGTTGCCCCAACCAAGTTCACCAACTAAAATTTTCTTAAACGAATAAGGTTTGTTTTGTGCAAATAATACGGAAAGCTTTTCTAACATTAACGTTACAAGTTGTAAAGAAACTAAAAAAGCAATTGAAATAATTAATATGCAAAAGTATTTTTTAATATCGAAATTTTTAGGTGGTATAACGTATTGGCTAAAAACAATATAAATAATTAATATTACAGGCCCTAGCGCTAAAACGGTGGCAAGCCCCGTCATATATGAACTTATATGAGGCGAAAAAATACCCCCTAAAGCAAGTGCTATAGAATAAATTATTAAAGGCAATATAAGTTTGCCTTTAACTAATTTTCTTTTATACTTAAAGAAGTGGTATATTAAAGAAACACCAGCAGGCAAAAGCACAATGTAAAATTCAATTGTAGCAGCAATGCGTAAATCGTTAAAAATAAATAGCACCATACATAGCATTGGTAAAATAGGTGTTAAGTCTTCGCTTTCTATAAAAATAAAAGAAGCAAGCAAAACCATTAAACCCAACATTATTAACGGTAGGTTAACTAGGTAAAAAAACAACACCAATAATGCCACCATAACTATATAGGTAGGTGTGTAAATAAAATCTAGTATATAATTTTTAACGTTTTGAAGTGCTTGTTTAATGACCATAAGTAAATTATATATTAAAAAAACAAATTAATCAATTAAAAAAGGCAAAACGTAGGCGTTTTATTAAAATAAAGGTTAAAAAATGTAAAAAGTTGGCTAATTTTTTTAGCCAACTTCATTATATTAAAAAAATTTATTAAATTATGCGCATATTAGCAAGTTAATATGTGTACATATGAAAGTTAAAACACATTTCTAATTGCTAACACTTCGCCGGTAAAACCATCTAATAACATTGCTTTGGTGTTAGAAGAATTTTCAACAATGCCAACGTAATAGTAGGGGTGGTTATCTTTAACCAAAACCCTTTGTATAATTTCTGCCTTAAAATTACCATTTTCGTCTAAATAATTTTTAATTAAAGAAGGTTGTTGCTCTTGTAGTTTTTTTAGCGCAACTTCAGGGGTTAAAGTGTTTTTAGGTAATATTGAATTTAACTTAACCACTTGTTGAGTAGAAGAATTTATAATGGTAATTTCAAAACTATTAGCCGAAAAAGGCGATATAAAAATAGTGGCAGAAAAAGAGTTAGAAATAGGGTTTAGTTCAAACTTTTTTTCATATTCGTTGCCATCTTGGCAAAACTTTAAGGTATAGGTAGAATAATCGGTTTGCTTATTTAAAAGTTTAACCGTTAAATAATAATTTGTTTTATTAACAACGCCATCGTTAGCAGAATTATCTTCTATAAAGCCGTAGTTTGCCATAACGGTTAAATCGTTAAAAGTGCCTTCGTAAATATTGCTTTTTAACTGGCTAACGTAGTTGCTTAAATTAAGTTGGTTAGAGCAACCTATTAACGTTAAAAAACTTAAGGCGCAAACCATAATAAATAACTTTTTTAATACTTTCATTTTTTTCACCATCCTAAAGTATTTTATGAAGGAATTAAAACAAATATATCTTGTATTTTTAATTATTTAATTGACAAAAGCGTTTTTATGTTTAAAATTAAATTTATAAAGGTTTTTATGAAAAAAGAAAAGTTTTTAAGCAATTCTAAAATAGGCGGAATAGGTTATAGCGCCCTAATATTTATATATATAATTTTAGCCTTCGTTTTGCAGGGGGTTATAGATAGTTTTATAGAAAAAACTTCTATATTAAACACCTTGCTAAAAGGTTTAATAAGCCCAATTTCTATAATTTTAACGTTGGCAATTTTACTTAACTATTTCAATTTAGGTTTTAAGCAAACTTTAGGGGTAAAAAAGTTTAACCCACTTGTAATTATAACGGTATTATTAGTTTCTATTGGTATGTTTTTTGCCTTTGGCTTCGTTAACGATTTAATTGTTAAAGGCTTAAACAGTATAGGTGTTAAACCAAGTGGAATAAATATAAAAGTAAATAGTTTTATTTCTTATTTGGCATACGTTTTAGTATTGGCAGTTATACCTGCTATTTTTGAAGAGTTGTTTTTTAGGGGCTTTTTGCTAACTTCCTTAAAAGATTGTGGTGGCGTTTTTTCACTAATTATTTCAAGTTTATTTTTCTCTTTGTATCACGGCTCTTTAGCGCAATTAGTATATCAATTTATTTACGGAATTTTCTTAGGTGCAATATTTATACAAAGCAAAAGTATTTTTCCAAGCATAATATTGCATTTTATAAACAATTTTTTAATAATTACCTTAGAATACGTTGGCGTAGTAATAAACTTTTATAGTATTTTTATAATATCGCTTGGTTTAATTTTACTTGCCGTTAGTATTTTGCTTTTTATCTTCGTTCATAAAGGGGTAGAAGAAACAACTAAAAAGGCATTAAAGGGCGCAAAAAACATAAACGTAATAATTTACGGCGCGTTTGGCGTGTTGTTTTGTTTACTATTAATAGTTGGTGGGTTGTTATGATTAAAATAAATTTAGTAGCCGTTGGTAAGGTTAAGGAAGAATATTTTTTTAACGGAATAAAAGAATATGCTAAAAGGCTAAGCCGTTTTTGCGAATTCAAAATAATAGAAGTAGAAGAAGAAAATTATACTAAAGTAGACGAAGGCTTAATAAAAAACATTTTAGAAAAAGAAGCCGAAAGAATTTTGCCACACCTAAAAGGTTACGTAATAACTTTTGAAATACAAGGCAAAAAATTTTCTAGCGAAACGTTTGCCGAAAAACTTAAAAGTTTAATAGATAACGGCACGGGGGTTATAACTTTCGTAATAGGTGGCTCTTATGGAATGAGTAAAAAAATTAAAGAAAAAGCAAATTGTAGCCTTTCTTTTTCAGATATGACCTTTCCACACACGTTGTTTAGGCTTATGGTAACAGAACAAATTTATAGGGCTTTTACAATAAATTCCGGCACGGCGTACCACAAGTAATCATACTATAAAAGTATGAACGTTTTAGAAAAATTAAATAGTTTTTACTTAGGGTTTAAGGGCGAAAAAGGAAATATCGGTTATACCGAAAAGGGTAAGCCAATTTATTATTTTAAGGTTGAAAAAACCCCTTATCCTAAAATTATAGTGCAATATTCTATACACGCAAGAGAATATATTACAACTTTTTTAGCCCTAAAACAAATAGAAGATTTTATATTTTTTGGCAAAAAGGGTTGCGTGTATTTTATACCTGCAGTCAACGTAGACGGCATTGAAATTTGCCTAAAAAATAAACCTTTATATAAAGCCAATGCAAACCAAGTAGACTTAAACGTTAATTTTGATGCAGGCTGGGGCAAAGGGCAATTTAATACTACTTTTAAGGGCGATGAAAATTATATAGGCAAAAACCCTTTTAGCGAAAGTGAAAGTAAGGCTTTAAGAGATTTTACCTTAAAAATTATGCCAAACGCTACCGTTAGTTATCATAGCAAAGGTGAAGAAATTTACTATTCTTTTCACCAAACGGGTGAAAGGTTAAAAAAAGATTATAAAATAGCAAAAGAATTAGAAAGAGTAACGGGCTACGTAGTAAAAGAAACGCCAAATTCTTTTGGTGGTTATAAAGATTGGTGTATTAAAACCCTAAAAATTCCAAGTTTTACCTTAGAAGTGGGTGCAGATAGTTTATCTCATTCAATAGGCGAAGAAAATTTAGAAGAAATTTATCAAAAAAACAAATTGGTTATAATTACGCTTTTGGAGAATTTATGAAAGAAAAATTTATGCGCCTTGCCATAAAAGAAGCGCAAAAAGCAGAAAAAAAAGACGAAGTTCCAATAGGGGCAGTTATCGTTAAAGACGGCAAAGTTATTGCAAGGGCTTATAATAAAAGGGAAAGCAAGCAATTAGCAACTGCCCACGCAGAAATTTTAGCAATAGATAAGGCAAGTAAAAAACTTAAAAGTTGGAGATTAGACGGCGCTGAACTTTACGTTACCTTAGAACCTTGCCCAATGTGTGCAGGTGCAATAGTAAACGCAAGAATAAAAAAGGTTTATTTTGGTGCAACCGAAGAAAAAAGTGGTTCAGCCCAATCTAAATTTAATATTTTAACAGAAAGTGGGCTAAACCACGTTACCGAATACGAAGGTGGAATATTAAGTGAAGAATGTTCTAACCTAATAAAAAATTATTTTAAGAACAAACGAAATAAATAGGCAAAAAATTAAAGCCTATTTTTCTTTTTAAATAAATATTTAAAATAATGCGAAATGAATTGAAAAAAGCCTTGACTTAAATAAATAATAGTCGTAAAATATAAGCGTACTATATGTACGTAAAGTTACATTAGGAGAAAGATAAAATGATTACACACGGCAACACAATTGAAATTTTATGTGGCAACTCTAACAAGCCTTTGGCAGAAGCAATTGCAAAAGAATTAAACTTAACCGTTTCTAATGCAGAAGTTGGCAAGTTTTCAGACGGCGAAATTAGTATTACTCTACCAAGAACGGTAAGAGGTAAAGACGTATTTATTATTCAATCAACGTCAGCACCTGTTAACGACAACTTGATGGAATTATTAATTATGATAGACGCTTGCAAACGTGCATCTGCAGGTAGAATTACGGCAGTTATACCATATTTTGGCTATGCAAGGCAAGACAGAAAAGCACGCCCACGTGACCCAATCACAGCAAAGTTAGTAGCAGATATTTTAACTACTGCTGGTGCAGATAGGGTTTTAACAATGGATTTACACGCAGCACAAATTCAAGGTTTCTTTGAAATTCCTGTAGACCATATGTACGGCGCACCATCTCTTGCAAAATACTACAAGAACAAAATGGATGAAAACTGGGTAGTAGTTTCTCCAGACGTTGGTAGTGTAGGCAGAGCAAGAAACTTTGCTTCAAGGGTAGATGCCGCTATCGCTATAGTAGATAAACGTAGACCAAAAGCAAACGCAATTGAAATTATGAACGTTATTGGCGACGTTAAGGGTAAAACCTGCTTAATGGTAGACGACATGATAGACACAGCCGGCACTATTTGCCAAGGTGCAGAAGCACTTGTTAAAAATGGCGCTAAAGAAGTTTACGCTTGTTGTACACACGGTGTATTTAGTGGCCCTGCAATGGAAAGAATTACAAACTCTCCAATTAAAGAACTTGCCGTTTTAGACACTATTGATATGCCAGATTACGTTAAAAACAATCCAAAAATCAAAGTGCTATCTGTTGCAAAACTATTTGCAAGGGCAATTACAACGGTATATGCAGACTCATCTCTTTCTGCAATTTACGAAGACTAATAAATAAAGTACACAAAAGCCGTTTTTTAGTTAAAACGGCTTTTTAATTAGGTAATTATGAAACTTATAGTAGGGTTAGGAAACCCAGAAGAAAAATATGCTAACACCTTGCACAATTTAGGTTTTATTAGCGTTAACAAAACGGCTAAAATTTTAGGCGTAGAGTTTAATAAAACTAAATGTAAAGCACTAATAGCAGAAACTAAAATTAACGGCGAAAAGGTAATTTTAGCAAAGCCACAAACTTATATGAATTTAAGTGGCGAAAGTGTTGTTGAACTTATGAATTTTTTTAAGGTAGACAAAAAAGATTTATTAGTTATTTACGACGATTTCGATTTAGATAAAGGTGTTATTAGAATAAGAGAAAGTGGTTCTTCTGGAACGCACAACGGCATGAAAAATATAATTGCGCTATTAGGGTATAGTGATTTTGCTAGGGTAAGAGTAGGTTTTAACCCAGGCAAAGAAAGTAGAATTCCGTTGTTAGATTTAGTTCTTTCTAAAATAAAAGAAGAAGACGCAGAAATATTTAATAAAGCAACCGATGTGGCAAGTAAGGTTGCATACGAATTTGCAAGTGGCGAAAAGTTGCAAGCCATAATGCAAAAATATAACGGCAAAGCATAATTTACACTAATTTTTAAGCCGTAAGGACTTTATGCTTTTAAATAAATTAATTAACAATAAAACCAAAAATTCGCTAGTAGAATTCAGCGAAAACGCCCACCAAGGAATACCTTTGGTGGCATTTGGCGTTACAGAACCTTTTAAGGTTTTAATGTCTGCCACCCTAGAAAACAAGGTTTTATACGTCGTTAAAGATAATGTAACTGCCATATCAATACAATCTATGTTAGCGCAATTAACTAACGAAGAAGTAGTTTATATTCCACCAAAAGATGAAATATTGTTATTTTCTAAAGCCTTTAGTAAAGAAAGTTTGTTTGCAAGGGTAAGCGCAATAAATAAAATTAAGAGTGCAAAATATATTGTTTCTACAATAGAAGGTTTGTTGCAAACCTTTCCAAAAGAAATTTTAAGCATAACGTTAAATAAAAATACCGATTACGACTTGCAGAAGTTATTAAAAACCTTAATAAACTATGGTTATAAAAAAACAGAAGGTGAAATTGTAAAAGGCACGTTTAATCTTCGTGGCGATATTTTAGACGTTTTTCCTATAAACCAAACCACCCCTTTTAGAGTAGATTTTTTTGGCGATACGATAGAAAGCATAAGAATAATAGACGAAAACACTTTTAGAACTATAGGCAACACGGAAAGTTTGCAAATAATTCAATGCGTAGAAAATATTTTTACCGAAAAAGATTTTGATTTAATTAAAGAAATTTTACAATCTGCTATTAAGAGTGCAAATAAAAATAACCAAACAAGGCTTAAAGAAATTAGTGCAGATATTTTATTTGCAATAGAAAATAAAGATTTTTCTTATTTATCAAACCTATCTGGCATATCGGAAAATAGCACGGATATTTTTTCGCTACTACCAAAAGATACTTTTATTGTTTTTGACGAGCCAAAACGAATACAAGAAAGGGCAAATTTATTAGAAACGGAATTTTTAGAAAGGGTTAAATCTTTAACCGAAAGTGGCGAAGTGCCATCTTCTTCCGTTAACCAACTTTTAACCTTAGATTATTTTACCTTAAAAGCAAAAGAATATAAAAACGTAGCCTATTCTACCTTGGCAACCAACTTGCACTTTTTTAACCCGTTAAAAATAATAAACCCACAAGTTAGTGGCGTAACAGACTATAAGTTAGCGTTTAAGGAAATTTTTAACGACTGCAAAAACTGGCTAAAAACCGGTTATACGGTAATTATATTTGCAGGTGATGAAAAGAAACAAGAAAAATTAATTAGCGATTTTTCTTTAGAAGGTATTTACGCTAATAAAGAATACCAAGAAAATACCATAGTAGTTAGCGAAAATAAATTTGACAAAGGGTTTATATATCACGAATTAAAAACGGTAATAATTGGCACGGACAATTTGTTTACCAAATCTTTGGCAGAAAGAAAAATAAAACCTAAAAAACAAACGTACTTTACAGCACCCGAAGCAGGCGATTATTGCGTTCACGAAATTCACGGCATAGGTAGGGTTTTAGGCAATAAAAAAATAACCACTACCGAAGGCACCAAAGATTACGTTGCCGTTGAATATGCTGGTGGCGACCTATTGTATATTCCAGTAGAACAATTAGATATTTTAACTAGGTATTTAGGTGGGGTTAAACCAAGGCTTTCTAAAATAGGTGGTAAAGACTTTGAAAGAATAAAACGTAATGCTAAAGATAGCATTAAAAAAATGTCTTTCGACCTAAAAAAACTTTACGAAGAAAGGCAACAACCGGTAGGGTTTAAGTTTAATAGCGATGCAGAACTTCAAAAAATATTTGAAGATGCTTTTCCTTTTGAAGAAACTATAGACCAACTTCAAGCATCTAACGAAATCGCATTAGATATGGCAAGCGATAAGGTTATGGATAGGCTTGTTTGTGGCGACGTTGGGTTTGGCAAAACTGAAGTTGCGTTTAGGGGAATTTTTCGCGCAATACTAAACGGAAAACAAACAGCAATGCTTGCCCCAACAACCATTTTGGCACAGCAACATTATAACACGGCAATAGAAAGATTTAAGGGCTTTGGTATTAGAATAGAAGTGCTAAATAGGTTCAAAACGGAAAAAGAACAACAACAAATACTTAAAGACTTAAAAGATGGCAAAATAGAGTTTATTATAGGCACACATAGGCTACTAAGTAAAGACGTTGAATTTAAAGATTTAGGCTTATTAGTATTAGATGAAGAACAACGTTTTGGTGTAGAACATAAAGAAAAAATTAAACTACTAAAGAAAAACGTAGATACAATTACTCTAACTGCAACCCCAATTCCAAGAACGTTGCATATGTCTTTATCTGGCATTAGGTCAATAAGCGTAATTAACACTCCACCAAAGAAAAGGTTGCCCGTTCAAACGTACGTAACTGAAGAAACGGAAATGCTAATTAAAGATGCAATTACAAGGGAAATCAATAGGGGTGGCCAAGCCTTTTTACTTTATAACAGAGTAGAAAGTATTTTCACTTTTGCCGAAAGAATTAAAGCAATAATACCAAACGTAAAATTAACCGTCGTGCACGGCAGAATGGACGAGCGCACTATGGAAAAAAACGTTTTGGCTTTCTATAACGGAGAATACGATTTATTGGTTTCTACCACCATTATAGAAAACGGCATAGACCTACCAAGAGCCAACACTTTAATAGTTATAGATGCCGACAGGTTAGGGCTTTCTACCTTATATCAACTAAAAGGTAGAGTTGGCAGAAGCGATAGGCTTGCATATGCATATTTTACCTTTAAGCGAGAAAAAGTTTTAACGGAAAACGCTTACGAAAGGCTTAACGCAATAATGGAATTTACTGAAATGGGCAGTGGCATAAAAATTGCTATGCGAGATTTAGAAATTAGGGGCGCAGGCAACGTTTTAGGTGTGGAACAACACGGGCATATGGATAAAATTGGCTACGAGTTATATAGCAAACTATTAAAAGAAGAACTTTCTGGCAAAGAAGAAAGCGTTGTAGAATTAGACGTAAGGGTTTCTTCGTTTATTCCAGATGAATATATACAAAGCCGTTCTGCAAAAATGGCTGTATATAAAGAAATAGCCGAAATAACTTGCTTAAAAGATAGCGTTGAAGTTAGAGAATGGTTATTAGATGCATATGGGGAAATTCCACAGGAAACGGAAAACCTAATTTTAATAGCGGTAATAAAACGTTTAGCAGGGGAATTAGGCGTAGAAAAAGTAGTTGTTAGAAGTGGACAAGTAGAAATATTTTTTGCCGACTTTAACGTGTTTAGAAGGCAAGGGCTAAAGAGTGCGTTAGATAAATATTCGCGCCAAACAAAAGTAAACATGGTAGGTAAGCCATCTATAGAATTTATTGAAGAAGAAAAAACTAACGAACAGATGTTAAGTTTGGTTTATTCCTTCTTAAACGACGTGTTAAAGTAGAAAGAACAAATTTAAGAAAAATTAGACAAAAAAAATTGTAGGCATTTATATAATAAAATAAAAAAACGTTTGCAATTTTATAAGTTTTAGTGTATAATTACTTAGAATAATTAGGAATATTTTTTCCAGTTTGGGAGAATTGGTTTTATGAAGAAAAGAATAATTGCAATATTGGCTGTAGTATTAATGTGTTTCACAACTTTGTTTGGTGGTTGTGGTTTAATTACTATTGATGAACAAAAAGATATGGCACAGGTTATAGCCACCGTAAAAATTAGCGAAGACGTTCCTACAACACGTAGTCAAATAAAGAAAAGGCATTTGATTATGGATTATATTAGTTACGGCTACTATTACGTTGTTAATGGTGAAAAAACCCAAAACGAAGTAATTGATATGATAGTTGAAAACCAAGTAGGTACGGAAATTATTCTCCAAAGCATAATGCAAGAACTAAACGAAGACGAAAATTTTGTTAAAAACACAGGTTACGGCAAGTGGGAAGTTGAAAGGTATTTAACAAAAGAAAATAAGTTCGAGGGCGAAGGCGAAAATAAAGTTTGCACAGAACTTTCTGAAATAGATGAAGCAAAATATAATGCTCTATATGCTCTTAATGGTTTAATAGAAAGTTATATTGAAAAAGAAGAAGAACCTGTTGGCGATACAAACCCAGAAGAAGTTCGTGCTATTCCAACCAATGCTACTAACGAAGAAAAAGAACTTACCGATGATGAAAAATATAAATACATCCAAAAAGGTTTACAACTTGGAGAAGTAGGCTCTAAAGAAAGAAAGGCTTATAATAAATTTATTAAATTTGCACAAACCAATAATTTGCTTGGTAATACTTTTGTTAACAATAATTTTGCAACTTCAACCTATTATGAAGAAACAATTTCTTCTTATATAGAAAACGCACTATTAGAAAAGTACGAAGAACTTTATAAAAACAAAAAAAGAGCAGAACTTTCTTTTGAAGAATTAGGTGAAAAATACGCAGAAATGTATGAAGCACAAAAATTCGGTTTCGATAGTAATTCTTCAAACTTTGAATCAGCATTATCAAGCGCAACGGCTTCTGCTCCTATAATCTATAGCCCATACGGTGGTTATGCTTACGTTTATAATCTTTTAATTGGTGTAAACGAGGAACAAAGCAAGGCTATTGAAAAATTAAAAACTGAATATAAAACAGATAGCAAAGAATATAAGGCTGGCAGAAGAGAAATTTTACAATCTATAACGGCAAAAGATTTACGTTCTACTTGGATTTTAAGTGGTTACGATTACGACTTTGCTAAAAACAAGTTCACTGGTGATTACACTTTCTTAGAAAATTTAGAGGATAGTTATGCTTTCCAAGGCACCGTTACTTGCTTAAAAGAAAAAGACGGCGACAAACCTGCTGAATACAGAATAGATAGCATTGTAGAATTTGGGTTAAATGATTTTATTAAAGAAATAAATAAATACGTTTATAATAAAGAAGACGATATTGAACCTTCAACCACAAACCCAGAAGTTTATTATGAATATAATTCTAATGGGCAACCTGCCAACTACAACGAAAAAATAAACGAACTATTATTTGCTTTCTCTACAGATGCTGGCTCTTTGAATACTTATAAAGGTTATTTAATTTCGCCTAAACCAGATGCAGACGGTACCGAAACTTATATGCAAGAATTTGCAGATGGCGCAAGAAAATTAATGAAAATGGGCGATAGTTCTTATTTAGTTGTTGCTACTGATTATGGTTATCACTTTATGTTCTATTCAACTATTGTAAAAGCAAACCTTAACTACGAAAACTTAGAATCTTATTTAGATAGTATTAGAGAGGCAGAATGGTCAGAAGAATATGAAAATATGCTAAACAACTGGCAAGACTATGAAGATAAAGATTCTTACCTATACAAATTCGTAGAAATGCTTGTAGACGTAGATACTTTCTATAACCAAAAACAATTAGACTTTATTAATAGATATAGATATAACTCTAAAACGGTTAAAGTATATTCATCTACTTATGCAGATTTATTAAGTAAATAAACTCGTAATACAGCCAAAACAAAAAAGTTTTGGCTGTTTATTTAAGAAAAAATGATATTATATTTAGATACTGAAACAACTGGTTTAACCCCAGGTCAAATATGCCAACTTTCATACGTAATGCAAAGTAAAGAAAAAGTAAAAGCAAAAAACTTTTACTTTTTGGTAGATTACGTAGAGCCAAGCGCACAAATGGTACATAATCTTTCAGTAGAAAAACTAAAAGTGTTATCTAACGGCAAAAGATTTATAGACCATTTAGAAGAAATCGTTACAGATTTTAATAACGCAAGTTTAATAGTTGCCCATAATATTATATTTGACTTTAGTTTTTTAAGTAAAGAATTTGAAAAGTGCAATTTGCCTTTTAATTACCAAAATGTTTATTGTTCTATGAAAAGCACTTTGCCAATTTGCAAGTTAAAAAGAAAAAATAGTGCAGGGTATAAATACCCAAAACTTTCTGAATTGTGCGCGCACTTTTTTATAAGCGATAGTGAAATTAAATATAATATGCAAAAATTGTTTTGCGAAAGAAGCGATTTTCACGATGCCCGTTTCGACACTACTGCCTTATATTTAGCCGTTAATTGTGGTATGGTAGAAGAAGAAAGTATGAAAGGTTTAGCAAAGAATTTATGATTAAATTAGAAACGCATTGTCATTGTAAAGGTGGTAGCCCTTGTGGTCAAACTCCACCAAAAAAACTTGTAGAAGAATATAAAAATGCAGGCTATGGTGGAATTGTTTTAACAAACCACTCAAACGAAAAGTCTTATAATACTTACGAAGGCACAACCCATAAAGAAAAAATTAACTTTTTCTTTTCTCTTTACGAAGAATTTGAAAAAGAGTGTGTAAAAAACGGCTTAAAGGCCTTTTACGGCATAGAAGTTGGCACTACCGATAACAACGAATTTATGCTTTACGGCTTTAATAAGGCTTTTTTATACGATAACAAACCACTTTTTTATTATAATCAAAAAGAGTTGTTTGCTTTTGCCGAAAAACACAATTTATTTATGTACCAAACCCACCCGTTTAGAGATGGAATTAGCCTTGGCAATCCAAAACTAATGCACGGCGCAGAAAGTTTTAACGGGCATTATAACCACTTTAATCACAACGAAAAAGCAAAAGAGTTTTGTGAAAAAAACAAACTAATTAAAATTAGTGGAACAGACTATCATATCGTAGACGAAATAAAAACAGGTGGTATATATATTCCAGAAAACGTAACCGACGTTTTTGAATTAACCAACTATATTTTTAATAATAAAGTGCAAATTTTTGAAAACGAAGAAGTTTATAAAACAAATCTTTTAAGAGTAAAAAACAAAGGTTAAAATTATGCAAATAGATTTTTTAATGGTTTTAATAACGGTATTAAGTTTGGTTTTATTAATTATACCAGGCTTTTTATTGGCTAAAACAAAACTAATAACACAACAAGCAGGCTCTTTTTTCTCTGCAATGGTTTTATATGGTTGCCAACCACTTTTGATGATTATGAGTTTTCAAAAGGCAACTTTTAGCACTCAAGTTTTAATAAATATGGCAATAGTGTTTGCCCTTGCCCTTTTGGTGCATTTTATTATGATAGGCACTGCTGTTTTAGTGTGTAGGCAAAAATATAAAGGCACCAAACTAACCAAAGAAGAAATAGATAAAAAGGCAAAATTAAATTGCGCAAGGTTTGCAATAGTATTTGGCAACTGCGGGTATATGGGCTTGCCATTTTTACAAACTCTGTTTAGTAATGACCCTTTAGTTCAAGGCGAAATTATGGCTTATTGTGGCATAGTTTTAGCAGTTTTTAACATACTTAACTGGACTGTTGGCGTTTATATGTTTTCTAACAATAAAAAAGATATTTCTATTAAGAAAATTATTTTTAATCCTACTATAATAGGCGTAGTTTTAGGCTTTTTACTATTTGTAATTTTCAAAAAACCAATAGTAGACCTTGCCCCAGCAAACACAACCCTAGCGCTATTATTAGAAAAGTTAATGAGTAGTGTAAACTTCTTAGGCAACATGGTAACCCCACTTTCAATGACGGTTATTGGAATAAAACTCGCCAACATTAAATTTTCTTCATTATTTACTAATAAATTAGCATATAGCGTAAGTTTCTTTAAGTTAATAGTAGCATCTGTAATAACAATGTTAGTAGTGGGCTTTTTACCAATAGATAACGTTGTAAAATACGCATTGTTCTTTACGTTATCTATGCCGTCTGCAACGAGTACAACGTTGTTTGCAATTCAATTTAAAGGAGATGGCGAAACGGCTTCTATAATGGTTTTATTATCTACCATACTTTCTATAATAACCATACCACTAATGTTTTTGGTGTTTGCAAATCTGTTTGGGTTAGTAATGTAGTAAACCACGAATAAAAAACCTTAATAAACGGCACACTTAACTTATATTTTTAGTAAGTTAGGTGTGTTTTTTTTGTTATTTTTTACCAAATTGCCCGTTGATTTTTAGCAAAAGTTGATATATAATTAATAAGAGTAAAAACCCCTAAAAATAACAATAATAATTATAGGAGTAATTTATGAAAAGCAAACTTTCAAAACGCTTTTATTTAGCACTAATAATATTTAGTTTGGCAGGGCAAGTAGCGTGGGTTGTAGAAAATATGTATTTTAACGTATTTATTTACAAAATATTTAATGCATCTACAAAAGACATTTCGTTAATGGTAGCGTTAAGCGCAGTTTCTGCCACGTTAACTTCAATTTTTATTGGCGCATTGTCAGACAAAATTGGTAAACGCAAAATTTTTATTTGCGGTGGGTATATTCTATGGGGTGTTTCAATATTAAGTTTTTCACTTATTAGGTTAGATATTCTAAACGCACTTTTCCCAACAGCCGTTTCGGTTGCAAGCATAGGCGTTTCGTTAGTTATTATTTTAGATTGCGTTATGACGTTTTTTGGTTCAAGTGCAAACGACGCCGCTTTTAATGCTTGGCTAACAGACACAACCGATTCTTTAAACCGTGGTAGTGCAGAAGGCATAAATTCTATGATGCCTTTAGTTGCAATACTAGTTGTGTTTGGTGGCTTTATGTCTTTAGATTTAGATAAAAGTAGCAGTTGGACAATTGTGTTTATAGTTATAGGCGCAGTAGTAGTTTTAATTGGTGTTTTAGGTATTTTCTTAATAGAAGAACCTGTTAAAGAAAAAGAAAATACAAAATATTTACAAAATATTATTTACGGCTTTTTGCCAAGTACAATAAAACAAAACGTTAAATTATATATAGCCCTTTTAGCATTTATAGTGTTTAATATTTCAATACAAATATTTATGCCGTATTTAATAATTTACTACGAAGTTTCGCTAAAAATGGCAGACTACGTTTTGGTTATGGCTCCTGCAATAATTTTAGCATCGGTAGTAACTTTCTTCTGGGGCAAAGTTTACGATAGAAAGGGCTTTACCTTCTCTATTACCTTTGCTCTAATTTGGTTAGTACTTGGCTATTTAATACTATTTTTCTTTACGAATAAGGTTGTGGTATTTATAGGCTCACTTCTTATGATGAGTGGCTACCTTGCAGGTATGGCTGTGTTTGGCGCTACTATAAGAGATAACACCCCTGTTGGTAAAGCAGGTAGGTTGCAAGGGGTAAGAATAGTTTCTCAAGTATTAGTTCCAGGCATAGTAGGCCCTTATATAGGTAGTTTGGTTTTAGCCGGTGCAGAAGTTATTACTAATAGCGATGGCACAACTTCTTTCGTGCCTTCGGCAGATATTTTCTTGGCTGCTCTTGTAGCGTTAGTAGTTGCCGTTCCGTTTATAATCTTCCTTGCTAAAAGGAGCAAAACTAAATGCAACTAAACCAACTAAAAACTAACTACCAAATTAAAGAAATTCCTTTTAACGTATACCCACGCCCAAGTCTAAAACGTGAAAATTTTACCAACTTAAACGGCATTTGGGATTTTGAAGTTGTAAAAAAAGGAAAAACGGTTTATGGTGGCAATATTTTAGTGCCTTTTGCGCCAGAAAGTGCGCTATCTAACGTAAAAAGAATAACCAAAAAAGGCGAAATTTTAGTATATAAACGCACAATAAACGTGCAAAATACTTCTAATTTAACCATTTTACATTTTGGTGCGGTAGACTGTATTTGTTCTGTTTACGTAAATGGTAATTTCGTGTGCAAAAACGAAAACGGATATTTGCCTTTTAGTGCAGATATTACAAAGTTTATAACCGTAGGCGAAAACCAACTAAAAGTAGAAGTTGTAGATAGTTTAAATAAAAACTATCCATACGGCAAACAAACAAATAAACGCGGTGGTATGTGGTATACGCCAATAAGTGGTATTTGGCAAACCGTTTGGCTAGAAAACGTGCCAAAAAACTATATTAAAAAACTAAAAATTACACCTACGTTAAACAGCGTTAAAATAGAAGTTTTTGGCGGCGAAAAAATAAAAACACTAACTCTAGAAGGCGTTGATTACGAGTTTGAAGATGCACTAACCATTTCTATAAAAAACCCTAAGTTATGGACGCCAGAAACCCCTAATTTATATAATTTTACTATCGTTAGTGGCGAAGATAAAATCGAAAGTTATTTTGCCTTACGTGAAGTAGGCTTTAACGAAAAAGGCTTAACCCTAAACGGCAAAAATTACTTCTTTAACGGGGTGTTAGACCAAGGGTATTTTCCAGACGGAATTTACCTTCCACCAAACGAACAAGGGTTTATAGACGATATAAAAAATATGAAGGAATTAGGGTTTAATATGCTTAGAAAACATATTAAAATAGAGCCTGAAATTTTTTACTATTATTGCGATAAAATTGGTATGGCTGTTTTTCAAGATTTCGTTAACAACGGCAAATATAGTTTTGTTGCAGATACGGCGCTTCCAACAATAGGTTTTAAGAAGTTTAAGTTAGGTTTACCAACTAAAAAACAAAAAGAAATATTTTTAGAAGTTTCTTCTAAAACGGTTAAACAATTATATAATTTCCCTTGCGTAGTATACTATACTATTTTTAACGAAGGTTGGGGGCAACACAACGCAACGGAAATATATAAAGTGTTTAAGAAATTAGATTCTACTAGGGTTTACGATACGGCTTCCGGTTGGTTTAACAATTGCGAAAGCGACGTTAAAAGTGAACACGTTTATTTTAAGAAAATAAATATTAAATCAGACGGCAAAAAACCACTCGTTTTAAGCGAATTTGGTGGTTATACCTATAAAATAAACGAGCATAGTTTTAACCTATATAAAACGTACGGCTATAAAAAATGCACTAATGATACTTTTATGCTAGATTTAGAAAGCCTTTATATAGACCAAGTAATTCCTTGCATACTAAAAGAGAAATTGTGCGCATTAGTTTTAACCCAGTTAAGCGACGTAGAAGACGAAACTAACGGTTTATATACCTACGACAGAAAAGTGTTAAAAGTAGATAAAGAAAAAATGTTAGAAATTTCTAACAAAATATATAATGCTTATAATAGTGCAATAAATAAAAAGAATTAAATTAAAAAAGTTAGCAAATCAATGCTAACTTTTTATTTTATTGGTGTACTTTTTTATATTGCATAGGCGAAATTTTATACCTATTTTTAAATGCTTTACTAAACGAATAGGGGGTAGAGTAGTTTAACCTTTCTGCAACTTCTTTTACGTTTAATTTTTCTTTCTTAATTAGGTTTTTGGCTTCTTCAAGCCTAATCATATTATAATAATCCATTAAGGTTAAAAAGGTAGTTTTTTTAAAAACGTAAGATAAATAGTTATAAGAATAAGAAAAAATTTTGCTTAACTCCGTTAAAGAATCTATGTTATATAAATTAAGGCTAATATAATCCATAATTTGTGTGCAGAGTATGTTGTTTTTTGTAAGAGAAGTAGAACTAACTTTGTTATCTTCAAAATCTTTAACAGAATATATTAAAACTTGCATAAAAATGCTGTTTAATAAAGAAAGTGTTAGTGGGTTATTAATGTTATCTATTTCTTTTATGGCAGAAGAAATTAACGGAAACAACCTATCGTCTTTAAACAAACGGTCTTTGGCAGAAGGGAAGTTCATAGTAATATTGTGTAGCCTTTCTGCAAGTTCACTATTAGTAGGGAAAAATGCAAAATAATCGTATTTAAGTGGCGAAGTTTTGTCTGACTTAATTTTATGAATATCGTAAACGTAAGAAAGGTAAATATCCCCCTTTTTAACTTCAATAGGAGTGTTGTTTGTATAAATTGTTCCCTTGCCGTCAGTAACGAAAGTAAATTCGTACCAATTTTTGTGGTAGTGGTTTTCGAAAACGGTAGTTTCGTCGCAGTAAATTCTTCCAAGTTGAACTAACTCTAAATCATTTAGCGGAGTGCTATAAGTTGGGCTTAAAAAATTTAATCTGTATTTATAACTCATAACAATATAATATCAAAGTAAAAAATCAAAGTCAAATAAAAAAATATGCTTTTACAACACTTTTAAGTGTTTATTTATATAAAAATCGTAAATAATGATATGTTTTTGTTAAATAATAATATTGATAGCATAATATTAGTGTGATATAATTAAGAAAAAAGCAAAAATCGGAGGATTTTATTATGAAAGTAGTAGCAATTATTGGCTGTGGAAGAATTGCAAACAACGCACACCTTCCTGCATTATCTAAAATTGAAAACGTAAGAATTAAATACGCTTGCGACCTAATTGAAGAAAAGGCAAAATTAGCAAAAGAAAAATTCCCTAAAATCGAAAATATTATAACCGATTATAAGGTAGCCTTAAACGATAAGGAAATAGACGGCGTTTACGTTTTAACACCTAACTACGCACACTACACAATCACTATGGACGCATTAAAGGCAGGCAAACACGTTTTCTGCGAAAAGCCTATTACAATTAACTACGAACTTTCTGTAGAAATGGCTAAAGAAGCAGAAAAACAAGGTTTATTATTAAACATTGGTGTTGTTAACCGTTATCATAAATCAGTAGAAATGCTACGTGAAATGGTTGCTAACGGCGAATTTGGTAACGTTTACCACGTTTACTGCTCTTTTAGAAGTTTCCGTTCTATACCAGGTCTTGGTGGTGCTTTCACAACTAAGAAAGAATCTGGTGGTGGCGTACTTATCGACTGGGGCGTACACTTCTTCGACTTAATTTACTACGTATTAGGTGGTTTCAACCTAAAGAACATCACTTGCGATGCTTATAACGAAATGGCTAAAGATATGAAATCTTATAAATATAAAGATATGTGGGCTGAAGATACTTCTAACGTAGAAACCGGCACTAACGACGTAGACGACTTTATTACGGGTTACATTAGAACTAACAAAGCAAACATCTCTTTCAACGGCGCATGGGCTCAAAACATTAATAAAAACGAAATGTTTATTGACTTCCTTGGCGATAAGGGTGGTGCAAGGTTGGCTTATGGTGGAAAATTCGTTTACTGGAAAGGGGATACTTTAGAAGAAATTGCTCCTGAATACGAAATTCCAAGTATGTTCTTATGTGAAGATACCGACTTTATTAACTCTATGGAAACAGGCGTAAAATCAAGAAACTACATAGACAACGTTTTAGAAACTGCTAAATTATTAGATGGTTTATATCAATCAGCAGACAAGAAAGAGGAAATTAAATTATGAAAAAAATAGGTTTTGTAGATTTATATATTGCAGAATGGCATGCTAACCAATACCCTGGTTGGATAAAACAAATTAGCGAAGAAATGGGTTTAGATTATCAAGTTTGTTATGCTTATGCAGAAGAATATCAATCTCCACTATACCCAGAAAATACAGACCAATGGTGCGAAAAATATAACGTAGAAAAATGCGAAACTATTAAAGAACTTTGCGAAAAGAGCGATAATATTATTATTTTAGCCCCATCTAACCCAGAAAGCCACTTGCGTTTAGCAAGCGAAGTATTTAAGTATGCTGGTGGCAAAAGAATTTATATAGATAAAACTTTCGCTCCAGACTATGCTACTGCAGCAGAAATTTATAGGTTAGCAGAAGAACAAAACATTAAATTCTTCTCTACTTCTGCACTTCGTTACGGCGAAGAAATTCAAGGCTTAGAAAACGTTACTAAGGTTTACACTAGGGGTAACGGTAGCAACATGGAAGAATACATTATACACCAAGTTGAAATGATAGTTAAAATTTTAGGTGTTGGCGCTACGGAAGTTTGTGCCGAAGTTAACGACCCAGAAGAATATATTTGCCACGTAAAATATAACGACGAAAGAGTTGCAAGAGTTAGATGGTGTAAAGATGGTTTCTTAGTAACTGCAACTAAAGAAGATGGTTCTGTTTACGAAACCAAAGTTGCATCTGCTTTCTTTATGAAACTTATGGCAAAAATACTTAACTTCTTTGAAACAGGCGAAATAGACTTTACTAAAGAACAAACCCTTGAAGTAATGAAACTACGTGAAAAAATTATTGAAGCAAAAGGTAAATTAGGGGAATGGATAAAATTATAAAAAAAGTAGCCGTTATCGGCTGTGGGAGAATTTCCGTCATGCATTTTGACGGAATTTTCTCTGTACCAAACGTAAAATTAGTCGCTTGTTGCGACATTAAAAAAGACAGAGCAGATTATTATGCTAAAGAATATGGCATTAATGCTTATTACGACTATAAAGAAATGTTCGAAAAAGAACAATTAGACGCAGTTCACATTTGCTTACCACACTACTTGCATACCGTAGTAGCAGAATATGCGTTTAGTAAAGGCGTAAACGTTTTAAGCGAAAAACCTATGTCTATAGACTATGAAAGTGCAGAACATGCCGTACAAACGGCTAAAGAAAACAACGTTTTATATGGAGTTATATTTCAATGTAGATATAACAATGCACCAAAACTTGTTAAAGAAGCAGTTTCAAGTGGTAAACTTGGCAAAATTATTTCTTGCCGTTCTATATTAACTTGGTCTCGTTCAGACGATTATTATAGTAGTAGCGACTGGAAAGGCACTTGGGATAAAGAAGGTGGCGGTGTTATTATAGACCAAGCAATACACTCTATAGACCTTGTTAACTGGATAGTAGATAGCCCTGTAAAAAAACTAGAATGTTCAATAGCCAACCACGGTCATAGCAAAGTAAACGTAGAAGATAGTGCAGAAGGGTATATAGTTTACGAAAACGGCACTACTTATGGGTTTTACGCTATGAACAATTATGGTTGCGACGAACCTATTGAAATTAAAATGTATTGCGAAAATGGTAAAGTTACCTTTGGTTACGACGATGCTTACATAGTATATAACGACGGCACTACCGAAGAAGCCCACCAAGCAACCGACCTAAAAGAAGTTGCCGGTGGAAAAGACTATTGGGGCTTCCAACACGCAAAACAAATTTCAGAATTTTACAAAGCATTATTTAACGAAAAACCACTTGAAATTAGTGGAAAAGAGTGCCTAAAAACACATAAATTAATATGCGATTTATATAAAAAAGGCAAAGAAAAATATAAAAATTAGGTAAATAAACGTTAAAGTTACCTATTTTTTAAGAAAATTAGCACAAATTTTTACTATATACTTGATTTTTATTTGCAATAACTATATAATATATATGTAAATATTTATGGAGGAAATATTATGGCAACTATCGATAAAGTAAAAGAACTTCTTGCTCAACAACTTAACAAAGCAATAGAAGAAATTACCGAAGAAAAAGAAGTAGTTAAAGATTTAGGGGCAGATTCTTTAGACATGGTTGAAATGTTAATGACGTTAGAAGAAGAATTCGGTATTACCGTTCCAGAAGAAGATGCAGTTAACATCAAAACCGTTGGCGATATAGTTAAGGCTATTGATGCTCAAAAATAATTGAATAAAAATAAAAAAAGGCTTAAAAGTAATTTTAAGTCTTTTTAATTGCAAAAAAATATAAAAAAAGTAAAAAAAATTATAAAAAATTATTGACTTAATCTTTTTAAAGTACTAAAATAATTTGTGTTAGAGGAAAAATTATGTTAAACAAAAATTATTACGCATACAACTTTATCTTTTACTTTTTTAACCATAGTAAAATTTAGTATCGGTTGTATTTTTGCGTGTAATAAAAATGTTTTCTATATGGCCGATATTTATATATCGGTCATTTTTATTTAAGGAGAGGGTATTATGATTATCGTTGTAAAAAGGAATAGCGAAAAGGCACAATTAGACACGTTGATTAAATGGGTTAAAATGCAAGGTGTAGAAGTAGATATAAGCGTGGGTAGTAATTCTTTAGTGCTTGGGCTTATAGGCGATACTTCTAAAATAGACATAGATTTAGTTGGTTCTATGAATATAGTAGAATCTGTTAAAAGAATTGGCGAACCATATAAGTGTGCAAACAGAAAATTCCACCCAGAAGATACCATAATAGAAATAGGTGGGCATAAGTTTGGTGGAAACAACTTCCAAATTATAGCAGGTCCATGCTCGGTAGAAAGTGAAAAACAAGTTATAGAAATTGCTAAAGCGGTAAAGGCTTCTGGTGCAACTTTGCTTCGTGGTGGTGCGTTTAAGCCAAGAACTTCGCCATACTCTTTCCAAGGTTTAAGAGAAGGTGGTTTAAGCCTTTTATTAAAAGCAAAAGAAGAAACGGGTATGCCTATCGTTACCGAAATTATGAGCGTTAATCATATAGATTTATTCAAAGACGTAGACTTAGTGCAAATAGGCGCAAGAGATATGCAAAACTTTGAACTTCTAAAAGAAGTAGGCAAAATGGATAAGCCAATTTTGTTAAAAAGGGGGCTTGCCAACACCATTGAAGAATGGCTTATGAGCGCAGAATATATAATGAGCGAGGGCAACAAAAACGTAATTCTTTGCGAAAGGGGTATAAGAACTTTCGAACCACTTACCAGAAATACTTTAGACCTTTCTGCAATACCATTATTAAAAGAATTAACGCACTTGCCGGTTATAGTAGACCCAAGCCATGCAAGTGGACTTTCAAGGTTGGTAAAACCAATGAGTTTAGCATCTGTTAGCGCTGGGGCAGACGGGCTTATGATAGAAGTTCATAACGACCCTAAAAACGCACTATGCGACGGGGCGCAAAGTTTAACTCCCGTTCAATTTGACGACGTTGTTAAGAGTGTAGACGTCGTATTGCCGTTAGTTAACAAAGAAAGAAAATAAGTTATAGGTGAAAAAATGAAAATAGGTATAATTGGCTTAGGGTTAATGGGTGCATCTTTCGGTAGAGCCTTAATTAAATATACTTCTAACGTCGTTTACGGCTACGATATAGACGAAACTTCTATGTTAAAGGCAAACTTGCTTGGCGCAATAAATATTCCTTTAACAAAAGAAAACGCCAAAGAATTAGACGTTTTAGTAATAGCAGTATTCCCAAAACTTTTTAAAAGTGTTGCAAAAGAATATTTGCCTTACCTTAAAGAAGGCGCTACTTTAATGGATTTTTGTGGTGTAAAGAAAAGCATACTTAAAAGTATGAAAGAATTTGCCGTTGAATACGAAAAGTTAAACTTTATAGGCGCGCACCCAATGGCTGGTAAAGAGTTTTCGGGCATAAACCACTCTACGCCGTTGTTGTTTAATAAAGCATCTATGCTACTTACCCCTATAAAAACAGATATTTTTAACGAAAGCGAAATAAAAAATTTGTTCTTATCTGTTGGGTTTGGCGAAGTAATTATAACGGACGGCGAAACTCACGATAAAAACATTGCGTTCACTTCGCAAATGTGCCACATAGTTTCAAACGCGTTTATTAAAAGCCCAACGGCAGAAAAGCACTTTGGTTATTCTGCAGGCAGTTATAAAGATTTAACTAGGGTTGCCAGAATGAACCCAGAAATGTGGACTGATTTAGTTATGCAAAACAAAGAAAACGTTTTGTATGAATTAGAAATTTTTATAGAAAACGTAGAAAAATATAAAAACGCCATTGCTAATAACGATGAAGAAACATTAAAGCAGTTATTTAAAGAAGGTAACGATAAAAAACTTGAAATAGATTTAGGAAGAAAAAAATGAGTATTATAAACGTAAACACCAGTAAAAATTATAAAATTTATATAGAGCAAAATTTTGCAAATCTTTCTTCTTGCTTAAAAGAAAAATTAACGGGTGAAAAAGTTTTAATTATTACCGATAAAAACGTTTTTCCACTATATTATAACCAAGTGGTAAGCGCAATAGAAAACAAAAAGTTTTTTTCTTACGTTTTACCTAGTGGCGAAAAGCAAAAGAATACAAAAAACTACTTAAAAATAATTAACTTTTTAGCAGAAAATTTATTCACCAGAAAAGATACGATTATTGCTTTAGGTGGTGGTGTAGTTGGAGATATAACAGGTTTCGTTTGCGCAACTTATATGCGTGGCGTAAACTTTATTCAAATACCAACTTCTCTTTTGGCTATGGTAGATTCTTCAGTTGGTGGCAAAACTGCCGTTAATATTAAAAAAGGTAAAAATTTGTTGGGTGCTTTTTACCAACCATCTTTTGTTTATATAAGCCTTTCGGCATTAAATACCTTGCCAGAAAAAGAAATTACTAACGGTATGGGCGAAGTTATAAAGTATGCGTTTTTATCTAAAACGGTAACCAAAGAAATGGTTAAAGAACTAAACTACTTGCAAATAGTAGAGAATTGCCTAAAAATAAAAGTTGATATCGTTGAAAAAGACGAGTTTGAAAATGGCAACAGGGCACTATTAAATTTAGGGCATACGATAGGCCACGCAATAGAAAATTTATCTAAATACAAAATTTCGCACGGGTTGTGCGTTGCAAAAGGCATAAACAAGGCAATAGATATTGCTAAAAAATATTATAATCTTTCAGGTGAACAAGTGTTAGAAATGAAAAACTTGTTAAACGCCTACCCTTTTAATTTAACAATAAATTACCAAGCAAATAAAATTGCAGAGAAAATTTTAATAGATAAAAAGGCAGAAAGTTCTTTTATTAAATTCGTTTTACCAAAAGAAATAGGTTGCGTAATTATAGAAAAAATTGAAACGAGTAAATTAGGGGAATTATTAAATGATTAAAAATTTAACACCTTTCGTTGCTCAGGGCGAAATAGAAATAAATTCTTCTAAGTCTTTTGCGCATAGGTACGTTATACTTGCTTGTTTAAGTTCTGGCAAAACCATATTAAAAAACGTAGGGAATTCAGTAGATATTTTAGCAACTATAGGCTGTATGCAACGACTAGGAGCAAAAATTGAATACGACGGGTTAAACGCAATAGTTTACGGCATAGAAAATTTTAATAAAGAAATTGAAGTTGACTTTTTAGAAAGTGGCTCTACAATGCGCTTTTTAATACCAATTTTTTCTGTGTTAGGTGTAAAAACCAAGTTTACCGGTAGGGGCAAGTTATTAGAAAGGCCAAACGATGCTTTGTATTCTGCGCTAAACAAAAAGGGCGTAAAAATAGAAAATAACCAAATAAACGGCAAACTACAAGGCGGAAAGTTTAATATAGATGCAACAATAAGTTCTCAATATATTAGTGGGCTACTTATGGCGTTTACTTTAATTAACGAAGATTGCACTGTAAATTTAGTAGGTAATTTAGTAAGCAAAAATTATTTAGATATAACTTTAAGCGCCCTAAAAGATTTTGGTGTAGATTGTATTGTAAACGAAAATAGTATAACTATAAACAAAAACTCTAAACTTAAAAGCAAGGGTTTTTACCAAATTGAAGGGGATTGGTCTTCTGCTTGCTTTCCAATAGTTTTAGGGCTACTTGGCAAAAAAGTTATAGTTAACGGCTTAAACCCAAATTCTTTGCAAGGTGATAAAAAGGTAGTAGAAATCTTGCAAAATGCAGGTGCAAATTTGCAATTTGAAGAAGGCAAACTAATAGCACAAAATAGCCAAATAAAAGGGTTAAGGGTAGATATTAAAGATATTCCAGATAGTGCGCCAATTTTAGCCGTTTTAATGGCAACATTAAAGGGCAAAAGCACAATGCTTAACGTAGATAGGCTAAAAATAAAAGAAAGCGATAGGCTTTTGGCTATTATAGAAAACTTAAAAAAAGCAGGTATAAAAACCGAATATTCTAATAACCAATTAACCGTTTTTGGTGGCAAAATAAAGGGCGCTAACTTTTTAGGGTATAACGACCACAGAATAGTTATGGCTTTTTCCGTTTTGGCTTCTATAGCAAATGGGAATTCTACCATTACAGATATGGAAGCGGTAAGTAAATCGTATAAAAACTTCTTTGAAGATTTAACTAAATTAGGGGGATAAATTAGTGTCAATTTTTCGTGGAGAAAAAATAAGCGTAGAAATTTTCGGCGAATCGCACTCTAAAAAAATAGGTGTAAATTGCACGGGCTTTCCAAAACTTAAAATAGACTTAGAATACTTAAATAAAATAATGGAAAGAAGAAAACCAAGCAAAAACGCTTATTCTACAAGCAGAAAAGAGCCAGATGAAGTTAACTTTACTTTTGGGGTTAATAACGGCTATATCGTAGACGATTATTTTAGTGCAGAAATAGAAAATAAAAACCAACGTAGTGGAGATTATAATAATCTTTACGGCAAACCAAGGCCTTCTCATGCAGACTTTACTTCATTTACTAAAACGGGTAACCTAAATTTTAGTGGTGGTGGTAAATTTTCTGGCAGAATGACTGCTCCACTTTGTATTGCAGGTGGTATTGCAAAGCAATATTTAGAAGAAAAAAATATTAAAATTTATTCTTACGTTTCACAGGTGGGTAAAGTTAAAGGCACTTCTTATTTGCAAAGTGAAATTACTGAAGAACAAATTTTAAGTAAAGGCGAAAACTTTGCACTTTCTAATCAAGTGGAAATGGAAGAAGAAATTGCAAACGCTAAAATTAACGGAGATAGCGTAGGCGCTATATTAGAATGCATAGTTTATAATATGCCAACTGGCGTAGGCGACGGTATTTTCGACGGGTTAGAAAGCAAAATTGCTAATTTAGTTTATTCAATCCCAGCAGTAAAAGGCATAGAGTTTGGTTCTGGGTTTAATTTAGCAAGCATGTTAGGTAGCCAAGCCAACGATAGTTTATATTACGAAAACGGCGTAGTAAAAACCAAAACGAACAATTCTGGTGGAATAAACGGTGGTATTTCTAACGGCATGCCAATAACTTTAAGGGTAGCATTTAGGCCAACGCCATCTATATTAAAAGAACAAAACACGGTAGACTTAGTAAACAAAGAAAACACCACCATAGTAATAGGTGGCAGGCACGATAGTTGCGTAGGCATTAGGGCTGTTCCCGTTTTAGAATGTGCCGTAGCGCTTGCTATTTTAGACGAAACGTTAAAATAGGATGATTTATTATGAAAGACGTTAAAGAATTAAGAAATGGAATAGACAAAATAGACAACCAACTAACTAACCTATATATAGAAAGGCTAAAACTTTGCAAAGAAATAGGTTTATTAAAAGCACAAACGAAAAGTAGTGTAGACGTTCCTTTAAGAGAAAAAGAAATAATAAACAAAGTAACTTCTCTTGCAGACGACGAACTAAAAATTTACGTTAAAAATTTATACGAAAGTATTTTTAGCCAAAGTAAAGCATACCAAAATTCTTTTATTGTAGAAAACACGGAAATCGTTCAAAAAATTAAGCAATGCCTAAACAACAAAATAAACGATTTGCCCGTTTCTGCAACCGTTGCTTGCCAAGGGGTAGAAGGCGCTTATAGTGGAATTGCCACTGAAAAATTGTTTAAGATTTCTAATATAACCTATTTTAAAGATTTTGAATCTGTTTTCAACGCGGTAGATAAAGGGCTTTGCGAATATGGTATTTTACCAATAGAAAATTCTACTGCAGGTTCTGTTCTTTCTGTTTACGACCTTATTACAAAACATAATTTCTATATAGTAAAAAGCATAAAAATGCAAATTTCACACGTTTTTGCAGTAAAGCACAGCACCAACGTAAACAACGTAAAAGCCGTTTATTCTCACGAACAAGCGCTTAACCAATGTTCAGAATTTATTAATAAAAATAAATACGATAGGGTTGCTAACGAAAACACGGCAGTTTCTGCAAAATTCGTTGCAGAAAGCGAAAGAGAAGATATTGGCGTAATATGTTCTGAACAATGCGCTAAGATTTACGGCTTAAAAATAGTAGAAAAAGGCGTGCAAAACGTAAGCAATAATTATACGAGATTTATTTGTATATCTAAAAATATGCAAGTTGTTTCTGGGGCAGATAAAATTAGTGTGGTAACCAGTTTAGAAAATAAAGCAGGTAATTTAAATAAATTGCTTAATAAGTTTGCTAGCCAAGGCTTAAACCTAACCAAGTTAGAAAGTAGGCCTATTCCTAATTGTCAATTTGAATTTATGTTCTATTTCGACTTTGAGGGCGATTTAGAAAACGCTGGCGTTATGAACTTAATTTCGGAATTAGATAATAGTTCAGATAAATTTGTATTTTTAGGATGTTATAAAGAAATAATATGAAATTTTGTTTAATAGGTGAAAAACTTTCGCACAGTTATTCTAAAAAAATACACACTCTTTGCGGGTTAAACTACGGCTTAGTTGAATTAGATAAAAATCAACTAAAAGATTTTTGTAATAATTGTGAATATGCAGGTTTTAACGTTACAATTCCATATAAAAAAGAAATAATGCCCCTTTTACACGGCATAGACGATGAAGCCTTAAAAATAGGCGCAGTCAACACGGTTAAAAACGTAAAAGGCAAACTTTACGGGTTTAATACAGATGCTTTTGGTTTTTCGTTTATGTTAAAACAAGCAAGCATTTCGTTAAAGAATAAAGTTGTTGCAATATTGGGTACTGGTGGCGCAAAAAATACGGCAGAATATATTGCAAAAAACCACGGCGCTAAAAAAATTATTATAGTTAGCAGAAGTGGCGAAATAAATTATAACAATATTTATGAGCAAAAAGATATTGAAATTATAGTTAACGCAACCCCAGTAGGCACTTACCCAAACAATTACGAAACTTTGTTAGATTTAACTAAATTTGAAAAATTAGAAGGCGTTGTAGATTGCATTTATAATCCTTTTATAACGGGGCTTATTTACGGCGCAAAAAATAAGAATATTAAATATACTAACGGCTTAAATATGTTAGTTGCCCAAGCCTTAAAAGCACAAGAAATTTGGCTAAATAAAAAGTTTACGAACGAAGAAATTTTAAGTGTTGCAGAAAGTATTAAAAAGGATATTCAAAATATAGTTTTAATAGGTATGCCGTCTTGTGGGAAATCTACCATAGGCAAAATTTTAGCGCAAAAATTAGGCAAAAAATTTGTAGATTTAGATGAAGAAATTTATAAATCGCTAGGTAAAACCCCAAGCCAACTAATAGAAGAATTTGGCGAAGAATATTTTAGAAATGTTGAAACTAACGTTGCAAAAGAAATTTCTAAAAACAACAAAATGGTAATAGCAACGGGTGGTGGAGCTGTGTTAAAAAAAGAAAACCAAACGGCGTTAAAACAAAATTCCGTTGTGGTTTATATTAAAAGAGCTTTAAATAAATTAGTTTTAGCCGATAGACCTATTAGTAAACAAAAGGGAATAGAAAAATTATATAGCGAAAGGGCAGAAATATATTCTGGTTTTTGCGATGTAGCAGTAGAAAATAACGAAAGTATAGATACTTGTGTTAAGGAGATAGAAAGTTTATTATGAAAATTTTAGTATTAAACGGCCCAAACATAAATATGCTTGGCATAAGAGAGCCTAATTTATATGGAAAAGAAAATTATAAAAGTTTAGTTGCACTTTGCAAAAAAACTGCAAAAGACCTTAACGTAAAGGTAGAAGTTAAGCAAAACAACTGCGAAGGCGAATTGGTTAGCATTATTCAAAAGGCATATAATAAATACGATGGCATTGTAATTAACGCAGGCGCTTACACCCACACAAGCATTGCTATTTTAGACGCGTTAAAAAGCGTTAATATTAAAACGGTAGAAGTACATATTACTAATATTAACGAAAGAGAAGAATTTAGAAAAAATTCTTTCGTTTCTTTATTTGCAGAAAAACAATTTATAGGCTTTGGAATAGAAGGCTATAAAATGGCAATAGAATATTTAGCAAAAAATAATTAAAGAAAAACAAAAAAGCCCTTACATAGTAAGGGCTTAATTTTTTTAAGTTTATTACATTTTAGGTGTTAAGCCTAAAACTTTGCAAATTGCAATAGAAAACTCAAACGCACTAACAATGCCGTTAGAAGTAATTAAATTGCCGTCTTCTTCAACGCCAGAACCAGTATATACGCAATTTTGTTTTAACGAATTAGTAAACTTTTCTAACGGGTAGCACGTTGCTTTTTTGCCGTTAATTAAGCCGTTTTCGGCTAAAACTACTGCAGGGCTTGCGCATATTGAAGCCACCATTTTGTTTTGGCTAAACGCTAACTTTAACCCGTCTATAACAGGTTTGCAGTTTGCAATATTTACTGCGCCTGGCATACCACCGGGTATAATAATGCCGTCGTAATCTTCTATATTAAAATTTTCAATTAATTTATCTGCCGTTATCGTTATTCCGTGAGAGCCTTTTGGGGTTAAACCACTAATAGAAATAATATCGCAAATAGTTTCGTCGCATCTTCTTAAAATATCTACTGGCGTTAGGGCTTCAATTTCTTCCGTTCCGTTAGCAAAAATTAGCGCAATTTTTTTCATACTAAACCTTCTTCGTTTTCTTATATTTTAGCACGGAAACTAAATATAAGTCAATATAAAAAATTATAAATATTTTTTTAATCTTTGTTCGTATTCTTCTTCTAAGGCAAGCAACTTTTCAATATATTCTAAAATTTCTGGGTCAAAATTTTCGCTTTCGTTTTTCATTGCAGTAAGTTCGTTAATACCGGTAACAGTGCCTTTAATCATCATTTCGGCAACTTGATTTCTGCTGTTATCCATTAACGTTTTCATCTTTATACTTCCCCAAAGCATAGCTTTCTTAAAAGGGTTAACGTTTTTAGGTTCTATATTTTTTTCTGCCATAAAAGAAGAAAGTTCGCCAATAAACTTTTCGTAGCCGTCGTATTGTTCTTGTAATTCTTTTTTAATATCTTCATCGTCAACGGCGGGCAAAAGGTCGCTAATACTTTGAAGCGCTATGTGTGCGTTTTTATAAGTGTCGTTAAGTGCTTTAATATTGTAATTATTATCGTTCATAAAATCCTCCATAAAATATCAGTAGTAGTTTGTGAAAAGTTAAATTTTTTTATGCGAAATTGTTTGACATTTATAAATTATTATAGTAAAATAACCAAGAGCCGCACGAAAGGGGTAAAAATAAAAGTGAAAATCCACCCCAAAATTTATTTCGGCGAGACTGGAGAGATGGAGGTAATAACAATGTACGCAATCGTAGAAAACGGTTCTAAACAGTACAAAGCAGAAGTTGGTCAAATTATTAAATTTGAAAAACTAGCAGGTAACGTTGGCGATAAAGTTGAACTTTCTGTACTAATGGTATCAGATGAAAACGGTATTAAAGTTAACGAAGAAGCAAAGGCTTACAAAGTAACAGGCGAAATCATTGCTCAAGATAAAGCAAAGAAAATAGTTGTTTACAAATACAAAGCCAAGAAGAATGAAAGGAAAAAGCAAGGTCATAGGCAACCTTTCACAGCAGTTAGAATTTTAGAAATTGCTAAGTAAGGAAGGAGGGTTATAAGTTATGTTTTTTATTAGTTTATTTGCTCACCACAAAGGTGGTGGTAGCACGAAAAACGGCAGAGACTCTAATGCAAAAAGGCTTGGCATAAAGAGAACTGACGGTCAAGAAGTTCTAGCAGGAAGCATTTTAGTTCGTCAAAGGGGTACAAAAATTCACCCAGGCAACAACGTAGGTATTGGTAGCGACGATACGCTTTACGCTTTAATTGATGGTGTTGTAAGGTACGAAAGAAAAGGCAGAAGCGACAAAAAAGTTAGCGTATACGCTAAAGAAAATTAATTAAAGTATTGCGAACTAGGTTTAGTTCGCAATTTTTATTAGAACAAAATGGAAAATTTGGTCAGAATAGAATTTAATAAAGAATATTTTAACCCCGCCCATACGTTAGAGTGTGGGCAGGTTTTTCGTTTTAAAAAATACGAAAAAGGGTATTTAGTTTTTTCTTCTAATAAGTGCGCCTACCTTTACCAACAAGAAAATAAAACCATAATAGAGTGCGAAAAGCAACATAAAGATTATTTTTATAACTACTTCGATTTAGGTAAAGATTATTCTGCTATATATAATAGGGCAGTAAGCCAAAAAGTAGAAATTTTAACCCTTTCTGCCAACACGGGCAAGGGCATTAGAATACTAAACCAAAATATAGAAGAAACTTTATTTTCTTTTATAATTTCGCAAAACAATAATATTCCTAGAATAAAAAGTATAATAGAAAAGCTTAGCAATAGTTTAGGCGAAGAAAAAGAGTTTTTGGGCGTTAAATATAAAACTTTTCCAACAGCCAAAAGTTTAGCAAGTATGCCATTAGAATTTTTTTATGAAGTTGGCTTAGGTTATAGGGCAGGTTATATTAAAGGCTTAGCAGAAGAAATAGAAAAAGGCTTAAATTTAAATGCCTTAAAAAACTTAGAAACTAACCAACTAAGAAAAGAACTTTTAAAAATAAAAGGGGTAGGGCCAAAGGTTGCAGATTGCGTTTTACTTTTTGCCTTTAACAAAACTAATTCCTTCCCCGTAGACACTTGGATAGAAAAGGTTTATAAAGAAGACTTTAACGGGAAAGAAAAAATTCGTGAAAAGCAAAGCCAATATTTTACTAATAGATTTAAAGAAGATTCTGGCTATTTTCAACAATATTTATTCCACTATAAAAGAAATTATTTAAAATAATGTAGATTATAAATAAAATTTTAAGTTAAAATATTTGCAAAAAAATTTAATAGTATGTTATACTTAAAAAGATAAAATATGTAAATAAATATGGAGGGCATATATTTATGCAGTATTCAACTGAAGTTAAAGAAATGTGCTGTGTAGCAAAAGGTCCTAAACACGGACCTGCTCCTATCCCAGAAGAAGGAAGATGGGTAGAAGTTAAAGAAATTAAAGATATTTCTGCATATACGCACGGTGTAGGCTGGTGTGCACCACAACAAGGCGCTTGTAAACTATCTCTAAACGTTAAAAACGGAATTATAGAAGAAGCACTTGTAGAAACAATTGGCTGTTCTGGTATGACTCACTCTGCAGCAATGGCAGCAGAAATTCTACCTGGCAAAACTCTTTTAGAAGCGTTAAATACAGACCTTGTTTGCGATGCTATTAACACGGCTATGAGAGAATTATTCTTACAAATCGTTTACGGTCGTTCTCAATCTGCTTTCTCTGAAGACGGTTTAGTTATCGGCGCTGGTATGGAAGACCTTGGTAAAGGTGCTCGTTCAATGGTAGGTACAATGTACGGTACTAAAGCAAAAGGCGTTAGATATTTAGAAATGACAGAAGGCTATTGTACAAGAATGGCTCTAGATGAAAACGACGAAGTTATTGGTTACGAATTCGTTTCTCTTGGCAAAATGACAGACCTTATTAAAAAAGGCGAAGAACCAAACAAAGCGTACGAAATGGCTAAAGGCACATACGGTCGCTTTAAGAAAGAAGATGGTGCGGTTAAGTATATTGACCCACGTAAAGAATAATAGGAGGTAAAGGTAATTATGGCACAATTTGAAGGTTATGAAAGACGTGAAGCCAAAATTCTTTTAACTCTTAAAGAATACGGCATCAACTCTATAGATGAATGTAAAGAAATATGCGATAAATATGGTATAGACCCATATACCATCACACAAGAAACACAACCTATCTGCTTTGAAAATGCTAAATGGGCATACGTAGTAGGTTCTGCAATCGCCCTAAAGGCTGCAGAAAAAACTGGCGACAAGTCTGCTGCAACTGCTGCTGCTAACATTGGTGTTGGTTTACAATCTTTCTGTATTCCAGGCTCTGTTGCAGAAAACAGAAAAGTTGGTTTAGGGCACGGCAATTTAGGTAAAATGCTACTTAGTGAAGAAACAGAATGTTTCTGCTTCTTAGCAGGTCACGAATCTTTTGCTGCTGCAGAAGGCGCTATTAAAATTGCACTAAACGCAAACAAAGTTAGAATTAAACCTTTAAGAGTTATTCTTAACGGCTTAGGTAAAGACGCTGCTTATATAATTTCAAGAATTAACGGCTTCACTTACGTAGAAACCAAGTTCAACCCAGCAACAGAAGAAGTAGAAGTTTTAGAAGAAAAACCTTTCTCTAAAGGTCCAAGAGCAAACGTTAAATGCTATGGTTCAGATAGCGTTCCAGAAGGCGTTGCTATTATGAGATTAGAAAACGTTGGCGTATCTATTACTGGTAACTCAACAAACCCAACAAGGTTCCAACACCCTGTTGCAGGTACTTATAAGAAATGGGCTATTGAAAACGGCAAGAGTTATTTCTCCGTTGCATCTGGTGGTGGCACGGGTAGAACACTTCACCCAGACAATATGGCTGCGGGCCCAGCATCTTATGGTATGACAGATACTATGGGTAGAATGCATAGCGATGCACAATTTGCTGGTTCTTCATCAGTTCCAGCCCACGTAGAAATGATGGGCTTAATTGGTGCAGGTAACAACCCAATGGTTGGTATGACCGTTGCATGCGCAGTAGCAGTTCAAGAAGCTTTGAATAAATAACGTAAAAAGGCGTAGCAAGTTTTGTTGCGCCTTTTAATATAAATAAATTTTTTAGCATAAAAACGTTTGAAAAAATAAAATTTTTATGCTATAATTTTTAAAATTTAATTATAATGGGTTATTGTATAATTAAAACACTTTAAGGAGAAAGTTATGGCGTTTTTAACTGATATTGAAATTGCTCAACAAACCAAGTTAAAACATATTAAAGAAATTGCTAAAACTGCTGGAATTGAAGAAGATAATTTAGAATATTACGGCAAAAACAAGGCTAAAATAGACCTTTCTATATTAAAAGATGAAAGCAGAAAAAACGGCAAACTAATTTTAGTAACGGCTATCACTCCAACCCCTGCGGGCGAAGGTAAAACAACCACTACCATCGGTTTAGCAGACGGGTTAAAAAGAATTGGCAAAAACGTTATGGTTGCTTTGCGTGAACCATCTTTAGGCCCAGTGTTTGGCGTAAAGGGTGGCGCTGCTGGTGGGGGCTACGCACAAGTTGTTCCTATGGAAGATATTAACTTGCACTTTACTGGCGATTTCCACGCAATAGGCGCAGCAAACAATCTTCTTGCCGCTATGTTAGATAACCATATTCAACAAGGCAACAAACTTGGCATAGACGTTAGAAAAATAACTTGGAAACGTTGCGTAGATATGAACGATAGGCAACTTCGTTTCATAGTAAACGGCTTAGGTGGAAAGGCTAACGGTGTTCCTAGAGAAGACGGGTTTGATATTACCGTTGCTAGCGAAATTATGGCTGTTTTATGCTTGGCAAATTCTATTACAGACTTAAAAACAAGGCTTTCTAAAATAATAGTAGGCTATAATTATAACGACGAACCCGTTACTTGTGGCGACCTAAACGCACAAGGCGCAATGACTGCATTACTTAAAGACGCAATTAAACCTAACTTAGTACAAACCTTAGAAGGCACGCCTGCATTAGTGCACGGTGGACCTTTTGCAAATATTGCACACGGTTGCAACTCTGTTATAGCAACCAAAATGGCATTAAAACTTGGCGATTACGTTGTTACGGAGGCTGGCTTTGGCGCAGACCTTGGTGCAGAAAAATTCTTTGATATTAAGTGTAGAATGGCTAATTTAGTTCCATCTGCCGTAGTATTAGTTGCTACCATTAGGGCGTTAAAAATGCATGGTGGGTTAGATAAAAAGGCGCTAAACGAAGAAAATTTAGAAGCCTTAAAGAAAGGTATTCCAAACCTACTTCGCCACTTATCTAACGTTAAAAACGTATATAAACTACCTTGCGTAGTTGCTATTAACCAATTCCCAACCGATACTCAAAAAGAAACGGATTTCATTATAGAAGAATGTAAAAAACTTGGTGTAAACGTTTGCCTTTCTACCGTATGGGCAGAAGGTGGTAAGGGTGGCGAAACGTTAGCAAAAGAAGTTGTAAGGCTTTGCGAAGAAGAAAAGGGCGATTTTACTTTCTCTTACGAAGATACAGACGGAATTGAAGAAAAAATTACTAAAGTAGTACAAAAAGTTTATGGTGGCAAGGGTGTTGTAATAACCCCAACGGCAAAAAAACAAATAGCACGTTTAACAGAACTTGGCTTTGGTAGTTGCCCAATTTGCGTAGCAAAAACACAATATAGTTTTTCCGACGACCCTACTAAATTAGGAGCGCCAGAAAACTTTGAAGTAACAATTAAAAACGTAAAAGTTTCAGCAGGGGCTGGCTTTATAGTAGTTTTAACCGGCGATATTATGACGATGCCAGGTTTACCAAAAGTTCCATCTGCTGAAAAAATAGACGTTGATGAAGACGGTAAAATTACAGGATTATTTTAATAAACATATAAGAAAATATAATTAAGGAGTACGAAAATGGCAAAAATTTTAAACGAAGTATCACATACCTTTAACGAATATTTAATTATTCCTACCTATTCTTCTACTAACGCAATACCATCTAACGTAAGTTTAAAAACACCGTTAGTTAAGTATAAAAAGGGTGAAGAACCTGCAATTTCAATGAATATACCAATGGTTTCTGCAATAATGCAATCTGTTTCTGGCGATAAAATGGCAGTAGCCTTAGCAAAAGAAGGTGGTATATCTTTCATATTCGGTTCTCAAAGTGTAGAAGCGCAAGCCGAAATGGTTAGAAAAGCTAAAAACCATAAAGCAGGTTTCGTTACAAGCGACTCTAACATTTCACCAGAAGCAACGTTAAAAGATATAATTGCTCTAAAAGAAAAAACGGGGCATTCTACCGTTGCCGTTACAGAAGACGGAACTTCAAACGGCAAGTTGGTTGGTATAGTTACCGGTAGAGATTACAGAGTTAGCAGAATGAGTCCAGATGAAAAAGTTAAAACTTTTATGACTCCTTTTTCTAAACTTATAACTGCAAAAGAAGGCACAACCTTAAAAGAAGCAAACGATATTATTTGGGAACACAAATTAAACTCACTTCCAATTATTAACGAAAAGGGTCAATTATGCTCTTTCGTATTTAGAAAAGACTACGAAACTCATAAGGAAAACCCTAACGAATTATTAGATACTAATAAACGTTACGTAGTAGGCGCAGGTATTAATACAAGAGACTACGCAGAAAGAGTTCCAGCCCTAATAGAAGCAGGTGCAGACGTATTATGTATAGACTCTTCTGAAGGTTTTTCAGAATGGCAAAAACTAACTATTTCTTGGATAAGAGAACACTATGGAGATAAAGTAAAAGTTGGAGCAGGCAACGTTGTTGATGCAGACGGATTTAACTTCTTAGCAGACGCTGGTGCAGACTTTATTAAAGTTGGTATTGGTGGTGGTTCTATATGTATTACCCGTGAAACAAAGGGTATTGGTAGAGGGCAAGCAACTGCTTTAATAGACGTTTGTAATGCCCGTGACGAATACTTTAAGAAAACCGGCGTATACGTTCCTGTATGTTCAGATGGTGGTATTGTTTACGACCATCACATAACCTTAGCGCTTGCAATGGGTAGCGATTTCGTTATGCTTGGTAGATATTTCGCTCGTTTTGACGAAAGCCCAACAAATAAAGTAAGCATTGGTGGAAATTATTATAAAGAATATTGGGGTGAAGGCTCTCAAAGAGCAAGAAACTGGCAAAGATACGACCTTGGTGGAGATAAGAAACTTTCTTTTGAAGAAGGTGTTGATTCTTACGTTCCATACGCAGGTAAATTAAAAGATAACGTTGCAATTTCTTTAAGCAAAGTAAAATCTACAATGTGCAACTGTGGCGCTTTAACAATTCCAGAATTCCAAAAGGTAGCAAAATTAACCCTTGTTTCTGAAACGAGTATTGTAGAAGGTGGCGCACACGACGTTATTCAAAAAGAAAAAACGCAAACGATAAAGTAAAAACAAATAGTTAACGAATAAATTTACAAAAGAAAAAAACGGATTTAAGCAAAAAACTTAAATCCGTTTTAGTTTTAAAAAAGCCGTGCATCTTTATCTGGCACAAGTAACCAAAGTGGTAACCTAATAGGTAACTACTCCAAAGCTACCTTATGGCACACACGACAAGTCTGTTTAGTGCTGCTATGTTCCCATCCTGACACGGTTCGCAGTAGCGTGTTGCATAAGACCTTGGTATCAACGTCCCTTGTTAAGTGCGACCTTCAACTACGTGAGCCTCGTAAAGCTTTCTGTTCCACTAAGCGAATTGTAGATAACAGGGCATCGCTAACTCCCCACATAGCACGGCTATAATATTCTAACCTAAAAGAAAGGAAATTGCAAGTTATTTTATTAAATATAGTAAAATTTGTGAAATTAACTTTACAAAATCGACATTTAAATATATAATTTACTAGTATTAGTATATTAGGAGCAGTATGTAATGTATAAGAAAGTAGACACATCTCTTAATTTTTTAGACAGAGAAAAAGAAGTTCTTTCTTTTTGGAAAGAAAACGGCATTTTTGAAGAAAATATGAAGAAGAACGAAGGTGCAACGGAGTTCTCTTTTTACGATGGTCCACCAACGGCAAACGGAAAGCCACACATTGGGCATATTTTAACTAGGGTTATTAAAGATATTATTCCACGTTACCACGTTATGAAAGGCGACCACTGTTTAAGAAAAGCAGGGTGGGATACGCACGGCCTTCCAGTTGAATTAGAAGTAGAAAAACTTTTAGGTATAGACGGCAAGCAAGAAATTGAAAAATACGGAATAGAACCTTTCGTACAAAAATGTAAAGAAAGCGTTTGGAAATATAAAGGTGAATGGGAAAAAATGAGCGACCGTGTTGGCTATTGGGCAGACATGGAAAACCCATACATCACTTATGACGATAACTTTATTGAATCTGTTTGGTGGGCAGTTAAAACCATTGCAGATAAAGGCTTAATTTATAAAGGGTATAAAATAGTTCCTTATTGCCCACGTTGTGGAACGGCACTATCTTCTCACGAAGTTGCGCAAGGGTATAAAGACGTAAAGGAAGTTTCTATTTTCGTTAAGTTCAAAATTAAAAATAGAGAAAACGCATACTTCCTTGCTTGGACAACAACTCCTTGGACGTTGCCATCTAACGTAGCACTTTGTATGAACCCTAACGAAGACTACGTAGAAATTAAAACGGAAGACGGCGAATATTACGTTTTAGCAAAAGCGTTAGTAGAAAAATTATTTGAAAAATATGAAATTATCTCTACTAAAAAAGGTAAAGATTACGAATATACAGAATACGAACCATTGTTTGATTATGCAGTAGGCACTTTCAAAGAAAAAGCATACTACGTAACTTGCGACAACTACGTAACTTTAACCGATGGTAGTGGCGTAGTTCATATTGCACCTGCTTTCGGTGAAGACGACGCTAATGTTGGCAGAAAATATAATTTACCTTTCGTTAAACTTGTAGACGACCGCGGTAAAATGACTGAAGAAACCAAAGAATTAAGTGGTTTGTTCTGTAAAGATGCCGATAAGTTGGTTATTAAAGACCTAAAAGAAAGAAATCAATTATTCTTAGAATTACCTTTTGAACATAGTTATCCTTTCTGTTGGCGTTGCGATACACCTTTACTTTACTATGCAAGAAGTAGTTGGTTTATTAAAATGACAGCCGTTAAAGATAGGCTAATTGCGGCAAATAACTCAGTTAACTGGATACCTGAAACAATTAAAACGGGTAGAATGGGTAACTTCTTAGAAAACGTTATAGACTGGGGTATCTCGCGTGAAAGATATTGGGGTACACCACTTCCAATTTGGGTATGTAATAAGTGTGGCAAAATTCACGTAATTGGTTCTAAACAAGAACTTAAAAACCTTTGCAATATTGAAGGCGACATAGAACTTCACCGCCCATATATAGATAATTGCACTTTCGCTTGCGAATGTGGTGGCGAGTTTATAAGGGAAAAAGAAGTTATGGACTGTTGGTTTGACTCTGGCTCTATGCCGTTTGCTCAATACCACTATCCGTTTGAAAACAAAGAAGTGTTTGAAAAACATTTCCCAGCAGACTTTATTAGTGAAGCAGTAGACCAAACTAGAGGTTGGTTCTATACGTTGCTTGCAATTTCTACCTTGTTGTTTGATAAAGCACCATTTAAGAATTGCATAGTTTTAGGTCACGTTAACGACAAGAACGGTATTAAAATGAGTAAGCATAAGGGCAACGTAGTAGACCCTTGGTCTATTTTAGATAAACAAGGGGCAGACGCTGTTAGGTGGTATTTCTACACCGGCTCAGCACCTTGGTTACCATCTAGATTCTATGAAGAGGCCGTTTCAGAAGTTCAAAGAAAATATATGGGTACGTTATGGAACACCTATGCGTTCTTCGTTTTATATGCAGATATAGATAAATACGACCCTTCTAAATATAACCTAAAAGATTGCAAATTAAGTTTAATGGATAAATGGGTTTTATCTAAACTAAACACAGTAATTAAAACGGTAGATAAAGGCTTAGCAAACTACAATATTTTTGAAAGCGCAAGGGCTTTACAAGACTTTGTAGACGACTTATCTAACTGGTACGTTCGCCGTGGCAGAGAAAGATATTGGGGGCACGATATGACGGAAGATAAAATTGCCGCATACACAACCCTTTACACAGTTTTAGTAACTATTGCTAAATTAACTGCACCGTTTACTCCGTTTATGGCAGAATCTATTTACCAAAACTTAGTGCCAAACTTCTATAAAGACGCACCTATTTCCGTTCATTTATGCGATTTCCCTAAAGTAGATGAAAGCGCAATAGACGTTAAGTTAGAAGAAGGTATGCAAAACGTTTTAGATATTGTTATTTTAGGTAGAAGTTGCAGAAATACTTCTAACATTAAAAACAGGCAACCACTACAAAAAATTTACGTTTGTGCAGATAAAAAGGTAGATTTAAGCGAAGGTTTATTAGAAATTGCAAGAGATGAATTAAACGTTAAAGAAGTAGAATATTTAGAAAACGCTTCTAAATTCGTTTCATATAAAATTAAACCACAACTAAAAACTTTAGGTCCAAAATACGGCGCAAAACTTGGCTTGATTAGAAAATTCTTTGAAGTTTGCAATGCTAACGAAATTGTTGCAACCGTAAAGAAAGGCGAAACTTATAAAGTAGACTTTGAAGGAAGTTCTTTTGAATTTACTCAAGACGACTTGTTGATTTCAAGCGAAAGCGCAGAAGGGTTTATTTCAAGTGCAGACAAAGGTATTACCGTTGTTTTAGATACCAATATTACCGAAGAATTAAAAATTGAAGGTATTGAAAGAGAACTTATTTCTAAAATTCAATCTATGAGAAAGGAAGCAGGCTTTGAAGTAACCGATAAAATTAACGTTTACTTTACCACAGAAGACGAAGGCATTAAAAACATTTTCTTAAATGGTGAAGATATTAAAACGGTTGTTTTAGCCGAAGAAATTATGGTAGGCGAAGCACAAGGCTTTACTAAAGAATTGGATATTAACGGCGCTAAATGTATTGTAAGTGTTGTAAAGGTTAAATAAATGAGAACACCTTGTTGGAAAGATTACGAAATAATTGCCACAGGCGACGGGTATAAATTAGAAAGGTGGGGCAACGTTACGTTGCTTCGCCCAGACCCACAAGCCATTTGGAAAAGTTCTTTTAATTTAGAAAACTATAAAGGTTTATGTGCTAAATATGAACGTAGCGAAACGGGTGGTGGCAAGTGGCTATATAAAGGCAAAATGCCAGAAGAATGGGTTATTTCGTATAAAGATTTAAATTTCAAAATTAAGCCAATGGGCTTTAAGCACACGGGGTTATTTCCTGAACAAGCAGTTAATTGGGATTTAATGACAGATTTAGTTAAATCTGCCAATAGGGAAATTTCTGTATTAAACCTTTTTGCTTATACGGGTGGAGCAACGGTTGCTTTAGCAAAAGCAGGGGCAAAAGTTTGCCACGTAGATTCTTCTAAGGGTATGGTAGAACGTGCAATAGAAAACGTAACCATTTCTAACGTAGATAGGCAAAATACTAGGTTTATTATAGAAGACTGCAAAAAGTTCGTTGAAAGGGAAATTCGCCGTGGTAAAAAATACGACGCAATTTTAATGGACCCACCAAGCTATGGCAGAGGCCCTAACGGAGAAATGTGGAAGTTAGAAACGGAACTATTTTCTTTAGTGCAACTTTGCCAAAACGTTTTAAGCGAAAACCCATTGTTCTTTTTAATAAATAGTTATACTACGGGGCTTCAACCACAAGTTTTAAAAAACATATTGCAACTAACTATTGCAAAGCAATTTAAGGGCGAAGTTGAAGCATACGAAGTAGGTTTACACACTAACGAAAACGGGGTAATTTTACCTTGTGGCAATAGTGGAATTTGGATAAATAAGTAGGAAAAGTTATGGAAGAATTAACAATATTACACGAAGATAATCACATCATAGTAGTATTAAAACCACAAAACGTACCTTGTTGTGAAGACGAAAGTAAAGATTTAGATTTACTTAATATGATAAAGCAATATCTAAAAGAAAAATACAACAAACCAGGCAACGTTTATTTAGGTTTAGTACATAGGCTAGATAGGCCAACCGGTGGCGTAATGGTTTTTGCAAAAAGTAGCAAGGCTGCTGCAAGGCTAACTGAACAAATGCAAAACGGAGACTTTGAAAAGAAATATTACACCGTTTTAGTAGGTAAGCCAAGGGAAGAAAAAGCAACCCTTTGCAACTACATAAAGAAGAATTCTATTAACAATATGGTTTACGTTTGTACTCAAACGGAAGCAAACGCAAAGTATGCAGAATTAGACTATAAGGTAATAGAAGAAAAAAATGGTTTAACTCTAACTGAAGTAAGGCTACATACTGGCAGAAGCCATCAAATAAGGGTGCAAATGAACCACATTGGTTGCCCAGTTTACGGCGATATGCGCTACGGTGGCGAAAATGCTAAAAAAGGGTATTTATCTCTTTGGGCATACTATTTATCTTTCTCGCACCCGGTTAGTAAAGAAAGGTTGGTGTTTAGGGTAGAACCACCAAAAGACGTTACACCTTGGAATTTATTTGACACTTCTTCTGCAATTAAAATTATTAAACCTAACTATTAAAACAGAAAACCAAAAGCAAGGCAAATTTGCCTTGCTTTTTATATAAAATCTATATAGAGTAAACTCTATATAAATATGCCTAAAAGTTTATAAAGCCCTAAAAAAATTAAAATTAAAGGTGGCAAAAAATTTATTTTTTTAAACTTTTTTAACCCCTTAAAGTTTGCCAATAAAATGCCTAAACTTACCATAACGGCGTGTATTATAGCAATAACCATAGGCACGTAAAAGGCGTTAAATCCCATAAGTGCTAAACTTAAATTTGCCATAGCCCCGTCTAGCCCAACGGCAAAGCCCGTTAATAAAGATTGCTTAAATACGTTAGAAGATTTTACTTTATTAGAGTTTTCGTTTTTTAGCAAATTATAAACACCAACCAAAATTAACAAAAGCCCACCAAAGCTTGCAGTAGTTTCGTTTAAGTAGTTTTTAAAAAATATGGTAAGGTAGTTTGTTGCTAGGCACATAACGTAAACGGTTAGGGCAATAACTAATACAACAATATGGTTTTTCCCTTTCATAAACGAAAGAGAAAAACCACAAACAAAAGAATCTATGCTAACGGTAAAGGCAGTTAAAAGAAGAAAGTAAAACATTTTATCATTTGAAAATACAGGGCATTATTTACTATTAGTGTATTTAAAAATGCAAAAAAATGTTACAAAAGGTCGGCGTTGAGAAGATATTATAATATTTTATTATAATAAATGGAAAAAAAGATATAATTATGCTTAAAAAAATACACAAGTCAATTGACAAAAAGTTAAATATTGTGTAAAATATTATAAATAAAATTATAATTAGGTAATATTCTGCTTTAAGGAGCCAAAGTTTATTATGAAAATGGCAAAAACATATAAATTCATACTTTTAACAATAGCATTTTTTGCTTCTATTATTTTATCATTTGGTCTATATGCACCAAACGTTGTTAAAGCGCAAAACGTAAGTGCATCTACTTATTTTAGAATTAACGGAGTTGAATCTACAAGTATTGAGTTTAAAAACGATAATTTAGTTGCTACCATTGGCGAAAACGATGTTGTTAGTACTATTAACAAACTTGCGTTAGATAATTTTGCAGTAAACTTTAACTTTGATACTGAAAAGGTTGCAAAATTTAAAATTTCGTTCGAACTACCTTCTTTCGATGCTAACGGGAATAAAAACTCAACCACCGGTGCATACGATAAAGATATTCTTTTTGAAATCTTAATAGATACAGAAAATAGCACCGCCATATATAATAGTGCAGAACCTACAAATATCAATATTAATAATAACGATTTTGTAGTAGAATTAGAATCTAAAGATAATTTTATAAAAGCAAGCGTAAATAATCAAGAACTTTCCGTTCCTGTTTTCGAAGATGTTGAATATAAAGATTATTACAAAGTAAAAGATTACGATTGTGTTGTTTCTACCTTAAATTTTACTTTAGTTGAATTAAAAGAAGAAGCACCTAATGCAGAAGTAAATTTTACTTACTTCGACCAATTTAATAAAGATGGGAACACTTCTTACAAACAAGAATTTAAGCTAAATGCAGAAGGCGATGGTTTTGAATCTTTAGCAAGCCCTATTATAAGTTTATACGAAGGCTTTAACGGTGGTTCAAACAACGTTAAATGTGGTATAGAAATAACTGTTAACCCAACTGCATACGCACTTTTACAAAAAATAACTGCAAAGAAATTAACTCTTGCTTCTGAAGATGAAAACGTTAAAATATTTGGTCAAAAAATTGCGTTTAAAAAAGCTGGAGAAGGAATTTCTTTTGACGTACAAAGTGAAGATGGCTCAGTAACCTATTTAACAAAAATAGTAAATGTTATAGATAAAGATAAAGAAGCCCCTAAATATCTTGAAAGCATAGATGATAATTCTTCAGTTATGAAAAGTTTTAAGGCAAAATTAGAAAGTAGCCTTATTCAAGAAGACGGCAAATACGTTGCTGTAGGTTCTGGCGAATATTTGGTTTTACCATCTTTTGAAAATTTCGTTACAGATAACTTAGATGGTTATAGCAGTTTAACCCCTATAGTTTATTATCACGCACCAAATACTACTACAATTCAAAGTTATACTGCTTCTATTTCAGAACTTAAAATACCAATTCCTTCTGCTGGGCAATACGAATTTTTTGTAGCATTTAAAGATAAAACTGAAAACGCAATGCAAAAAGAAGATTTTTATTTAACGGTAGATGAAGGTAAAGTTCCAAGAGATTATATAAATTTTGTATTCTCTTTTGAAATTAAAGATAATACCGATATTATTATAACTCCAAAAAGCGTAGGTTCTGGTTTCGTTGGGGTAGAATATATTGCTCCTGGCTTTACAATAACAGCATCTTCTTATACGCAAGAATATACATTATGGTACAGAAAAGATGCGTTAAGTGAATGGGTAAATATTCCAAAATCATCTTCTGTAACAGATGAAAATTATAACGAAGACGGCTACACTTACAACGATATTAAGAGCATTAAATACGATGGCGAATTTAAGTTCACACCAAATAAAGAAGGCGAATACCAAATTAGGTGCTACGTAACGAGCGTTAACTCTTATAGAAGTGCAAAAGGTTCAACGGCATCAATAATTATTAAAAATCCAACTAAAGTGGTTGTTCCACATAACCCTTGGTTAGAAAACAATATTTGGACTGTTGTGTTCTTAGGCGTTGGAACTTTATGTTTAATTGGTATAATAGTATTGTTGTGCATTAAACCAAAGGAAGAAAATTAAAACTATTAATAATTAAAAGGAAAGGGCTTTGGGTTTTACCTAAAGTCCTATGTTTTATATGGTAGAATTTAAGGTAGAAAAAAGCACTAAATTATCTCGTGCAGTATTAGAAAACGTTAAAGAAATTTCTTATTCCGTTATAATGAAACTTTTGCGCAAAAAAGATATAAAAGTAAACGACAAAAGGGTAACGGAAGATATAATTTTACTTGCAAACGATAAAGTGCAAGTTTATTACGTTGCAGAAAAAATTAGCCATTTTACAACTATATATCAAGACCAAAACGTTGTGGTTATAGATAAGAAAAGTGGCTACACTTCAGAAGAAATTTTTAACGAAATTAAGGGTGTTTTTTCTACTGCTTTTTTTATTCATCGTTTAGATAGAAACACTTCTGGCCTAATGGTTTTTGCCTTAAACGAACAAGCCGAAAAAGAGTTGCTTTTAGCATTTAAAAAGCATAGTTTAGAAAAAATTTATTTGGCAGAAGTAAAGGGCAAAATGTTAAAAAAACAAGCCGTTTTACAAGCCTATTTATTAAAACATAGCCAAGATAGTAGGGTAGAAATTTTTAATAACAAAGTAAATAATTCCGTAAAGATTATAACTGAATATTCCGTGATAGAAGAAAAAGAAAACACTTCTGTTTTACAAGTGAAATTGCATACTGGTAAAACACATCAAATAAGGGCTCATTTAGCACATATTGGAAACCCTATCGTTGGTGACGGCAAGTATGGAGATAGCACTTTTAATAAATTAAGAAAGGAAAAATATCAAAAACTAAAAGCAGTAAAATTAACCTTAAAATTTAGTGAAGAAAGTTTGTTAAATTACCTAAACAATAAGGTTTTTGAAAGTAAAGGATTTTAATATGCCACAAGACGCGTTTGCCTTAAATCATTTAACTAAAGAACTTAATTTTTTACTTAAAGATAGCAAGGTAAATAAAATTGTACAATTAAATAACGATGAAGTAGTTTTAACGCTTTACACGGGTAAAAGAACGGAAAAACTTTCTATAAACGTTAACCCTGCAAGCCCAAGAATTTCTGTAGTAGAAGAAGATAAGGTTAGTTTATTAACTGCACCTAATTTTTGTATGCTACTTAGAAAACATCTTTTAGGTGCAACGTTAAAAAACATATCTTTGGTGGGGTTTGATAGAATTGTTAAAATAGAATTTTTAACTTCAAACGAATTATTAAACCCAGAAGAAAGAACTTTATACGTTGAACTAATGGGCAGATATAGTAACGTTATTTTAACAAAAAACGGCAAAATTTTAGGTGGTAATCGTGGCATAAATAACTTTGATAACGGGGTTAGGCCACTTATTTGTGGCAACCCTTACGTTTTTCCACCAACCAACAACAAACTACTTCCAACCGACAAAGAAATTGTTTCTTTATTAAGTAATAAAACTTGCGAAAATTTAGAAGAATTTTTATTCAAAAACGTGCAAGGTTTGGCACTTGCAACTTGCAAAGAAATAATTTACCGTTATAATGAAAAATACGGTAAAATAAATTTACCTAAAGATAGTGAAAATCTTTTTTATTTTATTAACGATTTTATTTATAATTCAAACACAAACGCTTGCATTGTTAAAGAAGACAACCAAATAAAAGACGTGTTGTGCTTAGATTATAAAACTATTGCAGGTGAAAGGGAATTTTTTAGTAGTTTATATATAGCAGAAAATTATTATTACACTAATAAAGAAAGGCAAAAAAACTTTACTAATATTAAAGATAGGTTGTTAAACGTTTTATCAACGGCAATTAAAAAAATAAAGAAAAAAATTAGTTTAATTTCGTCAAAGAAAAAAGATGCCCTTTCGGCAGAAGAAAACAGGTTAAAGGGCGAATTGATTTTAAGTAATATTTATAAAATTAAGCCTAACGATGAAAGTGTTATATGCCAAAATTATTACGACGATAATAAAGAAATAGTTATTGCGTTAGATAAAACTTTGTCTGCAAGCGATAATGCAAATAAATATTATAAAAAATATAACAAACAAAAAAGAACGTTGCTTGCAATAGAGCCACAACTACAACAAGCCCAAAACGAACTAAATTATTATAATTCTGTAGTAGAAGAAGTTAACTCTTCAGAAAGTTTAATAGACTTAAATAACGTATCAAAAGAATTAGAAGAATACGGCTTAATTAAAGAAGAAAAAACCAAAAAGAAAAAAGAAGTTTTTATAGGTTATAGAGAATACGTTATAGACGGGTCTATAGTTAGGGTAGGCAAAAATAATATAGAAAACGATAAGTTGTTATCTACTGCAAAAGGAAACGACTTATGGTTGCACGTTAAAGACTATCATTCATCTCACGTAATAATATTAAACAACGGAAAGGTAACGGAAAAGGTTTTACTTACTGCTTGTGAAATTTGTGCATATTATTCTAACTGCAAAGAAAGTGGAAAGGTGCAAGTAGATTACACTTATAAAAAACACGTAAAAAAACCAAAAGGCGCAAAACCTGGCTTCGTTACTTATACGGAACAAAAAACCTTGTCGGTTTTTCCAAAAAAGCATACGGAATTAATAAAAATAGAATAAAAAGGTTAAAAAACGTTGCCTTTTTAATTGGGTTATGTTAAAATACAAAATGAATTAATTTTATAGGAGAACATTATGAAATATACGGTTGAAAAATCTGAAAAAAGCACGGTAATCGTAACGATTACTCTTAACGAAAAAGAATGGAACGAAGCAATAGACCTTGCTTATAACAAAACTAAAGGTAAGTATTCTATTCCTGGTTTTAGAAAGGGCAAAGCACCTAAAAAAGTATTAGAATCTGCTTACGGCGCAGGCATCTTCTACGATGAAGCAATTAACCAAGCATTTCCAAAATACTATGGTGAAGTTCTAGATAAAGAAACAACCCTAGAACCAGTTGCAAGGCCAGAATTAGATATTAAAGATTTAAGCGAAAAAGGTATTACTTTAGTTGCAACCGTTGCAGTTAAGCCAGAAGTAAAACTTGGCGAATATAAAGGTATAACTTTCGAAAAAAATGTATATAATGTAAAAGATGAAGATATCGAAGAAGATATTAAAAGATTACAAGAAAGAAATTCTCGTTTAGTAGACGTTACCGATAGAGAAGCAAAAGACGGCGATACCGTTATTATAGACTACTCTGGCAGTGTAGGCGGCGTTAAGTTCGCTGGTGGTACAGCCGAAAAACAAACTTTAGTATTAGGTAGCAAATCTTTCATCCCAGGTTTTGAAGAACAAGTTGCAGGTATGAAAATTGGCGAAGAAAAAGACATTAACGTTAAATTCCCAGAAGAATACCACGCAGAAGAACTAAAGGGTAAAGATGCTGTTTTTGCAATTAAACTTCACGAAATTAAAGTTAAAGAACTTCCAGAAGTTAACGACGAATTTATTAAAGACGCTGCTGGTGTAGACACAGTTGAAGCATATAAACAACAAGTTAAAGAAAGACTTGAAAAACAAAATGCAGACAGAAGCGAAAGAGAATTAGAAGACGCTATCGTTAAAAAATTAACAGAAACTAGCGAAATGGAAATTCCAGATGCTTTAATAGAAGGTCAAATAGACTATATGGTTCAAGAAATGAGTTATAGGCTTTCTTATCAAGGCTTAAAACTTGAAGATTACCTAAAATATTTAGGGCAATCTATGGAAGATTACAGAAAAGGCTTTACTGAACAAGCAACCGAACAAGTTAAATCACAACTTGTTATTGGCAAAATAATTGAAGAAGAAAAAATTGAAGCAACTGAAGAAGACGTTGAAGCAAGGGTTGCAGAAATGGCTAAAAACCAAAACAGACCTGCACCAGACGTTAAAAAGCACATTAACTCTCGTCAATTAGATTATATGAAAAACGAAATTATCATTAAAAAATTATTCGACTTATTAAAGAGTGTTAACACTATAAAATAGTAAAATAGTTTAGGGGTATAATATGAAAATAAACAACACCGTAGTTCCATACGTAATAGAAAACACAGGTAAAGGCGAAAGAAGTTACGATATTTATTCTAGATTATTAGAAGATAGAATAATATTCTTAACAGGCGAAATTAACGATGCCGTTGCCGATACCGTTGTTGCGCAATTAATATTTTTAGAAGGTAAAGACCCTAATAAAGATATTTGTTTATATATCAATAGCCCAGGTGGTAGTGTTACCGCAGGTCTTGCTATATACGACACTATGAATTATATTAAATGCGACGTTAGTACTATTTGTATTGGTATGGCGGCAAGTATGGGTGCGTTTTTGCTAAGCAGTGGCGCAAAGGGTAAAAGATTTGCATTACCAAACAGCGAAGTTATGATTCACCAACCTTTAGGTGGCGCACAAGGTCAAGCAAGCGATATTAAAATCCAAGCAGACCACATATTAAAAACCAAACATCGCTTAAATTCTATTCTTGCCTTAAACACGGGCAAGCCTTACGAAGTTATTGAAAAAGATACTGACAGAGATAATTATCTTTCAGCAGAAGAAGCAAAAGAATACGGACTAATAGATGAAATTTTTGTTAAGCGTCCATAAATTTAGCGGGAGATAGAATGAAAGAAGAATTTAACGAAAACTTATATTGTTCTTTTTGTGGAAAAAGCAAAGAACAAACTAAACGCCTAATCGCAGGGCCTAACGGTATTTTTATATGTGATGAATGTATAGAAATTTGTCGTTCAATCATGCAAGAAGAAGATGCTAAAACAACTACTAAAACTGAAATGAAGTTGTTAAAACCGGCAGATATCAAAGCAAAGTTAGACGAATATATCGTTGGTCAAGAAGAAGCGAAAAGGTCTTTATCAGTTGCCGTTTATAACCATTATAAAAGAATTGGCGTAGCAAAAGATGAAGACGGCGTTGAAATAGATAAAAGCAATATTCTAATTTTAGGTCCAACGGGTAGTGGTAAAACGTTACTTGCAAAAACGTTGGCTAAAATATTAGAAGTGCCTTTTGCCGTTGCCGACGCAACTACCTTAACCGAAGCAGGTTACGTTGGTGAAGACGTAGAAAATATTTTGCTTAAACTTGTTCAAAATGCAGATTTCGATATTGAAAAAGCCCAAAAAGGCATTATTTATATAGACGAAATAGATAAGATTGCAAGAAAAGGCGAAAACGTTTCCATCACGCGTGACGTTTCTGGCGAAGGCGTTCAACAAGCGCTTTTAAAAATTATAGAAAGCACTATTGCTAACGTACCACCACAAGGTGGCAGAAAACATCCACAACAAGAGTGCATTAGGTTAGATACTACTAACATATTGTTTATAATGGGTGGCGCTTTCGTTGGCTTAAAAGATATCGTTGCAAAACGAAAAGAAAAAGCATCTTTAGGCTTTGGCGGTAGCATAAAATCTAAAGACGATAAAATGGAATACGTTAACGATATTCAACCGCAAGATTTAATTAAGTACGGCCTAATTCCAGAATTGGTTGGTAGAATTCCAATTACCGTTGGTTTACACGCATTAGACGAAAATGCCTTAGTGAATATTATGACGACGCCAAAGAACGCTCTAATTAAACAATATAAAAAATTGTTAAATATAGATAACGTTGAATTAGAAATAACCGACGATGCCGTTTACGAAGTTGCAAAGAAAGCAATAGAACTAAAAACGGGTGCTAGGGGACTACGTACTATTTTAGAAAATTTAATGTTAGATACTATGTTTGATATTCCTTCTATGCAAGATATTGAAAAAGTTATAGTAGATAAAGCAGTTGTAATAGGCGAAAGCAAGCCAAAAATAGTAACGAAAAAGATAGCGTAATTCAGCCAAAATTCGTTAAAAAATTTATAAAAAAAATTTAAAAAACCCATAAAAAACGTTTGACAACAGTTTACAAGTGTTATATAATATGTAAGCTGTGTAATCTGGGTTGATACGGGAAGTTACTTAATTCAGCCAAACTGAAAGATAATTTCCGTTGACAAGTGTGGAGGCTTAGACCTCTGCGACTAACTTAAAATAAATTAGTAAAGTCATTCGCAGCGACTTAAAAAACTTAAGTATCGGCGGATGATTTTTTTATTAGTAATTTTAGACACACACGGCAGAGTTTACAGCAAAACAAAAAGTTAGGAAAAAAAGGAGAAAAAAATGGCAAGTCAAAAAATTAGAATTAAACTTATGTCTTACGACACAGAAATGTTAGACCAAGCAGCAACAAGAATTGTTGAAACAATGAAAAAGTCTGGCGCAAAGATTAGTGGTCCTATTCCACTACCTACTGAAAGAGAAGTAGTTACAATACTTCGTTCGCCACATAAATATAAAGATTCAAGAGAACAATTCGAAATTAGAACTCACAAGAGATTAATAGACATAGCTAACCCAACACCTAAAACAGTTGATTCTTTAATGAGATTAGACTTACCAGCTGGTGTAGATATTAAAATCAAATTGTAATTAATAAACATTATATAATATAACGGAGGTGAACTTTATCATTATGAATAAAGCAATCATTGGTAGAAAGTTGGGAATGACACAATTATTTTCCCAAGACGGCAAAGTTATACCGGTAACAGTTATTGAAGCAGGTCCATGCCCAATAGTACAGGTTAAAACTTTAGAAAGAGACGGTTATGCAGCAGTAAAATTAGGTTTTGGCGACGTTAAAGTAGACAAAGCTAATAAACCTAAAATGAACAAGCCAGAACTTGGCGTTTTCGAAAAATTAGGCATTGCTCCAAAGAAAGTTCTAAAAGAATTCAGATTAGACAATGCAGAATCAATGGAAGTTGGCAAGGTAATTGAATGCGATACTTTCGTAGAAGGCGACAGAATAGACGTATCTGGTGTGTCAAAAGGCCACGGTTTCACTGGTGTTATCAAAAGATGGAATCACCACAGATTAAAAGAAACCCACGGTGTTGGTCCTGTTCACAGAGAAGTTGGTTCTATGGGTGCTATCAGTAACCCATCAAGAGTTTTCAAAGGTAAGAAAATGTCTGGTCAATGGGGTCACGAAAACGTAACGATACAAAACCTTGAAGTCGTAAAGGTAGATAAAGCAAGAAACGTAATTCTTGTTAAAGGTGCTGTTCCAGGTCCTGTAAAGGGCATTGTAACAATTAGAAACACCGTTAAAGCGTAAGGAGGTTAATTATGCCTAGTATTAAAGTATATAATATGCAAGCACAAGAAGTTGGCACACTTGAACTTTCTGAAAAGGTGTTCGGCGTTGAATTCAAAGAAGCAGTAATTCACCAAGCAGTAGTTGCAAGGCTTGCAAACGAAAGACAAGGAACAAAAAGCACTTTAACCCGTAGCGAAGTTCGTGGTGGTGGTGCAAAACCTTGGAGACAAAAAGGAACTGGTAGAGCAAGACAAGGTTCTATTAGAAGTCCACAATGGGTAAAAGGTGGCGTAGTATTCGCACCAAAATCAAGAGATTTCTCTAAGAAAATGAACATTAAAGCAAAACACACAGCACTTAAATCTGCTTTATCTCAAAAACTTAGAGACAACGAAATTATCGTAATAGATGAAATTAAAGTATCAGCACCAAAAACAAAGGAAATGGTAAATTTCTTACAAGCATTTAAGTTAGAAAAGTCTGTTCTAATGGTAATGGATAACAGCGACGTAAACGTTTTAAGAGCATGCTCTAACATCAAGGCTGTTAGCAACGTTCCAGCAGTACAACTTAACACTTACGACGTTGTTAAGAATGCAAAAGTAGTTATTTCCCAAAAGGCTGTTGAACAACTAGTTCAAAAACTTGAGGAGGTAAAATAATAATGGCTGCACACGATATTATAATTAAACCTTTACTCTCTGAAAAGAGTTATGCAGGTATTCAAGATAAGAAATATGTTTTTATCGTAGCAAAAAATGCTAACAAAACACAAATTAAACTTGCAATCGAAGAAATCTTCGGTGTAAAAGTTGAAAAAGTAAACACAGCAATTGTTGGTGGCAAGTTAAAAAGACAAGGCAAATACGAAGGTTATACACCAGACTATAAGAAGGCTATTGTTCAACTAAAAGCCGACAGCAAGTCAATTGAATTCTTTGATTCATTGTCTTAATGTAAACGGAGGAATTAAAAATGGCTATTAAAAGATATAAACCTACTTCATCTGCACGCCGTTTCATGACAGTTAGTGCTTATGATGAAATCACAGCAAAGAAACCAGAAAAATCTCTTTTAGAAGACCAAAGAAAGAGTGGTGGTAGAAATGCTCAAGGTAAAATAACCGTTCGTCATATTGGTGGCGGTAACAGAAGAAAATATCGTATTATCGACTTCAAAAGAAATAAAGACGGTATTCCAGCAACAGTAAAAACAATAGAATACGACCCAAATCGTAGTGCAAACATAGCATTGTTATTCTACAAAGATGGTACAAAGAAATATATTCTTGCACCAGTAGGTCTAAAAGTTGGCGACGTTGTAGTAAGCGGTCCAACGGCAGATATCAAAGTAGGTAACGCTTTAGCATTAAAAGACATCCCTGTAGGTACAATGGTACACAACATTGAAATGCAACCTGGTAAGGGCGGTCAAATTGCAAGAGCAGCTGGTATGAGCGCACAAATTATGGCAAGAGATGAAAAATACGTAACAATCAAAATGCCAAGTGGTGAAATGAGATATATACTTGCAGCATGTAAGGCTACAATCGGTCAAGTAGGTAACTTAGAACACGAAATCATTAGAATTGGTAAGGCTGGTAAAACCAGATACTTAGGTATCCGCCCAACAGTTCGTGGTGTAGTTATGAACCCATGCGACCACCCACACGGTGGTGGTGAAGGTAAGTCACCTATCGGTATGCCTGGTCCAGTTACTCCTTGGGGTAAACCTGCTTTAGGTTACAAGACCAGAAAGCACAAAAAGGCTTCAAACAAGTTTATTATCACTAGGATAAATTAAGGAGAACAACATGAGTAGAAGTGTTAAAAAAGGTCCTTATGTGGAACCAAAACTCTTAAAGAGAATTGAAGAATTAAACGAAAAGAACGAAAAGAAAGTTTTAAAAACATGGTCAAGAGCATCAACAATTTTCCCTCAAATGGTAGGACATACGATTGCTGTTTACGATGGTAGAAAACACGTTCCTGTATACGTAACCGAAGATATGGTAGGTTGCAAATTAGGTGAATTTGCTCCAACCAGAACCTTCAAAGGCCACGCTGGTGAAAAAACCACGGGTGCAAGATAGGGGGTACAAAATGGCTAAAAATATGAGAGAAAAGAAAGAGAGAATTGAAGCAACGAAAGACAGACGCCCAAGAGCATCTGCTAAATACGTTAGAATTTCTCCTTTCAAAGTAAGAATTGTTCTTGATATTATTAGAGGTAAAGGTTTAAGAGAAGCAGTTGCTATTTTGGAAAACACACCAAAATCTGCTTGCGAACCAATTAAGAAAGTACTTTTATCTGCAGCAGCAAACGCTGAAAACAATTTAGGCATGAGTAGAGATAATCTTTTCGTAGCAAAATGTTATGCAGACCAAGGCCCAACTCTAAAGAGAGTTATGCCAAGAGCACAAGGCAGAGCCTTTAGAATTTTGAAACGTACTAGCCACATTACAATCGTGCTAGACGCAAAAGCATAGGAGGATAGTATGGGACAAAAAGTTAATCCACACGGCTTAAGAGTTGGTATTATTAAAGATTGGGATACTCAATGGTTTGTAGATAAAAAAGAAGTTTCTGCTAACATCAAAGAAGACTATGAAATTCGTGCAATGTTAAAAGATAAATACGGCACGGAAAAGAAAGAAACTGCAAACACAAAGAATAAGAGTGTTCAAGCATCAATTTCAAAAATAGCTATTGAAAGAGCTGCTCAAAAAGTTACAATTACGATATTTACGGCTCGTCCAGGTGTTCTAATTGGTAAACAAGGTAGCGAAATAGAAGTTATCAAGAAATTAGTAGCAAAAATTTGCAAAGGTAAACAAATAGCAATCAATATATCAGAAGTTAAAAAACCAGATGCAGACGCACAATTAGTTGCTGAAAGTATTGCATCTCAACTTGAAAAGAGAGTTTCATTTAGAAGAGCAATGAAACAAGCAATTTCAAGGTCAATGAGAAGTGGTATTAAAGGTATTAAAGTTTGCGTAAGCGGAAGACTTGACGGTGCAGAAATTGCTCGTAGTGAAAGTTATCACGAAGGTTCAATTCCTCTACAAACGTTAAGAGCTGATATTGAATACGGCTTTGCAGAAGCACTTACAACGTTTGGTATTATCGGTATTAAATGCTGGATATACAAAGGCGAAGTTATAGGTGCCTCTAAAAAGAAAAGAGTTGAAGGAGGCCAAGCGTAATTATGTTAATGCCTAAAAGAGTTAAAAGAAGAAGAGTTCACCGTGGTAGAATGACGGGTAAATGCACTAAGGGCAACCAAGTTGCATACGGTGATTACGGTTTAGTTGCTACAGAACCAGGCTGGATTAAATCAAATCAAATTGAAGCAGCCCGTGTAGCAATGACAAGATTTATTAAACGTGGTGGTAAAGTATGGATAGATATTTTCCCACACAAACCAGTAACAAAGAAACCTGCCGATAGCCGTATGGGTAGCGGTAAAGGTTCAGTAGAATTCTGGGTAGCAGTAGTTAAGCCAGGCAGAGTATTATTCGAAATGGCAGGCGTTCCAGAAAATATTGCAAAAGAAGCAATGAGACTTGCCGGACATAAACTTCCAGTTAAAACGAAGTTTGTAAAAAGGGAAGTTGCACAAGAAATTATTGAAGAAGGCGGTGAAGGTTAATGAAAACGAAAGATATTCGCGAATTAACGGTTGACGAGTTAAACACAAAACTTAAAGAACTTTCTGAAGAATTGTTTAACCTTCGTTTCCGTCACGCTATAGGACAACTTGAAAATACTGCTTCTCTTAATACCTGTAAAAAGGATATTGCAAGAGTAAAAACCCTTTTAAGACAAAAGGAAATTGAAGCAGGTAAGTAAGGAGTGAGCATTATGGAAAGAAATTTAAGAAAAGAAAGAGTTGGTTTAGTTGTTTCTGATAAAATGGACAAAACCGTTGTTGTTGCTGTTGAAGAAAAAGCAAAACACCCACTTTACAAGAAAACTATTAAGAAAACTCATAAGTTTAAAGCACACGACGAGCTAAATCAATGCGGTGTAGGCGACAAAGTTCTAATTATTGAAACTAGAAAACTTTCTAAAGACAAGAATTGGAGAGTTGCTGAAATAATTGAAAAGGCTAAATAAGGAGGCTCTATATGATACAACCACAAAGTAGATTAAAAGCTGCAGATAACTCTGGAGCAAAAGAATTGATGTGTATAAGAGTTTTAGGTGGTTCTTTTAGAAGAACTGGTAACATTGGTGACGTTATCGTTGCATCAGTAAAAACGGCTACCCCAGGTGGCGCAGTTAAGAAAGGCGACGTTGTAAAGGCTGTTATCGTACGTTCAACAAGTGGCGTAAGAAGAAAAGACGGTACTTTCGTTCGTTTTGATGAAAATGCTGCAGTTATTATCGATACACAAAAACAACCAAGAGGAACTCGTATTTTTGGGCCTATAGCAAGAGAACTTAGAGATAAAGACTATATGCGTATTATCTCTCTTGCACCAGAAGTGTTATAAGGAGAACGAAGATGAAAGTTAAAAAGAACGATACAGTATTAGTTTTATCTGGCAAAGATGCTGGTAAAACTGCAAAGGTTTTAGTTGCTATTCCAAAGGCAAATAAAGTTGTTGTAGACGGAGTTAACGTTCAATACAAACACAAAAAGGCAAGGTCTGCACAAGACGTAAGTTCTATTGAAAAGCAATCTGGCCCAATTGACGCAAGTAACGTTTTAGTTGTTTGCCCAGTTTGTAACAAAGCAGTTAGAGTTAAATACGACTTTGTTGAAGGTAAGAAAGTACGTGTTTGCAGAAAATGTAACGCACTTTTAGATTCAACTAAAGAAGCAAAAGAAGTAGCTAAAACATCTAAGAAAAAAGCAAAGAAAACTGCTGAAGAAAAACCAGCAGAAAAGAAAGCAAGCAAGTCTAAAAAGACTGCTAAAAGCGAAGAATAAGCGGAGGTAAAGTTAAATGGCACAAACTAATAGAGTTAAAGCATTATACGATAGCGTTGTAGTACCAGCACTAGTTAAGAAATTTAACTATCCAAACGTAAACCAAGTTCCAAAACTTGTTAAAATTACAATCAACTCTGGTTTAGGCGACGTTAAAGATAATGCTAAAAGTGTTCAACAAGCACAAGAAGAATTAAAAATTATCTCCGGTCAAAAACCTGTTCTAACAACAGCAAAGAAATCGGTTGCTAACTTTAAGATTAGAGAAGGTCAAAGCATTGGCATGAAAGTAACTTTAAGAGGAACAAGAATGTACGAATTCTTCGACAAGTTCGTTTCAATCGCTCTACCAAGAGTTAGAGACTTCCGTGGTGTTTCTAAGAAGTCTTTTGATGGCAGAGGTAACTATGCAATGGGTGTTAAAGAACAATTAATCTTCCCAGAAATTTCTTACGACCAAGTAGAAAAAATTAGAGGGTTTGATATTTGTTTCACCACAACTGCAAAGACAGACGAAGAAGCAAGAGAATTACTTGCATTACTCGGTATGCCTTTTGCAACAAAGTAATCGATTAAGGAGTTAAAATTATGGCTAAAAAAGCAATGATAAACAAACAGCAGAAACCTGCTAAATATTCAACCAGAGCTTATACCAGATGTAGCATCTGTGGTCGTCCACATGCTGTACTCCGTAAATATGGTATTTGCCGTATATGCTTTAGAAATTTAGCATATAAAGGCCAAATTCCAGGAATTAAAAAGGCAAGTTGGTAAAAGGAGGATAGTATAATGACAGACGTTATTGCAGATATGCTTACAAGAATTAGAAACGCTTTACAAGCGAAGCACGAAACGGTTGAAATTCCTGCATCAAACACAAAGAAAGCAATTGCAAACATTCTTTTAGAAGAAGGTTATATTGCAGACGTTAAGTTTGAAGAAGGTATTCAAGGTACTATCGTTATTACGTTAAAATACGAAAACGGTCAAAAAGTTATCACAGGATTAAAGAGAGTTAGTAAACCAGGCCTAAGAGTATACGTTGGCGCAGAAGAAATCCCACAAGTACTTGGTGGTTTAGGTGTTGCAATTCTATCTACTTCTCGTGGTATCATGACAGGTAAGGAAGCAAAGAAAGTTCACCAAGGTGGCGAAGTTCTTGCTTACGTATGGTAGGAGGTAAATTATGTCAAGAATTGGTAATGCAGTTATAACAATACCTGCCGGTGTAACTGTTGAAATAGCAAACAACGTTATTACAGTTAAAGGTCCAAAAGGTACTCTTTCTCAAGTTTACGACCCTATTATTACACCTGTAGTAGAAGAAAATACAATTAAATTCACAAGAGCAAACGACGAAGGTCCAACAAAGGCTAAACACGGCTTATACAGAGCTTTAACTGCAAATATGGTTAAAGGCGTTACAGAAGGCTTTAAGAAAGTTCTAATCGTTAACGGTGTAGGTTGGAAAGTTGCTAAACAAGGCAACAAAGTAGTATTAAACGTTGGTTTCTCTCACCCAGTAGAAGTGGTTGAAGAAGCTGGTATAGCATTAGATTGTCCATCACAAACAGAAATTTCTGTAAGTGGTATCGACAAAGAAAAAGTTGGCCAATGCGCTGCTATGATTCGTGGAATTAGAGAACCAGAACCATATCACGGTTACGGAATTCGTTATAGCGATGAAGTAATTGAAAGAAAAGTTGGTAAAGCAGCTGGTTCAAAAGGCTAAAATTTAAAGTGCTTTTAGTGGACGTGGGCGTTTTTCCACGTCTGCCGAGTGCATCTTTCGATGCGAAAAGTTATTAAATCAGGAGTAAAAACAATGATTACGAAAATCAATAAAAATCAAGACAGATTAAAAAGACACAAGAGGGTAAGAGGTAAGGTTAAAGGTACCCCAGAAGCCCCAAGACTATCTGTGTATAGAAGTTTAAATCACATTTATGCACAAATTATCGACGACGTTAATGGAAAGACCTTGGTTACAGCATCTACACTAGACAAAGAAATTAAAGGTTCTTTAGAAGGTATGGATAAGAAAGCCCAAGCTTTCGAAGTTGGTAAGCTAGTTGCTAAAAAAGCACTTGCAAAAGATATTAAAGCTATCGTATTTGATAGAGGTGGATATCTTTACACAGGCAGAGTACAAAACTTAGCAGATGGCGCTAGAGAAGGCGGATTAGAATTCTAATCTAATAAATCAAGGAGAATACAAAAATGGCAAGAGATAATAATAAATCGCCTAGAAGGGCAGAAGAAAACGACGGCTTAGTTAAGAAATTAATTCAAGTTAACCGTGTTACTAAAGTTGTTAAAGGTGGTAGAAACATGCGTTTCGCTGCGTTCGTTGTTGTAGGTAACGGCGCTGGCAAAATCGGTTGCGCTATGGGTAAAGCTACAGAAGTTCCAGAAGCAATTGATAAGGCTACTGCAAGAGCAAAGAAAAATATGGTTGACGTTTCATTATTAGGAACAAGTATTCCACACGAAGTGTTAGGCAAATTTGGCAGAGGTTCTGTTTTAATGATGCCAGCAGCAGAAGGTACTGGTGTTATCGCTGGTGGCCCTGTTCGTGCCGTAATGGAAGCAGTTGGTATTAAGAACATTAGAACAAAATCTCACGGAACAAATAACCCATTCAACTGCGTTAAAGCAGCTATTGAAGGATTAAAAGCATTGAGAACAGCAGAACAAATTGCACAAATTCGTGGCAAATCTGTTGAAGAAGTTAACAATTAAGGAGGATTACTTTTATGGCAAAAGCAAAAAATGAAGTAGCAAAAATAAAAGTTACACTTGTTAAAAGTACAATTGCTGTTTTACCTTTACACAAAAAAGTTGTTGAAAGTTTAGGTCTAAAAAAGATTGGTTCTTCAAAAGTTCACAATGCTAACCCAAGCATACTTGGTATGGTTGAAAAGGTTAAGTATTTGTTGAAAGTTGAAAATGTTTAATTAGGAGATATTACAATGAGAATAGATACATTAAAACCAGCAGAAGGCGCTAATACACCTAGCAAAAGACTTGGTAGAGGTATTGGTTCTGGTCTAGGTAAAACAAGTGGTAAAGGTCACAAAGGTCAATGGGCTAGAAGTGGCGGTGGTGTTCGTCCTGGATTTGAAGGTGGTCAAATGCCTTTAATCAGACGTATTCCAAAACGTGGCTTCAATAACCACTTCAGAAAGGAATATAGTTTAGTAAACCTTTCTATACTTGATAAATTTGAAAGTGGTGCTGTAGTAGATTTCAGCATTTTAGCAGAAAAAGGCTTAATTAAAGAAGTAAAAAATAGTGCAGGTTTAAAAGTTTTAGGTAATGGCGAAATTACAAAGGCTATAACAGTTAAAGCAAACAAAATTTCTGCATCTGCAAAGGAAGCCATTGAAAAAGCCGGTGGCAAGGTAGAACTTATTTAATTTAGTTTATAAGGGAGACAAAAATGTTTCAAACGATAGTTAAAGCGTTTAAGATACCAGAAGTTAGACGCAAAATTTTAATAACCATCGCATTGTTATTCGTTTATAGGTTAGGTTGTTATATACCTGTACCTGGCGTTGACGTGTTCAAAGGGTTAGAAAATTACAACTTCCTAGCAATTATGAGTGCTGTTTCAGGGGGTGCGCTTCAATATGGTACGTTCTTTGCAATGGGTATTGGGCCATATATTAATGCGTCAATTATTATCCAACTTTTAACCGTCGCTATTCCTGCATTAGAAAGACTTTCTAAGCAAGGTGAAGAAGGTAGAAAAAAAATTAACACTTATACAAGAATTTTAACTCTTGTGTTAGCAATAGTTCAATCAATAGGTATTTTAGTTGCATTTAATAACGGCACAAACGTTAACCTAAATGCAATATTTGGGGCAGAAGGCTTTGCAGCATTTTTAAGTTACTTATTCTTAATATGCGTATATACGGCAGGTGCTGCTCTTACTATGTGGATAGGTGAAAGAATAACCGATTACGGCGTAAGCAATGGTATTTCTTTACTAATCTTCGCAGGTATGATATCATCTGCAGGTACTGCAATTCTTGACCTATTTAGATATTGGAACGAAACTTCTATTTGGGTAATTATTGGCTTTGTTGTTGCGGCAATTTTAATTTTTGCTGCAATAGTAACGGTTAATGATGCAGAAAGAAAAATTTCCGTTCAATATGCAAAACAAATTAAGGGAAGAAAGATGTTTGGTGGTCAATCTACACATATTCCAATGAAGGTTAACTCTTCTGGTGTTATGCCACTAATCTTCGCCTTCTCATTCCTAAGTTTTCCAGATTTAATTATTAACCTATTAGGTGTTAATCCAGATAACTTCTGGTCAAAACATATGGGTACTGGAAGTTGGCCTTATATGGTATTGTTGTGCTTATTTATTTTATTCTTTTCTTACTTCTATAATCAAATTCAATTTAATGCAGACGACGTAAGTAAAAGTATTCAACAAAACGGTGGGTTTATACCAGGAACAAGACCTGGCAAACCAACTACGGACTACCTAAAGAGAGTATCTAACAGAATTACTTTATTTGGTGCAATATATTTAGCAATAGTTGCATTAGTTCCATCAGTAATTTTTAAGGCTATTGGTGGTGTAGGCTTAATGAACGTATTCTCTGCAACAGGTTTACTAATTATAGTATCCGTAGCACTTGAATTTGAGCAAGCATTGCAATCTCAAATAATGATGAAAAACTATAAAGGATTTATAAAATAATATGAGAATAATTTTAGTTGGTGCACCTGGCTCAGGAAAAGGTACGCAAGCAACTAGAATTTCTGAAAAGTATAATCTACCACATATCTCTACGGGCGATATTTTCAGGGAAAACATGAAAAATAAAACCCCTTTAGGTTTAAAAGTTAAAGAACTTATGGATAGTGGTTCGTTTTGCCCTGACGATTTAACTATAGAAATAGTTAAAGAAAGGCTAAGCCAAGAAGATTGTAAGAACGGCTACTTATTAGACGGCTTTCCAAGAAATTTAGTACAAGCTATTGCGCTAAACGAATTTTCTAAACCAGAAAAAGTTATAAATATTGACGTAGATTTTAACAAAATTGAAAAACGTATTACAGGAAGAAGAACGTGCGAAAAATGTGGTTCTTCCTTCCACGTAAACGATATTGGTACAACAAGCGTTTGTCCTACTTGTAATGGTAATTTAATTACAAGAAAAGACGATATGCCAGAAACAATTAAGCATAGGTTAAGCGTTTACATAGAACAAACAATGCCTATTATAGATTTCTATGATGAACATAAAATATTGTTCAATGTAGACGGAAATAAAGGTGTAGAAGAAGTTTTTGCTAATATTGTTAAGGTTTTAGGCTAAAAATGATAAAAATTAAAAGTGATGCAGAAATAGAATTAATGAGAGAAAGTGGTAGAATTACCAAACAAGTACTTGACCTAATTGGTAAAAGTATTAAAGAAGGTATGACTACTAAAGACTTAGATATTATTGCTTATAATTACATAAGAAGTTGTGACGCAATACCATCTTTTCTAAATTATAACGGCTACCCTGCATCAATATGCGCGTCTGTGGATGAAATGGTCGTTCACGGAATACCATCTAACGATATAGTAATTAAAAATGGTCAAATAGTTAGTATTGACGTTGGGGTTATTTATAACGGATGGCAAGGCGACGCAGCAAGAACTTTTTTAGTTGGAGACGTTAGCGAAGAAAAGAAAAGGCTTGTAAAAGTAACCGAAGAATGTTTCTTTAAGGCAGTAGAAAACCTTAGAAATGGCACTCCAATAGGAGATATCGGTTATTACGTGCAAACCCACGCAGAACAAAATGGTTATGGTGTTGTAAGGGCGTTAACTGGGCACGGCATTGGTAAAGATATGCACGAAGACCCATCAGTTCCTAACTTTGGTAAAAAAGGTACGGGAATAAGGCTTAAAAAAGGCACTGTAATTGCAATAGAACCTATGATAAATATGGGTACGTACCAAGTAGAGTTTTTAAATGACGGATGGGGAGTAGTAACTAAAGATAGGCTTCCTTCCGCTCATTATGAAAACACCGTTGCAATAACGGAAAACGGTGTTGAAATTTTAACTTTATAAGTAAAACAAATTTATTAAAAATAAATTTTATAAAAGGCGAAAGTCAAAAAAATAATAGGAGGAATTGTTTAGTGTCTAAAGACGATGTTATAGAAACCGAAGGCGTGATAGTAGAAGCATTACCAAATGCAAGTTTTAAAGTAAAACTGTCTAACGGTCACGTTATAACGGCTTATATTTCTGGAAAATTGCGTATGCACTATATTAAAATTATTCCAGGTGATAGCGTAAAACTTGAAATGAGCCCTTACGATTTAACAAAGGGCAGAATAATATGGCGTAGCAAAAACTAAAGCATTAAGAAATTCCAAAGGAGATAAAAAAATGAAAGTAAGACCTTCAGTAAAGCCAATGTGCGATAAGTGTAAAGTTATTAAAAGAAACGGTAAAGTAATGGTTATTTGTTCAAAAGACAAAAGTCATAAACAAAGACAAGGTTAATTCCTTGACATTCGTTTGAAAAACCCTTATAATATAAGGGTTAAAACGGAAAAATCTGCATAAACCCTAAATTAGCCTAACATTCCAAGGCAAAAAGGTCGGTTTATGCATTTGCATATATAAAAATATAATTAAGATAAGTAATACGGAGGTATTTAATGGCACGTATAGCCGGTGTTGATTTGCCCAACAACAAAAGAGTTGAAATAGGCTTAACATACATTTATGGTATTGGCCTTGCAACGGCAAAAAAAATTATAGCAGAAACAGGTGTTAATCCTGATACTAGAGTTAAAGATTTAAGCGAAAATGATATCGCATCTTTAAGAGAATACATTGAACACAATCTTCGTGTTGAAGGCGACTTAAGAAGTGAAGTAAGCCTTAACATTAAGAGTTTAATTGAAATTGGTTGCTACCGTGGTGTTCGTCATAGAAAAGGTCTTCCTGTAAGAGGACAAAGTTCTAAGAGAAACGCTAGAACAAGGAAAGGACCACGTCGTACGGTTGCTAAGAAGAAAACCGCAACGAAATAATGGAGGGAACTTATAATGGCAGCAAAGAAAATTACAAAGAAAAAGAAAGACGCTAGAAAAGTTGACAAAGGTCAAGTTCATATTCAAGCATCATTTAACAATACTCTTGTAACTATTACAGATATGCAAGGAAACACAGTTTCTTGGTCAAGTGCTGGTAGTTTAGGTTTTAAGGGTTCAAGAAAAAGCACACCATTCGCTGCACAACAAGCAGCAGAAACAGCAGGTAAAATTGCTAGAGAACAAGGTATGCGTCAAGTAGAAGTTTACGTTAAAGGCCCAGGTGCAGGTAGAGAATCTGCTATCAGAGCATTAACAAACTGCGATATGGAAGTTACACTTATTCAAGACGTATCTCCAATCCCACACAATGGTTGCAGACCACCTAAAAAGCGTAGAGTATAACGGAGGAATAAAAAATGGCTAAATATACAGAATCTAAATGTCGTTTATGTAGACGTGAAGGTGCAAAATTATTCTTAAAAGGCGAAAAATGTTTTAAGGCATGTTGCCCATTTGAAAGCAGACCTTTTGCTCCTGGTCAACACGGTATGGCAAGAAAGAAGATTTCAGAATATGGTTTACAACTTCGTGAAAAACAAAAGTGCAAAAGAATTTATGGCGTTTTAGAAGGTCAATTCAGAAAGTACTATGAAAGAGCAGATAGAATGAAAGGTATTACCGGTGAAAACATGCTTTCATTATTAGAAAGAAGGTTCGATAACGTTATTTACAGAATGGGTATCGGTTCTTCTCGTTCACAAGCTCGTCAATTAGTAACACACGCACACTTCACAATCAATGGTAAAAAAGTAGATATCGCTTCTTACGAAGTAAAAGTTGGCGACGTTATCGCTGTTAAAGAAGGCAGAAAAGACAACAAGTACTTTGCAGAAATTAAGCAAATGAAAGTTGGTGCTATGCCAAAATGGTTAGAATTTAACCCAGAAACATTAGAAGGTAAAATTCTTGCTAACCCAACAAGAGAAGATATCGACAGCAACATTGCTGAACACATGATTGTCGAATTATATTCTAAATAATTAAAAATAAAAAAATTAAAATAAATGCCTAACGTGGGGGGATAACTTGGACTCCACAACCAAGATAAGAATTCCCACGTTAAAGCATACTATTAAGGAGGATATTTCTTATGATGGAAATTGAAATGCCAAAAATAGCAGTGGAAGAAAATGAAGAAAAAAGTTATGCAAAAATCGTTGTAGAACCATTAGAAAAAGGTTTTGGTTTAACAATAGGTAATGCTTTAAGAAGAATACTTCTTTCAGCACTTCCTGGCGTAGCAATACAAAACATAAAATTCTCTGAAGAATTGGGAATTAAACACGAATTCTTTGCAGTTCCAAAAGTTAAAGAAGACGTAACGGAAATAATATTAAACTTAAAATGCGTTGCAATTAAGTCTGTAAATCTTGAAAGAGATTATAAAAAGACTGTAAGGCTTTATAAAGAAGGTCCAGCAGTTGTAAGAGCAGGCGACATTGAAAGTGATGCAGAGTTTGAAATTCTTAACCCAGACCTATATCTTTGCACAATAGATGAAGGTGGCAAAATAGACGTTGAATTAACCATTGGCAGAGGCAGAGGTTATGAAGGCGCAGACGAACACAAAACAGACATTATAGATAATATTCCAATCGATAGCATCTATACACCTGTTAAGAAAGTTAGTTATAACGTAACTGCAACCCGTGTTGGTCAAAGTGTAGACTTCGATAAGTTAACTTTAGAAGTTTGGACAAATGGTGCTTTCTCTGGTAGAGATATAGTTTCTCTAGCAGCAAAAATTATGGAAGAACACATTAAAATGTTCGTATCTTTATCTGAAGTAGGTAACATCGGAATACTTGTACCACCAGAAGAAGATAAGAAGATGAAAATTCTAGAAATGACTATTGAAGAAATGGATTTATCTGTTCGTTCATACAACTGCTTAAAGAGAGCAGGAATTCACACAGTTGAAGATTTAACAAAAAAGACGGAAGAAGATATGTATAAAGTCCGTAACTTAGGCAAAAAATCACTTGACGAAGTTGTTGCTAAACTTGCAGGTTATGATTTGAAGTTAAAGGACAAGGAGGACTAAACAATGGAAAGGAAATTAGGCTTAAACGCTACACAAAGATTGGCTTTAATTAAAAATCAAGCATCTGCATTATTATGGCATGGTAAAATTGAAACAACCGAAGCAAGAGCAAAAGAAATTGCTTCTTACGTTTCTAAAATCATCACTTTAGCAGTTAATACTTATACAGACACTGTAGAAGAAGAAGTAGTTACTAAAGATGCTAAGGGTAAAGACGTTAAGAAAACCCTTGTTAAAGACGGCTTAAAGAAACTTAATGCAAGAAGAAAAATTATGGCGCTTGTAAACGACCTTCAAGAAGTTAAAGGCTTTAAAGAAACTAAAGCAGACTTTAAGAAAAGAACGGCAGACATTAAATATCCATTAATCGAAAAGATTTTTGATGAATATGCACCAAAATATGCTGCAAGAAAAGAAGAAAAGGGTCAAGGCGGTGGCTATACACGTATTTACAAATTAGGTTTACGTAGAGGCGATGCTGCTCAAAAAGCATTAATTGAATTAGTTGACTAATTAAAAAGAAAAGCGAACTATTTATAGTTCGCTTTTAATTTTTAAAAAAGTAATTTAAAATTTAAAAAGGTATTGCAAATTAAACAAAATTGTGCTATTATAATTTCAATGATTTATAAAAAGGGTTTAGATATGTATTGTTTTAATAGTAGTAAATCAATATTGTTAAACGGAACTGCATACCCTTACTCTCTAATTTTTTAAAAACAAGTCCCTTGGGGGCTTATTTTTTTAGATTAAATTTTTTTTGGAGGGTTCACAAATGAACAAAAGTGTAAATCTCATTTATGGGGTTAAAGACAAACCTGGTTTGTGGAAAACGCTTGTTTTTGCATTCCAACAAGTGCTTGCTATATTAGCGGCAACGATATTAGTTCCCGCTATAGTAGGTAATGGCATGAGTCAATCAGCTGCTCTTTTTGGTGCAGGTGTAGGTACTATCGTGTACTTGCTCTTTACCAAGTTTAGAAGTCCGGTATTCTTAGGGTCTTCTTTTGCATTTATTACGCCTATGTTTGCTGCTTTTGGCGGTGGCGTTGCAATGTCAGTTGGTTACCTCGGTTTAATTATCGGTGCAATTTTGGCTGGTTTAGTTTACGTAGTTATTGCTATAGCAGTTAAATTTGCGGGCACTAATTGGATAGATAAAATAATGCCACCAGCAGTTATTGGGCCTACCGTTGCAATCATTGGTTTATCACTTTCTGTAAACGCTGTAAAAGATGCTGTTAAAGGTGCTGTTTGGGATTCTGCAAACTCTGCTTGGGTTATGAATACAACTAGTACTTTGGGCTTGGCTTGTGCATTAGTAACTTTATTTACCATTGTAATTTGCGCAGTTTACGGTAAAAAAATGATGAAAATGATACCTTTTATTATTGGTATTGGTGCGGGTTATCTCGTTGCTGCAATTTTAACCGTTATTGGTCACATTGCTGATGTGCCTGAAATGATTATTATTAATTTCAGTCTTTTTAATCAAATGAAATGGATTCCTGATTTTACTTTCATTAAAGCATTTGAAGGTTTTGAAGGACTTAACGCAACTTACTTTATCGGGCTTATCGCTGCATACGTTCCCGTTGCATTCGTTGTTTTCGCTGAACACTTAGCAGACCACAAGAATATTTCTTCAATTATAGGCGATGACTTGCTTAAAAATCCTGGTTTACACAGAACTCTTTTAGGTGATGGCATTGGTTCTATGGTTGGTGCATTCTTCGGTGGTTGCCCTAACACAACTTACGGCGAATCTGTTGGTTGCGTTGCAATCTCTGGTAATGCATCAGTTGTAACTATTTTAACCGCTGCAATTATGTGTGTCGTTGCTGCATTTTTCGCACCATTCGTTACTTTCCTTGCAACTATTCCAAATTGTGTTATGGGTGGTGTTTGCTTTGCATTATACGGATTTATTGCAGTATCAGGCTTAAAGATGATTCAAAAGGTTGACCTTAACGAAAACTGTAATCTCTTTACCGTATCAGTTATCTTGATTGCAGGTGTTGGTGGTATGGCTTTAACTTTCGGTATTATTCCGTTAAAGTCTGTTGCAGTAGCACTTATCCTTGGTATTATTGTAAACCTTATTACTTCAAAAGCAAAGAAAGAAGAAAAATAATAAAAAGAAGATAGTAATATGAAAGATTTTAAAAACGTACATATTTTAAGCCATCCACTAATTAGGCATAAGCTTGCTATTATTAGGGATAAAAACACAAATACTAAACAGTTTAGAGAAGTTATTAGTGAGCTTGCAACTTTAATGGCATACGAAAGTTTCAAAGACGTTCCAACTAAAACGATAGTTGTAGAAACACCATTAGAAACGGTTGAACAAACTATTGTTAAAGAAAATTCTATTGCAATAGTTCCAATTCTTCGTGCGGGTTTAGGTATGGTAGACGGCATTTTATCTTTGTTCCCTGCGGCGAAAGTAGGTCACATTGGTTTATATCGTGATGAAGAAACCTTTGAACCAAAAGAATATTACTGCAAACTTCCTGTTGGAATAGATGAAAAGGTTGTTATGGTTGTAGACCCAATGCTTGCAACTGGTGGTAGCGCTTGCGATGCAATTACAATGCTTAAAAAACGTGGCTGTAAAAAGATTAAACTTATGTCTATAATAGGTGCACCGGAAGGTGTTTCAAAGGTTGCAGAAGCTCACCCAGACGTAGAAATATACGTTTCTACTTTAGACAGATGTCTAAACGAAAATTGTTATATTCTACCTGGTTTAGGAGACGCAGGCGATAGAATATTCGGTACGAAATAATTAAAAAGAAAAAAGAGTTTGATTAATTTCAAACTCTTTTCTTTTATATAAAACACTTGCAATTTGGTTATTATTTATATATAATGTTTATAAAAGGTTGGGGGTGTAAGATGAAAGAAACAAAAACCATGTACGACTATATGCGACAAGCAGACACTTGCGAAGAAGACGCTTTATACCCAGAAGAAATGAACGAAGAAAGGCAAAGTACAAGTAAAGAAAAATATTTCGAATATTACGATGATATTAAATTAACCCCTAAAGACGATTGGTAAAATTAAAACAAACAAAAAAGGTCAAAGAAAATTTTGACCTTTTAATTTTATGTTGGAGCAGGTAATGGGAGTCGGACCCACCTCTCAAGCTTGGGAAGCTCGCATACTACCGATGTACTATACCTGCTTAAAACTTTTTACGAAATATATTATACATTTTTTTTTAATAAAATGCAAGGCAAAACAAAATAAATTATTGTAATATTAAAAATATTGTGGTATAATTTAAAAAAATAACTAAGGGGTAAATTATGGCTTTATTTTTAAGGCAAATAGAGTGGGCAGACGATTCTAAAGATACAATAGTTTATAAATACCCACTAAAAAAGAGTGGCAGAGAAATTAACCATAAAAGTAAGTTGATAGTAAGGGAATCGCAACAAGCAATTTTCGTACATAAAGGTCAAATTTGCGATATTTTTTCTGCTGGCACTTACGATTTGAAAACTCAAATATTCCCAATTTTATCTAAATTAGCAGGTTGGATGTATGGTTTTCAAACTCCTATAACGGTAGATATTTACTTCATTAACACTAAACAATTTACAGGTTGTAAATGGGGTACTGCAAACCCAATTTTAATGCGCGATAAAGACTTTGGCATGATTAGGGTTAGGGGTTTTGGTTCTTATGCTTTTAAGGTATTAGATGCCGGCACTTTCTTAAAAGAATTGTTTGGCACTTCTTCTTCCTTCGTTACCGAAGATATTACAGATTGGTTAAAATCTATGTTATTATCTTCTCTTGCAGATACTTTGGGCGAAAGCAAAGTTTCTGCATTAGACCTTGCTGGTAATACAGAAGAATTCAACCAAATTATTAAAGAAAACATACAAGAAAAGTTTAACGAATTAGGTTTGCAATTAACTAACTTATTTATAGAAAATATGTCTGTTCCACAAGAAGTAGAAAAGGCTATAGACGAAAGAAGCAAACTTGGAATTTTAGGCGATAAAACCGACGCAATGATGAAAATTGCCGCAGCAGAAGCAATGAAAGAAGCGGCTAAAAACCCAGGCGTAGGCGGTGGTTTTGCAAGCGCAGGTATAGGCGTTGGCGCAGGGTTAGGAATAGGCTCTATGATGGCAGGCGCATTTAACGAAAGCAAGCAAGAACAACCTAAAAACGATAAATCTGTTAACACCACTAAATGTACAAAATGCAATGCAGAAATACCTGCAAAGTCTAAATTTTGCCCAGAGTGTGGCGAAAAAATAATAACGGCAAAATTTTGCCCAGAATGTGGTGCTAAACTTAGCGGAAGTTCTAAATTCTGCTCGGAATGTGGCACTAAATTAGTATAAAATACATACGCAAAACGCGTGAAAAGGAGATATATTATGGCAGAAAAAATTACAGCAAACACAACGATATTTGAAGCGCTTCAAATTAACCCAAAAGCGGGCGATATTTTAATGTCGCACGGGATGCACTGTTTAGGTTGTGCTTTAGCGCACGGCGAAACGGTTGGTGAAGCAGCAGAAGTTCACGGTGCAGACTTAGAACAAATGTTAGCAGAATTAAACGATATAGAAGAATAATTTTAAATGAGCAACCTACAAGCTAAAGAGCAATTAAATAACACGCAAACTAAAACGGAAAAGTGTTCTGGGTGTGGAGCAAATATGAAGTTCAACCCAGAACTTCAAAAACTTTACTGCGAACATTGTGAAAGCACCAAAGAATTTGAGCAAAAGGTAAATTTTCACGAGTACTCTTTGCACGAAGTTATTGGCAACGATTACTTTTATAATAGAGAAGAAGCAGTTGTTTTTAATTGTTCTAATTGTGGGGCAAAAATCGTATTAAACGAAGACCAAAGTTCAATAGTTTGCCCGTTTTGTGGCACTTCGCACGTTCAAAAAACAGAAGAACTTGCAGGCATTAAACCAACGGCAATTCAACCTTTTTTGTTTGGTATTAAAAAGGCTGTAGAATATGCTAAAAATTGGGCAAAAAAGCGCTTTTTTGCACCAAGAGCATTTAAGTCAACCCTTTCTCCAAATAACGTAAAGGGTGTTTATACGCCAGCGTTTACCTTTGATAGTGAAACTTCTTCTTCCTACTACGGCAGAATAGGTAAAAGGCATACTAGAACTGTTGGTTCTGGAAAAAATAAACGTACGGAAACGTATATCGTTTGGCGAACTATTAGTGGTAATTTTAATATGAATTTCGACGACGTTTTAATTACCGCCGGTACTAAATTCGACCAAAGTAAGTTGAATAAAATTTCCCCATACGACACAAATAGTGGTAAGGTTTTTACAGAACAATATATGCTTGGTTTTATGGGTTATCATTACGATAGAGATATAGATTCTTGTTGGGATGAAGCAAAAATAGTTATAGATAGCAATATTAAAAGGGGTATTTTAAGGCAGTATAATTACGACGTTGTAGATTATATTAATATTTCTACCACGCACGAAAACGTAAAGTATAAATACGTGCTTTTACCCGTTTACGTTGGTAATTTTCCGTTTAAGAAAAAGGTATATAATTTTTACGTTAACGGCGCTACGGGAAAAACCCACGGCAAAACGCCAATTAGTTTTTGGAAAGTTTTCTTTACCGTGCTATTTGGCTTGGCTGTTTTAGGTGGTATAGCATACCTAATATATATGGGAAATATTAGTTAAAAAGGCTAAAATGATTGACAAATTAACGCATATGTAATATGATATATACGTTAAATTAATTAACAATTTGGAGGCGAATTATTATGAGTAGAATTAAATTAGTAGCAAAACCTTGTAAGAGAACTGAAACAGGTTGTGGTGAATGCAGAAGCACTTGCCAATCTGCTTGCAAAACATCTTGCACAGTAGGTAACCAAAACTGTGAAAAAATAGAAAAAGAAGCAAAAATCAACAAGGCGAAATAATTAAAAAACAAGGCTTGTCAAGGGATGGTATTTGTACCGTTCCTTGATTTTGTTATATGAAAATGGTACATACTTTTAACATAGACGGCAATTATTATTTATTTGATAGTGAAAGTGGTGCTCTTCACGTTTGCGATATTTTAACTACCCAAGTGGTTAAAAAATTAAACGGCGAAGAGTACGACTTGAACGGCGTAGATAATAACTTAATTAAAGAAATAGAAGAAGAAATTTTAACGCTAAAAGAAGAAGGTGTTTTGTTTGCAGAAAATATTAAGGAAACACCTATTAAAAGCAACCTTGTAAAAGCGTTATGCTTACACATTTGTCACGATTGCAATTTAAGTTGCAAATATTGTTTTGCAGGCAAAGGTAAATATAAGGGCAAAAGCGAATATATGTCTTTTGAAGTGGCAAAATTAGCAGTAGATTTCTTAATTAAAAATAGTGGCAACAGAAAAATTTTAGAAATGGACTTCTTTGGTGGCGAACCACTAATGAACTTAGATGTTGTTAAAAAAACCATAGATTATGCTAAAACCCAAGGCGAACAACACGGCAAAAAGTTTTTGTTTACCTTAACTACTAACGGCGTTTTATTAGATGAAGAAACGGCTAAATACCTTAACAATGAAATGGAAAACGTAGTTTTAAGTGTAGATGGCAGAAAAGAAGTTCATAACGGGGTAAGGCAAACTATAAACGGCAAAGGCAGTTACGACGTTATTATTGAAAACATTAAAAACTTTGTAAAAATGCGTGGCGATAAGCACTATTACGTTAGGGGAACTTTTACTAATAAAAATTTAGATTTTGCTAACGACGTTGTTGCTTTGTGCGATGCGGGCTTAACGGAAATATCTTTAGAACCCGTTGTTTTAGATAAAGACCACGAACTTTATATTAAAAAAGAAAGTTTAGAAGATATTAAAAAAGAATATTTAAGGCTTGCAAATATCTATTTAGAAAGAAAGAAAAAAGGGGAAAGGCTATTTAACTTTTTCCACTTTAATATAGATTTAGAAGGTGGCGTTTGCTTAAAGAAACGTGTTTCTGCTTGTGGTGCAGGAAACGAATATTTTTCTGTAACACCTAACGGAGATATTTTCCCTTGCCACCAATTTGCATCTAACCCAAACTACAAAATGGGTAACGTTTTTAGTGGAACTATTAACGAAGACATTAGAAAAATATTTAGCGAAAACAGTTTATTTACTAAAGAAAAGTGTAAAAATTGTTTTGCAAAATATCATTGTAGCGGTGGTTGTGCTGCAAACAACATAAACTTTAACGGCGATATAAATTCGCCTTACGAAATAACTTGTGAAATGATGAAAACAAGAATGGAATGCGCAATGCACATCTATTCTCAAAACAAGTTAGGTGAATAATTAAAAAACACTAAAAATTTGCTTTTTGTATTTAAAAAAACCGAAAAAAATTAAAATATATTATTGACCTAAAGGGTGTTTATGTATTATAATTTAATATAGGCTTTATTATGTTTAGAGAGCAGAAGTTTGGGAGGCTAAAATGAAAAAATCAAAAGCAATAACGTTGTTATCTTTAGTACTTTTCGTACTAACGGTAATGTTGTTCGTTACCTTTGCTAGATTTCCAGTTGGAATTTACAATTTTAACTCTGTTTTGGGTGCAATAGAAACCAATTACGATATATCAGGTGGCAAAACTTATACATTAACTTTAGCAGAAGACAACAATGAAGAAGTAGAAGATATTAATAGTGTTATTTCTACTTTAGAAAATAGGTTAAATATTTTAGGGTATTCATCTTATACGGTAACTGCTTATAAAGTTATTGACGAAGGTGTAAAAGATTACGATATTCGTATTTCCTTAAAAGGTAATAACGCAACTGATACCGATATAAACACGGTTGCCGCTTTTGGTAGTATTAGGTTTTTTGGCGATAATACCGAAGACCCAACTACAGAAATTATGGTAGATTATTCTGCAGTGGCAGATTCCCAATACGTAGGCGAACAAGTTAATGAAGATGGCTCTACGAGTTATATGGTATCTTTAGTGTTTACAGATTACGGCTACGATACTCTTAAAAAAGCAATGAATAATGCTTCAACAGAGGGTAGTTCCAATTTTTATTTGAAAATAATGCTTGGGGAAGACACTATAATGAATTCACAACTAAGCGAAGCATCAATAACCAATAAAACCGTTTATTTAACATCTCAAAGTGTAGAATCGGCTAAACAAATGGCTTTATGCTTAAAAACTGGCGGACTTGCTTATAAGTACGAAGTTGAAAATGGTGGCGAAATTACACCACTATTTGGCGAAAATACAGAATTAAAATTAGTAATTTCTTTTGCAGTATTATATTTAGCATTAATCATTGGCTTTATAGTAGCGTTTAAGGGTTACGGCTTAATTGCATCTTTAACTTTATTAACCTTTATGGTTGCTCAATTAGGGTTAATGATTGCAGTTCCTGGCATAGTATTATCTATTGCTGGTGTAATTGGCTTATTGCTTTCTACAATTCTAGTAGCAGACGGTTTAATATTAACGATTAAAAGAATTAAAGAAGAATTCGCACTAGGAAAAACGGTTAAGGCTTCTGTTAGAGTAGGCTTTAAGAGAGCGCTTATTCCAAATATTAGTATTGGAGTAATTGCCGTTGTAGTTTCGCTAGCATTGTTTGCTATAACCGGTGGCGCATTGCAAAACTTTGGTGCAATAATGGCTATTGGTAGCGGAGTTGCATTTATTTGTAACGTTTTAATTTTAAGAATGTTTTCTTCTTTAATAATGCCAATCGTTAATAAAAAAGAAGCATTTCTAAATCTTAAAAGGGAGGACGTTTAATTATGAAAATATTAAATAAATCTCGTTTATGGATTATTATAACAGTAGCAATATTAGTTGTGGGTTTAACCTTCTTAACAATTTTTGGTTTTAATAACGGCGTAGACTTTAAGAAAAGTTACGAAGTTAAAATTAGCGCAAGCGAAGGTATAAACAACGTTACCGACACAATAGAAGGTTCTGCTACGAAGTATTTTAACGAAAATGGTATTGCATATTCTTCATATGCCGTTCAAGTTACTTCTAATGGCGACGTAATTTATAAATTTAATTACGAAGTTTCTAATATAAACGTAGAAGAATTAAAAAATGCCGTTAGCACTGCTGTTAGCGCTACGGAAGGGTTAGAAGGCATTGAAATAACCGTTAACGGCCCATATGAAACGGCAGTATATTACCCAGTTTCCGTAGGTTACTTAATTTTAGCAGTTGCAGTTGCAATGGTGGCAATATTCGTATATTTGTATTTTATGGAAAAATTAGCCGGCGCTTTATCTGTATTAGCAACGTCAATACTTTCTGCAATTACGTATTCTGCATTTTTGGCATTAACAAGAATACCTGCAAGTCCATTTTATTTAGCAACCTTAATTGGTGCGTTAATATTTAGTGGCGTAATATCAGTTGTTATTGTTAACAGATGTAATGAATTGCGTAAAAACGTAGGTAACGACAAATTGACAGATATTCAAATTGCAGAAAAAGCAACCGTTCAAAGTTTATTTAGAGTAGCATTTATGGTTGGTGTGCTAGCCCTTTCTGCAATAACATTATTAATTGTTGGTTCTGGTTACTTAAAGTTCCTAGGGCTACAAATTTTAGCACTTGCCTTAACGTCTTCATTTATATCGCTTGCTTGGACGGGTATAATTTGGTCTTCATTAGCAAAAGGGAAAAAGACCGCAACGATAAAAAGTGAAACAGAAAGCAAATAAAAATTCATTTATTAAGGCGGGAAAAACATCCCGCCTTTTTGTTTAATTATTGGTAAAAATATGCTTTTAAATTATAGTAAAAACTTAACTGAAGAACAAAAAATTGTAGTGCAAAATATTGCAGATAAATGCAATATTTTATTTGATACTGCAAAAATTTTGTTCCAAAGAAAAGTAGATACTATTGAAAAAGTAAATAATTTCTTAAATCCAAGCAAAAAACAATTCAATAACCCGTTTCTATTAAATGGTATGAAAAGTGCCGTAGAAAGAATTATGCTTGCCAAAACTAAAGGGCAAAACGTTTTAGTTTTTGGCGATTACGACGTAGACGGGGTATGCGCAAGCACAATACTTTATAAAACCTTGCAAGAATTAGATATAAGTTGTAAGGTTGTTGTTCCAGAAAGAGAAGATGGTTATGGCTTAAACTTAAAATTAATTAACGAAATTAATAAAGATTTCAAAATAGATTTAATCATCACCGTAGACTGTGGTGTGAGCGATAAAGAAATTATAGAAAACCTAATGCAACAAGGCATTGAAGTAATTGTTACCGACCACCACGAAGCCCCTTTAGAACTACCAAATTGCACGGTAATTAACCCAAAAATAAGTGGGCAAGAATATCCTTTCACTTTTCTTTGTGGAGCAGGTGTTGCCTATAAATTAGCCGTTGCCCTAATGGGTAAGGGGGCAGATAAGTTTTTAGACTACGTTGCCCTTGCAACCATTGCAGATAGTATGGAACTAATTGAAGAAAACCGTGCTATCGTTTACGAAGGCTTAAAACTAATTAATAACTGCACTAGAGAAGAATTTAGAATGTTAGCGGGCGAAAAAGTAAAAACGTTTACAGCCCAAAGTTTAGCGTTTAATATTGCGCCAAAACTTAACGCAGGTGGCAGAATGGGAGATGCTAACACGTCTTTAAGTTTATTGCTTGCAAAAACTTCTGCAGAAAGGTATTCGCTTGCCATAAAATTAAACGCATACAACTTAGCAAGGCAAAACGGCACGGATGAAATATTCAAAAAAGCAAGAGAAATTATTTTACAAAACAAATATTATAACGATAACGTTATAATGGTTTATGGCGAAAATTGGAACTCTGGGTTTATTGGCATAGTTGCTTCTAAACTTGTAGAAGAATTTAATAGACCTGTTATTGTTTTTGCTAAAATAGATGGCAACTTAAAAGGTTCTTGCCGTAGTGTAGACGGAATAAATATTCACGAAGTATTAACCAATTTCGAAAATTTAACGTTGTGCTTTGGCGGGCATTCGCAAGCTGCGGGCGTAACCATTAGAAAAGAAGATTTTGAAAAGTTTAGGTTAGCCTTAAACGAATACGTTGGCAAACTTTTAACAAAGGAAATAGAGCCGACTAAAATTAACGTAGAAAGTTTGGTAAATAACAAATTTAGTTTAAGGTTTGCAAAAGAAATAGAAAGGTTAGAACCCTTTGGTATGGCAAACCCTAAACCATTGTTTGCTACCGAAGTTTACCAAAACGAAATACGTTTATTAAAAAGTGGAACTAATCATTACACTTTTAATTCTTCTGCATTAGAGTTATTATATTTTTCTGCTAAAGAAGACGTAAATTTAATAAGTTACCCAATAAAGAAAACTATTGTTTTTGAAACTAACGTTTCAACATTTAAAGATAAAGAGTTTTTAAAAGGCTACGTAAGGCAAATTATTCCTTGTTTTTCAAACCTTTCGGTACTTAAACCTTACGTTCTAAAAGAACAATTAAAGCAGTTAAAAACAAGCGAAATAACGGCTAAAAACGTTGAAATTGCAACTGCTAACGACGTGCATCCTAACGGCTACGGTACCGTTTATGCAATATCTAACGTAGATAATTTAGAAAAGTACGAAGAACTAAAAAATCTACCTATATATTTATTTAATTCAGAAAGAAAAGATTTTAAAAATATTATAATTATTGCACCTAATTCTATTCCAGACGGCTATGAAAAATTGGTGTATTTAGACCTTCCTTTATATTACGTAAATACAACGGCAAAAAGTAGTTGTTTTGCTAACGTAGACGGCAGAAAAATTTTAAGTCAACTAAATATTGGAAGAGAAACTTTTTCAAATTGCTTTAGGCGTATTGAAAAACTTTGTGGAATAGAGTATAATAATTGTATAATAAATTTGCAAGAAGATAACGTTAACCAACTAATATTCTGTGCAGAAGTTTTTGAAGAACTTGGCATTTTTTATAATAATTACGGCACTTTCGCTAAAGATGAAAAGGTAAAAAGTGCATTAACGAATTCTAATATATATAACAAAATATCGGCTTTAAAAGGTGAATAATGTTAAGTGTTTTAGAAAGCATAGAAACTAAATATAAAGGCGAAGAACAAAAACTTTGCTATAAGGCATACGATTTTGCTAAAAAAGCCCACGCAAATCAAAAAAGGGCTTCGGGTGAAGAATATTTTTCTCACCCTTGTTCTGTTGCGCAAATTTTAGTTGACCTTGGTTTAGACGCTGCTACTATTTCGGCTGCTTTTTTACACGACGTTTTAGAAGATACGCCTGTTTCTGAAGGTGATATTAAAAAAGAATTTGGTGAAGAAATTTTAGAACTTGTTAAAGGCGTAACAAAATTAGAAAGAATAGAATTTACTTCAAAAGAAGAAGAACAAGCCGAAAATTTTAGAAAAATTTTCGTTGCAATGGCAAAAGATATTAGGGTTATTATAATAAAACTTGCCGACAGATTACATAATATGCGTTCGTTAAACTTCTTATCTAAAGAAAGGCAACAACGTATGGCAAGGGAAACGTTAGACGTTTATGCACCATTAGCAAATAGGCTTGGTATTTCGCAAGTAAAATGCGAATTAGAAGATTTGTGTTTAAAATATTTAGACCCTATTTTTTACGAAGAATTATCTTATAAAATTAGTGAAAGGCTATTAGAAACAGACGAGCCCGTTAACAAAGTTGTAAGGGAAATTAAGCAGTTATTAGAAGAAAGTAAAATTAAAGGTGAAGTTTTTGGCAGAAAAAAACACCTTTATAGTATTTATAAAAAAATGAAACAGCAAAACAAACAACTAGACCAAATTTACGACGTTGTTGCTGTTAGAATAATTGTAAAAACGGTAGAAGAATGCTACGAAATTTTTGGTAAAATACACAATATTTGGAAACCAATTCCAGGTAGAATTAAAGACTATATTGCAACGCCAAAACCAAATATGTATAAGTCTTTACACACTACGGTTGTTACTAACTTTGGTAAAATTTTTGAAATACAAATTCGTACTTACGAAATGAACCACGCGGCAGAATACGGCATTGCTGCACATTGGAAATATAAAGAAAACAAAAAAGAAGAAGACGACTTCGACCAACGCCTTGCTTGGATTAGGGAGGTTATGGAATGGCAAGGTGGATTAAAAGATAGTAAAGAATTTTTAAATTCACTTAAAGGCGACGTTTATAGTTCTGAAGTTTTAGTTTTTACCCCTAAAGGAGACGTAAAAAGGTTGCCAAACGGCGCAACTCCAATAGACTTTGCTTACTACGTGCACTCTCAAATAGGTAATAGTTGCGTTGGAGCAAAAGTAAATTCTAAAGTAGTTCCGTTAAACACCACTTTGCAATCTGGCGACGTTGTTGAAATTATTACTTCAAAAACTTCTAAAGGCCCTTCTTGGGATTGGTTAAGGGTTGTAAAAAGTTCAAGCGCGCGTGTAAAAATTAAGCAATTTATTAAACGTGAAATCGAAGACGAGCACCTTGAAAAAGGCAAGCAATTATTTACCGAAGAAGCAAATAGAAGGGGATATAACGTTGAAGATATTTTAACCGATGAATATTTTTATAGGCTTGCTTCTAAAATGTGTTTTAGTAGTGAAGAAGAAATGTTTTCAACTATTGGCTACGGCGCAGTTTCCGTTAACCAAGTTTTAGTTAAACTTATAGATTTTTATAAAAAAGACCAAGCAATAGAAAATAATGCACTAAACAAACCAACTGCCACTGGCAGAGTTGTTGTTCAAGGTATGGGCGAAATTTTAGTTCGTTTTGCAGGGTGTTGTAATCCTGTTCCTGGCGATAATATCGTAGCATTTATTTCTCACGGGCACGGGGTAACCGTTCATAGGGCAGACTGTTCTAACGTTCATAGTGGCGACCAAAAGGTGCTATCTGCATCTTGGCCAGAAAAAATTAATAATAATTTTAATGCTTGCATTAGGGTAATTGCTACAGACCAAACGGAAATTCTTTGCGAAATTTCTTCTTTTGCGCTAAAAGAAGGGTTGCAAATTCTAAATACGAACGGCAGAATAGACTTAAAAACCAACCAAACTATAATAGACTTCGTTATTAAATTAAAATCTAAAAAAGCGTTAGATGCCTTAATAGAAAAAATTAAAAGTATTAACAAGGTTATAGACGTTTATAGGATGGCAAACTAACAATGAAACTTTACCATTTAAGCACGGGCCCGTTAAAAGTTAATACCTACTTTTTGGTTAACGAAAATAATAAAGCGATTGTTATAGATAGTGGAGAAAACTATAATTTAATTAAAAAGACGGCAAAAGAAAAGGGTTTTACGTTAGAATACGCTTTATATACTCACGGGCATTTTGACCACGCGGGCAACGCAAAAAAACTACAAGACGACGGTGTGAAAATTGTAATAAGTAAAATAGATGCTAAAAAACTTTCTAACGACGATAATTTAAGCAAGCATTTTGGCAGAAATTTCGACTATTTAACCCCAGACGTAACTTTTTACGATGGCGAAGTGTTAAACCTTTGTGGCATTGAAATTAAGGCTTTAATAACACCAGGCCATACAGACGGCTCTGCTTGTTTTATAGTGGATAACAATATTTTTTCTGGCGATACGTTGTTTTTAGAAAGCGTTGGCAGAACGGATTTTCCTTCTGGCAACAGAGATATGCTTGTTAAAAGTGTTAAAAGGCTTTTTGCTTTAGATGGCGATTACAACGTTTTGCCTGGGCACGACGATTTTACAACCCTATCTCACGAAAGAAAATATAATATACTTAACGAATATGATTAAATCTGACCTACAACATATAGAAAGTGAATTAAACGAAGTAATCTCTTTGTTTGAAGACGTTGAAAAATTAAATATTAAGCATATATTTGCAAAAAAAGAAGATAGGGTGGTAAACACCTTCGTTTTTGTTGGCAAAAGTTTTGCTTATGGTAATTTAATGCCTAAAAATCTTAGCGAAATAGAAGAAAAAAGGCTTATAAAAAGGTTTGCAAAACTTTCTTTATATAAAGCACTTTCAAGGTTTTACGAAAAGGAAATGCCTTGGGGTTCGCTAACTGGTATAAGACCTACTAAATTAGCCTATTCACAACTAGAAAGTACGGGTGAATTTGAAGAATTTTTTATAGATACAATGAAGGTTTCTAAAGAAAAAACCCAACTTGTTAAAAACGTTCTTAACACCCAAAAAGGAATATATAAAAAAGACGATAATAATACAGATTTTTTCGTATTTATTCCGTTTTGTCCAAGCAGGTGTAAGTATTGTTCGTTTATCACTAACGATATAGAAAAAACAAAGGCTTACGTAGACGAATACGTTAATGCGCTTATAGAAGAAATTAGGCATAGCGCAAAGTATATTAAAAATTTGCGTAGCATTTACGTTGGTGGTGGAACACCCGTTTCGCTAGATAATAAAAATTTAGAAAAAGTGTTAAAAGAACTTGCTAAAATAAATACTGGTGTAGAGTTTTCAGTAGAAGCAGGTAGACCAGATGCTATTACCAAAGAAAATTTAAAACTATTAAAAGATTATGGTGTAAATAGAATTTGCGTTAATCCACAAACTTTTAATAATAAAACGTTGCAACTTTTAGGAAGAAATCATACGGCAGAACAAGTAATTGACGTATATAATTTGACAAAAGATGATTTTTCGGTTAATATGGATTTAATAGCAGGTTTAGAAAAGGAAACTTTTTCAGATTTTAAGTATAGTTTAGATACTGCGCTATCACTTTCGCCAGACAATATTACCGTGCATACCTTGTGCGTAAAGAAAGGTTCATATTTAAGTGCAGAAACTAATAGGTTAAGCGCCAACGAAGTAAACGATATGGTAGACTATGCTTATAATGAACTTACTAAAAACGGCTATGCGCCTTATTACTTATATAGGCAAAAATATATGGCGGGAAATTTAGAAAACGTTGGTTATACCAAGCCAGGTAAAGCCTGTGTTTATAACGTAGACGTTATGGAAGAAATTTCTCAAAACGTAGCGTGTGGTGCAAATGCTATAAGTAAAAGAGTATTTAATGGTGGCGAAAGAATAGAAAGGTGCGCTTCACCAAAAGATATTTTAACTTACTTAAAAAACATTGAAAAGATAAAGTCAAACAAAGATAAACTTTTCGTTTAACCCAACAAGGAGAATTTATGAAATTAATTTCATTTGCAGTTCCGTGCTATAACTCAGCGGAATATATGAATAAATGTATAGAATCACTTCTTAAAGGTGGGGAAGACGTTGAAATTCTTATTGTTAACGACGGCTCTACTAAAGATAATACTAAAGAAATTGCCGACCAATATGCAGAAAAATATCCAACGATAGTTAAAGCAATTCATAAAGAAAATGGTGGGCACGGAGATGCCGTTAACTTTGGCATTAAAAACGCTACTGGTAAATATTTTAAGGTTGTTGACTCTGACGATTGGGTAGACGAGCAGTCGTTATATAAACTTATTTCTGCCGTTCGTTCTTTTGACGGGAAAGAAGAAGTTCCAGATGCTTTTTTAACAAACTACGTTTACGAATATACTTTTAACAATACGGAAAGGGTAGTAGAATATAAAAATCTTCCAAAAGAAAAGTTGTTTGATTTTGAAGAAACAAAAGCGTTTGAAGTAGGGCAATTTATTGCAATGCATAGCGTAATGTATAGAACGGAGTTGCTAAAAGAAATTGGTTTAGAATTGCCTAAACACACTTTTTACGTAGATAATATTTTTGTTTACCTGCCACTTCCATACGTTAAAAAATTCTACTATATTAATATAGATTTCTATAGGTATTTTATAGGTAGACCAGACCAATCTATAAACGAAAAAGTTATAATGAGTAGAATAGACCAACACATTTTGGTTACTAAAAAATTACTTGAAAAACACAATATTAACGATTTTCAAAAAGAAAGACCAAAACTTTATAAGTATATGCAAAGTTTTTTACTTATAATGATGGTAGTAAATAGCATTTACTTAATTAAACTTGGCACTAAAGAAGACTTAAAGAAGAAAAAAGAACTTTGGGAATATTTTAAAGAAAAAGACCCTGTAACTTGTAAGAGAATAAGAAGAAGATTTACCGGCATGGTGGCTTCAGACAATCGTTTTGTTTGTTGGCTTTGCAAAAAAATATATACTATAGTAAGAAAAAAATATAAATTTAACTAAAAAACTGCAAAGCAGTTAAAAATTAGTTTACAAAAAAAATAAAATTTGTTATACTTATTAGGCTTAATGCTCTATGACAAGGTTTTGTGGCTCTCCACCCATTGCTTTGTTTAGAGTGAATTATTCCATAAAAGAAGGAGGATAAATAATTATGGACAAGGCAAAAAAATTAGAAATCATAGCAAAGTTTGGTGCTAACGAAAAAGACACCGGTTCTGCAGAAGTACAAATTGCACTTCTAACAGAAAGAATTAACCACTTAAACCAACACTTATCTGTAAACAAGCACGACAATCATTCTCGCCGTGGCTTAATGAAAATGGTAGGTGAACGCCGTAGTCTTTTAGATTATCTTAAAGGTATAGACATTGAAAGATACAGAAAGATTATCGCACAATTAGATTTAAGAAAATAGTTTATTGGGGGCGACGTTTTTTGTCGCCCACTTTTTCTTATTTTTAGGCAATTTTAAGTGTTTTTTTGTAGAAATTTATAGCGCTAATGGGTTATTAGCGTTCCTAAAATAAAGAGTTTATAAGGAGATTGATATGACAAAAACTTACAGAGAATTCAAAACCACAGTAGGTGGCAGAGAAGTTATTGTTGAAACTGGCAAATATGCAGAACAAACTAACGGCTCTTGCGTAATTCGTTGTGGTGAAACGGCAGTTATGGTAAACGTTACCATGGCAGACAAGGCAAAAGACGGTATGGATTATTTCCCACTAGGTGTAGATTTTGAAGAAAAAATGTACTCTATTGGTAAAATTCCAGGTGGCTTTAAGAAAAGAGAAGGCAGAGCGTCAGATAAGGCTATTTTAACTTCAAGGTTAATAGATAGACCTATTAGACCACTTTTCCCAAAAGGCTTATTTAACGACGTTATTGTTATTGCAACCGCATTATCTGTTGAACCAGATATTCAACCAGAACCACTTGCAATGTTAGGTAGTTCTATTGCAATTAGCATTTCAGATATTCCTTTTGCTGGCCCAACAGGTAGCGTAGTAGTTGGTATGGTAGACGGTGAATACGTAATCAACCCAGACGAAGCGCAAAGAGCAAAAAGTGCATTAACCTTAAATCTTGCTGGTACGAAAGACGCTATTATGATGGTTGAAGCAGGCGCAAACGAAATTTCAGACGACGAAATGGTAGGTGCAATTCTATTCGGCCACGAAGAAATTAAACGTCTTTGCGATTTCCAAGAAGAAATCGTTAAAGAAATTGGTAAGCCAAAGAGAGAAATGGAATTATACCATATTCCAGAAGATATCGACAATGCTGTTAGAGAATATGCTAGCGATATGTTAGATAAGGCTTTAGATACTTTCGATAGGCATACCCGTCAACAAGGTCAAGACCAAGTTGAAAAAGATTGTTTAGAACACTTTGCAGAAATCTTCCCAGACAAAGCAAGGGAAATTAAAGATAGCCTTTACTATTTAACAAAAGAAAAGGTAAGAGCAAAAATTACTAACCTTGGCATCCGTCCAGACGGCAGAGGTTTAACAGACGTTAGAAATATTTGGTGTGAAGCAGGCGTATTACCAAGAGCACACGGTTCTGGTGTTTTCACTAGGGGTATGACTCAAGTAATGTCAGTATGTACTTTAGGTATGCTTTCTGAAGTTCAAAAATTAGAAGGTTTAGACGGCGATACTGAAAAGAGATATATGCACCAATACAATATGCCTGGCTATGCTTCTGGTGAAGCAAAGCCTTTAAGAAGCCCAGGTAGAAGAGAAATTGGCCACGGCGCACTTGCAGAAAGAGCGTTAGAACCAGTTATTCCAAGCGAAGAAGAATTCCCATACGCTATTAGAATCGTTTCAGAAGTTATGAGTTCAAACGGCTCTACTTCACAAGGTAGTGTTTGTGGTTCAACACTTGCACTTATGGATGCAGGCGTTCCAATTAAAGCACCAGTTGCTGGTATTGCAATGGGATTAATTAAAGATACAGAAACTGGCAAAGTTTCAATTCTAAGCGATATTCAAGGTTTAGAAGACTTCCTTGGCGATATGGACTTTAAGGTTGCTGGTACGGAAAAGGGTATTACTGCTATCCAAATGGATATTAAAATTAAGGGTATAGACGAAGCAATTTTAAGAAAGGCTATTGCTCAAGCAAACGTTGGCAGAAAATACATTTTAAGCAAAATGTTAGAAGCTATAGACACTCCAAGAGCACAACTTTCTAAATATGCTCCAAAGATTATATCTTTCCAAATCAACCCAGAAAAGATTGGCGACGTTGTTGGTAAACAAGGTAAAGTTATTAATAAAATTATTGAAGAAACAGGCGTTAAAATTGATATTGACGACAACGGCACGGTTAACGTTGCTTGCGTTGGCGACGTTGCTCAAGCAGAAAGAGCAAAAGCAATAATTCTTTCTATTGCTAAAGACCCAGAAGTTGGCGATATGTTTATTTCAGAAGTAGTTAGAATTCTACCAAAAGTTGGTGCGTTCTGCGAACTTGCTCCTGGTAAAGACGGTATGATTCACATTTCTAGAATGAGCGATAGAAAAATTAACTCTGTTGAAGAAGTTCTTCACATTGGCGATAAGGTTAAAGTAGAAATTTGCAAAATTGGTGAAAAGGGCATAGACCTTAAACTATTAGAAATTGTAAACGACTAATTGCTTATAAAATTAAAAGAGCCTAGACGTAAGCCTAGGTTCTTTTTTTATAATGTTATTGCTTTTTTTTATTATTTATTGTAAACTATATGTATTATTGTTTTTAGAATAATAAACCCATATTCAGTCATATATTGAATAAGGGTGAAAAAAATGAAAATAATAAATAATAAAACCATATTGGTTTCTGCAACTAACGCTATACTTTTTGTAATATTTTTAGTGGTGTTTTGCGTTAGTTTTTTTCCAGAAAACATAGTGCCTATTTATAGTAGTGAAAGGTATTATGCCGTATATAACGGAAACAAAGAAAAGCCAAACGTTTCTTTTATGTTTAACGTTTACGAAAACACTAAAGTAGTTAACGAAATTATTAACACGTTAAACGAATATAACGTTAAAGCCACCTTTTTCGTTGGTGGGTGTTGGGCAGACGATAATGCAGAAACGCTTAATAAAATTAAAGCATCTAATTTAGAAATTGCAAACCACGGGTATTTTCATAAAGACCATAAAAAGTTAAATTATGAACAAAACGTTTTAGAAATACAAAACACTTCTAAAATAGTAGAAGGGCTTTGTGGAGTAAAAACCAAACTTTTTGCACCCCCTTCTGGTAGTTTTAGCGACCTAACTTTAGAAGCAAGTTATAATTTAGAACACACCACTATAATGTGGTCTAAAGACACTATTGATTGGCGAGACCATAGTGTAGACTTGGTTTTTTATAGGGCAACGAACAACTTGCAAAACGGTGATTTAATTTTAATGCACCCAAAAGAACATACCTTAAAAGCCTTGCCAAAAATTATTACTTATTGCATAGAAAACGGGTTTACCCCCGTTACTGTTAGCGAAAATATTAAAGGAACAACGGAGAAAATATGACCTTTTACAAAAAATATAAAAACGGATTAAGATTAGTTATTCACAGAATAGAAGGCTTGCTTTCTGTAACTTCTGGCATACTTGTTAAAACGGGTAGCCGTAACGAAACGGAAGAAGAAAACGGCATTTCGCACTTTATTGAACACACAATGTTTAAGGGTACGAAAAAACGTACTGCTTTTGATATTTCAGATGAAATCGACTGCGTAGGCGCTCAAATAAACGCGTTTACTTCAAAAGAACTTACTTGTTATTACACAAAATCTACTTCTGAACACCTTGAAAAAACGTTAGATATTTTATCTGACATCTTTTTTAATTCCGTTTTTGATAGCGTTGAATTAGAAAAAGAAAAAGGGGTTATAATTGAAGAAATTAATATGTGTGAAGACACCCCGGAAGACATCTGTTTAGACCTTTTGGCAGAAAGTTATTACGGCAAAGAAGGGCTTGGTAGAACTATTTTAGGGCCTATTAAAAACATTAAAAGATTTACCCGTGAAGACGTTGTTAAATATATGAATAAGTATTACACGGCAGATAACGTTGTAATTTCTATTGCAGGTAACGTAGACGTGGATTATGCAGAAAAATTAGTAGATAAAATGTTTAACCAAGAGTTCTGCAAAGGTACTTGCGCAAGCCAAAAAGGTTACGATATAATGGAAAAAAGAAACCTTTATAGAAGTAAAAAAATAGAGCAATCTCACATAGGGTTAATAATGCCTGCTTATTCTGTTTTAGATGCTCGTTCCGATGCTTTAAGCATTGCCAATATTATATTTGGTGGTGGAATGAGTAGTAGGTTGTTTCAAAAGGTTAGGGAAGAATTAGGGCTATGTTATTCCGTTTATTCTTACGTTTCTCAATATAAAGACAACGGCGTTTTAGAAATTTATGGTGGTGTTAATACTGAAAATAGAGATAACGCTGTAAAAGCCATTTTAGAAGAAATAGAAAATTTTAGAAATAACGGCGTAACGAGTAAAGAATTTTATAGGGGCAAAGAACAAATAAAATCTGCCATAATTATGGGCAGAGAAAACACGGCAACTCAAATGTTGTTGCACGGAAAATATTTGTGTTTTTTGAATAAAGAGTTAGATTTTAACGAAAGATTAGAAAGGTTAAAAAACATAACCGAAGAAGACGTAGATAAAGTTATTAAAGATATCTTTAACCCTGCGTTAATTAGTTCTGCAACGGTTGGGCCAAAGCGCAACGCGTTAAAAATAAAATAGATAGAAATTAATAAAAATAAGGCTTTTTCTTAAATGAAAAAGTCTTTTTTTTTACCCTAAAAGAATATACTTTATTATGAAAAAAATATTGCCAATAATTTCGTTAATTTTGTGTGGTATAACCGTTATTTTTACATTTACTTTCGGTATATATCATTTAAGTAAAGATAAAGAAAATATAAGTAAAGAATATAAGTGTATTATTACTCTTTGGCACGTAGATACTTTTGAAGGTGGCACGGGTAGTAGAAAGCAATTTTTACAAAATCAAGCAAAAAATTTTGAAAAGAAAAACAAGGGTGTTTTCATAATGGTTACCTCTTATAATATAGAAGGGGTAAAAGAGCAATTAGCAAAAGGAAATTACCCAGATATTTTATCTTACGGCAACGGAATAGACGTTAAAAATTTAAGCGAAATTAATAGTAATTTATCTTTTTCGGCAAGCGAAATTAACAATAAAAAATATGCTTTTCCTTGGTGTAGGGGTGGTTACGTTTTAATAAAAAATAAAAATCTTAAAAGTGAAAAATATAAAAATATTACCATTTCTAAAGGTCAATATTCTCAACCATTGCTAGCGTTGTTTTTAGAGTTAGAACAAGGTGAATTACACAAGGAATTTTCTAACGATTTTAGTAATTACGAAATAAACGTTTTATCTCCAACTAAAGCCTATTCTAACTTTGTAATTGGCAAAACAAAATATTTGCTTGGCACTCAAAGAGACGTTTATAAATTACTAGCAAGGGGCATTGATTTTGAAAGCATACCGTTAACGCAATTTAACGACCTTTACCAATACGTTTCAACCACCACGTTAAACGTTGAAAAAAAGTTTTATGCCGATGCTTTTATTAACTTTTTATTGCAAGAAAAAGAGCAAAAAAAATTAAGCCAAATTTCTATGTTTTCTAATTATTTTAGTGTAGATTACGAAAATAATACCTTAAAAAATATGCAGTTAACAAAAAATTCTTTTACCATTTCGCCCTTTATAAGCCAAGGTGAGCTAACTAAGTTAGAAAGCCTTTCTTTAAATGCTATTAAGGGCAATAAAGAAGAAATAAATAAAATTAAAAATTTGCTTTTTTGCCTTGAAAAATATTAAAATATATAGTAATATTATATAAGGAGTATTATGGACTTTATAGAAGAACTTAAAAATTACTCTTACGCAGAAATTTTAGAAAATGAACCTATGAAGAAACACAACTCTTTTGGCGTTGGTGGAAATTGTAGGTACTTTGCTAAGGTAGATAGTTTATATTCTTTGCGCGTGCTGATAGATATAGCAAAAAAAAGAAGAAAAAAATTTAAGGTAATAGGCAACGGCTCTAACTTATTGTTTTCTGATAAAGGGTTTGATGGAATAGTAGTTTCGTTAGAACGTTTGCAAGACATATTTTTTGCAAGAAATCAAGTTAAAGTAATGGCTGGGGCAACCATTACTCAAATGGTAGATTTTTGTGTAAACAACAAACTTTCTGGTATAGAAAATTTGGTAGGCATACCTGCAACGCTTGGTGGTGCAATAGTTATGAACGCAGGTGCTTTTGGTAATAATATAAGCGACTACTTAACCACCGTTCAAACGCTAAAAAACGGCAAAATGGTGCTGTACGATAAAAAGGATTGTAAGTTTGGCTATAGAACTTCTAAATTTCTAAATAGTAAAGAAGTTGTTGTTTGCGCTAATTTTAGTTTTGTTCCTTCGGAGCGAAACGTAATTTTAAATTCGATAAAAAATAATTTAGAAAAAAGAAAACTTTTACAACCTATTGGCAGAACTTTTGGCTCTGTATTTAGAAATCCAACAGGGCAATATGCCGGTAGTTTAATAGAAAAATGTGGGTTAAAAGGCTTTGCTATTGGTGGGGCTTGCATATCTACAAAACACGCAAACTTTATTGTAAACACAAAAAATGCAACGGCAGAAGACGTTAAGTCTATTATAGAAGTCGTTAAGAAAAAAGTATTAGAAAAGTTTAATATTTTACTTATTGAAGAAGTTGAATACGTTGGGGAGTTTTAATGATTTTAACGGCAGATTATCATACTCATACTAAATATAGTCACGGAAAGGGTACGGTTTACGAGAATGCTCTTTCTGCAAAAGAAAAGGGGTTAATTGAACTTGGCATTTGCGACCACGGTTTTAATCACCCTGCTTTTGGCTTGCGTAAAAACAAAATTTCTGCCTACGTTAAAGATTGCATTGATGCTACTTTAACTACTAGTGTTAACGTAAAAGTTGGTATAGAAGCTAATATAATTGGCACGGATGGTAGTGTAGATTTTTCTTCTAAGTTTTACGATAAATTCGATTTATTTTTTGCTGGCGTGCATAAATTTGTGCTAAATAAACCGAGTGGGTTTTTTAACTTGTTTTGCCCTGGTGTTTTTAATCCTATGTTTAAGAATAAACCTTCTAAAAGGGTTGTTGCAGAGCAAACTAAAACGTATATTAACGTAATAAAGAAAAACCCAGTAGATGCAATTACGCACTTAAACTTCGGTGCTTTTGCAGACCCTGTAGAAGTGGCAAAAGTTTGTGCAGATTACGGCACTTATTTAGAATTAAACTCTAAAAAAGTACATTTAACAGACGAAGAATTAAGTAAAATTTTAGATACGGGGGTTAGGTTTATAATTTCTTCCGATGCTCATAGCACTAATAGAATTGCAGAAATTGCATTGGTAGAAGAAATGGTTAAAAGGTTAAACTTTCCGTTAGATAGAATAGACAATATAGACGGCAGATTACCTAATTTTAGGTTTAAGCGCTTTAAGGAGGGCAAATGAACTTTTCTAAAACCTTAAAGCAAGAAATTTTATCTAAAAGAATAAAAGATAATTGTTGTAAAAAAAGTTTTTTAGCAGGTTTAATGCGTGGCACGGGGCAACTTTTTATTGAAGATGACCAACTTGGCTTAGATTTTACCGTTTACGATGAAAACTTGGCGTCTTTATGCGCAGAATATTTTAGAGTTTTATACGACTATGAAATAAGGGAAGTTTCAGTAGGGAACGACCATTTAAATAATAGAGAAATTTTTGAAATATCTATTAAAGGTGAAAAGGCTACTGAAATTTTAACCGATTTAGAAGTGTTAGTTTTAGACGGCGAAGAAGTAATTGTTAACACACATCTCTATGGAGAACTAACTAAAAAAGAGTGTTGCTTAAAATCTTTTATTAAAGGTTTGTTCGTTGCAGTAGGCAGTTGCACTTTGCCAAGTAACGAAGACCTTGCAAGCACGGGCTACCACGCACAATTTACTTTTAGCCACGAAATACCGGCAGAAGAAACTGAAAGAGTTTTAAGTAAATACGACATAACTTCTAAAACTACTAAACGAAAGGGACAAGTTTTGTTGTATATTAAAAGTGCAGAACAAATTAAAAATTTGTTTGCTTTTTTGGGTGCTTCTTTGGCAGTGTTAAATATTACCGACTTAATGATTAGTAGGGAAATGATAAACAACACAAACAGAAGAACTAATTGCGATATGGGCAACGTTTCAAGGCAAATAGAAGCCACTATGAAACAAATAGAAGCCATAAAAATATTGCAAAAGAAAAATGTTTTATCTACCCTTAAACAAGAGTTGCAGTTAACTGCAAAATTAAGGTTAGAAAAACAAGATATGTCTGTTATAGAACTTGCAAATCTTTTAGGGGTTAGTAAAAGTTGCTTGAATCACAGGCTAAAAAAACTTATAGAATTATCTAAACAATAACGAAGGAAAAACTTATGACGGATTTTGTTCATTTACATCTTCATACAGAATATAGTTTATTAGACGGCGCAACCAGAATAGACAAGTTGTTTGATGCTTGTAAAAGTAAAGGTATGGATACCGTTGCTATAACCGACCATGGAAATATGTTCGGTACTTTATACTTTGCAGAAGAGGCAAAAAAAGCAGGGCTAAAATACATAATCGGTTGCGAAATGTATTTGTGCGACGATTATACTCAAAAAAGTGAAAAGCAAGGTTACGACCATTTGATTTTACTTTGTAAAAATAAGCAAGGTTATAAAAACCTAATTAAGTTAGATTCTATTGCCTACGTAGATGGTTTTTATTACAAACCAAGAATAGACTATAAAACGTTAAAAGAACATAGCGAAGGGCTTATTTGTCTTTCTGCTTGCCTTGCAGGTAGGGTTTCTAAAAATCTTTTAGACGGCGATTATGAAAAGGCTAAAAATACAGCCTTAATGCTAAAAGATATTTTTGGCGATGATTTTTATTTAGAAATTCAAGACCACGGCTTAGCAGAACAAAAAAGAATAAACCCTTTTATTATTCAACTTTCTAACGAACTAAATATTCCACTCGTTGCCACTAACGACGTGCATTATTTAGAAAGAGAAGATGCAGAAATGCAAGACGTTGTTATGTGCATTAGTATGAAAACAACGTTAGACGACCCTAAAAGGTTAAAAATGGAAAGCGACCAATCTTACCTAAAAAGCCCAGACGAAATGTTAGGGTTGTTTTCGCACGTTCCACAAGCAATTTCCAATACTAGAATTATAGCAGATAAAGTCGTTGAAGAAGTGTTTGACCTTACTAAAAAAGGCGAACCTATTAGAGATAATTCTCTTATTCCAAAATACGTTCCAGAAGATGGTTCAACCCCAAAAGAATATTTAAGAAAACTTGCAGAAGACGGGCTAAAAAGAAGATACGCCGTTATAACTGATGAAATTAGAGAACGTTTTGAATATGAATTCGACGTTATTAGTTCTATGGGCTTTTGCGACTATTATTTAATCGTTTGGGATTTTATTAACTACGCTCGTAGCGTAGGTATTCCCGTTGGGGCAGGAAGGGGCTCTGGTGTTTCAAGTATAATTGCTTACTCTATTGGTATAACAGACGTAGAACCACTTGGCTACCAATTAATTTTTGAAAGATTTTTAAATAGAGAAAGAATATCTATGCCAGACTTTGACGTAGACATTTCCGATGCAAGAAGAAACGAAGTTGTTGAATACGTTAGAAAGAAGTATGGTGAAGATAGGGTTGCTCAAATAGTAACCTTTGGTACGCTTGCATCAAAGGCTGCAATTAAAGACGTTGCAAGGGTTTATAGTATTCCTTATGCTAACGTAGATAAAATTACAAAACTTATGGATGGTAAGTCTACTATAAGGCAATCTTTAGGTTTAGAACTAAATAAAGACAAGCAAAACGTAGGCGTTCCAGAACTTATAGAAATTTATAATAACGACCCACAATTAAAGAAAGTTATAGATATTGCTATAAAAGTAGAAGGTTTACCAAGGAATACTTCTATGCACGCAGCAGGCGTTGTTATTTGCGAAAAGCCTATTATGGAAAACGTTCCACTTCAACGAAACGGCGAAGATATAACCACTCAATTCGATATGATTGAAGTAGAAGCGTTAGGTATGCTTAAAATGGACTTCCTTGGCTTAAGAACTTTAACCGACGTGCAACTTGCTTGTGAATATGCAAAAGAAGATTTTGGGGTAGATATAGACTTCCATAAAATTGGTTACGAAGACCAAAATACTTACGAACATATTGGTGCCGGTTTAACAGACGGGGTGTTCCAATTAGAAAGTCCTGGGATGAAGCGATTTATGAAGGAATTAAAGCCAACCACGTTTGAAGATATTATAGCGGGCATTTCGCTATACAGACCTGGACCTATGGATTCTATTCCACAATATATAAAAAATAAACACAACCCAGAAAACGTTACTTACGACCATGCTTTGTTAGAACCAATTTTAAAAAATAGTTACGGCATATTAGTTTACCAAGAACAAGTTATGCAAATTTGTCAAAACCTTGGTGGGTTCACTCTTGGCCACGCAGACGTGGTTAGAAAAGCCATGGGTAAAAAGAAAATTGAAATAATGGAACAACAAAAAAGCATATTCGTTTACGGTGGTATTAACGAAAGTACCGGTCAACCTGTAGACGGGGCTATTAAACGTGGCGTTCCAGAAGATATTGCTATAAAAATTTACGACAACATGAAACCTTTTGCTAGGTATGCGTTTAACAAGTCGCACGCGGCGGCATATGCAGTATTAGCGTATCAAACGGCATACTTAAAAAGGTATTACCCTGTACAATTTTTCTGTTCTATCTTAAACAACAGAATAGATAAAATTGAAGAACTTTCTAAATATTTAACTTGTATTAAAGCAGATAATATTCAAGTTCTTCCACCAGATATTAATAAAAGTAAAGCATATTTTTCTTGCGAAAATGGTGGCATAAGATTTGGGCTTGTAGGCTTAAAGAACGTAGGTTTAGCAATTATTAACGATATTATTGAAGAAAGAAATAAAAACGGCGACTTTAAGTCTTTTGAAGATTTTATAAACAGAACCACAGACCTTGGTATAAACAAAAGGCTTGTAGAAAGTTTAATTCTTTCTGGTAGTTTCGATAGCTTTGGAATTAACCGTAGAGCGCTAATGGAAGTGCACGAAGAATTTATGGATAGAGTAAGTTCTTATAATAAAAAGAAAAATAGTATGCAAATTAGCATATTTGGTACTTTGTTAGATGAAGACGAAGGCTTAACTTTAGAATACCCTAATACGCCGGAATATTCTTCTAAGGAAAGATTGTCTTTAGAAAAAACCGTTTTAGGCATTTATCTTTCAGGACATCCTTTAGAAGATTTTAAAGAGCAATTCGATAAGTTCTCTTTTACAACCGAAGCGCTATCTTATTACGAATTAGACGAGAACGAAGAAAAAGTTTATACCGAAATTAAAGACGGCGAACACGTAGTTATGGGTGGAATTATTTCAGATTTCAAAAGGTTAGCAACAAAAAGTGGAACTACTATGGCTTTTATAACCGTAGAAGACGTTTACGATAAAATTGAAGTTATTGCTTTCCCTAAAATTTTCGATAAGGTTAAAGAAGTAATTAATAAAGAAGAAATTGTAAAAGTTTCTGGTAGGCTTCAAATTAAAGATGGCACACCACAAATTATTGCTGATAATATTGAAAAAATGGAAATTAAAGAGCAAGAAGAATTACTTTCTGAAAAAGAATATTTAGGCTTAATTATTCCAAAAGAGAAAGAAGCCCAGTTAGACGATATTTTAGACGTTTTAGAAAGTTACCCTGGCGACGTTAAAGTTATAGTGGCAATAAACGGCAAAAAATTCGATACTCATATGTCGGTTAGAAGATGCGAAGGGTTAATGGTAGAACTTAAAAATTTCGTTAAAGAAAACGATATTATATTTTTTAAGAAAAAAGTTTAAAAAAGGTATTAATTTTTGTAGAAATTTTTTAAGTTATATGTTAATATTATTTATAAGAATTTTGCAAATGAAAGTTTACGTTAAACTAACTTAAAGTTTAAGTAATGTAAAGAAAAGGAGAAATTCTATGCAAAGAATAGCGGTGTTAACAAGTGGTGGCGATGCTCCTGGTATGAACGCTTGTATTCGTGCAGTTGTTAGAACGGCACTAAATAATAATATAGATATCTATGGGGTAGAAAGGGGATATGCTGGTCTTGTAAAAGGTGAAATTACAAGGCTTGGTACTCGTTCTGTTTCAGATATGATTCATAAGGGTGGCACTTTCTTAAAAACTGCAAGATGCCCAGAGTTTATAGACGTAGAAGTTCAACGCCAAGCAGTAGAAGCACTTTCTGCATTTGGTATAGACGGGCTTATAGTTATTGGTGGAGATGGTACTTTCCGTGGCGCAAAAGACCTTTGCGATAATTTTGGAATTAAAGTTATGGGTATACCAGGTACTATCGATAACGACCTTTCTTATACAGATTTTACCGTTGGTTTCGATACGGCAGTTAACTCTGTATTATGGGCAATAAATAATTTAAGAGATACAATGCACTCTCACGATAGAGTTTCACTTTTAGAGGTTATGGGTAGGCATTGTGGAGATATTGCTTTATACGCAGGCGTAGCAGGTGGTGCAGAATACGTTTTAGTACCAGAAATACCATTTGATTTAGATGAAATTGCAAGGAAAATTAAAAAGAGTTATTTAAGAGGCAAAACTTCTAATATGATTATTTTAGCAGAAGGTGCTGGAAACAGAGATGAAATTGCCGAAACTTTAAGAACGAAAAGCGGAATTAACGTTAAAGTTACTAACTTTGGTTATATTCAAAGGGGTGGTTCTCCTAATATGAACGACAGAATTTTAGCCGCAAGGTTTGGCTATAAGGCTATAGAATTATTAAAAAACAATAGCGAAAGCAGGGCAATAGGCATTAAAGATAATAAAGTTATAACCGTTCCGTTTGACGAAGCAGTTAAACACGTTTCTAAATTCGATAAAGAACTTTATAACATAGCCCACATTTTAAGTTTGTAAAAAATTATAATTTATATACAAAAGGAGTTTTACGATGAAAGGATTAAAAGGAGCATTAATGTTTGCTCAATCTGGTGGACCAACGTCCGTTATTAACGCAAGTGCAGCAGGTGTATTTATTGAAGGCTTAAATTCAGAACTAATTACTGCAGTATATGGTGCAGCACACGGCATTAGGGGTATTTTGAACGAAGACCTTTACGATATGAGTAAAGAAGATATTAAAGAATTAGAACGTTTAAAAAACACTCCATCATCTGCATTGGGTTCTGTTAGATACAAACTAAAAGATGCAAGTGTAGACGATACCGATTATAAAAGATTATTAGAAGTATTCAAAAAATACAACGTTCGTTATTTCTTCTATAACGGTGGTAACGATAGTATGGATACTTGCAACAAAATTAGCAAATATATGGCAAATAGTGGTTATGAAATGAACGTTATTGGTGTTCCAAAAACAATTGATAACGACTTGTTTGGTACAGACCACTGCCCAGGTTTTGCAAGTGCCGCTAAATATATTGCTACAACTATTATGGAAATTAACCTAGATGCAAAGGTTTACGATACTGGTATGATTTGCGTTATAGAAGTTATGGGTAGAAACGCAGGTTGGTTAACTGCTGCTGCATCTTTAGCAAATGCTAAGGGTTTAGGCGCAGACCTAATTTATTTACCAGAAATTCCATTTGACGTAGAAAAATTCGTTAAAGACGTTAAAGAAGTTTGCAAAAACAACAACAATAAGTGTATTGCAGTTGTTTCTGAAGGTATTAAAGATAAAAACGGCGTATTAATTGGCGAAGTTTTAGGTCAAGCAGGCGCAAGAGATAGTTTTGGTCACGCACAATTAGGTGGTGTTGGCGCAATGCTTTCTAATATCGTTAAAGCAGAAACTGGCTTTAAGACAAGGTCTGTTGAACTTTCTTTAATGCAAAGATGTGCAGCACACTGCGCTAGTAAAACAGACGTTGAAGAAACTTTTGAAGCAGGCAAAATTGCAGTTAGAGCAGCAGTTAGTGGTGAAACGGATAAAATGGTTTGCTACGAAAGAAAAGCAGGCGATAAGTATGAAATAGAATATAAACTTCTTCCATTAGAACTTGCTGCAAATACTGAAAAAACCGTTCCACTAGAATGGATTATCAATAACGGAACTGGTATTTCAGAAGAATTCGTTAAATATGCACTACCATTAATTCAAGGTGAAGCAGAACTTGAAAAAGAAGACGGTTTACCAAGATTTGCTCGCTTAAACAAGGTTAAAGTAGAAAAATAATTGTTAAACAATTTATTTGCCAATAAATAACAATTGCAAATAAAAGCATAAAACACAAAATCATTTGAAAAATAAAAGAAGTCTGGCATTTTTAGTTACCAGACTTTTTTGTTAATATTTTTTAATTTTTTTCAATAATATATTAATATATTATTACTTTTTTGTTGACATTTAAATTTTTAATGATATAATTATTATTGTTATTCTCTAATAATATTGTTATTAGGGGAAATTTAACTTTATTTTAACATTTTACGAGGGCATTTTTATGGCAAAAGCGAAAAGATGGGACAATGGTAAAATATTATTTTACTTTGGGGTAGTAGCTATTCCTTTGTTGCAATTTTTAATATTTTACGTTGGCGTAAACTTTAACACTATTTTGTTGGCGTTTCAAGAGCTTGATGAAGGTAAGTTTGTTTTTACAGCAGGTTTTAGGAATTTCGAAGTTTTCTTTCACAATTTCTTTGTTGGCGAAATGAGATATGCATTTCAAAACTCTTTAATTGTTTGGGCTGTTGGTATTGTTTCTGGTACAGTTTTAACAATTTTATTCTCTTATTACATATTCAAAAAATATTTTGCTTATAACTTTGTTAGAATAATTTTGTTCTTGCCATCTATTATACCTGGTGTAGTTACCGTTCAAATTTACGATAGCATGCTAAGGTATCTAGTTCGTGATATGTTAGGTGGTATTTATTTGTTAGATAGTACACTTGGAGATACGCAGTTGCTTGGTGTTATCGTTTATACCGTATTTATGGGCTTTGGTTCTAACGTATTGTTATATTCTGGTGCTATGGGTAACGTTTCTACTGATATTTTAGAAGCATCTCAAATAGACGGCGCGGGGAACGCAAGGCAATTATTTAGTATAGTATTGCCATCTATATATCCAACCATAACAACTTTCCTTGTAACAAGTGTTGCACATTTATTTACTAACCAAGCGAACTTATATACCTTCTTTGCCGAGCAAGCTCAGCCAATAGTAAGAACTATCGGTTATGAGCTATTCGTCTTAGTACAGAAAGGCGTAATGTCGGCATATCCGGCTGCGGCTACAGCAGGTTTAATGTTTACTTTAGTCGCTGCTCCATTAACGTTGTTAGTTAGATATCTATTAGAAAAATTTGGGCCAAGTGAGGATTAATTATGGAAAACACAATGCAAAGTTCATCTCCAAATAAATTTTTGAAATTTTTAAAAGATAATTTTTTAGTTATGATAATTGGGTTTATTTTGGCACTTTACGTAGTAATTATGATATTTTGCTTGATTTGGGGCTTTAGAGTATCTTTTACTCCCGTTGACCCAGACTTTTCGAATAACCCATTTGCTTTTGGCTCAAGGTTCACGCTTGATAACTGGATAGATACCTTTACTAAATTTTGTATTCTTGTAAACAATCGCAACGTATACTTTGAAGAATTAATTTTAAACTCTTTAATTTATTCTATTGGGTGTACTTTAGTTCACACAACGGTTGTTATGTTGGTAGCATACCTTGTTGCGAAATACCCTTGTTGGTTAAGTTCCGTACTTTACACCACTGTTATTATAACAATGATTATACCTGTGGTAGGTAGTTTGGCTTCTGAAATGGCAGTAGTTAGAGGAATGGGCTTATATGATAATCTTTTGGGTGTATTCTTTATGAAATGTCACTTCTTAGGAATGTATTTCTTAATATTCTATGGAGTATTTAAGTCGCTTTCTTGGGGGTATGCAGAAGCAGCGTTTATTGATGGTGCAGGGCATTTCCAAGTTATGGTTAGAATTATGTTCCCACTTGTTATTAACACATATTTAGCTGTTGCAATTTTATTCTTTATTCAATATTGGAACGAATATACAACTGCAATGCTATATTTACCATCTTACCCAACTATTGCTTATGCTTTAGTTCGTTTAAGAACTGCTAGTGGCAGTGGTCTTAACGAAGTTCCACAATTTTTTGCTGCTTGTATGATGTCTTGTCTTCCAATTCTTATTCTGTTTGTTTCTTTCCAAAAACAATTAATGGGCGACTTAAAAGTTGGTGGCTTAAAAGGTTAATAAAAAATATTTAAGGGCGAATTTAATTCGCCCTTTATTTTTGCAAAATACAAAAACCATACGTTTTCGTATGGTTTTTTCTAAATTATTTAGTTGTTTTGTTCTTTATACGTTAATATGTCTTTTTACTTGTAAAAGGTATTTCCATCTCGTTGTAGAAATTGGTTCAATAACGGCATAATCGCTTGCAGTATGTAAAATGTAATTGTCGCCAAAATATATTGCTACGTGCCCAATTCTTTCGGTACCAACGTTGTTATAGCGCTGTGCGTTTGTAAAAAACATTAAGTCTCCACGTTTTAGGTTTTTTATATCTTTTACGCTACTACCTTGAAGCACTTGTGTTCTTGTTGTTAAATTTAATAAAACGTCTGCTCCGTAGTAGAATAAATATTGTGTAAACGAAGAACAATCAAACGCACTTTGGCTAAAACCTGTTAGAAAAACACCTTTTCCGTTGTGTAGCCTTGTTGCGCCGTAAACGTATTTCGTACCTAGTAAACTTGCACCTAATTCCATTACCATTTCAGTTTTATCATCTGCCTTATCAAAGGTTGAAAGGGTTGTTAAAGATGTACTTGCAGAAAGGTATGCCGTTTTGCCTTTATATAAAGTTTTATACCAGTTCCCAACAGTATCTTTAAATACAACCATATCGTTTTTATTTATAACTCCAACAACGTTAGAAGTTGTAGAAGGGGTTTCTCTAATATTAAGTCCGTTTACTTTAGATTTTACGTAAGTAATAACATTTTTTATAACGGGTATTTCTTCTTCTAAAGGTGGGTTTTCTTCTACGTTAGGTGGTTGTAAAACCCCGCCATTATTTGCGTTATTGTTGCATCCAACCAAACTAATAAAAATTAAAAATACAATACTAAAACATACAAAAAAACGCGTTATTCTATTAAGTGTTTTCATATTAATCCTCCTGTATATATTTTATCAAAAAAGTGGCTTTTTTTCTATATTTTATACACAAAAAAACTTGGTAATTGTTGCTAATTAAAAGTGTATTTTTTTGTAAAAAAACAACAAAAACTTAGGGTTTATTTATTAAAAAAGTTCTCGCGTGCGCGCAAAAATAATATAATATATATAAATAAATAAATTATTTTAAAAAAAATGTTGATTTTTATACAAAAAAGTGATAAAATAAATTCATTGAAGTTAAAGACTTTTAAAAAACAATTTTTTTATTTTAGGAGGACGCAATGGAACTCAAGAAAATGTTTAAGTATGAAGGTAATAACGAAGAATTATTTCGCAAACAATGTATGGACGAAGGTTATGCCTCAGATGCAGTAATTATCGTGCCAGATACTCATAATGCAATAGTTGTAAGAGATGGTCAAGCAATGCCTACCTTAGATAGTGGTAGCCATAAAATTTTCGAAACCAAAAAAAGTGGTTTATTTGGTTTAGGTAAGCCTAAAAAGTTAGACTTTACCGTAGACGTAATCTATATGTCTAAAACCTATAAATTAAGAGTTCCTTGGGGAACAAGAAGTAAATTCGATTTTGTAGATTCAGTTACAGACGAAGCTTTCAAAATTGGTGCAAACGGTGAATTCTACGTTCAAATCTGCAACCCAAGAAAAGCTTATTTAGAATTGATTGGTGTATCTAAATTATACAAAGCAGAAGATTTGCAAGAATATTTGTTAAATCAAATGCTTGCAGTAATTAATCCTGCTATTTCTTCTGCAATGCGTAGAAATTGTATTCGCTATTACGAAGTAGTTGAATATACAAAGAAAATTGAAGAAGAAGTTTTCCCAGAATTAAATAAAATGTTTGAAGAACAATATGGCTTAAAATTATTTAAGTTCATTATAAACAAAATCTTCATTTCTGAAGAAGATATTGCTCGTTTAGAACAAGCAAGAAAAGCAATGAGCCAAGAACAAAAAGACGAAATCAAGCAAGCAAGAGAAGAAGAAAAAGCACGTCAAAAGAAATTAGAAGAAAAAGCTGATGCTAAGGAAATTGCTGCTGAATTAGAACGTTTAGGCGACAAAGAATGGGAAAGAGAAAAATGGCTTCGCGAATTAGAAAGCAAAGATTACGAAAAATACCTAGAAGTATTAAAAGTAATTGGTGTTAGCCCAGATGCTAAAAAAGCAAAAGGCGCTCATTTCTGTAGTAAGTGTGGTCATAGTTACGAAAATGGAGATAAGTTCTGCCCAGGTTGTGGTAAACCAGTAGGTAACCTTAAGAGATTATGCCCAAAATGTAATAAAGAAGTTCCTGCAGACGCTGCTTTCTGTAGTGGTTGTGGTTCTAAATTAAGTGAATAGGAGAATGAATTATGTGTTTTTGGAGAAAAAAGAAAACTATTAAAGAAAAAGTTGTTAACGATATAGATTTAATAAAAGCCAACGCACAAGCAATAGACGTTTTAGTTGTTTATGCACAAGGTCAAGAAGGTTTAACTAAAAAACTTTTAGAACTTCAAGAAAAAATTAAATATTTAAATCCAAGTGAAGATGAAAAAATTCAACATTTAGATAAGAAAATTGGTGATAAACTTGGCGATGCAAAGATTGCTTTAAGTAAATATAGCCAAAAAGGCAATTTTGAAGGCTGGGAAAGAGTTACTGCTGAACTAGAAATTGCTATTGCTGAAAGGAAAGCAAAACTTATATAAAACTAACAAAAGTCGTACATCAATTTGATGCACGATTTTTGAATTTAATAAAGGGGAACTATTATGTGGCCATTTAAGAGTAAATATCAAAAATTAAAAAGAGAAGACGTAGTAGATTCTATTTGCCAATTAGAAAAACAAGAAGCAGATATTGAACAAGGTATTATAGAAAAAACTAAACAAATTGAAGACTTAATGAGAAAAGGTAAGGCAGAAAAGAACAGAGATATGCAACTTTTTCTTGCTAAAAAAATTACTATGCTTAAAGAAGAAAAAGAAGCAGATATTAAGCGTGGTATGTACTTGCTTTATAACATAAAATTGGCAAAAAGGCTAAAAGACGCTATAGACGACAACCAATTTATTGCAAACACTGGCAAAATTTCTATGCGTAATTTACTTGCAGACCAAAAAGGTTTAGCAAAATTCTTAAATAAAGCATTAAATACTAAGGTTAAAGATGAACAAATTTTAACTTCTGCAGACGAAATCTTTAACGAAATTCAAGATAGTTACGAAGCAAACGACAATATTTACGGTGTTCAAAAGAACGACGATGCTTTACTTGCTATGTTTGAAACTGAAAAGGGCTTAGATGAAGATTTAGATATTGAACAAAGCCAATTTGATGAAGAAAAAGAAGCAGATAGCAGTGCTAATTAATTTTTAAGGAGATTTTACTATGTGGGGTAAAAAAAATAAAGAAATAGAAAAGAAAATGCTTATAAAGAAAACAATTAACTCTATGAATAAGCAAATTGAAACTTTAGAAGAACAAAAAAAGGTTTTTATAGACAAGGCTAAAGAAGCAAAGAAGCACGGCCTAGAATCTCAATATAACCTTGCATTAACCGGTTATAAAATGACTTTAACTCAACAAAAAAGAGCGCAAGAAATGCTACTTAACTTTGAAATTACTGCTCAAATGAAAGATATGACTATGATGACTACTGAATTTTTGGGTGGTATGAGCGTTTTAAGCAAACAAATGTCTAAACTTGCTAATAAAAAAGAATTTGTTAAAGTTCAAAAAGAGTTTGAAACGGCTATGGCTAACGTAGAAACACAAACTCAACAAATTGAAATCTTTATGGAAACTAGTAAAGACTCTTTTGCAAGCGCTGCAAATATTAAAAAGACAGATGATAAAGAAATCGATAGCATGATTGAAAATCAAATTAAATCGGAAGAATCTACCGACGACGATATTGATGCAGAATTAGAAAAATTACGCAAAGAATTAGAATCTGGTCAAGTTTAATAAAGATAAAAAATACTACTATAAAGGTAAATTATGGGAGACTTAAATTTATTATCAGAGCATTACGAATTATATTTTAATGCTGCAAAAAAAGCAGAACAAAAGGGTGATTATTTTCTTGCAAAAAGAAATTATCAACTTGCTGCTCAAAAAATGCTTGAAATGGCTAAGGAAAGTTCGCCTCAATTAAAAGAAGCAAGAATGACCAAGGCTAAAAGGCTTATAGAAATTGCTAATAGTTTTGATGTAAACGGCATGCCAAAGAAAAAAGCACCACCTTCAAACGATAATAAAGGTGGCAATACGGGTAACTCTTCTTCAACTCAAGACAATAATGGAAAAGATTGGAAAGCGGCTAAAATTCCAGATATTTCTTTTGACGATATCGCTGGCTTAGATGAAGTTAAAAGAACTATTACTATTAGAATGATTAACCCGTTAAAACACCCAGAAGCATACCAATTATATGGTAAGAAAACGGGTGGTGGTGTGTTGTTATACGGCCCTCCAGGAACAGGTAAAACTATGATTGCTAAAGCAATCGCCCACGAAGTAGGTGCAGTTTTCTATGCTATTAAGGCATCTGATATCGTTAGTAAATGGGTAGGTGAAAGCGAACAAAACATTAATTCGTTATTTGAAGCGGCTTCTAAAGAAAAACTTGCTATTATTTTCATTGACGAAATGGATAACTTGTTTGGCACTAGGGGCAACGATATTCACAACGACCAAAGGGTTAACGAATTCTTGCAACAAATAGATGGTTTCGCAGGTAAAAACCCTAACTTATTGCTTTTAGGTGCAACGAACAGACCTTGGGCAATAGACTCTGCGGCAGTTCGTTCTGGAAGATTTTCTGAAAAGATTTATATTCCATTACCAGACTTTGCTGCAAGGCGCTATTTGTTTACTCGTGGCTTAAAGAACGACGAAATTTTAGACGGCATAGATTTTGACGTTTTAGCAGAACGTTCTTATGGTTATAGTGGTGCAGATATTACAGAAATTATAGACTCTGCAAAAATTGAACCACTTAACGAATTTATTAAAACGGGCAACAAGGTTAAAATTACTATGGCGCATATGGAAAAGGCGTTTAGTAAGGTTAAACCTTCTGTTTCTAGAAGCGAAATAGAAGTCTTTGATAGGTTTGCAGGGGTAAACACTCTTAACGAAGAAAAAAGGGTACAAAAACCTACTGAAACTCCAGTTGAGCAACCTGTAGAAACACCAGTTGAACCAGTGGTAGAAACACCTAAAGAAGAGCCTATTATAGAAGTTAAAACAGAAATGCCAAAAATTATTTTTGCAGAAACTACGATTCAACTTAACCCTGCAGAAAAACCTAAAATTGAATTCTATATTGAAGGAGATTTTAATGGTATAACTGTAAAAATTGACGGCAAAAGATATACTTGTAGCAAGAGAATTCAAAATTGGATTACCGAAGAATTAGAAATTACAGAAAGTGGTAGTTACATTTTGGAAATCTATGCAGAAAAACTTATTAATAAAACGGAAATTACCTTTACAAAAGGAATAATAGAAAACGAACTTTTCTAAAAGTATAAGGAGATTAATTATGAAAACTTGCAATAACTGTGGTTCAGACTGCAAAGAAATTGAAAGAAATGGTGAAATTATATATAAATGTGCTTGTTGTGGCGCAACTTTTGCTAAAGTTGAAGCAAAACCTGCTCCGGTTGCACCAGCTCCGGCTGCTCCAAGCGCACCAGCAAAACCAAACGTTTTAAGTGGTGAAGAAATTTACGATAAAATGCAAGGTGTTGCAGTTGAAATTTACGTTCAAAACGACAACTCTGCTGCAAGAGCATCTGGATTTTTTATAACTTCAACAGGTTTAATTATTACCAATGCTCACGCCGTATTAGATTCTAACGGCTCTTTATTCCCAGAAATTTACGTTAAGGTGGGAGATAAATATTATAGGTCTTTAGTTGTAGCGTGTGGTGCACCAAGTAATGGTAAAGACGATTCTTTAGATATTGCTTTAATTTACTCACCAGACCTTAAAGGTTCAGACATTGCAACTTTAGGCGATTCTTCTAAACTTCGTAACGGTCAAAAGGTTTACTTAATAGGTAACTCTCTTGGCGCTGGTACTTGTATTACTTCTGGTATTATTAGCGATGCTAAAAGAAAAATGCCAGGTCTTTCATATCCATACATAATGACAGACGCTGCCGCAAACCACGGTAACTCTGGTGGTCCATTATTAAATGAAATGGGCGACGTTATTGGCGTACTAGTTGCAGGTGTTGAAAATGCAAAGGGTATGAACTATGCTATTCCAATTAACATCGTTAAGGAATTTATTGCATACGTAAAGAGCAAAACAAACTTAAAAAGAAGTGTTTTAGGTGAAGTTTACTCTGTTTTAGGCTCTAATATGTCAACGGTTAGTGGCCCATTAAGAAGCGTTAAATTTGCATTTGACGTTATAGATTATATAAACAAATAAGAAAAATAACTACGTATTAAGGAGATAATAATGGCAGAAAAATGTTGTCCTAATTGTGGCTGTAATATATTCGTTGAAAGAGCCAAAGGACTTGTTTGTGAAAGTTGTGGAACCAGAATAAAAACTGACGACGATTTTGGCGAAGCATCAAGTATAATGCGTGATATTGAAGCAAGGCTTTTTGAAAATGCCGTTGCTCGTTGTCAATCTGCGTTAAGAGAACACCCAACCAATTCTAAACTAAATTGGTTGTACTTTTTAGCAAAGAACAATATTTATTACGTTTCAGACCCTGTTACTAAAGAAAGAAAACCAACTTTCTTTAACGACTTTTTTACAAGAGACAAAGTTTCTTCAGATAAAAACTTAAAACTTGCAATAGAAAATGCAGAGCCAGACACTGCTGAATATTACAAAAAACAAGCCGAAAAAATTGAAGCATTTAGGCTTGAGGCCTGTGATAATATGGGTGTTAAAAACTATTGCGATATTTTCATTAGTTTTAAGGCTAAAGAAGAAGTTACAGACAAAGCAGGTAACGTTAGAAGAGTAGACACTGAAGACGTTAAAATTGGTAGAGAATTATATGAATATTTTACCAAAAGAAACTATACCGTTTTCTTCAGCCCTGTATCTATTGGTGAAGGGGACGTTGAAGGTGAAAACTACGAACCTAAAATTTTCTCTGCATTAGCATCTTGCCAATGTATGATATTAATTGGTACACAAGGTGAATATTTAGAAAGTGAATGGGTTAAAAACGAATGGACAAGATACTTGTACTTTGCAGATGCTGCAAAAGTAGGTAAAAACTCAAGACTACGTAAGCCAGAAAACTCTTTATTATACGTTTACGATAGAGACGTTCCAAGCGATTTACCATACCAAATTAACCAAATTCAAGGTTATAACAACGCAGACAGAGACTTTTTAGAAAGAATTTTTGAAAAAGTTAGGTCTATCATTGGCGCTGGTAACAGAGCTGGTGTTACAAGGGTAAAACTTGGTGGTGGTTCTAAGAAAAAAGCAAAAACCGTTGCAGGTGAAACTTTACAAACGGCAGAATTAGGTAATTTCGACGTTTCTAAAAAATCTTCAACCGTTAAGGGTAACCTTGTTGTTAAAAGCCTTGAAAGTAAAAGTGAATATCACGTTCCAGCATCAACTCAACGTATAATTGAAAATGCTTACGACGCATTAAAAAATAGGCGTTTTGATGCCGCAATGAAAAGGTTTGATAGCGTTTTACAATCTGGCGAAAATTTTGATGCAATATATGGTAAAATCTTATGTTCTATAAAAACTAAATCTGAAGAAGATTTCGTTATAAACGCGGAAAGATTTAAAGAATATCCTCTTTTAGACCGTGCTATTGAATGTGCCGACAAAGAACAACTTGTTAAAATTGCAGATTTAGTATTAAATGCTTGTAAAACTTGCTTTGCAGATTGCGAGATAGACGAAGGTGTTGCCTTCTTTAACGTTTTAATTAAATATAATATTCCACAAAGAAAAGAAGTTATTTCTTTCTTAAAAGAAAGAATTTCTAAACAAGTATTAAAAGATGAATCTAGGGGTTCATATGCTCGTGCAGATAAAGTTATTGAAGCATATTTAAGCTCTATTGATGCAGGCGACGTTGACGTTTACATTAAAGAAGCCGTGGGTATTGTTGAAGCCATTTTAGAAAATAAAAACGTTAAGTTTGATGGTAAAGCAAACAAAGTATTTGACCTTGCAGAAAAATATAACAATAAAATTTTAGATATTGACCCTTCTGAACACGAAGCGCTAGTTTATAGCATAGTTATTCAACTTCGTTGTTCATTAAACCCACAAGAACTTGCTAATACCTTCTATTTAGGAGACATGAATTTAATTAAAAGGTTAATTCAAAACTCTCCTGCAAACATTGCAAACGAAGATATTGATTTTATTAACGAAAGCATACTAAGTGCTGTTAAAAAATGTGGAAAGGGTGGGTTATATACAAATCCAAAAGAATCTAAAAACAAACAATTATTAACGACTTTATTAAAGCCTTTAGATCAATTTAAGGCTATATTAGAGTTTAACTTTAAAAATAGAGAAAGTGCTAAAAAGCAAATTTTATCGGCTGTTTTAGAAAATATTAAAAATGGAGTTTTCTATCCAATAGACTACGTAACGGATTTTGTAGATTATATTCTTAAATCTACAGATGGTAGTTTGGTTGATAACCACATAGAATATTCTATGATGTATGCTATTAACAGACGTGAACTAAAAGATTTTGATACTGCTATTAAATATTTAGAAAAAGTTATATCTATAGATGAATCTAACGTAGAAGCAAGGTATAACTTGGTTATGGCAAAGGTAAAATCTTTTGACGACGATATTTCCGAAAACCTACCTTTCTTCTACAATAAACACGGCAATAAGCCTGAAATTACTAAAGATTTAGAAGATATGTTGGGTTATGCACTAACCAACAAAAAAGACAAGAAATTTTCTTTCTCTTCATTAATTACTGACTTTACAGATAGCGTTATTGAAGGCTTAAAGAAAAAAATTGTTAAACCTGCTGAAGCAGATATAATTTATTGTACTTTCTTAAGTTATATTCCAGAAGAAGAACACGAATTTATGATAGACCGTTCTTTCGCTATGGGTTATTATTTACATAGTATAGCCGAATTTAAGTTAGCAGAACAATATTATAAAAAGGTGTTGAGGGAAGATGAAAAGAACTTTAATGCTTACTGGGCTTGCATACACACAGAATTAGAAGCAAAAGATATTGTTGGCATATTGCTTTCTTCAAAATCTATAGAAGAATGCCAAGAATACGATAATGCTTGTAACTGTGCATCTAAAAAACAAAGCCAATATTTAAATGCAACTGCTTATAAGCAAGATGCAGTTAAAGAAGGCGTAAACAGAAAGAAATATAAAAAGTTATTAACAAGTCTTGCAAAAAATGCAAACGCTAATAAAGACTTAATTAAACAATTAGACGATGCTACTAGCGACAATTTTGATAGTATTTTAGCAAACGCACTAATCGTTAAAGAAAAACGTAACCAAGAAGAAAGAAAACAAAGAGCACAAGAAGTACATAATGCAGAAGTTGCTTTTGGTATAGGTGTTTGCAACTTTGCATTGTTGCCACTACTTTCACTAGTATTAAGTTTTGTTTTCTTTGTTATACCATACGTTATTCTTGGTGTAGACATAAACGCTATATTTGAACTAATAGGTTCTGGCGAAATATTTAACGTATTAACAATAATACAACTAGTAGCGCTGTTGTTGAACGCAATTGTTCCATTTATAATGTTCTGTAAGAGCAGGAAGTATTGGAACTTGTTAATTTGCTTAATATCTAACGTAATCGTTGGTATTGAAATTTATTTATTATTAGATTTATCTTATTTAATATTTACCGCCATCGCATTAGTATTTATGCAAATTTCATTTGGTAAAGAAGTTCAATTTGGCATTAATAAATATTGTTGGCAAATTTTACTTGTTAACGGTTGCATAATTGGTGCAGGAATAGCATTTGCTATGTTGTTAGAAAAAATTGCATTTATAAACGTTATTTTACCAATCGTACTTGGCATAATTGCAATAATTGCAAACACTTTAATGGCATCTGGTAAATTTGAAGTTGCAACGAAAGTATTTATTGCACCATTTTTAAACTTGTTAACGGCAGGTGTAGCGTTCTCTGTATGTTATAGCAATATTGTTTCACCAATTTATCAAGTAATAGCAATAATTGTTCCATTAACTTTAGCAATAATACCTACAGTATTTAAGTATAAGAGTTATAGTTCATTTGTACACTACTTCCTAGCGGCATTTATGGCAAACCTTATGTTTATAATTGCTTGGGTTGTAGGTGTAAATTTAGGTTGGTTAATAGCAGTTACCGCTGCAGAAATTACAAGCCAAGTAATTCTATGTAAGAAGATTGACGATTTCGATACTAAGTTAGGCTACAAAATTTGGTCGTTTGGTATATTGTTCTCATTACTATGTGTAATAACAAACCTAATGGGTATCGTACCAGTATTTGGCGACATTATTGCAGATATTATCGTTGGTCCAGCGCTCTCTATAATAGGCATGGGTGTTATGTATAAGTATGCATGCGATAACGACTTTAGTATGGCAATTGGTTTCTTAATTATAACCTTTGTAGTTATAGCAGTGCTTTCAGGTATTGTTAGTTGTGCTAATGGTGGTTGCGACGATTGTGGCTCTGGTTCTGATTCTGGCGATTGTTCAGGAGACTGTGGCGACTGCAGTAGTTGTGGCGGTGGAATAGTTGGTATATTAATTTTCTTAGGCATAATCGGTGGTATATTTGGCGATAAAGATTAATCTATTATTTATTATTAAAAGGTGAATTTATGGGTAAAATTAAAGAATATTTTGGTGATATGGCTGTTGTGAAATCTGGCGCACAAGAAATTTTTTCTGGGCTAGGTGTTCCTTCGTTCATTAGAGACTGGTTTATTATGAAATACTCTGATGCAGATGGTTCTGTAAATGCTTCTTTAATGATGGATAAAATTAATACATATTTGCCACCAAAGTCTTATTGGAACAGCATTATGGATAAACTTTTATATGGTGGCGAAGTTAAAATTCTTGCCAGAATAAAAGTTGTTATAGACATAAAAACTGGTATGGTAACCTTTACTTTGCCAGATTACGATATTACAGAAAAATCTACCTTAATAGAATTTTCCGTTTGGAGCAACGTTAAAAACAAAATTTTAACAGGTGGCGAGTGTTGGGGTATAGTTACGCTTTATTATAAAAGCGTTTCAGAAAAAGAAAGTAAAATTTGCTTAAAAGATTTTACTTCTTTCCAACCATACACAGCAGACTTAAAATACTATAAAAATGCTAGAAAAAACTTTAGTTTAGACGAGTGGTTAGAAATCCTTTTAGGTGGTTTCGACTATAATGCAAACGCATTTACTGAAGAAGAAAAACTTTCTGTAATTAGGCGTATGTTAATTTTCGTTGAAAACAGGTTAAACCTAATTGAATTAGCACCAAAAGGCACGGGCAAATCTTATATGTTTTCAAACATAAGTAAATATGGTTGGCTTATAAGTGGTGGTGTGTTAACTAGGGCAAAATTGTTCTACGATATGAACACAAGGCAAGAAGGCTTAATTAACCGTTACGACTTTGTTGCCGTAGACGAAATTGCTACTATTAAAATACCAGATGCCGACGAAATGAAAGGTGCAATGAAAGGTTATTTAGAAAGTGGTAAATACACGGTAGGTAATAAGGCAGGCACTTCTCAAGCAGGTATGATATTCTTAGGGAATATAGATAGCGCAAGGTTCGATACAGACTGCCCTATGTTTGATGAACTACCAGAAATTTTCAAAGATTCTGCGCTTTTAGACCGTTTCCACGGCTTTATTGAAGGTTGGGAAAATCCAAGAATGAAAGAAAGCATGAAGATGAAAGGTTTATCGTTAAACAGCGAATATTTTTCTGAAATTATGCATTTACTTCGTTCAGACGTTACTTACGGCGCATTAGTCGATGATTTATTAGATATTGAAGAAACAGCCGACACAAGAGACGTTTCTGCCGTTAAAAGGCTATGTTCTGGCTATATTAAACTTTTATTCCCACATTGGCAAAGCAAAAAAGACGTTAACATAGATGAGTTTGAAAAATACTGCTTAGTTCCTGCAATGAAAATGAGAAGTATTATTCGTAAACAATTAACTTTAATAGATAAAGAGTTTAAAACTAATGAAGTAAAGGGAATTTCTGTTAAAAGAATTTAACAAAAAAGGCTACCAACACGTAGCCTTTTATAAAGGAGAAAATAATGGTTAAACACGTAGTTTGTTTTAAGTTAAAAGAAGGCGAAAGTGTAGAAAAAGCAAAAGAAGTTTTACTTTCTATGCAAGGCAACGTTCCTATGATGCGTGGCATTGAAGTAGGTGTAGACTTATTAAAAAGCGCAAGGTCTTACGACGTGTATTTATCTGTTTTATTAGACGATATGAAGGCTTTAGAAGACTACCAAAACGATGCATATCACGTAAACGTAGTTAAAAAGCATATGCATAGTGTAGTAGAAAAAAGCGTTGCAATAGACTTTGAAGTTTAATTAAAACAATATTAAAACAAAATAAAAAGATAGGTTTTTAACCTATCTTTTTATTTATATTTATTATTCGGTTTTTTGTTTTTTGCCTTTATTTTTGTTAATTAAGTAATATATTAAAACAATAACGTAATGTACTACAAGCCCAACTGCTATTGCTTTAACCAAATCGAAAATAACGGTTAATGTAAAGGTTGATATTAGAACTAAAATATCGTTCCATTTTTTCGTTTTTATTATTGCAACGAATTGGCGCCACTCGCTCATATTATAAGCAACTATAAATAATATTGATGCGATTATAGGCATTGGAATATAAGATGCTAAAGGCATTAAAAGCACTAAAACTAGTAAAAGAACTATTGCGTGAATAATGCCTGAAAGTGGAGATTTACCACCGTTTTTAACGTTTGCAGCCGTTCTGGCAATAGCACCTGTTGCAGGTATCCCACCAAAGAAACCTACTAGCATATTGCTTGCACCCAGCGCAATAAGTTCTGTATTAGAATTGTGAGTATCTTTAACCATATTATCAGAAACAACGCAAGAAAGTAACGATTCTATGCCCGCCAATAACGCTATAGTAAATGCACTAGGTAATAGGGTAAGTAAACGTTCACCAGTAATGGTAGGTAAGTTAAAGGTTGGTAGGTTAGAAGAAATAGTGTAAAGCGAACCTATTGTATTTGCGTTTATAATTGGAATAAGACAAATTAAAGCCCCAACTAAAACGGCTATTAAAGAACCAGGTATTTTTTTAGAAATCTTAGGCCATACAATTAAAATAATAAGCCCTAAAACCCCAATTGCAATAGCCCAAGGGTTAAGGGTTGAAATGTTTTCTATAACCAATTTAATTTTATCTATTGTTTCTATTGCAACCGTGCCGTTTGGGTAGGTAAGCCCTAAAAAATCTTTTAATTGCCCAATAACTAAGGTAACTGCTATTCCACCTGTAAAACCAACCGTAATAGTGTGTGGAATATATTTAATTAAAGAACCAACACGTAAGAGCCCCATAAGTATTAAAATTAAACCAGCCATTATGGTTGCTAAAAATAAGCTGTCTAAGCCTTGTGTTAAAATAATGCCTGCAACTATGGTGGCAAAAGCAGCGGTTGGGCCCGTAATATTAACTTTGCTACCGCCTAATAAAGCTGTAAAAAAGCCTGCTATAATGGCCGTGTAAAGCCCTGTTTCTGGAGTTGCGCCAGATGCTATTGCAAGTGCTATAGAAAGGGGTAGGGCAATTATTGCAACTATAACGCCAGCAATAACGTCTGAAAAATAATCTTTTGCTTTGTAGCCCTTAAATGAAGTTAAAATTTTTGGTTCAAAAAGTTTCATAAGTTTATCCTTAATAGCAATAATGGTTTATATGCAAGGCTCAATGGTTATTACTAAACAATATTTTTCATCTATTTTTTTAATTTCAGTTTCAATTTTATTTTTAATTTCTTCTTTAGAAAGTTTGCAGTCGTAAGGAACGGCAACGTCAAACAACACGTTGGTTTGGTTTTTGCCAAACACCATTCTAAAATCGTGCAAAGAAAAACTATCGTCTATTTTAATTAGAAATTCTTGTGTTTTTTCACGTAGAAAGTTAACTCTTTCATCGTCAATAACAATAGGGTCTAAGTGCCCTGTTAAAACAATTCCCGTTGTTTCTAAAAACTCTTTTTCAATTTTATCTACCAATTCGTGAGAGTCTAATACGTCTACCTTGGCATCTACTTCTACGTGCGCACTTGCAAAATATTTGTTAGGCCCGTAGCAATAAACAGATAAATCGTGCACACCTAAAACGTTAGGGTAAGAGAGTATTTTTTCTTTAATTTCTTTAAGCATATTTGCATCTGGCGCTTTGCCAATTAGCATAGAAAAAACGTCGCTTAAAACGCCTATTCCAGAGTAGCCTATAAATACAGAAACTAAAATTCCCGCATATCCATCTGCGTTAAAGTTGGTTAGGTAACTAATAACAAGGCATACTAAAACTAAAAAAGTAGAAATACAATCTGTTAAACTATCTAGTGCAGTTGCTTTTAAAATAGAAGAATTAATTTTTTTAGACGTATAACGGTAATATAAAAACAACCCAAGCTTAAATAGCATTGAAACAATTAAAACAATGGCAACTATTAAAGAAAACTCTACTTCTGTAGGGGTTATAATTTTATTTATTGATTCTATTGCCATTGTAACTGCAACAAACAAAATAATAAATGCTACAGCCATAGAACAAACGTATTCTATTCTTTCGTGCCCGTAAGGGTGTTCTTTGTCTGCAGGTTTTGCCGATAACTTAAAAGATATAAGCGAAATTATACTGCTACCACAGTCGGTTAAGTTGTTTAACCCGTCTGTTAAAACAGAAATTAACCCAAACAACACGCCCGTAACTATTTTGCCCGTTGCAAGAAGAATATTAACGCATATGCCAATTATACTGGCAAACGTTCCTTTGTTTTTTCTTTCATTAGAAGTTGAATTTACCATAACTAATCCTTAAATAAAATATTGTAAATTATTATAATATATTACTCTAATTAAATCAACCATTTAGGCTATAATATATTTAACGCATAAACAAAACAAAAAAGCACGAGTAGGCGTAAAGCCGGTGTCGTGCTTTTGGTTGGCGGAGAAGATGGGATTCTCGCCTGTGCGACCTACCCGATAAACAGTAGGTGGCTACTGTTTAGTCCTACGGACAAATTGCTAAAGCAATTTTCTCCATATTCGAATCCCATCTACAACTACAAACAAAAAACCCAAACCAAAAAACTGGTTTAGGTTTTCCGTGGCAGAGAAGATGGGATTCGAACCCATGTGCCGGCTTATCACCGACAAAACGATTTCGAGTCGTTCTCGTTACAACCACTTCGATACTTCTCCATATCTATTAAATTATATACAAATTAATTAAAGTTTGCAAATAAATACAACATAAATTTTGTATTCATTGACAATTTAACTATAGAGTAGTATAATAAACGTAAGATATTAAAAGAGGAATTTATATGTATCCATACGCAATATTTCATATCGGCGAAGCTGGTGTTTATCCTTACGGGGTTTGCATTGGCATAGGTATTTTAGCATGTATATTAGTATATTTTAAGTTTACAGATGCTAAAAGAATAAACAAAGAAGTTCAAGATTTTGGTTTTATGGTGGCAATTTTTGCCATAGCTTTGGGCTTTCTTGCTGCAAAAGCTTTCCAAGCTTTATATAACTATATAGAAACGGGCAAATGGGATTTTAATGGTGCAGGCATAACGGCTATGGGTGGCTTCGTAGGTGGAGCAATAGCATTTGTACTTATTTACTTTGTTGGTGGTATTTTTGTTTTTAGAAGAAACAAAGGTGTGCACGTAAGAGAGTTTAACAAAATTTTATTAACTGCGCCTGCTTGTATAACAATTGCTCACGCATTTGGCAGAATAGGTTGCTTAATGGCTGGTTGTTGTCGTGGTGCGCTACTTAGCACAACAGAATACGTGTTTGGTGGCATTTGGATGCAAGGAACTATTGATAAAGTAAAAGTATGGGGCTATTACGTTCCAACTCAATTATACGAAGCATTGTTCTTATTTGCTTTGTTTGGTTTATTAACTTATTTGTTTTACAAAAGAAGCAATATTACCCACGCAGTATATTTATTTGCTTATGGTGTATGGCGCATAATAATAGAAATATTTAGAGATGATGCTAGGGGTGGCTTTGTGTTAGGTTTAGCACCTTCTCAATGGCAATCAATAATATTTATTGCAGGTAGTATAATTATAATTGCAATATACTTATTAAAGGAAATTCCAATAGTTTTGCCAAGGGGCAGTTAAGTTAATGAAAGTGTAGTAGAAGAAAAAGAAAAGGTTAAAGAAAATAAACCAAAAAGCATAAAGCAACTTCTTAACAAAAATAAAGAAGAAGATAAAGGCGAAAAAGAAGATAAAAAATAATAAAACAAAAAAACAAAAGGCTTGCAAATTTGCAAGCCTTTTTAGTTTATAAAAAATTACTTTTTAAGTTTTAAATATTATTCTTCAACCTTTTTAGCGCGTGGTTTTCTAGGTTTTTTTACAGGTTCTTCAACAGCAACTTCTTCCTTTTTAGGTTCTTCTTTAACTTCTTCTTTTGCTGGTTCTTCTGCAGCTACGTCTTTAGTAGCATTGTAAACTTTTTTAGCGATTTTTGCTTTTTTGTTAGATGCGTTGTTCTTTTTAATAATGTTTTTAGAACAAGCAGAGTCAATAATAGCAAATGCTTCGTTTAAGAAAACTTTTGCTTCTTCTAATTTGCCTTCTTTAACTAAAGCGTCTACTTTTTTAATAGCTGTTCTTAAAGAAGAACGGATAATTTTGTTTTGTTCTGTTTTTTTGTCGTTAACTAATACTCTTTTCTTTGCTGATTTAATATTAGGCATTAAAGTAATTCTCCTTAAAATTCAATAAATATCGTTAATAATTTTAACACAAAAAAATAATAAATGCAACTACATTTTAACTATAATTTTGCTTTTTATATTAAATTTAACTAAAATAAATAATCTTGCATAAAATTTACTATGAAAAAGCAGTACGTTGCAGTTTTAGATAGTGGGATTGGCGGATTAACAACTCTTTACGAATTAGTTAAAACTTTGCCAAACGAAAACTTTTTATATTATGGCGATAATTATAACGCGCCATACGGCAATAGGGTAAAGGGAGATTTAATTTCTTTGCTAAAAAACTCGTTAGATAAGGTTTTGCAATTTGACCTTAAATGTATTGTTGTTGCTTGCAATACTTTAAGTGTAAGCGCCTTAGAATACGTTAGAAATTATTCACCGATAGAAACGTTCGGCATATATCCGCCTGTAGAAAAGGCTATTATTAGTGGTGAAAAAACACTTTTGCTTGCAACGGCAAAAACGGCTAAAAACTATAAGTCTAATAATTTATTTTTATCTTTTGGTTTGGTAAACTTAGCAAAAGATATAGAAGATAACATTTTTAACCTAGAAAGAATAAACGTACAAAACCACTTAAAACCACTAGGGCAAATTAATGAAATAAATACCCTTATTTTAGGTTGTACACACTATAATTTTATAAAAAATGAAATTATTAACCACTTAAAACCACAATTGACTATTTGCGGAAATAAATATCTATTAAAAAACGTAGAAAATTTTATTAAAAGCCAAAAACACAAGGAAAAATCAAGCGAAAATGAAATTTTGTTTATAGGCGACAATGCAGATTTTAACAAAAAAGTTTACTTTCATTATGCTAAAAACGTTAAGTAAATTAATAAAAAATAAAAAAAATATTAAAAAAAGGGTTGACAGTGGTTAAAACTTGTGCTAGAATTACACTATAAAATTATAAGGAGGAAAGTGTTTATATGTCTGGTAAGAGTTATAATCATCAATTAGATGCTAAAAACAGAATGAGAATACCTGCTAAACTTAAAGAAGAGCTTGGCAATAATTATACTATTACCATTGGCACTGGCGGTTGCTTGTACGTTTATAAAGAAGAACAAATGCAACAAGTTAAAAAAACACTTTCTAAAATTAACCCTTACAAAGTAAAAGAATTAACAACGGCAAGGTTTATTCTTTACAATAGTTGGGAAGCAGAAGAAGACAAGCAAGGCAGAATACTTATTCCAGAAAATTTGCGTAAATGGGCAAAGATAGAAAAAAATATTATGGTATTCAAAGGTCCTAATTGTGTTGAAATTTGGGCAGAAGAAGTTTGGAACGAACAATTTAAAGATATTAGTTTCGACCTTTTAGCAGAAGCATTTGAAAATATAACTAATAATGGCTAACCTAAAACACTATTCCGTTATGCTTAACGAGTGCATAAACGGGCTAAACGTTAAAGAAGATGGAATATATTTCGACGGAACGCTTGGCGGTGGCGGGCATTCTTACGAAATATTAAAAAGAATTTCAAATGGTAAACTTTACGCAACCGATTTAGACGATTGCGCTATAGAAAGGGCAACTGAAAGGTTAAAAGAGTTTAACGGGAAATTCGTTTTTATTAAAGATAATTTTAAGAACGTAGAAGAAATTAAAAACACCTATAATATAGATGGGTTTGACGGAATTATTTTAGATTTAGGTGTTTCTAGTTTTCAATTAGACGATAGGGAAAGAGGTTTTTCTTATTTAGCAGATGAAATTACGCTAGATATGAGAATGAATAGGGACAACCCCCTAACTGCAGAATACGTTGTAAACAACTATTCTTTAGAAGAGTTAAAAAACATTTTTTTTGAATATGGTGAAGAAAAGTTTTCTTCTGTTATAGCAAAAAAAATTGTTGAAAAAAGAAAAATTGCTCCAATTAAAACGGTTGGAGAGTTAAATAAAATAATAGCCGAAAGTATTCCTAAAAAATTACAAAACAACGGGCATCCGTCAAAAAGAGTTTTTCAGGCACTAAGAATAGAAGTAAACGGCGAATTAAACTGGCTTTACGAAACGGTTATTAAAATGGCTAGGTTATTAAAGCCAAAAGGAAGAATTTGTATTATAACGTTTCATTCTTTAGAAGATAGAATCGTTAAAAAAGCATTTAAGGAACTGGAAAGTGACTGTATATGCGATAAAAGTTTACCAGTTTGTGTGTGTGGTAAGAAAAAAGAAATTAAACTACTTACAAATCACCCAATAACGGCAAGCGAAAAAGAACTTTTAGAAAACTCAAGGTCTAAAAGTGCAAAGTTGCGAATAGCAGAAAAGGTATAAAGGAGACGTATTATGATAACCACAAGACGTTTAGATGGAACAAATAGCATTTATTCTAACGAATCTCGCGCTAGCGTTGCTCTACTAGAAAAAGAAGAAGTGAAAGATTATAATGCAGAAATTAAGGAAGAAAGCCTTGAAGAAGCAAAAGAAAGAATGCAAAGAAATTTAGACAAGCTCTTAAATTACGACCGTACTATTGAAAAAACGGAAGTTAAAGAAAAAGAGGTTGCCTTAAACGTTACCGTTTCTGACAATGAAGAAGACTTAAAACCATCTTCTACAACAATGCAATTTATTGAACAAGACAATCTTCAAGCCGCAGAAAATATGAAAAAAGCATCTTCTGTTGCTGTGCATAAGGCTCAAGTAAATTCTGGCAAAAGATTTTTAATGGTATTATATTCACTTGCAATTACCGTTATTTTAGCGCTAATCGTGTTAAATACGGGTGTTTTAGCATCACTAAACAAAAACAACGTTGCTAAACAAGCAGAATTAAACGGCATCTTTACAGAATATAACCAAAAATTAAACGATATCGACTCTATTACTAATAACGATTACGTTGTAGAATGGGCAGAACAAAACGGAATGGCTAAGAGATAATAATTTTTGTAATTAAATTAGGTTTTCGTTAATAAAATATATTGATGAAAAACCAAAAACCAACAATAGAATTTTCAATAACAATTTTACGAAAGAGGTTATTTGCAATATTACTTGCAATAACCTTTTTATTTTTGTGCATTTTTGGCAGATTACTTTACGTTCAAGTAGTTTGGGGCAACGATTTGCAAGAAAAAGCAATTGACCAGTGGACAAGGGAAATACCAATTATTGCATCTAGGGGGCTAATTACAGACAGAAATGGTGTAATTTTAGCAAATAACGACGATACTTACACAATTTTCGTTAGAAAAAAAGCCGTTAAAGATATAGACGCGCTTACAAAAAATTTAAGTACGGTGCTTAATTTAGACTATTCTTACGTTCACCAAAGGTTAACAACAACCAAGTCAAGCGAAGTAACAATTAAAAAACAAGTTAAGAAAAGCCAATTAGAAGAATTGCTTAACTTAGATACTACCGGCGTTTATTATGCAAGAGATAATAGTAGGGTTTACCCTTATAACGAAATGCTTTCTGCCGTTATGGGGTTTACTTCAAACGATGGCAAGGGGCAAGCAGGGTTAGAACTTTATTACGATAAATATCTTTCTGGAATTAACGGCGAAATTCTTTACGAAACAGATATCGTTGGGGTAGAAATAGAAAACGGAAAGGCAAGTTATTTACCTGCAACAAGCGGGCTTAACGTTAAATTAACCATAGATTACGAAATTCAACAAATGTGCGATAGTGCTATGGCTCAAGCAATGAAAGTACATAATTGCAAATCTGCCCAAATGATTGTTATAGACCCTTCTAACGGAGAAATATTGGCTTTAAGTAGCAAGCCAAGTTATAACCTAAACGAAGTTCCAAGAGACGATATTCCTTTATTAAACACGCTAAATAGATGTGGGCTTATAAGTGATATTTACGAGCCAGGTTCTACTTTTAAAATTTTAACAAGTGCTGCCAATATAGAAGAATATTTGCAAGGTAATTCTAAGGCTTTTTCTCCAGAACACGTTTTTAATTCTTCAAGGTATAGGTATATAGACGGCACTAAGGTTAAGTGTTGGTCTAACCACTCTAACGGCAAGCATGCCAATTTAAATTTGCAAGGCGCATTAAATAATAGTTGTAACCCAATTTTTGTAGATATTGGTATGTCTTTAGGCAAAACTACAATGTATAAATATTTAGAAAAATTTAACTATGGAAGTGTAACGGGGGTAGATTTTAGCGGAGAATCGCAAGGTATGGTTTTGCCAGAGCAATCCGTTCAGAACGTAGATTTATGCAGAATTGCTTTTGGGCAAACTATTGCTTGCACGGGGCTACAACTAATTAGTGCAACTGCCGCCGCTATTAATGGGGGAATTTATTACACTCCACATTTTATGAAAGAAATATATTCAAAAGATAACGTTATTGCACAAAGTTACTTGCCTAACGCAAAAGGTAGGGTAATTAGCCAAGAAGCGTCTTCTATACTAAATTCTATGTTAGAAGAAGTTGTAACTTCTGGTAGTGGTAAAAATGCTTATATTGAAGGTTATAGAGTTGCAGGTAAAACAGGT
>JAFYWI010000011.1 GCA_017558105.1 Clostridia bacterium | reverse complement strand
CATTAAAATTGCCCAGTAAAATTTACTTGTTTTTGCTACCATATTAGTTATTTTATGCCTAAAATTAAAACTCTGCTACATTGCTATTTTTATATACTGTAAACCTAATTTTATAGCCGTTTGCAGTTTCTATTACTTCGCCTTCGTCTATGCAAGCCCAGTTTTCTAACTTATCTAAATTTTCGTAAAAAACTTCTGCTTCGCCGTCGGCATCTACTTTTGTTACCAATACTTCGCTACAATATGGTAGCATCGTTCTATAAAACATTGCGCCACCTATAACGAAAACTTCATTAGTGTTATACTTAGAAAGTTCTTTTGAAAGTTCTTCAAGGGTATGAACTACAATACAATCTTCTCTTTCTACTTCTTCTGGTGCTAAAACGATATTAACTCTATTTTTAAGAGGTTTTGAACCTGGAAAAGAAAGTAGAGTGTTATAACCCATACAAACTACTTTACCAGCCGTTTTTTCCCTAAAATATTTCATATCTTCTGGTAGGCTAAACAAAAGGTCGTTTCGTTTGCCTATGCCCCAAAATTTATCTACTGCAACTATTGCTTTCATTATACTGCTACCTCGAATTTTTCTTCTAATTTATTGTATTTATAATCTACCAATTCAAAATCGTCTACCGTGAACTTATAAAAATCTTTAACTTCTGGGTTGATTTTAATTTTTGGTGCTTCAAAAGTTGGGTTTTTAAGCATTTTTTCTACTACTGGAATATGCCTATCATATAAATGTGCGTCTGCAATAACGTGAACTAATTCGCCTACTTGAAGCCCGCTAACTTGGGCAAGCATCATAAGTAATACTGAATATTGTACAACGTTCCAGTTGTTTGCAACGGCTACGTCGTTAGAGCGTTGGTTTAATATGCCGTTAAGTGTTTTACCACTTACGTTAAAGGTCATAGAATACGCACAAGGGTATAAATGCATTTCGTTAAGGTCTGCAAAAGTATAAATATTGGTCATTATTCTTCTTGAAGATGGGTTATGCTTTAAGTCGTATAAAACCCTATCTACTTGGTCGAATTCCCCTTCTTTATATTTATGTTTTTGCGCTAATTGATAGCCGTATGCTTTACCAATAGAACCCGTTTCGTCTGCCCAACTATCCCAAATATGACTATTTAAGTCTTTAACGTTGTTAGATTTCTTTTGCCATATCCATAAAATTTCATCTATGGCAGACTTAAAAGCCGTTCTTCTTAAAGTTAGAATAGGAAATTCTTTAGTTAAGTCGTACCTATTTACAATACAGAACTTTTTAACCGTGTGGGCAGGCGTTCCGTCTAGCCAACGTGGGCGAACTTCTTGGTCTTTATCGGAAAAACCATTGTCTATAATATCTCTGCAATTTTTAATAAAAACTTCATCTGCATAACTCATTTGTGTTCCCCTTAAAATGCGTCTTTTTTTATTTTTTTCCACCTATTTGCAATAAACCTTAGCCTTATGCACTTAGGTGTGATTTTTATAATTAAGTTTAGCAATTTGTTAAAAAAGCCCGGTATGTATTTTACCTTGTTTTTTGCTAACGCTTTTAACGATTTTCTTGCAAGTTTTCGTGGCTGAACAACGGAAAGTTTACCCCATAAACCTTGACCTTCAATATCTTTAATAATATCTTCCCTAGTGGGTACGCCACCCGGCGTTACTACCGTTACTTTTACGCTTTGTTTTTTTAGTTCGTAATGAAGGGCTGTAAAGAAATTAGTTAACATACATTTACTTGCGCTATATAGTGCAAAGTATGGCATTGGAGATGCCCCACTCATACTGCTTATAGTTAAAATTTCTAAATTTTCTGCCTTTCTACTTAGTATTGCGTGGGTTAAACTTATTGTGCCTTCTACGTTAACCCTTATTTGAAACAACACCTTTTCTTGCGAGTATTGGGTAAAACCCATTTGAGTATCTACCCCCGCAACGTTTATTAGCCTTTCGAATTTAATAGAGTTTTTATCTATATACTCTAACATACTTTTTCGGCTATTTTCGTTGGTTATATCACAAGCGAAAATTTGTATTTCTACACCATAATTTTTAATTTCTTCTTTTAGGGCAACAAGTTTTTCTTCGCTTCTGCCAGTTAAAAAAAGATTATAGCCTTTTTTTGCGCACTCTATTGTAAACGCTTTGCCTATGCCACCCGTTGCGCCCGTAATTAAGGTAAAATTTTTCATTTCGTTGTTAAAACCTTACTAGATACGCCTTTTAGCATACCTAACTTGCCAGATAAACTATTTATAATTTCTTGTGGAGCATCCATTGCAATACTTATTATACACACACCTTTTTTTGCGTATGGTATGCCTTGCCTACCTATTATGTATTGCCTAAATTCGTGCAATAGTGAATTTACATTTTCTACGGCGTTTTCATCGCTTACTATTATTGCTACAACTGCTATTTTAGTTTCCATAAATGCACCTCCGAATTATTTTAACACAAAACTAAAAATTTAGCAATAAAAATTTTCTTTTCTTACCCCTTCTTTTATTTTTTCTATTGATTTCTTTTCTATTCTTGATATATACGACCTAGAAATTTTTAAAAATTTAGCAACTTCTCTTTGGGCGTAACTTCTGCCACCCTTTAGCCCGTACCTTAAACATATAACCGTGAACTCCCTTTTAGATAGGGTTTTTTGTAAAAAATTTAAGAATTTTTCTTTCTCTATGCTTTTATCTACTTTATGAAAAACTTCATCGTCTTTTTCAAACAAAAGGTCTATTAAAGTTAGTTCGTTGCCGTCTTTATCCGTACCAACGGGGTCTTGCAAAGATACGTCGTTTTTATGTTTTTTATTGGCACGAAGCAACATTAAAATTTCGTTTTCTATACATCTTGCAGTATAGGTTGCTAGTTGCGTGCCTTTGCTTTCATCAAAAGTATTAATAGCCTTTATTAGCCCTATGCTACCTACTGAAATTAAGTCGTCCGTTTCGTAAGTGCCGGTATATTTTTTTACTATATGGGCAACTAAACGTAAATTGTGGCTAATTAGTTTTTCTCTTGCTTCTAAATCGCCTTCTTTCATTTTTATTAAGCACTCTTTTTCTTCTTCTTTACTTAGTGGTTTTGGGTATGAACTTAGCCCTACTATTGCACCTGTAAAAAAGGTTATTTTGCCAAGTAAATAGAACAAAAAATCTAAAAACATACTACTCTCCTTTTTTGCTTTTTTACTAGTGTATGCCGTTAAATTTTTATTTATAATTTTTTGGCGAATTTTGACATATATTACTTGATTTTTTATTCTTTCGTTATATACTTTTGTTGGCGTTTGGAAAATTAATTTTGGGGAGGGCGAATTAATATATGAAAACTTATTATTTTATAGACAAAAGCTCTTATTTTAAGAGATTAATTCTGGCACGAAAAGAAAACGGTTAAAAAATTTGTTCGCCTTGCTCTTTAGGAAGGTGTAATGTGGAATTTTTCAATATAAGCGTGTTTTTTGAATTGTATGGATTACCTGCAACTCTTATTGCAATTTTTGTTTCTATTGTTGTTTTCTTAATAGAAAAATTTTTGGTTAAAAAAGATAGTTTTAAAAAAATTAAGGGGTTAATTTTATTTTCTTCTGCTTGCGTTATTAATTTTTTATATAACGCAATTTTCGTTTTAGGCTACCTTTCTTTTGACCAAAAAAGCATTTCTTCTACATTTATTTGTGGGTCTATAAGTTTGGCCGTTTCTTCAATAATTACTAGTATTATTAACGGAAAAAGCGGTAAACTTATTAAAACTACTTTTATTTTAGAAAAGTTATTAGTAGATTTTGTGCCTAACGAAAATTTAAGTGCTACGGCTATTGCTATTTCGGCACTTTTAGAAGGTATTAGTGAAAAACAAGTTTCTAAAGAAAACCTTTTTGCTATTAAAGAAGTATTAAAATCTAACGTAAAAGATTTAACCGATAACGAAATAGACGAAATTGTTAATAAAATTGTAGCGCAAATTAATACACCTAAAATTTAATAAATGCTAAAAGGGGGTTTTTGCCCCCTTTTTTTTAATAATTTTTTTAACGAATAAATTTTTTGTTAAAAAAAATACTAAGTATATGAAACTTGAATTTTCTTTGAAACAAAACTTAAACGCAATAAAAGAAAAACTTACTTCAACAGATATTGTTTTTCTTGAACTAAAGAGAGGTATTAATAGTTGCTTAATTTTCGTTAGAGATTTAGTAGATAAAGAAATGCTTGGAGAGTTGGTTTTACGCCCACTTGAGCACGCAAAAAAAGATATTTCTGCTAACCAGTTAAACGACTTGTTTTTAAGCCCTGAAAAGAAAGAAATTTATTCCGTTAGCGACGTAATAGAAGAAGTTTTACTTGGCAATGCCGTTTTAATTTGCAACAATATGAATTTTGGTTTTTCTTTTGGACTTATTAAATTTGAAAAAAGGGCTATTACAGAACCCCCTACTTCTGCCGTTATTAAAGGCCCACGTGAAGGGTTTGTAGAAAGTTTGCCCGTTAATATTTCTATGATGAGAAGAAGAATTAAAAGTAGCCAACTTCAAATAGAAAATTTCACCGTTGGCAAATATTCTAAAACCACCTTAGCCGTTTGCTACGTTAAGGGTATTGCAGATAATAATTTGGTTAAAAAAGTTAAGAAAAAAATTAACGAAATTGACATTGACGCCGTTTTAGATTCTTCTTATATTTCTAAATTTATTGGCGAACATAAAACTTCTATTTACAAGCAAGTTGGCAACACGGAAAAACCAGATATTTTAACGGCTAAAATTATGGAAGGTAGAGTGGCTATTTTCGTAGACGGCTCTCCTATAGCGCTTACCGTTCCTTACCTATTAATAGAAGATTTTCAAAGCCCAAGCGATTATTATAATTCTTCTTATAGTTCTACCTTGGCACGTGCCATTAGGTTAATTTCGGTTTTTATTTCTATACTTTTGCCTGCTTTTTTCGTTACGGCAGAATTATTCCATTTACAACTTATTCCGTTAAGTTTTTTATTAACCATTGTAAATAGTATTAAAGGTATTCCACTTTCGCCTAGTTTTGAAATGTTTTTTACACTTTTAATATTTGAAATATTAAACGAAGCAAGCGTTAGAATGCCTAAATACGTGGGTATGGTTGTTTCTATTGTTGGTGGTTTAGTTTTGGGTGAAACGGCCGTTACTGCCGGTATTATTTCTGCACCTACGTTAATGATTGTTGCACTTTCTGGCATATGTTTATACACCGTGCCAGAATTAGAACAAACTTTTTCTTTAATAAGGTTTATATTTTTAATTATTGGTGGCTCTATTGGTGGCTACGGGCTAATTATTGCATTAGTTGGTATGCTTATTTACACGGTTTCGTTTGAAAGTTTTTGCACCCCGATTTTTGCACCTTTTTCGCCTTTAATTACAAAAGACTTAAAAGACGGGTTATACAAAGGATTTTTAATAGAACAAACGAATAGGCCTTACTCTATTAAAACTAAAAATAGAGTTAGGCTAAATATAAAGAAAAGGAAGGAAAAATAATTTGAAAAAAGAACTTTACGTTAGGCAAATTTGCTTGTTTTTTATTGCCTTTTTGCCCGTTACTAAAATTTTTATAATGCCAAGCATTATTTCGCAAGTGGCTAACGAAGATTTATGGATTTCCGTTTTAATTAACGTTATTTTAGACCTTTTCGTTTTAGTTGCCATACTAAATACTTGCAGAAAAACTAACAAAACCTATATTCAACTATTAGAAGACGTTTTTGGCAAAACGATAGCAAAAATTATTATGTTTTTATACGTTTTATACTTTTTGCTTAAATGTTTTATTTCTATTAACGAACAAAAAACTTACGTTCAACTTACCCTTTACGAAACGATGCCTTCTGTTTTTTATTTTTTACCATTTTTTATTGTTTGTATTTTTTTATGCAACAAAAAAATGAACGTTTTAGGAAGGCTTGCAGACGTTAGTTGGCTTTTAACCACGGTGGGTTTTGTTTTACTACTTTCACTTTCTTTTTCTAACGTGCAGTTTACTAAACTTTTACCCGTTGGTGCAAACGGGGGGCTTAATATTTTACACGGCTATTATAGGGCGAACACTTGGTTTGGAGACTGCGTTTACCTTTTGTTTTTTATGGGCAAATTTAATACGGACAAAAAAAATAACGTTAAAATAATTTTATCTTACCTAGGGGCATGTTTATTAGTTGTTATTTTTGCAATATTTTTCTTTTGCATTTTTACTTCTATTGCTGGTAGGCAAAGGTTTGCTTTAACCGATATTTCTAAATACACTACGGTTATAAATAACGTGGGTAGATTTGACTATATTGGCATTTTTTGTATTTTGTTTTCTACCGTTGTTTCAGTTATTTTACCACCATTTTTTGCTTGCTATTTATTAAGAAAGATTTTTAATAGCAAAAACACTTGGGTTGTTTCTTCGATAGTTACGGGAATTATTTTTATAGTGGTAATTTTGCTAACGCAATATTATTCTAGTATAGAAAATTTTATATTTAATTATTGCAACACTTATTTTATTTTAATGGCTTTCGTTCTTCCAATTTTAACCCCTCTACTTCTTAAAAAAGGAGAAAAATATGAACTTAAAGAAAACTAAATTCATTATGATTTGTTGTGTTTTTATAACTCTTTTGTTCTTTTCTAACGATTTTGGCATAATAAATATAGAAAAAACTGCCATAGTTACTGCTCTTGCTATTGATATAGAAAAAGAAGATTACGTTGTTAGCGCGCAAATTGCCGTGCCGGAAGCAACCGATACTAATAGCGAAAACCAAAAAGCTTTAATTACTGGAAAAGACAAAACTATTGCAGGTGCTATTAGAAATATTGGCAACCTTTCTGGCTGGTACCCTAAACTAGCCTTTTGCAACCTTATGATTTTTGGCAAAGAAGTTGCTAACGAAAACATTATGAAAGTTTTAGACTACTTTGCAACTACGTTAAGAATTCAAGATAGCGCCGTGGTGGTTTTAGCAGAAGATAAAGCAAGAGAAATTTTAGAAACGGCTTCTCCATTAGACAATATTTCTTCTTTTGCACTACAAAAAATTTTATTAAAAGAAACGGGATTTGATAGAGACGTTTCTACAACCGACGTTAGAGCCTTTTGCGCCGGGTATTATTCTAAAAATTCTTCTTCAGTTATGCCAATAATTAAACTATTAACCGAGACTTCTAAGGGGCAAGAAAAAGGTAATTCTTCTAGTAGTAGCAATAGCTCTAACACAGGGCAAAACGGGGGTTCTAGCGGTGGAAACGGGGCTACAAGTAGCAACAAAGGAGATACCCTTTACGACGCCACCACTACCGCCCTATTTTTAGGTGGAAAAAAAGTGGGAGAACTTAACACGACGCAAACAAACGCCTTTAATTTTATTATGACTGATAGCAAGGAAAGTACTATTAAAATTAATGGGGTTGGTAGAGATAAAATTAACTATTTGTTAAATATTAAAAGAAGCAATCCTAAAAGGGTGCTAACTATTGAAAACGGTAGGCTAAACCTAGAGTTTTCGTTAGATTTATTTTGCAAAATAGTAGATAAAACTTCAATGGAAAGCAATCAAAACGTAGAAGTTTTACCATTGCCACTTTTGGTTAAAGAAATGGCTGAAGAAAGCATTAAAAACTCTATAATAGACCTTATTGAAATAGAAAAAAGTACAGGGTGCGACTTTTTAAAAATTAAAGACACTCTGTACCAAAATTTTTACGATTTTTACCCTACTTTTAAGGATAATTATTTAGAGCTTTTAGATTACACCGTTAAGGTAAACGTGAGTGGGCAAAAATAGTTAATTAAATAATTTATTAACTATTTCTTCTGCACTAGCATTAACTATATAGTCGTTAACGTTTTTTAACGCGTTTAATAAACTTTCTTTACTAAAAGGTATTCCATTTATACCATTTAATAATTTCACTAGGGGTTGTTTTAAGAAAAAATCTCCGGTAAATTCGGCATTTTCTATTAAGCCGTTTACTACGTTAAAAGAGATGGTTAACGTTCCAAAACTAAACCTTTCTGTAAAAGACGTTTTGCCTTTTGGAGAACGGCCTATATTCCACTCGTAAGTAGAATATTTACTATTTACGAGTTTTTCTATTTCGCATATATCTTCCGTGCTAAATTGATAGGTTTTTAACCCTTTGCTTAAGTGTTTTATTAAACCTTTTTTAAATTCTTCAAAAGAAAAAGGCTCATCTAATAGTTCCTTAACGTTAACCACCCTTGATTTTACCGATTTTATTCCTTTACTTTGCATTTTTAATTTATTTGGGTTTAGCGCATTACCTAAAACACTTAAATCTGTGTTAAACAGTAAAGTGCCGTGGTGCATTATTCTACCATTATAAACGGTTTCGGCTGCACCGGAAATTTTTTTACCATCTATAATAACGTCGTTCCTACCCGAAAAAGTTGCGTTAAGCCCTAATGATTTTAAATATTCTATAACGGGGTTAGCAAAATATTTAAAGGAATTTTCTTGTTCTTCATAAGGGGCAATTACGGTGTAGCAAATATTGCCTAAATCGTGGTAAACTGCTCCACCACCCGTTAGCCTACGAACTACTTTTATACCATTTTCTTCGGTAAAATTTAAGTTTACTTCTTCTATTGCGTTTTGGTTAATACCAACTATTACGGCAGGGCTATTTACCCAAACGTAAACGTAATAACCTTGCTTATTATGAAGTAAATATTCTTCTGAAGCCAAGTTAAAATATGGATTGTTGTTGTTTTGAGTTATAAATAAAAATTCTTTCATAAAAATTTAATAGGGGGCTAAATAGCCCCCTAAATTCATTATACACCTTTTTTAGATTTTCTAATTTTTTCTGCGTCTGAAGTGTTCTTCGTTGAAACGTGACCTTTAAGTGGAAGCATTTTATCGTTAATAAAATCTATAATCCAACTTGCTTGTGGGAAGAATTCAGCGTCGAATTCATAAGGAGGAGTAATCCAGTTTTGTGCACCACATACGATTGGAGGAGCATCTAAATAATCGAAGCAAAGTTCTGTGATGTTAGTTGCAAAGTCGTTTAGTATAGAACCCCTTGCGCAAGCGTCTGAAGCAAGAATAATTCTACCAGTCTTTTTAACAGATTCAACAACCTTTTCATAGTTAAATGGAACGATACTTCTAGCATCAATAACTTCTGCTTCTACGCCGTATTTTTCGCTTAATTCTTTAGCTGCGTCCATAGCCCTATAAAGTGTAGCACCTATTGTTAAAATAGTTACGTCGCTACCAACTCTCTTAACGTCTGGTTCGCCAAGTGGAATTTCATAGTAGCCTTCTGGAACACCTTCTTTATGGAATTCTTCGCCCTTATCGTAAATTCTTTGAGATTCAAAGAATACAACTGGGTCTGTGCCGTTTAGAGATGCGTTCATTAAACCTTTAGCATCGTAAGGAGTTACTGGGAAGCAAACTTTTAAGCCTGGAACGTGTGCTGGTAATGCTACCCAATCTTGAGAGTGTTGTGCGCCGTATTTAGAACCTACTGAAACACGAAGTACTACTGGCATTTTTAATATACCACTACTCATTGCTTGCCATTTTGCAAGTTGGTTGAATATTTCGTCGCCTGCTCTGCCCATAAAGTCTGCATACATAAGTTCTACTATTACTCTACCACCGCATAGACCGTAACCTACTGCAGAAGAAACGATTGCTGCTTCTGAAATTGGAGAGTTAAATAGTCTGTGATATGGTAATGCTTCTGTTAAACCTTTATATACTGCAAATGCGCCACCCCAATCTCTTACGTCTTCGCCGTAAGCTGTTAAAGTTGGGTCTTTATAATATCTGTCTATAATTGCTTCGAATAAGCCGTCTCTAATGTTAAATCTCTTCATATTAGAAACTTGGTTGCCCTTTTCGTCGAACGCATAACGAAGTTTACCTGCAATTTGTTTTACTCTTGGGTTTTGTTCTAATGGAATTTTAACGTCTTTACCAATTTCTATTGGTCTATCTTCCATTTTTTCAACTTGTCCGTTAGAGAACATTAAGTTTTCTACGTAATAAGGGTCTTTATTGAAGTCTAGATATGGAGATTCAATTGGGTCTGCTGCTAACTTGCAAAGTTTAAGCATTCTTTCTTTAATAGAGCCTAAAATTTCGTCGAACTTGCCGTCGTTTGCAACTTTTGCATCTACTAATTGTTTTCTATATGCTACGATTGGGTCGTATTCTTTCCATGCTTCTACTTCTTCTATAGTACGATAACTCATAGAGTCTGATGGAGAGTGACCACCATAACGATAAGTTACTACGTCTAATAGACAAGGGCCGTCGCCATCTACTAAAATCTTCTTCTTTCTCTTCATTGCGTCTATTACTGCAAGTGGGTTAAAGCCGTCTACTCTTTCTGCATATAATTGTGTTGGAGATATACCAGCACCAAGTCTTGCTAAGAAATCGTATGCCATTGTTTCGCCACGGGTTTGTCCACCCATGCCGTAACCGTTATTAAAGAAGTTAAATAGAATTGGCAAGCCACCTTTCTTTTCCCATAATTGCCTTAATTGGTCCATAGAAGCAAAGTTCATAGATTCGTAAACAACACCACAACCAACAGCGCCGTCACCTACGTTAGAAATAACGATACCAGGTTTGTCGTTAACCTTTTTATAAAGTGCTGCACCTAATGCTACAGGGGCTGCACCACCAACTAACGCGTTGTTTGGATAGATACCAAATGGTAAGAAGAATACGTGCATAGAGCCACCCATACCCCTATGGAAGCCTGTTTTTCTTGCAAAAATTTCACTCATAAAGCCGTATAGCAAGAAATCTACTGCTAAGTCTTTAACGTTGCCCGTTTTGTTTAATTTTTCTACAGGGGCAAGTGTTTCGCCACCCATAAAGTCTTTCATTATTTGATATAACTTATCGTCTGGAAGTTTATAGATAGAGTTTAAGCCCCTTGCTAATACTTCGCTGTGGCTTCTGTGAGAACCAAAAGTCATATCGTCCATATCTAATATGTAGGCTTGACCTACTGCCGCTGCTTCTTGACCGATAGACAAGTGAGCTGGGCCTGGATATGAATGCTTAAAGCCTTGGTATTCACCTTTAATTTTAATGTCGTTAATCATACTTTCAAATTCACGAAGAACGGCAATATCGTTAAAGATTCTTACAAAGTCTTCATTAGAAAAGTTTTTCTTTTCATCTGCGATTGTTTTGTTGTAAACGTTTACAGGAATATCTGTAAATTCAATTTTACCTTTTGACCTAATAAATTTTGGGTCAATAAATTCACATTTTGGCATTATATTTTCTCCTTAAATTATTTTTTTATTAAATACTGAAAATTGCTTCTCTTACAATTTCACATACGGTTGGGTGTGGGAATACGAGTTTTTTGATATTTTCAATATCAACTTCTAAATCTATTAGAGCAGAAACTGCAACTATGTATTCGCCAGAATAACTACCTATAATATGAGCGCCTATTAAAGTGTTGGTTTTGTTGTTTATTACAAGTTTGCAAATACCATCTAATTCTTTGTTTTCGGCAACGTATCTGCCAGAGTAAGTTAGTGGGATACTTACACACTTAACGTCTAAACCTTTTTGCTTTGCGCTTTCTTCCGTTTCGCCTACGCTACCTACTTCTGGGTTTGTGTAGATTACAGAAGGTATTACGTTATATTGCATTCTATCTTTTTTACCTAAAATAGTGTTGATTGCAACTTCGGCTTCTCTATAAGCGGTGTGGGCTAACATAATTTTGCCGTTTACGTCGCCTGCGGCGTATACGTTTGCTACGTTAGTTCTCATTTGTTCGTCGGTAACGATTGCACCCCTTTCTAAATTTACACCGATATTTTCTAAACCAAAGCCTTGAGTAACTGCCCTTCTACCAATAGAACATAGAATTTTTTCGGCTTCTACTTTTTGGCTCTTTCCGTCTTTTTCGAAAATTACGCCGTCTTTTTCAACTGCTGTAACTTTTGCGCCTAAACAGAATTTTACACCCTTTCTTTCTAAGGTTTTTTGTAAAATAGCAGAAATTTCGTTTTCGGTTGGGCCTGCAATTTTATTTAGCATTTCTACAACGGTAACTTCAGTACCTACTGATGAGAAATAACTTGCCATTTCTAGCCCGATTACGCCACCACCGATAACTACTAATGATTTTGGAATAACTTCTAAATCTAAAATTTCTCTGTTAGTCATTACAACACCGGCTTGTAAATTTTCTTTTAAGCCTGGGATTGGTGGAACAACCGGCATAGAACCTGTTGCTATTAACAACCTTTTACCTACGAATTTTTCTTCGCCTGCTTTAACAGAAAAACCTTCTGCTACTTTGCCTTCAATAAAGGCTTCGGCATTTTTCATTGTAACTTTATTTCTTTTTAGTTGTGCTTTAATACCAGAAACTAACATTTTAACAACGCCGTTCTTTCTGTTTACAACAAACTTTTGGTCTACGTTTGCTTTGCCTTCTACGTTAACGCCGTAGTTAGATGCGTGATTAGCATAGTCTAAAACCTTGGCAGAGTTAAGAAACGTTTTACTTGGAACGCAACCTTCGTTTAAGCATACGCCACCAAATTCTCTTTTTTCAATAACTAACGTTTTAAGCCCTGCGTGGCCTGCTCTTTCTGCGGCTAGGTATCCACCTGGGCCACCACCTATTACTATTAAATCGTAAATTTCCATAATTTATCTCCTTATATGCACTTGCTATCTGCTAACAAATTAAAACTAAAGTTTTCTAAATATTCTTTTAATTCTTTTAAGAACCTACCAGCAGGTGCACCGTCTAATGCTCTGTGGTCAAAGGTTAAAGATAAGTTCATTGCGGTGTATGGAATAACTTCGCCGTTTTTACCTAATTTAACCCTTGTTTCTAGGGTGTTAACACCTAATATACCCGTTTGTGGTGGGTTGATAACCGGTGTGAAACTTTCTATACCCATAGTACCTACGTTACTTACCGTGAAAGTGCCACCAGAAAGTAATTCTGGGTTGATGTTGCCTGCAACTGCATCTTTAGAAAGTTGCTTGCTCTTAATTGCAATTTCGCTTAAACTCATTGTATCTGCACCAAACAACGTTGGAACTAATAAGCCCCTTGGCGTATCGGTTGCGATACCCATATTAACGTGTTCAAAATACCTCATCGTGTCGTTATTAATTAAGTGTGCGTTTAAGTCTTTGTGGTTCTTTAATACTCTTGATAATGCGTAAACTATAATGTGGTTAATAGTTATAGATGGTAAATTTAATTTTTCTGCATTATCTTTTAAGTATTTTCTAAATTCCATAACGTTAGTGCAATCGAAAGAAATGTTCATTGTTAATTGCGCCATTGAAGATAGACTTGCCATCATACTCTTTGCAATAACTTTTCTAATGTTAGGCATCTTTTCGTCTTTATAAGCCTTAACGTCTACTGGTGCTTTTACTTCTGCAACTTCTTGTTTAACTTCTACTGCAGTTTCTTTAACCATTGTGCTTGCAACTCTTACGTCGCGTTCTATAATTCTGCCGTTAGGACCTGTTGGAACTGCGTCTTTTAGGTCTACGCCAAGTTTTGTTGCTAAATTTTTTGCTCTTGGAGATGCTTTAATTTCCCCGTTAGCACTTGCAGTTGGTTGTGCGCTTACTACTTCTTTAACTTCGGCTTTAACTTCTGCAACTTCTTGTTTAACTTCTTCTACGGTTGCAGTAGCGCCGTCTGGTGCAAAGCAAGCAAATTCATCGCCTTTTTCACCAACTACGCAAACGTTAGTTAATACTGGAACTTCATCTCCTTCTTCACAGAATAGAACTAAAACTTCGCCTTCTACTTCTGCTTGATAATCGAAAGCGGCTTTGTCTGTTTCGTAAGAAAACAATACGTCGCCAACCTTAACTTTATCGCCAACCTTAACTGCCCATTTTGTTAAAATACAACTTTCTACAGTTATACCTTGTTTTGGCATCATAACAGGTTTTGCATTGCTGTTAATAACTTTCTTTTCTACTGGTTTAACTTCTGCTTTTGTTTCTTGTGGGGCAGATGGTTTAACTTCTTCTACTGCTGGTGCTTGCCCGTTAGGTGCTAATGAAGAAACGTCTTCACCCTTGTTACCTAATGCGCAAACGTTAGAAAGAACAGGAACTTCATCTCCTTCTTCACAGAAAAGCGCTAAAACTTCGCCAGCAAATTCTGCTTGGTAATCGAAAGCAGACTTATCTGTTTCGTAAGAGAATAAAACGTCTCCTTCCTTAACAACGTCGCCAACTTTTACAGCCCATTTAGTTAAGATACAACTTTCTACTGTGATGCCTTGTTTTGGCATCAATACTGGTTTTGCCATTAATCTATCTCCTAAATTATATTTTCTTTGCGTTTTCTAAAACGTATTTTTCTGCTTCTTCGTTCCAAATGCCGTTATGTTTTTTACAAATAACGTCTAGGTCGTAGAAGAATTTATCTGTTTTGCCTAATTCTTCAAAATCTGCAATAGCAGTCATTGGCATTGAAATTTGGGTGTATACTAATTTTTTTGCACCCTTTATGTTTGGTAAATTTAACGTGGTGTCTATAACGCTATCTAAACCACCAACGTGTGAAATCATTATAGATGGGTTAATTCTGCCTTCGCCTGCAAGTTTTAACGCTTCAATTAAGTCTTGCCTATTGCCACCTGATGTACCCGTTATTCTGTGGAAAGCATAGTGAACGTCGTAGAAGTTAAATTTTGCAGAGAAATCGCTTTTAAGTGGGCCTGCAAAGAAGTTTAAGCAACCACCATGACCTAAAAGTGCATCGCCTTGTTCAACTAACGGAGCAACTGGTGCGTAAACGAAAACGTCGTCGAAGCCCTTGCCACCGTTAAGTTCTTTCATATAAGCAACTGGGTCTTCTAATTTAGAAGTGTTAACGTAGTAAAGTTTTACGCCGTTTTTTGCCGCTTCTTCAACGGTTAGTAGGCTTGCAGCCCTATCTAGCCTTGCTTGGTCTATATCGGTAACAACCATAATAGATGGCTTTCTATCGCAATGAATACCGTAGTCTACACAACCTAAACCCATTGGACCTACACCTGCTAAAATTGCTACTGAACCACCTTCTACGATACCCATTTTGTGTGAGTGATTTTCGTAATCTGAGTGGTAGTTTTCGTGGTAGCCTGCTATAATACAACTCATTGGTTCTGCTAAAGACGCCTTGAAATATGCATCTCCTTCATAAGGGATTAAACAATCTTTTTCCATTACTTCGTTTGGAATAATTATATAAGTTGCATCGCCACCAATATAGTTATAAGAATAACCAGGTGCGCCTAAGCCGTTTAGTTTTGGCTTATAGTCTATTGCAGGTTGAATACCAAACTTCATACCTTCCTTAAATTTGCCTTGCCACTTTGCACCAACTTTAATTATGTCGCCACAAAATTCGTGCCCAACGATTACAGGGTTATTTGCTACGTCGTTTGGAACTCTTTTATGGTCTGCACCTTGCTCTGCAGCCTTAAAGGTAGACATACAAATACTGTCTGATACAACTTTAGCAAGTATTTCGTCTTCTTTAATTTCTGGTAATTCAAATTCTTCTAAACGAAGGTCTTCTTTACCATAAAGCCTTACTGCTTTCGTTTTCATTAATAAATCTCCTTTTTTCATTTTTGTTCATTTTAATTATAACACAACCTTTCAATTTATTGAACTATTGAAAAATAAGTTGCAAAAAGAATTTTTTTATGCTATTATATAATCACAAATGAACACAAATGAACAAATTTTGCAAAAATAAGCATTAAGGAGTATTAAAATGTTTTCATTAGAACGCCAAAATGAAATTTTAGAGATTGTTAACGCAAAAAAAAGCGTTTCCGTTGAAGAACTTGCTAACGAACTTTTCGTTTCTTCTGCCACTATTAGAAGAGATTTAAAAGTTATGGAAGATATGGGGCTACTTAAACGTTCACATGGGGGCGCAATGAGTTTTACTTCAAGCACAGAAGCACCTGCTTTTTTAGTTAGAGAACAAGAAAATACCATTGCAAAAAAGGTTATTGCTAGGCTTGCTATTAAGTTTATTAAAAACGGAGATAGTTTGTTTGTAGACTCTTCTACCACCGTTGGTGTTTTAATGCCTATGCTTAACGATTTTAAGTATTTATCCGTTACGACTACTGGGTTAAAAAATGCCTTGCTTCTTTCACAAACGAACAATATTAAAGTTTATATTGCAGGCGGAATAGTAGAAAACCACTCTAACTCTATAATAGGGACAGACGCTATAGATTTTATTTCTAGAATACACGCTAACGTTGCAATAATTTCTTGCTTGGGGGTAGACTTAAACCGCGGATATACCGACGCTAACATTGAACAAGCGAAAGTTAAACAACAAATGCGAAAAAATAGCGACAAGGTTCTTATGCTTTGCGATAGCACTAAATTTAACAAAACTTTTATGTGCACCGATTTTGATTTTGGTAGTATAGATTATTTAATTACAGAAAAAACCCCACCTATTGAATACGTAGAAAAAATTGCAAATACCAAGTGTAAAATTATTACACCAGAAAATACTAATTTTTAACAAGAATTTATTTGACTATTGCTTTTAATTGCGATAATATATTTAATAGGTTTAATTTAAGGAGATACAGTATATGGACTTAAAGAAACAAGCATTAGAAGAATATAATAATCCTAATTTTGCTATTCGTAGAGGCGGGGTTAACGGAAACGCGTTTTGGAATATACAAGCCCAAGCGTTTATGTTTTGCCCTTCGTTCGATTTTGCACCCTTACACGGTTGCGCAAATTATTTATTCGAAGCAAAAGACGAAAGCGAAAAGGTTTATTCTTTTAAAACAGACGACTCTTATGCTCTTTTAACACCTATTTGGAATAATCTACAAGTAGGTCAAATTCAACTTTGCGTATATGCTTTAGACAAAGAAGATAACAAAATTGCAATGATAGGTGCAAGAAGTTTTCATAAATCTGCACCATTTACGGGCGACTACCCACCACCTGCAACCGATTACCGTACTTGTGCTAGAAGGGTTTACGATTATTTGCTAACAATACCATATGTTACCGATTGGGCTGAAGGGAAATATAATACAGACTATAAACTTGGTATGTTTTTAATTAAAATGAATTCGCAAATAATAAATGCAATGATAAACTTTACCAAGATAAGCCCTAAAGATGCCGAAAAAGCCATGTTAATTGCTAAAAATGCAGCAGATTTTATGATTAAGGTTTCTGCACCAAAGGGCTCTCCACTAGAAGGTCTTCCACCTACATATTACTGGTCTCCAGACGTAGAAAATAACATAAAAAACCACGAAACGGTTAGCAAAAGGTTAAATACTACTATGTTAATTTACCCTTGCAACGCCGGTTCTGCATACTTAAATTTATACGAAGCAACAAACGATAAAAAGTATTTTGACGCCGCAATGAAAATTGCCGAATATTACAAGGCTAACGTTTGCGAAAACGGAACTTGGCACCAATTATTATCGGTTGAAACGGGCGAATCACTTGCCCCTAACTACAGCATACCTACTGCGATTAGTGCTTTTTTAAGAAAGGTTTATACTGTTACTAACGATGAAACTTACAAAACACTTGCAAACAACGGTATGAAATATTTATGGAACAACACCGTTAAAGACTTCCATTGGGAAGGTCAGTTTGAAGATTCTGGGCTATCTCAACATTATTCTAATATGACTCACTTTAGCGCAAGCGCTATTATTAAAGATATTTTAGATAATTATAGCGATGAACCTGAAAAAATTGAATGCGCTAAGGAATTAATGAGATATATAGAAGACCAATTCGTTGTATGGGATAAACCACTAAAAAATAATAAGCACGGAAATTCAAAAAACTGGTTCTACCCTGCAGGTTTAGAACAATATAATTGGTACGTTCCTATAGATACTTCTACCATTGGTATTGCATCTTCTTTTATGAATATGTACAAACTTACAAAAGAACCATTATATTTAGAAAAGGCAAAGGCATTAGCCAATTCTGCAACCAGAATGCAAAATAAAGAAAACGGCTTAATACCTACCCACTGGAATACCGTTGATTGCATACAAACGGGCGGCGACTTATGGGTTAACTGCTTAATTGGTACTGCAAACAAATTGTTTGAAATTGGCGAATATATTGAAAATCTTTAATAAAAAATAAATTTTTTACATAATAAAAGGGCAAATTATTTTGCCCTTTTGTTTTTTATTGTTTTTATTATACCACTTATCAAAAAAGATATTGAAGTTAAAATTAAAGTTAAAAATATTATTAGGTGAACGTTATTATCTAAGGTTTCCCCCGCTACCCAAACGCCTAGGCTTGCATTAAAAATATTTAAGTCGTTTATTTCGTTTTGAATATTTATATCTCTTACTTTTATAAATAAAGGTGGCAAATAAATAAAAATTGTAATTAAAAATAAAATTACACTTGTTTTTAGCAGTTTGTTTATTTTTATAAACTTAACGCTTAACAACATATTAATTATTAAGTAAACAATTAACGCTATTGGAAAAGCAATTGTTAAATACCAAGTTGAGTTTACGTAGCCTTCTATAACTAGCAATAAAATATTTAGTAAAATAAAATCTGCAAAAACAGAAATATACGCATTAAAGTTTTTAATTTTGGCAAAAACGCTATATTTGGCTATAATTATTGGTAAAAATATTATTGTTAAGCCAAGTAAAACCGAAAGGATTGCAACGAAAAACCAATTTCCGTTAGTGTAAATACAACATACCCCCAGCAATAAGCAAAGGGCTAAATAGAAACAGGTTGGAATTAACACCAACTTATATTTTTTTATAAATTGTGGTAAAGTTGTTAAAGTAAACGCTAAAATTATTGCCGAAAGCACTATAAAAAACCAAGAAAGAGTTTTGTTTACTGCTAAATTACAAATAAAGGTGGTTAAAATAGCAATTCCGTAAGAAATAATAAAAAACAAATTATAAGTAATTACTAATGAACGCCATTTTTTTGCTTGAACCTTTTCTTTTTTATTTTCTTCATCTACACTAGCGGTAATAAGTTCGTGCTCCGTTACCCCTAAAACAGAAGAAAGTTTTGGTAATAAACTAATATCTGGCCTAGAAACGTTTTTTTCCCACTTACTTATTGCAGATTCGGTTACAAATAAATATTTAGCCAAGTCTTTTTGAGTTAAGTTTTTTTCTTGGCGTTTTTGTTTTAGAAATTCCCCAAAGTTTTTCATAGCAAAGTTATTATAACACAATATATAATAATGTCTACTATTTTTTATAATTATTCGGGTTGAATATTTTTCAAGTTAAAAAGGGCAAATTATTTTGCCCTTTTTTTATACTTTTTATATTGTTTTGTTATTATTGGTTTATTATTTATAATATTTCTTTATAACAATATACAAATAATTCCACCTTTGTTTTCATTTACTATTCTTGTTAAGGTTTTTCTCATTTTGCCTTGCGCTTCTTTTGGCATACCGTTTAGTTTACTAGAAAGCCCTTCGTTCATAAGGTCGTGCAAAGATTTACCAAACAAGTTCGTTTGCCAAATTCCGTTAGGGTTGTCTTTAAATTCACCCATTAAATAGTTAACTAAATCTTCGCCCTGTTTTTCCGTGCCTACTATTGGCGAAACTTCGCTAGAAACGTCTACTTTCATAATATGTAAACTTGGTGCAGAAGCTCTTAATTTTACCCCATACTTACCACCTTGTTTAACTAAAACAGGCTCTTCTAAATTCATTTCTTCCATAGTTGGCAAAACTACGCCGTAGCCGTCAGTTTCAGCAACTTGCAAAGCAGTTTTAATTTTTTCGTATTTTCTTTTTTCTTCCGAGAAGGTTTTTATAAAGTTAATTAACTCGTAATCATCTTCAATTTTATTATTACACTCTTTTGATAGCACTTTATAAAACAACCCTTCTTTTGCAACAAGGTTATAATCGCAAACACCTTCGCCAAGTTTTAGTTCGGCTATTTCTGGCGAATTAAAATTTTCGCTTTCTTCAAAAAGAGATACTATTTCGGCAAAATCTTTCATTTTTGCCATATTTTCTGCTTTTTCTTTAACGTTAGAAATTACTTCTTGTATTAGTGCGTTATTAACTGGTAATGCTTGCATCCACTTTGGTAAACTTACGTTAAAATTACACATTGGGAATTCAAACAACACCTTTTCCATTATTTCGCTAAAGTCTTCTGCCCTTAAGGTAGAAACGTTTTTACATATTACGGAAACGCCATATTTTTCTTCTAAACTATCGCATAGTTTAATAGTCTCTGTACTGTTTGGGTTTTTACTATTTAATATAACTATAAAAGGTTTTCTTAAACTTTTTAGTTCGTTAATAACCTTTTCTTCTGGCAGAATATAGCCTTCACGGTCAATGTCGCACACAGAGCCGTCTGTCGTTACAACTATGCCTATGGTAGAATATTCTTTAATAACCTTTTCCGTGCCTATTTCTGCTGCTTTTTCAAAAGGTATTTCTTCTTCACTCCAAGGCGTTTTAACTAGGCGTGGCTTTTTATCTTCTATATGCCCAGTTGCGCCTTCTACCATATAACCAACGCAATCTACAAGCCTAATAGATGCCGTTGCTTTGTTTTTAAATTGCACCTTAACGGAATTTGCAGGTATAAATTTTGGCTGAGTTGTCATAATGGTTTTGCCGTCTGCAGATTGTGGCATTTCATCTGTAGCAATTTGTTTTGCTAGTTTATTATTTATGTTTGGCAAAACTAATTGTTCCATAAACTTACTAATAAACGTAGATTTACCCGTTCTAACTGGCCCAACAACTCCAATAAAAATATCCCCACCCGTTCGTTGCGATATATCTTTATAAATATCGTACTTTTCCATAAAAAAACCTCCCATATACACAAGTAATATATGAAAGGTTTATTTGCAATATGAAAACTTTTTATTTTTTTGTTATTTTTTGTTTGAACTTTCTTCCTTGTTGGTTTGTTCAAGTTGTTGTTGCTGTTTTTTTGCCTTGTTTTTTATTACCATTTGTTTAATGGAAGTTGGATGTTCTTCACCCTTTAACATTCTATCTATGTTCTTTCTGTGTGCAAACCAAGTGAAAAAACATATTAAGAATATTAGCATACAACATATTAAATATAATATAGATTCTAACCCTTGTTTAGTACCATAATATATATATAGCCTTATTCCACCTGCTATTGCGGGCGGAGTTATTGCTATAAAAGAGCCCATTGCGCCAAATTCTGTAAAATAAATAAAAACTACTGCGCAAACTAGGCTCATAATTAGTACGCTTGCCCAACTTATACCGTGAACTGATTCTATTACTATTAGTACGCCAATGGTGGTTGCTATTCCCTTGCCACCCTTAAACTTTAATACTACCGGATATATATGCCCCATAACAGCCAAAAAACCACATAGATATATTCCAAGTTCAAAAAGTTGGAATTCAGTGCCGTCTACGTAGCCCCTGCCTACTAAAACAAGGTAGGCAACGAGTGTTGGAATAACCCCTTTAGAAACGTCTAAAAAGAAGGTTAAAAGCCCAATTTTAAGCCCGAAATTCCTACTCATATTAAGCGTACCTGGGTTTCCACTACCCATTTTTCGTATGTCGCCTTTTTTTAGTTTAGAAATTAATAGCGCCCAGTTTATGTTGCCAAAAAAATAACTTGCTACGCCTAAAATTATTAACAAAGTAATATTACTCATCTTCTTCCTTTTCCCTTACGGCAATTCTTATAGGTGTACCTGTAAAATCGTAGGCACGCCTTATGCAATTTTCTATATATCTTTTGTAAGAGAAGTGCATTAGCGCACTTTCGTTTACGAACAACACGAAGGTTGGTGGCGCTACTGAAACTTGCGTAGCATAGGTTATTTTTAACCTTTTGCCGTTTACACTTGGTGGTTCGCTAACCCTAACGCAATCTAAAATTAAATCGTTAAGTTGACCTGTTGGTATTCTTCTGTTAGCATTTTCTAAAATGCTTATACATTGTTTTAATATTTTGTCTGTTCTTTGACCAGTTAAAGCAGAAACGTAAATGGTTTTAATATAATCCATAAACTTTAAGTCTTCTTTAATCTTTACGTCGTATTGGCTTGCAGTGTTAGTATCTTTTTCAACTAAATCCCATTTATTCATTGCAATAATGCAAGGTTTACCTTGGTCGTGAACGTAGCCACAAATTTTAACGTCTTGTTCGGTTAAGCCTTCTTTTGCATCTACCATTACTATACATATATCTGCACGCCTAATTGCACCTAAAGCACGCAAAACACTATAATATTCTAAATCTTCTTCAACGGCTTTTTTCTTTCTAATACCCGCAGTATCTATTAGGGTGAATTCTTGGTCTTCAAAAATAAATTTAGTGTCTATAGCGTCTCTCGTAGTGCCGGCTATATTAGAAACAATAGTTCTATCGTAGCCTAAAAGTTTATTACATAAACTACTCTTTCCAGCATTAGGTTTGCCAACTACGGCAATTTTTATACTATTATCTTCTTCGGCTTCTTTTGCACTATCTATTAAAGAAACTACTTCATCTAACAAGTCGCCAATGCCTAAGCCGTGTTCTGAAGATATGCCAAAAGGCTCGCCTAAACCTAAACTATAAAAGTCGTATAATTTTTCTGGTTTATATTCGTCTAATTTATTAACGGCTAAAACAACGGGTTTGCCAGATTTACGTAGTTTTAGCGCTACGTCTTCATCGCCACCATTTAAGCCCATTTTAGAGTCGGTAAAAAATATAATTACGTCTGCCGTTTCTATTGCAATTTCTGCTTGTTTTTTAATATGATGCCACATTTCATCGGTAGATTTTAGTTCTAAACCACCTGTATCTACCAAGGTAAAGTGATGCCCACACCACTCTGCATCTGCATAAAGCCTATCTCTCGTAACGCCTGGTATATTTTCTACAATAGATAATTTTTTGCCTACTACTTTATTAAAAAAAGTAGATTTTCCTACGTTTGGTCTTCCTACTATTGCCACTAAAGGTTTTGCCATTTTTCTTTTTCCTTATTTTTAATTCTTAAATCTCTTTTAGTTTTTTTAATACGTTTTCAAAATGTTTAGGTAGTTCACTAGTAAAACTAACCAATTCTTTTGTTTTTGGGTGAATAAACTCTAATTTATGGGCGTGTAAAAGTTGCCCTTCTAATTTAAATTTTTGCGTTTTATACCCATACTCTTTATCGCCAACTATTGGGTGAGAAATATATTTTGCGTGAACCCTTATTTGATGAGTTCTACCCGTTTTTAACTTAAATTCGCAAAGAGTGTAATTTTCGTACCGAGTTAACACCTTATAGTCGGTAATGGCAAGTTTGCCTTGTTTTACAACTGCCATTTTTTTTCTATCTTTTTCGCTTCTGCCAATAAAAGTTTCTATATGCCCGTCTTCTTCTTTTATAACGCCTTCTACTAAAGCAATATAAGTTCTGTTGCAAGTTTTATCTTCTAACTGCTTGGCTAAAAATAAATGCGCCTTATCGTTTTTAGCAACTACTAATAGCCCAGAAGTGTTTTTATCTATTCTGTGAACTATGCCCGGCCTTATTACCCCGTTTATACCCGAAAGATTATCTAAATGATATAATAGCGCGTTTACCAAAGTGCTTTCCGTGTTGCCGTTGCCCGCGTGCACCGTCATACCCTGTGGTTTATCTATTACGGCAATATCTTCGTCTTGGTAAACTATTTTTAACGGAATATTTTCCGCTTCAATATTTAGTGGTTTTATTTCGGGAATTTCTACTTCTACAACTTCGCCCGTTTTTACACATTTATTTGCTTTTACTTGTTTGCCACAAAGGTAAACACAACCTTCATCGCAAAGTTTTTTTAGGTGCGAACGGGTTAAATCGGTATTTTCTTTTAAAAAAGTATCTATTCTAATGCCGTTAAAGTTTTCGGTAACGTTAATTGTTTTTTTCAACTTTTTCACCCTTAAAAACTGCGTTTTTATCTAAAAACAACAAATGTATTATTATTAAAATTACCCCTATGGTTAAATAACTATCTGCTAAATTAAATATTGCAAAAGGGTTGCCCCAGAATATAAAACTAATAAAATCTACAACTCCGTTATAGGCAAACCTATCTATTAAATTGCCCATTGCGCCACAAATAATTAGTAGCATTGCAATTCTTCCAACGTAATTTTTGCCGTTAGATAAAACTACGTAATAAGCATAAAAACCTATTAAGGCTACAATGGTTAGCACCTTAAAAAAGGTTTGCGCCCAAGGTGCATCACTTAAAAAACTAAATGCTGCGCCCGTGTTAAAAGTGTAATCAAAATAGAAAAAGTCTTGTATTATGCAAGTAGATTGCCAACCATGATTTAAACTTAAGTTCCTAAATATAACTTTGGTTAATTGGTCTACTAATACAAGCGAAAGGGCTAAAATTAAATGCCAAACGTTAAATTTTACTCTTCGTCCATTAGTCCTAATTCCTTGCATAAATCCTCCAAATGTAGTTCGCCTGGGTTTAACACTTTATCTAAATCGAACCCGTTTTCAGTTGAGTTAACGTATTCTTCTATTTTCTTTTTAGGGTCGAAAGGCGCTTTTTGGTCTGTTTTTTTATTGTTGTTTGGTAGTAAATTTTCTAACTCGTTAATTGCCGTTTCTTCTTTTTGTTTTAATATTTCTTTTAATTTAGAAGAAATTTCTCTTGCTTGCGTAAGCGCAGGATAATACGGGTATTTTTCGGCTATGTAATTAAAATATTCTTTCCATTTAGAAGAAAAGTTTTTTAGCCTTTCTATTTCCATTGCATAGTGAAGATTAGCAGAAGCAACAATTTCTTCTGCCTTTTTTTGCGCCGTATTAACGGCTTCTACAATACTTTTTTCTTTTTCTTCAAAAGAAAGCAAACGAGCCTTTAACTTTTCGTTTTCTGCTTTTAATTCTTCTATAGTTTGCTTGTTTTCTAGAATTTGGCTTTCATACTCGCTTTTTATTGTAGTTAAAATTTCTTCTACCTGTTTTTTGTGGTATTTTCTTTTAGTTAATTCCACTTACTACCCCTAAATTAGTTGTTTTCGCCCCTAATTTCCGTTAACATTCTTCTTTTTAGTTCGTATAGTTCATCACTTAAATCTACTTTGAATAAGTGTGGACTATCTAACCTTTTATATTCATCCCAAAAACTTTCAAGTTCTTGCTTTGCATACGCTTTAATTTCTTTTAGAGTTGGCATTTTATAAACTAATTTACCATCTTTAATAATATCTTTTTGTAAACTTTTAATTTCGTAATTGGTAAATATAATTTTCTTCCACCTTTCTATTGGGTGAGTTAAAATTAATGGTTCTTTTTCGTTTACAGGCTTTTCGCTTCTTAAATAAATGCAGTCTGCTTCGGCTTTACCAGTAGCCTTATCGTATACCCTATAAATATTCTTAAAGCCTGGGTTGGTTATTTTTGCAACGTTATCTGAAACCTTTATTTTTGGAATTTCTTTGCCATCTTGGAAAACTGCAGAAAGTTTATATACACCACCTAACGCAGGCATATCTGCACTAGTAATTAGTTTTGTGCCTACGCCCCAAGTGTTAATTTTTGCGCCTTGGTGTTTTAGAGAGTCTATTGATTTTTCATCTAAATCGCCAGAAGCACAAATAATTGTATCTTCAAACCCTGCATCGTCTAACATTTTTCTTGCTTTTTTAGATAGATACGCTAAGTCGCCAGAGTCTAACCTAATTCCCCTTGGTTTATGGCCATTTTCTTTTAGCCAATTAAATACTTTTATTGCGTTTGGAACACCACTTTTTAAGGTATCGAAGGTGTCTACTAACAACAAAGTGTTATCTGGGTAAGTTTTTGCATATTCCATAAAGGCAGTGTATTCGTCTTTGAAATTCATTACCCAACTATGAGCGTGTGTGCCTGAAACTGGAATATCGAACAATTTGCCAGCCAAAACGTTAGAAGTTGATGCGCAACCACCTATAACTGCTGCCCTTGCACCATAAATACCTGCATCTGGGGCTTGCGCTCTTCTTAAGCCGAATTCCATAATGGTATCGCCCTTAGCGGCGTAATTTATTTTTGCCGACTTAGATGCTATTAACGTTTGGAAATTCATTATGTTTAGAATTGCCGTTTCTATTAATTGCGCTTGTATTATTGGCGCTTTTACCGTTAATATTGGTTCACCCGGGAACACAACCGTGCCTTCTGGAACGGCGTATATATCTCCCGTAAATTTAAAATCTTTTAAGTAATTTAAAAATTCTTCATTAAAAACGTTTAATGACCTTAAGTAAGAAATTTCTTCTTCGCCAAATTTTAAGTTCAACACGTAATCTACAACTTGTTCTAAGCCACAGGCTAAAGAATAAGTTATCATTCCGTTTTGCCTAAAAAACACGTCGAATACGGCAACTTCTTCTTGTTTGCCATACCTAAAATAGCCGTTCATCATTGTTAATTGATATAAGTCTGTTAAAAGTGTTAAATTTCTTTTTTCCATTTCCGTCTTCCTTAAAGTATAACTTTTATTTAAAACTTTTAATAAAGTATAGCACAATTTAAAAAAATTGTAAATGTTTTATTAATATTATTAATAAATATACCAAGTTTTTAATTATTTTTATATAAAATTATGTCGGTTTTATATTCTATTTCGTTATGATTTCGGTATATTGACAAAAATATTTCAGTATGATAAAATTAAAAAAAAGATTTTTTTAGGTGATTTTATGGTTGGCATAGTTGTTGCAATGGAAAAGGAAAGCAAGTTTGTTTTCGACAATATTATTAACAGAAAACCTATTACCATTTGCGGAAAAGAAGGTTATACCGGTACTCTTTTCGGTGAAGATGTTGTTGCAGTTATTTCGGGCATTGGAAAGGTTAACGCTGGTATGGCTACTCAATGCTTAATAGATAAATTTAACCCTAAATACATATTAAATTTCGGTACGGCTGGTGGCATAGATAATTCTATTAAAGTGGCAGATTTTATGATTATTGAAAAATGTTGCCAATTCGACTTTGATTTATCTAGCATAGACCCTGTTCCCGTTGGTTATTTACAAGATTATAACGGAATTTATTTTAACGCCCATGCAAAAGATATTAATTTTTTGAAAAAATGTAATCTTGCTACGGCAGATAGGTTTTCGTTTGACCCGAAAGATATTGATTTAATTAAAAAATTAGGCTGTTCTTTAAGAGATATGGAAGGTGGCGCTATTGGTGAAGTTTGTACTGCTAATAAAGTTCCTTTCGTTATGATTAAAGGGGTAACTGATATCTACGGCAACCCTTCAAACGAATTTTATGAAAATTTAATGTACGTTTGCGGGCATTTCCCTGCTATTATTGAAAGGGTTATGAACACTTTAACTATTAGAAAGGTTTTTAAATAAAGGTATTATTATGAATAAAAATTGGTTTTACGTTTCTATTCCATCTTGCATTGGTGCACTAATTTGGTCTATCGTTATATTCGCTATAACGTTATTTGTTCCGTTTGCCGTTAGTGGTGAACTTGTGTTTACTTACCAACTACTACCTGTAATTGGCGATGGAACTATTTATAACTACTTTGCAGTTATTGCTAAAGACGGCATTGGCGTTTTGCTTGGCGAAGGCTTAATGGTACCTACTTACTTTATACTATCTTATTCGCTACTAATTTTCTACTGCACCCTATTACTAGATGTTTTATTTGCTATTTTTCTTATGATTTTTAGAAACAGATATTTAAGAATTGTTTTTAGAACTATTAGCATAATTTTAGCCGTTTTAATTATCTTTACTTTTATTGCTTGGCTTTTTTATATGGTAGGCGTTGCAGGTTTAATTTTTGGTGGTGCAGATATTAATTTAGCAATTACTAATTCTGGTTTAATATTTGCTTTTGGCTTTGCACTACTTAACGGCATTTTTATTGAAAGACAATTTAAGTTCTTTGCTAAACCTTATAAACTAACCAAACAACAATATAAAGATTTAGAACAAATTTTCTACGACAAAAAACTCCCTGAAGACAAGAAAGAATTAGACAAAAAAGAAGATAAAAAGGAAGACAAAGAAAAAGACAAGTTAGACAATAAAAAAGCAGATAAGAAAGAAGATAAAAAAGACAAGGAAAAACCTACCGAAAAGCCTAAAGATAAAAAGCAAGAACTAAAAGAAGATAAACCAAAAAAAGAAGATAAAAAAGTAAAAGAAAAAAAGGATAAAAAAGAAGATAAAAAAGGCAAAGACAAGGTAGATGATAAAATAGATATTTCTAAAATTTAAGGTGGTTTTTTAACCACCTTTTTTGTTTAATTGAATATTATTTTTAATTGACATAGTTGGTTTTTTGTGGTATGATTTGTATAACAAAACTTACTTTTTATACTATAAGGAGAATTATTTATGGAACTTAACGGAAAATTCGCTTGGACTGTAACCGTTGGCGAAAAGGGGCAAATTGTAATACCAAAACAAGCAAGAGAAGTTTTTAACATTAAACCGGGCGACACGTTAATTTTACTTGGCGACGAAAAAAGAGGCATTGCCATACCACCTAAAAGCGCGTTAAATAATTTTAGCCACATTGTTTTTGAAAAGGAAGATAATTAATTTATGCAAGCAATAAAAATAGAAAATTTAACAAAAAAATATAAAGACGTTGTTGCCGTTAATAACCTTAATTTAACTATTGAAGAAGGCACTTTATTTGCCCTGCTTGGCATTAACGGCGCTGGTAAAACTACTACTATTAGATGTTTATGTTGTTTAACAAAACCAACAAATGGCAACGCATATTTGCTTGAAAACAGCATTTTAACTGAAAGCAAAAAGGTTAAAGAAATTATTGGTGTTTCCCCACAAGAAACGGCTATTGCAAACAATTTAACTGTGTTAGAAAACCTTAATTTCGTGTGTGGAATTTACAACTTTAACAAAGAAGAAAGGGTTAAAAAAGTTAACGAATTGTTAGAAAAATTTGCATTAAAAGAGGTTGCTAATAAAAAAGCAAGCAAACTTTCGGGCGGGTATAAAAGAAGGTTAAGTATTGCCCTTTCGCTTATATCTAACCCTAAAATTTTGTTTTTAGACGAGCCTACTTTAGGTTTAGACGTAATTAGTAGAAGCGAGTTATGGCAAAATATTTTAGAGTTAAAAGGCAAAATGACAATAGTTTTAACAACTCATTATATGGAAGAAGCAGAAAAACTTGCAGATAAAATTGGCATTATGAAAAACGGGGTTTTAGTTGCCGTTGGTACTTGTAAAGAGTTAAAAGAAAAAACCAATAAAACCACTTTAGAAGATGCTTTTATAGAAATTATTAAGGGGGCTAACTAATATGAAAACTTTTACTTTTGCTTTTAGAACGTTAAAAGAAATTATTAGAGACCCTTTAACCTTAATTTTTGGGCTTGGCTTCCCTGCCGTACTATTACTTTTACTTTCTGCAATACAAGCAAATATACCCGTTTCTATGTTTGAAATTGGTAGGCTTGCCCCTGCTATGACTGTTTTTGGGCTTTCTTTTATTACCCTATTTTCTTCTTTTTTAATTGCTAAAGACAGAGAAAGTGCATTTTTAGAAAGGCTTTACACCACCCCTATGACTGCTACTAACTTTATTTTAGGTTATTCTTTGCCATTATTTTTAGTGGCGTTTATACAAGTTGTTTTTTGCTTTATAATTGGCATTGTTTTAGGGCTTAAAATAACCGTTAACCTTTTATTATGCTTAGCGTTAAGTTTGCCTATAAGTATATTTTTTATTGCTTTAGGGCTACTATTTGGCAGTATTTTAACCCAAAAACAAGTTGGTGGAATTTGTGGTGCGCTACTTACTAACCTTTCTGCTTGGCTTTCTGGCATTTGGTTTGATATTAAATTGGTTGGTGGGGCTTTTGAATTTATTGCTAAACTTTTACCTTTTTACCACGCGGTAGAATTGCAAACTTCTATTTACGCAAAAGGCACAATTAATATTACAAACCTTTTAGTCGTGTTAGGGTATGCAATAGCATTTTTACTAATTGCCATTTTACTTTTCGTAAGGCAAATGAAAAAGAATTAATATTTATTACAAATTAAAAAATGGCGTTAAAATTAACGCCATTTTTTCTTTTATACAATTTATATTGAAACTGCCTTTTTTGGAATTGACCTTGGGTTATCTGGGTCGTTGCCCTTTAGACACCCAATTTTGCAAGCAAACATTTGTGCAAATATGCTAAATGCAAAAATGGTAAATTCTTCTGGATAACTAAAGTTTAACAACGCGTCGTCGCACCTAGAAAATCTGCCGGTTAATAAGCAATCGTTAGTGACTAATAATACAGGTGCTTTTAGGGTTAAAATTCTTTCTATTAACCTAATTTGGTCTGCCCTAATTTTGCTTTGGATTTCTTCATCACCTTCGTATTTAGCGCAATAAATTATAACGGGAGTATCTTTATTAACCATTGCTAACGGGCCGTGGTAAAATTCGCTACTTGGGTAGCCTTGCATATTGGCGTATGCCGTTTCTTGTAGCATTAGCGAACTTTCTAATGCTATGCCGTAAATTAACCCCCTTGATAAAACGAAACCTTTTTCTATATTTTTAAACTTTTCTGCATAAACAGAAGTTAAAAGTTCTATTTGTGGAATAGCCTGTTTAACGTAAAGTTTTAAGTTCTTTAATAATTTTAAGTTATCTCTATTGCCAGAAAGTGCAGATGCTAGCCACAATAAAATAAACGTTTCTGCGCTAAAAGATTTTGTTGCAACCAAAGAGTTTTCTACCCCACAGCAGTTTAATAGTGGAAATTTTGCGCATTTTGCCAAAGGACTTTCTTTATTAGAAGTAACGGCAATGGTTATTGCGCCTTGCTCGTTAGCCTTTTTTATTACTTCAATAACGTCTTCTGCCGTGCCACTTTGAGAACACGCTATTACAACGCTATTTGCAAAGTTAATTTTGCCGTGATAAAGGGTTATAATACTTGGAGCAGATAAACCAACCGTATAAGTAGACATATATTCTAAAACGTACTTAAAATAGGTTAAAGCATTATTACTTGAACCCCTTGCAACACCAACGAAGTTTGTTGCCTTATTCTTTTTTATCGTGCTTACAAGACCTTCCATCATATATTTATTAGTTTCTAAAATTTCTGCCATGATTTCAGGTGTTTGGTTTATTTCTTGCCACATTAAAGTTTGTTTATAGTCCATAATTACACTCCTTTAGATATTTAAATTATAATACCTAAAAAATAAGTTGTCAATATTGAATTGCTATTAAAATTATAAAAAGTGCACAGCAATTTAATGCTATACACTTTTTTAGGCTTACCGACCTACTTAATTATATTACTTTTTTAAGATTTTATTTTTTTCGTCGTCAAATTCTTCTTTTGAAAGAATTTTTTCGTCTACGTATGTTTTTAGTTGTTTAATTTTTACAATATCTTTATCAAACTTACTGCCAACTTTTTCTTTTTTATTTAATAGTTCATTTTTAATTTCAACATATTCTTCTTCGGTAATAATACCTTCATCAAGAAGAAGTTTGAATTTTTTAATTTTTTCAAATACGCTATAAACGTTATCAATACCTACTGATTTTTGGCAATTTTTGTGAAATAAAGGTGGACTTAATTCACTTGTTGGCAAACCTAATTGTGCATTTTTTATATTCTTAACGTCTAAAATAAAATTAAAAAATATATCGCTAGAAAGCCATAATAGTTGAATAACTATTGGGCCCAACAATATAGAACCAATACCACCAAATAGAGTACCATAATTAACAATAAATTCACCCCAACTATTAGTAGTAAATGAAACTGAAAACAAAATAATGCCCGTTAGTACAGTTAGGCACATAAATACAAATAATGTTACATTTGTAATTTTTCTAAATAAATTTAACGAAATGTCATTTTTTTTCATAAGTTTTTCTCCTTGTTTTTTATAAAACGGTAAAAGCCTATAAAAATTATATTCTTACTTTTGTAAGATGTCAAGTATTTTTCTTACAATTGTGAGAATATATATAATATGAATATGTTTAAAGAAAATTTAAAATCATTAAGAATAGAAAATAATATTGGTCAAATTGAACTTGCTAAACAAATTGGCGTTAGCAAAGGCATTATAAGTCTTTGGGAAAATGGGCTAAGAGAGCCTACTATGACCTCGCTTATATTATTAGCAAAATATTTTAACGTTAGTATTGATTTTTTAGTTGGTTTAGAACAATAAAAAAGTTCGTAGTTGTTACTACGAACTTTTATTTTTTAATTAAAACATACTTTCTACAAATTCTTTTGCATTAAAATCTTCTATATCATCTATCTTTTCGCCCGTACCTACGTAAACCACGGGGATTTCTAGTTCATAAGATAAAGATATTATAAAACCACCTTTTGCAGTTCCATCTAGTTTAGTTAAAATAATTCCATCTATACCAACGGCATCTGCAAAACTTTCTACTTGAGATTTTGCGTTTTGCCCTGTTGATGCATCTAAAACAATTAACTTATAGAAGTTTGCATCTGGGTATTCTCTTTTAACAACCCTATCCATCTTTTTAAGTTCTTCCATAAGGTTGGTTTTTACGTGTAGTCTACCTGCAGTATCTATAATTAGCACGTCGGTATTTTTGCTTTTTGCTGAAGAGATTGCATCAAACACAACGGCAGAGGCATCTGCACCTTCGGTATGCTTAATTATTCTTACCTTTGCTCTGTCTGCCCAAACGGTTAACTGGTCTGAGGCGGCGGCACGAAAAGTGTCTGCCGCGGCTATGGTTACGCTTTTACCTTCTTTAGAGAATTTATAGGCTAGTTTACCAATAGAAGTGGTTTTGCCAACCCCGTTAACGCCTATTACCATTATTACGGCTGGTTTTTCTATTTCAAGCGCATCGGCATAGTTTAAGGTGTCAAAAAGTTCTTGTTTTAATAAACCTAAAACGTAATCTTTATCTTTAACCTTTTCTTTTATAGCAACTTCTTTAATTTCTTCTATAATCTCTAAAGTGGTTGCAACCGATACGTCAGAAGAAATTAAAATATCTTCTAATTCTTCGTAAAATTCTTCGCCAAGTTTATTTTTTGCAAACAAGTCGTTTAATTTTTTTGCAATACCATCTCTTGTTTTTTGTAATACACTTTTTAATTTACTAAATAAACCCATATTTTACCTACATAGCCTTATCTATATCCATTTCCATAACGTCTGCAAGTTTTACTGAAACCATTTTAGAAACACCCTTTTCTTGCATTGTTACACCAAACAGAGCATCTGCCATTTCCATAGTTGGCTTTCTGTGGGTAATAACAATAAATTGCGTTTCTTTACTGAATTTTTGTAAATATTTTGCAAACCTATCTACGTTGGCTTCGTCTAGTGCGGCTTCAATTTCGTCTAGAACGCAGAAAGGCATTGGGCGCAACCTTAAAATAGCAAATAAAATTGCAATTGCCGTTAAAGCCTTTTCACCACCAGATAATAGTGAAAGTTTTTGTAGTTTCTTTCCAGGTGGTTCGGCTATAATTTCTACGCCTGCTTCTAACTTGTCGTCTACTTCGGTATAATCTAGTTCAAGCATTGCTCTACCGCCACCGAATAGTTCTTTAAATATTTGTTGGAAATTTTCGTTAATTTTCTTAAACCCTTCGTCAAACTGGGTAAGCATTTCGCCTTTAATAGTATCGATTGCTTGTTTTAGGTCTGCTTCGGCTTTTAATAGGTCTTCTTTTTGAGCCGTCATTTCATCGTACCTTTCCTTAAACGCCTTGCTATCTTCAATAGCGGCTGCGTTTATTGGTCCTAATGAAGAACGTCTTCTTCTAATTCTTGCAATTTCTTGCTCGCCAAACTTAGCATCGTACCCTTCTTCTTTATATTTAACTGCTGAATCATACGTTTCTTGGTAGTCTTCAAAAATGCTTTGCCCCATAAATTCAAGGGTTGTATCTATTTTGGTTAGGTTGTTTTCTTCGTTAAATTTCTTTTCGGCTAAGTTAGAAATTTCGGTTGAAATTTGCTTTTTAACTTCGTCGTTTTTATTTAATTTTTCTTTTAGCGAAAGTTTAGCGTTTTCAATTCCGTCTATTTTTTCGCGTAGAGAGTTAACGTAGTTTTGTTCTTCTTGGGTTAGGGCAACTTTTTCTCTGTCTAACTTAATTTGCTCTATCATACCCTTAGCGTCATCGTTACTTGAAGTTAACCTTTCGTTAGTTTGTTCGGCTTCTTTTATAACCACTAAAAGCCTATCTCTTTCTTCCGTTTTAGAAGCAATTTCACCCTTAGTTTCGGTTATTTTTACTTTTAGAGAAGTAATTTTTTCCGTTAATAAATCTCTATTCTTTCTTAAATTTTCGTATTCTAAGGTGTTTTTATCGGCAATTTCTTTTGCAGAAAGTTTATTTTCTTCTAATTGCTTACTGCCAGATATTACGGCTTTATAATCTTCGTCTATTTTAGCAATTTTATTGTTTATTACTTCTATAATTTCATCTGCATTTTCTATTTCTTTGCCAATATCTATTAAACCTTTTTCGGCAACGGCTTGTTTTTCGCCTTCTAATACTACCTGACGGCGTGCTTCGTTATACCTTTCGTTTAATAAAGAAAGTTCGTCTAACGCTTTATCTCTTGATTTTTCTAAAAGAATTTTTTCTTCTTTTAGTTTGTCCATTTCCTTGCTCTTTTCTTCTAATAAACGTTGGTTGTCTTCTATTTTTCTGTCGCCAGAAAGAAGCCCTTCTCCTTCGTTTCTTCTTGAGCCACCCGTCATTGCGCCTTGCGTACTAAATACGTCGCCATCTAACGTAACCATCTTAAAAGCAAAGTGATATTTATTTGCAATATAGGTTGCGTTTTCTAACGTGTCTACTATTAAAGTATTGCCAAGTAGGTTAGAAATTATATTTTCGTACTGAGCGTCGTATTTAACTAATTTACTTGCTATACCTAAAGCGCCTTTATCTTTTAAGGCTAAAAGCATTGTTGGGTGAACTTCCCTTGGTTTAACGGAAGTTATTGGTAAAAAAGTTACCCTACCAAATTTATTTACTTTTAAGTATTCTATTAAATATTTTGCATCTTCCGTTGTAGCAGTAACCACGTTTTGCGCTGCGTTACCTAAGGCTGTTTCTAAAGCAACGTCGAACATTTTGTCGCTTTTAATAATTTCTGCAACGACACCCTTAATTTTACTATTTATTTGTGGGTTAGATTTGCCTTTAGTTAACAATAGTTTAACGGCTTGGGTATAACCTTCGTAATTTTCTTTAATGCTTTTATAAAAATTATCTTTAGTAATAAGGGTTGCCAAAGTAGAGTTAAGGGTATAAATTTTATTGTCTATTTTAGCAACTGCTTCGTTGCCTTCCCTTACTTCGTTTTCTTTATTACTAATTGCGTTTTTAAGTTCGTAAACAGAACGGTCTAATTGGTTAATATTACTATCGCACCTTTCTTTTTCGTTGAACAAATTATCTCTTTTAACTAATAAATCGTTTAACTTGTTGCTAACTTCTTCTAACTTTTCTAAAAGGCTTTTCTTTTCTATACTCATCGTGCCTTTATTAACCTTAGCGTCTGTTAAAGATTCTATTGATTCTATTACCTTTTCTCTGTTTTTGTTGGTTAATTCTTCGGTTAAAGAGATTTTTTCGTTAACTTTTGTTAATTCCGTTATTAAATTTTCGTATTCTTTTTCTAAGTCTTTTTGTAAAGTAGAAAGGGTTTCTAAATCTTCTAAAGTGGCTTTAATAGTAGACTTGCAATCTTTTACTAGTTTAACGTTTTCTGCTATTTCTTTTTCGCTTCTATCTATTTGAGAATTTAAGTAGTTAATTCTTTCTTCAAAAAGTTGTTTCGTGCCAGAACTTCTTTCTATTAATACCAATTTAGAAGTTAATTCATCGTTTAAGTTTTTAAGCCTTTCGTCTGACTTAGTAATTTCTTCAAAAATTTTATCGTATTCCATTTGGGCTTTTGCCATTTCTTGTTGACGCAAAAGAGTTTGTTCTTCTAAGCCCTTAATTCTAACGTTAATTTTTTCTTTTTCTGCGCCAACACCTTCTACTTTTGCAACGTAAGTATTTAATTCGTGGTGCTTAAGCATTGCAGAAAGTTCATTAAATTCTTTTGCCTTTTCTGCTTGCTTTTCAAGTGGCCCTAATTGGTTTTCTATTTCTGTTAAAATATCTGAATACCTTAAAATATTTTCTCTAGTTCTTTCTAGTTTTCTTTCAGATTCGTTCTTTCTTGTTTTGAATTTTGAAATGCCCGTTGCTTCTTCAAAAATCATACGCCTTTCTTCTGGTTTAGCAGACATAATTTCGCCTACTTTACCTTGGCTTATTATAGAATAACCTTCTTTACCAATGCCACATTCGTGCAATAGTTCAACTATATCGCGTAGCCTTGCAGGTTGTTTGTTTATAAAATATTCGCTTTCGCCACTTCTAAATAATTTTCTGGTTAAAATTATTTCATCGTAATCTAAGCTGAACATTCTTGTGCTGTTGTTAAAAAATAGCGAAACTTCGCAATAAGAAAGTGATTTTCTGTTTTGCGTTCCACTAAAAATAACGTCTTGCATGCTTGAACCACGCAAACTTTTTGCAGATTGTTCGCCAAGTACCCAGCGAATTGCTTCTGCAACGTTACTTTTACCACAGCCGTTTGGCCCAACAATACCCGTTATGCCGTTACCAAACTTTATTTCTGCTTTATCTGCAAAAGATTTAAACCCAAATATTTCTACTTTTTCAAAATTCATTTGGCTTTCTCCTACTTGTTTTTAGTTTAATTAAAGCACTTTTTGCAGCCATATTTTCGGCTTGTTTAATGCTTTTTCCTTTGCCTTCTGCAAGGGTTTGAGTATTTAACGTAACCACCACCCTAAATTCTGGCATATGGTCTGGGCCTGTTTTACTTAAAGTTTCGTAATAAACACTACCCATTTTTTTGCCTTGTACGTATTCTTGCAGTTGCGATTTATAATTTATTTCTTTAACTTTTTTCTTGTTTTCTTTATTATAAACAACGTCTATTAAGTTCTTTTTTATAAAATTTCTGGCTTGTACTATGCCACCATCTATGTAAATGCCTGCTACCACTGCTTCAAACAAACTTGAATATAACTTTTCGTCTTTTTCATTAGATAGTACTTGCCCTTTACCTAAAAGCATAAATTCTATAATGCCAAGTTTTTTTACGGCTACTAAAAGTGGGTTTTTAGAAACTATATCTTTTCTAATTTCCGTTAGTTTTCCTTCGTCGCCATAAACGTTTTTATAAAGATATTCCGTTACTACTAACTGCATTATAGAATCGCCAAAAAATTCTAACAACTCATTGTCGCTTTCGCCGTGTTCGTGGGCGTAAGATGCGTGTGTAAAACATTGGCGTAAAAGCATTTTGTTTTTGAAAGTATAACCTAATTTACTTTCGCATTCTGCAATATCAAAAATCATTATTCGTTACCCAAAGCACCTTCTAGTTGACCTTTAATTTTGCCAACCATATCGTTTTCTGTAAAGGTTGCGGCTTGTAATACTGCGTTCTTAAACGCATCTCTTTTAGAAGAGCCGTGCGCTTTTATAACCAATTTTTCTACCCCTACGAATAACGCGCCACCTTTTTTATTATAATCTAATTTATCTTTTAGTTTTGCAAACTTTTTCTTTAATAGTAGACCACCTATTTTGCCACTAAGAGAAGAATATATTGCTTCTTTTAGGCTTTTTAGCACCATTTTAACTGCGCCTTCCATAGATTTTAATGCTACGTTGCCACTAAAACCATCTGCAACGATTACGTCGTATTCGCCGGTTAAAATATCTCTTGCTTCGCAGTTGCCACAAAAGTTAATTTCTTTCATTTCTTTTAGTAGTGGAAAAACTTCGTGGTTAAGTTCGTTGCCCTTTTTATCTTCCGTGCCGTTAGAAAGCAATGCAACTTTTGGGTTTTCTACCCCTAAACATTTTGCAACGGCTACACCCATAGTTGCAAACTGGGTTAAGTTTATACTCTTGCAGTCTGCATTAGCGCCTGCATCTAATAAAACTACGTTTTTATCTTCTTTTATAGTAGGTAAAATTGGGCATAAAGCAGGCCTATTTACCCCTTTAATTCTACCAAGTTTTAAGGTAGCGCCAACTAATACTGCGCCCGTTGAACCTGCCGAAACGAAAGCCTTTGCTTCTTCGTTGGTTTTTAGTTCCTTAAAGGCAACGTTTATAGTACTTTCTGGTTTTTTTCTTATGGCAAGGGTTGGTTCTTCTTCGCAAGTAATAACTTCGGTTGCGTTTAATATGCTAACCCTATTTTCTTCGTACTTTAAGCCTTTAAGTTGTTCTTTTATAGCCTTTTCTTCGCCAACGAACTCTATTTCAAACCCTTTTTTAGAGTTTAAGGCTTCTATACTACCTATTATAACTTCGCTTGGAGAATTATCGCCACCAAAAGCATCTACTAAAATTTTCATAAGTGACTCCTAAAAATTATAAGTTTCCAACAGTTCTTGGGAAAGGCAACACGTCTCTTATGTTAGAAATGCCCGTTAAGTACATTACCATTCTTTCTAAACCTAAACCAAAGCCAGAGTGTATTACACCACCATATTTTCTTAGGTCTAAGTAGTATTTATATTCTTCTTTATTTAAGCCACATTCTGCCATACGTTTTTCTAAAACTTCTATTCTTTCTTCACGTTGGCTACCACCAATAAGTTCGCCAATACCTGGAACTAATAGGTCTGCTGCGGCTACAGTTTTATTATCTTCATTTAAGCGCATATAGAAGGCTTTAATATCTTTAGGGTAATTAGTTAAGAACACTGGTTTTTTGAAAACTTCTTCCGTTAAATACCTTTCGTGTTCGCTTTGTAGGTCTACACCCCAATATACTGGGAATTCAAACCTATCTTTAACCTTTTCTAAAATTTCTATTGCTTCGGTATAGGTTAAGCGCTTAAATTCGTTGCCTACAACGTTATTTAACCTTGCTAATAAACCTTTATCTACGAAAGTATTTAAGAATTCTAATTCTTCTTTGCAAGTTTCCATAACTCTATTAATAACGAATTTAACCATTGCTTCGGCACAATCCATATCGTCGCTAAGGTCGGCGAAAGCAAGTTCTGGTTCTACCATCCAAAATTCTGCCGCGTGGCGAACGGTGTTAGAACGTTCTGCCCTAAAGGTTGGGCCAAAAGTATAAACGTTTGCAAAGGCCATTGCAAAGTTTTCTACGTCTAATTGCCCACTTACGGTTAGGCTGGCTTTTTTACCAAAGAAATCTTGCTTATAGTCTACTTCGCCGTTTTCTTTTGGAACGTTTGCTAAATCTAACGTAGTAATTTGGAACATTGCGCCTGCACCTTCGCAGTCGCTACCAGTTACTATTGGAGTGTGAATATAAACGAAGTTTCTATCGTTAAAAAATTTATGAATAGCAAAAGAAATTTCACTTCTTATTTTGAATACTGCGTTAAAAGTATTCGTTCTTGGCCTTAAATGTGGAATCGTTCTTAAAAATTCCATTGTATGACGTTTTGGTTGAAGTGGAAATTCTGGTGAAGATGCACCTAAAATTTCTATTTCGTTTGCATTTATTTCAAATGGTTGCTTGTTTTCTGGGGTTAAAATAACTTCGCCAGTAACTTTAAGGCAAGCACCTACGTTTTGTTTTGCTACTTCTTCAAAATTGCTTACTTTATTAGCATCGAAAACTATTTGGCAGTTCTTAAAATAAGAACCATCGTTAAGCATTATAAAACCGAAAGATTTACTATCTCTAATAGTTTTAACCCAACCTGCTATAGTAACGGTTTTGCTACCAAATTCTTCTGCACTTAAAAATAACTTTTTTAACTCTGTTCTTTCCATAAAAATTCCTTCTATATTATTTTAATAATATAATATTTAAAATACTGCTTTTAGATTATAACATTTTTAATTTAATTTTTCAATGAAATTTTATTGTTTTTAGCAAATTTTTTGTAAATAAAAAGTCGTTTGCTTTCTTTTTGCAAACGACTAATACTTTTTTTACTTATTCTTTAATAAAATCTTTAATATTTACTTTATAAGTTTGGCGCTTTTTAACAATTTTGTTTTCTGTAAACTTCCATTGTTGTTGAATATTAAAGTTGGTTTCTAACATTGGGTTAGATTCTATGTTAGTAATGCCGTCTTCTACAACGTTTTTCATAATTCTTGCAATTACAATAGAATTTATACCCGAATTTTTATATTCTTTTTTAACGCCTATTAAAGCCATTTCTAATTCAGTTGGGTTTTTAATAGATTTTAACAAGTTTATAAATGCAAATGGGAATAGCCTTCCCCTACTTTTAATTAGCGCGTTGCATATTGATGGGAAAACAACGCCAAATGCTGCAACTTCATCTTTTTCGTTAACTAAAACGCTTAAATACCTGCTATTTACAATAGTACCGAATTGTGAAAGAATTTTATCTCTCATTTCATCGTCGTATGGAACGTAGCCGTCTAAATGGCCGTAAGCATCGTTAATAGTGTCAAAAAGTTTTTTGCCGTATTGTTTAATTATTTTTTTAACAGACATTGTTTCTGCAATATCTACTAACTTTTGCCTTTTCTTTAATTTTTCTGCAACGGTATAAATTCTTTCGTATGGTTTAATAGAAAAACGGCGTTCTACCCACTTACTTTCATCTTCAAAGCCAAGTTTTACCATGTTTTCTGCAAAATATGGGTAGTAATAGTTAGTTGCGTAGGTGCTTCTTTCATCAAAACCGAAAGTTAGCATACCTTCTCTGTCGGTATCGTTAAAGCCCCAAGGCCCGTGCATAACTTCCATACCGTTTTCTTTGCCGTATTTTGCTACTGCGCCTAATAAACCGGTGAAAACTTCTATATCGTTAATACATTCAAACCTAGAAAAACGTATTGTTTTTGCATTGTTTAATTGGTTGTATTTATGGTTTAATATTGCTAAAATTCTGCCAACTAACTTTCCATCTTTATATGCTAAATAACCCTTAATATCGCAATGTTTTAGGTCTAAATTCTTCTTTGGGTCGAAAGTTTCTTTTTCATCTGAACGGAAGTTAGGAACGTAATAAGGGCAATCTTTATATAATTCTAATGGATATTTTGCCCACTTTGCCACGTCTTTTTTAGTTAACACTTCTTTGATTTCTACCATAATATGTTTCCTTTGTTTTGAAAAATCTTTTTTATTATATCATTATTTTTACGTTTTTACAACAAAAAACAATAAAAAAATTCCGCCCAAGATTTTAGGCGAAATTTTAACGTTTAATTTAATTGCTATTTGTTTGCTAATTTTTATTACTTTTCTTGTGTTTCTTCTACTATTTTTGGTGGGCGTTCATCTTTAAGCGCCATAATATAATTGTTGTACTGCTCGTCCGTTAGTTTTATAACACCTTTATTTTTTTTGTTTTTCTTTTTCATTTTTAACCCCCGTTTTGCTTTTTATATTATTTGCTTTTAATATTAATTATTAGCAAGCGGGTGTTTTTTATACCTTACTTTTCACCTTTTATTTTTTTAAAAAACTTATCGTAAGAAAAATTTCTTTCCTTATCGTATTCGCCACCTAACGCTTCTATGGCAAAACGTAATTCTTCAAAGTCGGCATAACTAATTTTTTCATCTTCTATAACTTTTAATAAAAAAGGCAAGGCTCTTTTATCGCCGTATTTTGCCAAATAACCAGCGTAAAGTGGAACGTTATTTCTGTTCTTAACAAATTCGTTTACCAATATATTAAAAACTCTATCGTCAAAGCTAGCGCAACTTAAAATTTCTGTTAAATAAACCCTTTTTTCTTCAGTTTGTTCTTTATATGCAACAAGCACTTGTTCTTTTACTTCGTTGGCGTATTCTTTAAGTAGTTCTATTGCTAATTCCCTTATAGTTTCGCTATAATCGTATAGCACGAATTCTAAACATCTAGAAAGGGCTAACTTACTTTTTTTATCTACTAAAATGTTTAATAAATAGGTTGTATATTCTTCTAAATTATCTTTTAAAATTTCGGTTGCAACCTTACTTTCAACGTCTTCTTTTTTAGTTAATTCTTCAATTAAAAAATCGCTTACCGAAACGCCTTTTTCTATATGAGTATAAAGTGCTTTTAACAATTCTTCCGTACTGAATTTCGCATAGTACGTTAAAGGGCTTTCGCCATCTAATTCCGTTAGGTTTTTACTTGCGAATTCACTATATAATTCTGGTATTTTATTCTCTATTTCTTCTGGCTTTACTTTGCCAATATTTTCATAAACGAAACCTTGAATAAACTTATCGAAAGCCTTATCTAAATCTATAATTTTAATCATAATAAATCTCTACTTTTTATATAATTTAATATCTCTTTTACCCTATCTTCTTTTGCGTTAAAAATTCTGCAAGCAGAGTGAGTATTTATTTTTTTACTATCGCTTAATATCGTGCAAACAACGGCTATTTCTTTTGTTAAATTTTCTATATTTTCATAATTTTTAAGCGTCTTATAAGCCTTGTTTATTTCTATTGCCAACTGGTTAAAAGAATTAAAACCCGTAAACGCTAACCTAGATAAACATAGCGCATAAGCCGTTTCAAACGGCTTGCCTTTTTCTTCATTTTCAAAAGGAAGTTTTTTAGGCTTAAAGGTTGTATAATAACCACCCGAAACAACCCCCATTTTGTTTTTACAGCCTGCTAATACTAGCATAAAAATTATTATGCTTTTTACGTCGGCAGAAAACTCGTCGTCTAACAATTTATCTAATAAATATTTAATGTTTTCTTTATTAGTACTGCTTGATAGTATAAAAATACACGCCTTTGCAACTTCTTCTTCCCCCATTTCTAAACCCCACTTAACACTTTCGTTAACGTATGGTTTTTTAAGTTCTTTTTCCCTTGCAAGTTGGTCGTATTCTACAACTTTTCCTATTATAGAAAGCCTTTTATTACCTTCTTTATAAGGTATTTCGCCGTTGTATAAAAATGGTGTTAAGCCTTTTGTATCTACCCCGTCTACCATTTTATTTGCAAGGTTTGCAAAGTATTTATTAGTTAAATTAGTTGGGTCTATTCTATATAATTCGTTAAGTTCTTTTGCACCTTCAGTTAGCTTACCACAATTTAATAGCGCTAACCCGTAAAGGTGTGTTAACCTAACGTCTAAGCCCCTTTCTTTTAATATTTCCGTTAATAATTCTACTGCTTTTTCGTGGTCTTCATTTTCTAAGGCGCAGGTTGCTAATTTATAGGTATCTTCTTCTTGCTTTTTAGGGTAAGTTAGTGCTTTTTTGTAGTAATATAAGGCTTTTTCTTTATCTTCTTTACTTTTATACATACTGCTTAAATTGCAAAGTAAAGCACAACTTTCGCCATTTTCTATTATTAATTTTCTGGTGATTTCTATGCCCTTTTCAACGTCTCCACTTAAAAACTCGGCAACGGCAAGTTCTTTTTCTGCTTCAAAACCTTGCGGGCTTTTTTTAGGAACTTTTTTAAAGGTTTTCTTTGCCGTTCTTAAATCTCCAAGCGCTATTGCCGTACGACCTTTTTTAAGTTCTTCGGTATAATCCGTTTCTTCAAAAGGGTATGCTATTTTATACTTATCTTTAATATCTATTGATTCTGCAAAGTGTTTAACTATTTCATCTGGAATATTATCTCGGCTAATTTGCCCGTCGAACTCTATTTTTTTGTTAAAATAATAACTTGATGCCCAAAGATTATCCATATAAAAATAGTTAAAGGCAATTTCTTCTAAAGCTATGCCTATATCTTCTTTTTTTGCCTTGTGAAGATAGGTAAACCAATATCTATTAGAAAGTTCGTAAAGTTCCATATTCGCATAAACAACGGCAATATCTTTAATAATTTCTAACGAATATTCCTTATTTAATGCAGAAAAAAGCATATCTAACGCACCAATATAATCTTCGTTATCTAAACGGTTAAACGCTAAACTTCTGTATCTTTCTATGCTGTTATCGAATTGTAAAACCTTGTTTTCCATAAAAAATTAAAATAATTTTGAAACGTCTTCTTCGTTAAATTCGTAGGTAGTGTTACAAAATTGGCAACTTACCTTTACTGAACCTTCTTTTTTAATAATATCTTGCAATTCTGCCTTGCCTAAAGAAATTAAAACACCTTCTATATATTCTTTAGAACACAAGCAATTATATTTTGGGTTATATTCGTTATAACTTATATCGCCAAAAAGAGATTTTAACACACCTTCTGCGCCCTTTTCTTCTATTAAGGTAGAAACGTTTTTTAACCCTTGCATAACTTCTTCGGCTTTAATTAAATTTTCTTCACTTGCACCCGGCAAGGCTTGAATTATTACCCCGCCTGCGCCTACGCAAGTTAAATCTTTACCTATTTTTACACCTAACGCTATTGCCGTTGGTTGTTGTTCTGAAAGTGCGTAATATGCAGTAAAATCTTCGGCAATTTCACCAGTTACTAACCTACTACTGCCAGAATAAGGCTCTTTTAACCCCATACTTCTAGTTATAGTTAACCTACCTTCTTTGCCTACGCAACTGCCTACGTCCAACTTGCCGTCTTTTCTTAAAGGTAAATCTACTTGGGGGTTATCTATATAACCACGCATATCTAAATTACCGTTGCCACAAATGGTTATTTTTCCACCTACGCCGTTGCCTGCTATGGTTACGGAAAGTTTATCTATTTGGTTTTTTAAGTTTGAAGACATAAACGTAGAAACGGTTAATGCTCTGCCTAATGCTGCTGCACAAACGGGTGATAATTTATGTATTTTTATTGCGTCGTTAACCATTTCAGTCGTGTCTAAAACGGCTAAGGTTAACTGGTTTTCTAAAATTAACGTTTTAAGTAGTTTGTTCATTTTTTTACCTTTTATTTTATTGCAACAAAGACGCCTATAATAAAGGCGTCTAGTTAATTATTTTTTATTTCTTTTTGCAAGTTCTTTCTTTGCTTTTTCTATTCTTTTAGCCTTTTCATCTTGCACTTTTTTCAAAGCAATTTCATCTTCTGTTAACTTATACTTTTCGTCGTTTTTATGTTCTTCAACGTACCTATCGTGGTCGTCGTAAATTGCTTGTTTACTTGCTTGTAATTTTTCTAAATCTTTTCTACTGAACGAAGTAGGAAGTTCGGCTAACTGCAATTCATCGTCTGTAATAGGTTTAATAGGTCTTGAGTTAAGCGCTGTATGTTGTGCTAAGATTATTTGTTCTTTATGTTTTCTAATAGATTCCGATTCATCTCCTTTAATCTTTTCGTAAATACCCCTATTTTTCTTTGCACCTGGTACTTTATCGTTAATAAATTTATCGTATACCCATTGAGAATAGTTTGTCCAAACAAGTAAAAACAATGAAAAAGAAATTAAAACTAATATTACGTAGCCAATACCTTCAAAAAATTCGCCCAAGCCCATAATTAAGAAAGGCAACGAACCTAAAAATAAAAAGAATAAATTTTGTGGAGCTAAACCAATGGTTATTATAGCAGAGTTTCTAAACAATGCTTTAATTGGTAGTTCGTAGGTTACAGTCATAGTTACCATGTGCAGGCTCATAATAGTATATAAAATCATAACAAGATATACTATAATTTCACATATGGTTAATAATACGCTTCCACCTTGAAGTGCAGACATTTGGCTTATAAAACCTAAAATTATGGTTGAAATATAAAAAACTAATGAATATACTAAAGAAATCATTAACATTTTAAGGTAGTTTTCTTTTATACCACGCCAAAAATCGTTAGCAACAAAAATACCTTCTGTCCACACGATATTCCTCATTATATAAGCACCACCGGCTAATGATATTGAAACGAAAAAAGCAGTTAATGGCAGAAACAACAAAGAACTTGTTGTTGCGTTAAATGAAATTTGTTCGGCAAAACCATTCATGTTTGGCACACCTTGGTACCCCACGCCAAAAACTTGATTAAAAGGCCCCATTGCCCCCATGCCAGACAAAGCAATTTTATGAAGTATTAAAAGAGCGAATAAAGGTATTAAAAATAATACGATTAGTAAGTTAATTAAAACTAATCTCCAAAAACTTCCCTTTAAAATATCCCAAAAAAGTTCCCATCTATTAGATGGAAGTGATGCCCTTGCATAGCCTTCGGACTTTTCTGCACCTAAAACTAACCTATCTACAAACCCCATTTTTTTAGCCATTTCTATCTCCTAAAGCAAGTAGCCCTAAAAATTGCAAAACTACCGCATTATTTAACTAATTTATATATTATACTAAATTTAAATATTTTACAATTAAATTTGCTATAAATCTTAAAAAAACTTTACTTTTTTATTTTACTTTGATATTATATTAAACGTACACCACGTAGTTACTTTACGTAACTACAAAAATTTACGTATTTAGGAGATTTTAAAAATGAAAAAGTATAACGTTGCAGTTGTTGGCGCTACAGGTATGGTTGGTAATAAGTTTTTAGAAGTTTTAGCAGAAGAAAAACTTCCCGTTGAAAATTATTACCTATTTGCATCTAAGAAATCAGCAGGTAAAGAAATTGATTTTATGGGTAAAAAACACACCATAATTGAATTGACCGAAGAAAACGTTTTGAAATATAAAATCGACGTTGCTCTATTCTCTGCTGGTGGCGACGTTAGTAAACAATTTGCACCTATCTTTGCTAAAAACGGCATTTTAGTTGTAGATAATTCTAGCGCTTGGAGAAGGGACCCTAACGTTCCACTAGTAGTTCCAGAATGTAACGCAGAAGATATTAAATGGCATAAAAATATTATTGCTAACCCTAACTGCTCTACTATTCAAGCAATGGTTGCCTTAAAACCTTTACACGAAGCATTTACAATTAAACGTGTTATTTATTCTACTTACCAAGCAGTTTCTGGGGCTGGCGTTAAAGGGTTTAACGACCTTAAAGGTGGCATTTGCGGTGAAGCACCACAAAAATTCCCTTACCCTATTTTCGGCAACTGTATTCCTCATATAGACGTTTTCTTAGATAACGGCTACACCAAAGAAGAAGATAAAATGGTTTTTGAAACCAAAAAAATATTGAACGACCAAAACATTAAGGTTACTGCTACTTGCGTTCGTGTACCTGTTTACTACGGACACAGCGAATCTATTAACCTTGAATTTGAAAAACCTTGCACTTTAGAAGGAGTTAAAAAGGTTTTAGCAAATGCTGAAGGGGTTGTTTTACAAGACGACGTTGCTAACCTAGTTTACCCTATGCCACTTACTGCAGAAAACAAAAACGAAGTTTTCGTTGGCCGTGTTAGATTAGACGATACGGTTGAAAGCGGTATTAATATGTGGGTTGTTGCAGACAACATTAGAAAAGGTGCTGCAACAAACGCAGTTCAAATTGCTAAAAAAGCAATGGAATTAGACGTTGTTAGAAATCAATACGAAGGCTAAAAAAATTTATTGCCTTGGAGAACATTATGAACGATATTATTTTTAAGGGTACTTGTACTGCCCTAATTACTCCGTTTACGGAAGACGGCATTGATTACGATGCTTTATCTAGACAAATTGAATATCAAATAGAAAACGGCATTGAAGCACTTGTAGTTTTAGGAACTACCGGTGAAACCCCTACTATTACCCACGACGAATACGATAGAATTGCTAAGTTTGCTTACGATAAAATTGCAGGTAGAGCAAAATATATTTTAGGCACTGGTTCTAACTGCACTAAAACGGCTATTGAAAAAAGCATTTTTGCCCAAAAAGTTGGGGCAGACGGGCTTTTAGTTGTTACACCTTACTACAATAAATGTACCCAAAACGGCTTAATTAAATATTATAACGACGTTTGCGACGCAGTTAATATTCCCGTTTTATGCTATAACGTTCCTGCAAGAACGGGCGTTAACATTTTACCACAAACTATGGCTAGAATTGCAGAACATAAAAACATTGGCGGTGTTAAAGAAGCGTGTGGTAATATGGAACAAATTTGCGAAACTGCAAGGCTAATTAGGGGCAAAACTGCCCTTTATTCTGGCGACGACAACCTTAATCTTGCAATGCTTTCAATAGGCTCTATGGGGCTTATTTCGGTTGCAAGTAACGTTGCTCCAAAACAAGTTGGCGACGTTGCTAGGCTTTACTACGCAGGCAAAAACAAAGAAGCACAAATTTTACAAGAAAAATTGCTTCCTTTAATTGACGCTTGCTTTATTGAAGTTAACCCTATTCCAGTAAAAAAGGCTATGTCTTTAATAGGTTACGGCAGTAGCATCGTTAGAGCGCCTTTAACGGAATTAGAACCAGAACATACTAAAATTATGGTTAAAGCACTAAAAGATTTAGGCTTTAGTGTTAAGGAGTAATTATGGTAAACGTTTTAATTAGTGGCGCGTTAGGCAGAATGGGAAAAAAGGTTTTTGAGAGTGGACTTAACTGCGAAGAAGTTAAACTTGTTTGTGGTATTGATATTAAAGACGATTTTTCTAACCCTAACTTCCCTATTTACGATTGTTTTTGTAAAGTTAACGAAAAAATAGACGTTATTATAGACTTTTCTAGGCCAACTTCATTAGATAATATTTTAGATTTTGCTATTAAAAACAACTGTGGCGTTGTTTTCTGCACTACTGGTTATACAGAAGAAGATTTGGCTAAAATAGATGACGCTAGCAAAAAAATTGCTGTATTTAGGTCTGCAAATATGTCTTTAGGGGTTAACGTTTTAATTAAGGCTGTAAAAGAAGTTGCTTCCAAATTAGGCGATTTTGATATTGAAATTACCGAAGCACACCACAACAAAAAGGTAGATGCTCCAAGTGGTACGGCTTTAATGCTTGCAGATGCTGTTAAAAACGTTTTAACCGACAAAAACTACGTTTACGGAAGAAGTGGCGTTGTTGGTAAACGTACTAAACAAGAAATTGGCATACACGCTATTCGTGGTGGCAACATAGTTGGCGACCACCAAGTAATGTTTATTGGCGAAAACGAAACTATTACCCTTTCTCACCACGCGAGCGACAGGGCTTTGTTTGCAGACGGCGCTATTAAGGCTTCTATTTTTCTAAAAGGTAAAAATAGTGGTTTTTACGATATGAACGACCTTTTAAGTGAAAATGATTAAAGAAAATTTACTTAAAGTTTTAGAAGAAATAAAAAATGGTAATAATTTAGCTGAGCCTATTACCCTAGTTGGCGCTACCAAAATGGTTAGCGTAGATGAAATTAATTTTGCAATTTCAAACGGGCTAAAAGTGGTGGCAGAAAACAGAGTTCAAGAATTTAGGGAAAAAACTGCTTTTATTAACGGGGCAAGCCAACATTTTATTGGGCATTTACAAACCAACAAAGTTAAATATTTGGTTGGCAAGGTAGACTTAATTCATTCGGTAGATAGTATTCGTTTAGGGCAAGAAATTAGCAAAGAGTGTTTAAAAAAAGAAGTTTACCAAGATATTTTGGTTGAAATAAATATTGGTGGCGAACTTTCTAAAAGTGGGTTTAGTTTAGAAAATGCTAAAGACGGCGTTATGGAACTAACAAAACTACCAAATATTAAGGTAGTTGGGCTTATGGCAATGCTACCTAAAACGGAAGATACTGCCCTACTTAAAAATTTGTGCTTGCAAATGCGTGAATTGTATGATAAACTTAAAAGTGATGGTTTGCCTTTTACCTACCTTAGCGTTGGCATGAGTGCAGACTATAAAATAGCCATAGAAAATGGAAGCAATACCATTAGGCTTGGCACGACTATTTTTGGAAAAAGAAACTACGAGGTGAAAAATTAATATGGGTTTATTTGATTTTATGGGAAGAGATTCAAGAGCAAAAAGCGAACAAAAAGCAAGGGATTCTTATACCCCAAGCCAAAACGTTAATGCTAATACAGAAAACAATAGCCAACCTTTAAGCGTTTTTAAGCCTAGCAGTTTAGAAGAAGTTTCTAAAATAATAGACGCGCTTAAAAATGGCAAAAACGCAGTTGTTCACCTTGAAGGTTTAAGAGCAGAAACCCAAATTCGTATTATAGACTTTTTAAGTGGTGCTGTTTACACTCTTGAAGGTGGCGTTTACGAAATGAGTAAAGACGTTTATATGTTTAGCCCTTCTGGTGTTGAAATTAAATAATTTTTTATTAGTAAATTAAAAGAACTTTATCTACAAGATAAAGTTCTTTTTTTATTATTTTTATCGTTATTTTATAAAAACTACTTAAATTTCTTCAAAGTCGCTTGCCCCGTGTTTACATAATGGGCAAATGAAATCTTCCGGTACTTTTTCCCCTTCGTAAACGTAACCACAAATTTTGCAAGCAAAGGCTTTTTTGCTTTGTTTTTGTGGCTTTGGCTTAACGTTTTCTTGGTAATAAGTATAAGTCATAGTATTTTCGCTATTAAGCACCTTGCTTTCTTCTATAGAACAAATAAACATTCCGTGGGTGCCTAAATCTACGTAATTTTCTACTGCTAAAGACATATATGCATTTACGTATTGTTGCAAATAAACTAGGTTATTAGTTGAACGAACTACGTTATCACCTTCAAACTTATTTACGTTTCTGCCACTTCTAAAACCAAACTTTTCAAATATAGAAAAAGGTGCATTTATAGTTAAGCAGTTTACGTTTAATTTACCCGTTTGCTTTATTACGTGGTGTGAATAGTTTTCTTTGTTTATTGTTACGGCTATTCTAGTTGGCGTTGAAGTTACTTGTGCAACGGTGTTTACTATTAAGCCGTTATCTTTTTTGCCGTCGAAAGAAGTTACAACGTATAAACCGTAGCCTATTTTAAATAGTGCCGTTAAATCATTTTTTTTTATATTTTCATTATCTTTAGCGTCGTCTTTACACAATTCTTCTGCTAAGGCTTTTAATTGTTCTATATTTTCTTTAGACACGCTAGACCTAATTGTAACGTTGTTTTCTGCAAAAGTTATGTTTTTACTCTTTTCAAAAGCACCTTTCATAATTTTTGTAGCAACTGGCGCCCAACTGCCGTTTTCTATAAAAGCAATAGTTCTGTTTTGATAATTTCTTTCTACTAATGCATCTATAAAATGCTTCATAAATGGGAAAATTTCGCCATTATAAGTTGTGGTTGCTAAAACAATTTTACCATACCTAAAAGCGTCTTCTACGGCTTCTGCCATATCGTCTCTAGCAAGGTCGGTTATAACAACTTTTTTACAGCCGTTTGCCTTTAATTCTTCTGCTAAAATATTTACTGCCTTTTTAGTGTTGCCATAAACTGAAGTATAGGCAAGTAAAACACCCTCGCTTTCTACTTGATAAGAAGACCAAATATTATATAAATTTAAGTAATAGCCTAAATTTTCGGTTAAAATCGGGCCGTGTAGTGGGCAAATTTTTTCTATTTGCAACGTGCTTGCTTTCTTTAACAAGGCTTGAACTTGCGCACCATATTTGCCTACTATACCAATATAATATCTTCTTGCTTCGCAAGCCCAATCTTCATCTGCATCTAACGCACCAAATTTTCCAAAACCATCGGCAGAGAATAACACTTTATCTTTAGTATCGTAAGTAACTATAACTTCTGGCCAATGCACCATTGGGGCTGTAAAGAAACAAAGTTCCCTTTCGCCTAAAGAAAGTTTATCGCCATCGTTAACAACTACCTTTTTATCGGCAAAGTCTACCCCAAAAAATTGTTGCATCATAACAAACGCTTTAGAAGATGCTACTATTTTTGCGTTAGGGTATGCTTTTGTAAAGTTCAAAATATTGGCAGAGTGGTCTGGCTCCATATGTTGAACTATTAAATAGGTTGGTTCTTTGCCGTCTAGTGCCTTTTCAACGTTGTCTAACCACTCGTGAGTGAACCTACCATCAACCGTGTCTAAAACGGCAATATCTTTATCTATAACTACGTAAGAATTATACGCCATACCGTTTGGCACAACGTATTGACCTTCAAATAAATCTACTTCTCTATCGTTTACACCTACGTATAAAATACTTTCGGTAATCTTCATTTTTTACTCCTTATTCTTCAACGGAAAAGTCTTCCTTGCCAACGCCACAAAGTGGGCAAGCATAATCTTCTGGTAAGTCTGAAAATAAAGTACCTGCAGGTATTCCGTTTTCTGCTTCGCCTACTGCTTCATCGTAAACGTAGCCACATACGTTACACACATATTTCATAATATTTTTCTCCTTTTATAGTGAAAATTCTTTTATTAATTGAGATTTTTCTCTGTACCCTAAAATTCTTTTTTCTTCCTTTCCGTCTTTAAATAGTATTAGGGTTGGAATACTCATAATACCGTATTCTATTGCAAGTTTTTCTTGTTCGTCAACGTTAATTTTGCCAACTTTAATATTTTGATATTCGTTAGCAATTTCTTCTACTATTGGCGCAATCATTCTGCAAGGGCCACACCAAGTTGCCCAAAAATCTACCAATACTGGTTTTGTTGATTTTAACACTTCTTCTTCAAAATTTTGTTTTGTTAAGGTAATTTCTGCCATAATTTCCTCCTATTTTTGTTTATAATATAACATACAATGACAAAACCCTTCAAACTCTGGGTCTTTTATTTGTTCTCTAAATTGTTTACACATGCATTTAGTATCTTCGTTTTTAATTCTTAAACAAGGGCAATAGCCACCCGTTCTTTCTAAACCTTCTTTAATTAGTTTTACAGTCTCTTTATCTGGATTAAGCGTTATTTTCATTTTATACCACCCTATTTAATTAAATCTAAAACAACTTCTTTTGCCAAAAGTAGCCCTGCCGATGCCGGTACGAATATCATAGAAGGTGGGGCTTTTTTAATTAAATTTTCTGTTTCTATTAAATTACCAGTTTGTTCTTCTAAAGAATAAACTACCTTTAACTTTTCTACCCCGCGTTTTTTTAGTTCCCTTCTCATCACCCTTGATAGCGGACAATTTTTGGTTTTATAAATATCGGTAATAGTAAGTAAAGTTGGGTCTAATTTGCCACCTGTACCCATACAAGAAATTACTGGGATACCTAATTCTTTTGCCCTTAAAATAATTTCTATTTTGGCAGAAACGGTATCTACCGCGTCTATAACGTAGTGGCAAGTAGAAAGGTCTATTTCAGTAGAATTTTGTGGCAAATAGAAAAGGTTTTTAATTTCTACCTTTGCATTTTTATTTATAGATAGAATTCTTGTCTTTAGTGCTAAAGTTTTTTCTTTGTTTAAGTTTTCGTTAGTGGCAATAATTTGCCTATTGAAGTTAGAAATATTAACCGTATCGTTATCTATTAGCAAAAAGTTTTCTATTCCACTTCTTGCTAAGGCTTCTACTGCGTAACCACCAACGCCACCTAAACCAAAAACTGCAACTTTTTTACCTTTTAGTTTATTTAAGCTTTCTTCGCCTATTAAGGCAACCGTTCTACTAAACATATTATAAAAGTTTAATACCTTTCTTTTCGTAATCTTTAACGGCTTCTTCGCCCCAAACTGACGCTTGAACTTCGCCAATATGCATTTTGTTTAAGAAGTATAAACATAGCCTGCTTTGCCCAATGCCACCACCTATGGTTAAAGGTAATTTGCCGTTAATAACGTCTTGACAATAAGGGTTTTCTAGTTTAGATAATTCTTTTTTGAACTTTAATTGTTTAACTAAAGATTTTTCGTCTACCCTAATGCCCATAGAAGAAATTTCTAATGCTATACCTAAAGGTTCGTCCCATAATAAAACGTCGCCGTTGAGTTTCCAATCGTCGTAATCGGCGGCTCTGCCGTCGTGTGGCTTGCCGTCAGATAAATTCCAACCTATTTGAGAAATAAACACTGCGCCCTTTTCTTTAGTGATTGCCGTTTCCCTTTCTTTTCTGGTTAAAGTTGGGTATAACTTTTCTAATTCTTTAGAAGTTATAAAAGTAATTTCTTCTGGCAAGTTATGTACTATATTTGGGTATTTTGCATTAACTTTTTTTGCAAGTGTTTTTAGCGCTTTATAAATGCTTTTTACCGTTTTCTTAAGGTAAGAATATTTTCTTTCTTCTTTAGTTATAATTTTTTCCCAATCCCATTGGTCAACGTAAACGGAGTGAATTGCATCTAACGTTTCATCGCGCCTAATTGCGTTCATATCGGTATAAAGCCCCGTGTTTTCAGTAAAACCATACTTTGCTAGCGCCATTCTTTTCCATTTTGCTAAAGATTGAACTATTTCTACTTCTTTCTTTAAGTCTAAAATATCGAACCTAACGGCGCGTTCAAAGCCGTTTAAATTATCGTTTAATCCACTTTCTGGAAAAACGAAAAGTGGTGCAGAAACCCTTGTTAATTTAAGGGCTTTTGCAAGTTCTTTTTCAAAAGTATCTTTAATAAACTTAATTGCAACTTCCGTTTCAATCAAACTTAAACTTTTAGTTATCATTATATAATTTCTCCATCATATAAAGGGTATTTTTCAGTTAGTTTTTTAACTTCTGCACGAACGTAGTCGAACGCAGTTTCTTTTTCTAAAATTATTTTTGTAATTAATTCTGCAATCTTTTCGCAATCTTCTTCCTTAAAGCCACGGCTTGTAATACTTGGAGTACCAATTCTTATACCACTCGTAACGAAAGGTTTTTGCTTATCAAATGGAATTGCATTTTTATTTACGGTAATGTTAACTTCATCTAACATTTTTTCTAATTCTTTACCAGTAATATCTTTATCAGATAAATCTAAAAGCATTAAGTGGTTATCAGTTCCACCAGAAACAAGTTTTACACCTAAAGATAAGAATTTTTCGCTCATAGCCTTTGCGTTTTTAACAATTTGTTGTTGGTAAGCCTTAAATTCTGGCTTTAATGCTTCGCCAAATGCTGCCGCTTTTGCTGCGATAATGTGCATTAATGGGCCACCTTGAGTTCCTGGGAATACTGCCTTATCTATTAGTTTTGCGTGTTCTTCTTTACATAAAATCATACCACCACGTGGACCACGTAAGGTTTTGTGGGTGGTTGTTGTAACGAAATCTGCATAAGGAACTGGGCTTGGGTGTAAGCCTGTTGCAACTAAGCCTGCAATGTGGGCAATATCTACCATCATATAAGCGCCAACTTTGTCGCATATTTCTCTAATTCTCTTAAAATCTAATACTCTTGGGTATGCGCTTGCACCAGAAACTATTATTTTTGGTTTAACTTCTAGGGCAATTTTTTCTAATTCATCGTAGTTGATTGTGCCGGTTGCTTCTTCTACGCCGTAACCTACTGCGTTAAAATATTTACCAGAAACGGTTACTGGGCTACCGTGAGTTAAGTGGCCACCATGTGCTAGGCTCATACCTAAAATTGTATCGCCTGGGTTTAATACTGCAAAGTAAACGGCAAAGTTAGCGTTTGCACCGCTGTGTGGTTGAACGTTAGCGTGTTCTGCACCGAACAACTTTTTAGCCCTTTCAATAGCCAAAGTTTCGGCAATATCTACGAATTGACAACCGCCGTAATATCTTTTACCAGAATAACCTTCTGCATATTTATTAGTTAAATGGCTTCCTGCACATAGCATTACGTTTTGAGATACGAAGTTTTCACTTGCAATAAGTTCAATGTTATCTCTTTGTCTTTTAAGTTCTTTTTGTAAGCCCTCGTATAATTCTGGGTCACTTGTCTTTAGGGTGGTAAAATCAATCATTTGTGTTTCTCCTTTATATATAGTTAATTATTTTTTCTAAAATTTTTCCTTTTGAAACTAAACCCGTTATTTTCTCTTTTATTTCTTCGTTTATAAATAAACAAGTTGTTGGAATTACTTTTATTTTATAATCGTTAGCAATTTCTTCTAACAGGTCTATATCTGCTTTTACTATTAGCAGTTTGTTTTTTAGTTGTTCGGCAAGTTCAAATATAATTTCTTTTTGCATTTTGCAAGTACTACACCAACTTGCCACGAAAGTTATTAGCACTTTTTCATTTTCGTTTATTAATTTATAAAATTCTTCTTTTTCCGTTATTTGTAAAAGTTTATTCATTATTCTCCTTGTGGTTATTTACTATTTCGGTAATTATAAACTTAAAGTTTTGTTTATTTTTTAACTTTTTATCTATTACCGCCAAAATAGTATACCACAAAACTATAAAGACTAAACTTAACAATAATATCCAAATTTCTACGTTTATAAATAGGTAGTTTATTAAACAGGCTAACCCTATTAATAGCAACGGAACTAAAAAGCAAAGTATTGCGCCTAAAAATTTGCCGTCTGCTACCCTTTCGCATAAAACTTCATCGCCTACTTTTGCGCTTAGTTTGTTTTCTGCACTTACTTCTATGCTGTTTGCATTTTTAGAAAATAAGCACATTCCACATTTTTCGCATTCTTCTTTTTTGCTTATGCTAACGGCGGCGTAATTACCGTTAACTTTTATAATTTTTCCTTGCTCTATCATTTTACGTTTACTATAAAATTAATAAAGTTTTGCAATTCAACGGCCGTTTCGCTTCCGTCTTGCATATTTTTAACTTTTATTATGCCGTTAGCAATTTCGTTTTCGCCAACGACTGCTACGAATTTTGCCTTTATTTTATCGGCATACTTAAATTGTGCTTTTATGCCCCTATTTAAGTGGTCTATATCTACTTTTACACCTTTTATTCTTAATTCGTTGGCTAATTCAAAGGCTTTAACACTACCTTCTTCGCCCATAGATGCAATATAAATATCTGTAATATTTTCGTTAGGGATTTCTACCCCTGTGTTTTCCATTAAAAGCAGTAATCTTTCAATGCCCAATGCAAAGCCTATGCCAGAAACGTCGTTCCCACCTAAGTCTGCCACCAACGAATCGTACCTACCACCACCACAAACGGTGCCTTGTGCGCCAATGTTGGTAGAAACGAATTCAAATACCGTTTTGGTGTAATAATCTAACCCCCTAACTATGCCTGCGTCTACCGTGTATTCAACACCTGCTACTTTTAACAGATTTTGAACTTGGTTAAAGTGGGTTGAACAATCTTCACAAATATAGTCTAAAATGCTTGGTGCGTTTTTAGTTATTTCTTTGCAGTCTTCATTTTTACAATCTAAAATACGCATAGGATTTTTGTCGAAACGTTCTTTACATAGTGGGCAAAGTTTTTCTTTATTTTCCGTTAAGTATTCTTTTAGCGCTTGGTGATATTTACTACGGCAATTTTTACAACCAATGCTATTAATAAATAGTTTTAAGCCTTTAACGTTTAACTTATCGAAGAAAGTTTTTGCAACTATTATTGCTTCGGCATCTATACTAGGGTTAGTTGCACCAAGAAGTTCTACGCCAAATTGGTGAAACTCTCTCATTCTGCCGGCTTGTGGGCGTTCATACCTAAAACAAGGGGTAATATAAAATAATTTCACTGGTAAAGAAGTGTTAAATAGCCCGTTTTCTACGAAAGCCCTTGCAACACCTGCAGTACCTTCTGGTTTTAGGGTTATGCTTCTGTCTCCCTTATCGTTAAAGGTGTACATTTCTTTATTAACGATATCCGTGCCTTCGCCTACGCCACGCAAAAATACTTCTGTGTGTTCAAAAGTTGGGGTGCGAATTTCTTTAATATTAAATGCTGTAGCAACTTCCCTTGCCGTTTTTTCTATGAATTGCCACTTAAAACTTTCTTGTGGCAATATATCTTTTGTGCCTTTAGGTGCGTTTATCATACTAGTTCCTTTAATTATAAAATGTATTTTTTAAGGTCTTTTGCCTTTTGTTCTACGCCTAATTTTTCTATAACGTAGGCTTTATCTATAACAACTTCTTTGTTTTCTTTTCCGTCTGCTAAATAAGAAATTTCATCTAAAAGTTGTTCCATAACGGTGTGTAATCTTCTTGCGCCTATATCTTCGCTAGTAGCATTCATATATTCTGAAATGCCTGCTATTTCGCTAATGGCTTCTTCGGTGAATTTTAATTCTACTCCGTCTATGCCAAGTAACGTTGCGTATTGCAAAGTTATGGCGTTTTGTGGGATTGTTAAAATTTCAATAAAATCTTGCTTGCTTAAACTTTTTAGTTCAACGAGTATTGGAAACCTACCTTGTAATTCTGGAATTAGGTCGCTTACCTTTGAAATATGAAAAGCGCCTGCGGCGATAAATAAAATATAATCCGTTTTAATAGCGCCATACTTCGTCATTACGGTAGAGCCTTCTACTATTGGTAAAATATCTCTTTGAACGCCTTCGCGAGAAACGTCTTGCCCGCCACCTTTATTTGCTTTTGCGGCAATTTTATCTATTTCGTCTATAAAAATAATACCTTCGTTTTCGGCACGGCGAATTGCTTCTTCGTTAACAGAATCGTTATCTATTAACTTATCGGCTTCTTCTTGAATAAGCAGTTTTCTTGCTTCTTTTACCGTTAATTTGCGTTTTTTGTATTTTTTAGGCATAAAATCGCCAAAAATACTGCCAATACTTATTTCACCTGCGCCCGGCATTAGTTCCATTGGTTTTGGGTTATCTATAATTTCTACTTCTATAACTTCGTTATCGTAATAACCTTTTTTATAACCTTCTGCAACGTTTTTAGCAAAAATATCCATAGGAGTTTCACCCCTATCTAATTTTCTTGCTTCCATAACTAATTTAATAAGTTTTTCGTCTACGGAAGCACCTGCTTTTTCCATAACTTTCTTAAAACGTTCTTCTTTTACTAAACGAACGGAACATTCAACTAAATCTCTTATCATAGATTCTACGTCTCTACCAACGTAGCCTACTTCGGTATATTTAGTTGCTTCTACTTTAACGAAAGGTGCGCCAACTAATTTTGCAAGTCTTCTTGCGATTTCCGTTTTACCTACCCCTGTAGGACCTTTCATAATAATGTTTTTAGGGGTAATTTCTTCCATTTGCTCTTTGGTTAATTGGCTTCTTCTATACCTATTACGAAGGGCAATGGCAACGGCTTTTTTTGCTTCCGTTTGGCCAATTATATATTTATTTAATTCTTCTACAATTTCTCTTGGACTTAAATTCATATACTTTTATTTTCCCCCTATTCTATAACTTCGGTTGTAATATGCCCGTTTGTAAACACACATATTTCACTTGCTATTTCTAGCGCTTTTTTAGCAATAACTTCTGCTGAATAATTAGTTTCTTTATTTAACGCTCTTGCAGCGGCTAAAGCATAGTTGCCACCACTACCAATAGCACAAACTCCGTCGTCTGGTTCTATAACTTCGCCAGAACCTGAAACTATTAAAAGCGTGTCTTTATCGGCAGTAATCATCATTGCTTCTAACTTTCTAGGCACTTTATCGCTACGCCATAAATCTGCCAATTCTACTGCGCTTCTCATTAAATTACCAGAGAATTTGTTTAGCATTTCTTCAAACCTTTCGCTTAAAGTAAACGCATCTGCAACAGAGCCGGCAAAACCAAAAATTACTTTGCCGTTATAAATTCTTCTTACCTTTACGGCGTTGTTTTTAAATATTACAGATTGCGACAAGGTTACTTGCCCGTCGCCTGCAATAGCCGTTTTACCATCTTTTTTAACAGCACATATAGTTGTGCCCATAAATTCACCCATTTGAATTCTCCTTTACGAAATTTTCTATTTGGATTAAACTTCTTTCAGCCATTTGATATTTTCGTTTTGCCTTGTCTTTAACGATGCAATTTAACGGTGGTAAAATACCAAAATTGGCGTTCATTGGTTGAAAATCTTTATTTTCGGTGGTTATGTATTTGGTTAACGCACCTAAAACAGTTTTTTCTGAAATTTTAATAGGGGTTTTACCCTTTATAATTCTTTCTAAATATATTGCGCAAAGTAGCCCGCTACCTGCACTTTCTACGTACCCCTCAACCCCCGTTATTTGCCCTGCGAAAAAGGTTTTTGGGTGTTCTTTTAACGAATAATTATAAGTTAACACTTTAGTAGAGTTTATAAAAGTGTTTTTGTGCATAACCCCATACCTTAAATATTCTGCTCCTTTTAGGGCTGGAATAATGCCGAAAATTCTTTTTTGTTCACCCCACTTTAAGTTGGTTTGAAAGCCTATTAGGTTATACATACTGCCGTGCTCGTCTTCTTTACGAAGTTGCACGCAAGCGTAAGGCCATCTGCCTGTTTTAGGGTCGTCTAACCCAGCAGGTTTTAGTGGGCCGAAACGAAGTGTGTTTTCACCCCTACTTGCCATAACTTCTATTGGCATACAACCTTCAAAAACACAAGTGTTTTCAAAGCCGTGAAGTTCTACTCTTTCTGCCTTTAACAACTCTGCAATAAATAACTCGTATTCTTCTTTATTCATTGGGCAGTTAATATGGTCGCCGTTACCTTTATTATATCTGTCGCCAAAAAAGGCGTTTTGCATATCTATACTATCAAAGGCAACTATTGGGGCAGAAGCATCGTAAAAAGCAAGTCTTCCACCAACTATTTCTTCTATTTTTTTAGAAAGTTTATTAGTAGTTAACGGACCAGTTGCAATTACAGTGTATTCGTTAAAATTAATTTCTTCTATTTCTTTAGAATAGATTTTTATGTTTTTATTACTTTTAATTTTTTCGGTAATATATTCTGCAAACTTTTCTCTATCTACTGCTAACGCGTTGCCTGCTGGAACGCTACACTTATCGCCCGCTTCTATAACCAAAGAATTTAATTTGCGTAATTCTTCTTTTAGTAGCCCGCAAGCATTGCCGTAAATATCGTTAGATTTTAACGAGTTAGAACAAACTAATTCGCCAAAATTTTTACTTTTATGTGCTGGGGTAAAAGAGTTTGGCTTAATATCGAAAAGTTCTACCTCTACACCATTATTGGCTAAATAATATGCAACTTCTACACCTGCAAGCCCTGCGCCTATTACTTTAACTTTATTTTCCATTTGTTTCGCACTTTTTGTTTGAGCATACTTCTTTGTTATCTACTATAATGGTATATGCACCACAAACTGAACATTTTTTGCCAGTAGGTTCATCCCAACTCATAAACTTACAGTTTGGATAGTTAGAACAACCATAGAAAGGTTTGCCCGATTTAGACATCATTTTTTTTGTTGGTTTGCCACAATCTGGGCAAGTGCCAACACTTTCGGTTAAACTTATTGTATTTTTACACTTAGGGTAGTTTGCACAAGCCAAAAATTTACCGAACTTGCCTTCTCTCTCAACCATTATGCCACCACATTTTTCGCAAACCCTATCGGTAGGAATATTGGTTTTGCCGTTAACGGCTTTTATGTTTTGGCAGTTTGGGTAGTTAGAGCAAGAATAATAATTGCCATACTTACCACTATTTATATACATTGGCGAACCACATTTTTCGCATTTAATATCGGTTAATTTAGAATTTACTATTTGTTTTTCAAAAGGAACGTAAAATTCTGCTATAAGCCTTTGCCAATCTTTACCGCCTTCGCCAATATCGTCTAGCGCCTTTTCCATTCTTGCAGTAAATGAAATATCCATAATATTTGCAAAGTATTTAACCAAAAAGTCTATTAAACTATAACTAATATCGTTAGGGACTAAATATTTCTTTTCTTTTCTAACGTATTCGCGCTTTTTATCTGAAAGTTTTGCCATTATGGTTGCATAGGTACTTGGTCTGCCAATACCTTTTTCTTCCATATGTTTAATTAACGTTGCTTCCGTGTACCTTACTGGTGGTTTGGTAAACTTTTGTTCTTTTAACAAGTTTTTTAAGTTTAGCAATTCGCCGTCAATTAAATTTGGTAGTAGTGCGTTGCCACTTTCTTCGTCTTCTTCTTTTTTAGTATCGTCGTAAACTACGGTATACCCCTTAAACAATAAGGTTTTACCACTAGTTCTAAAAGCATAGTCGTTTGCGCCTACTTCTACCACCATACTATCGTATTTGGCTTCTGACATTTGTGAAGCAATAAACCTTTCGTAAATAAGTTTATAAAGCCTAAATTGATTTTTATCTAAATACTTTTCCATACTTTCTGGAGTACGGCGAATATCTATTGGCCTAATTGCTTCGTGTGCGTCTTGCGCGTCTCCTTTAGATTTATAGAAGTTTGGTTTACTTGGTGCATAATCTTCACCATAGTTTTCTTTAATGTATTTTAAGGCAGATTGTTGCGCTTCGGCTGAAACCCTAACAGAATCAGTTCTCATATAGGTTATAAGCGCAATATGCCCGTTTGGCGTTTCTATACCTTCGTATAACCTTTGGGCTATTTGCATTACTTGTGGGGCAGAAATGTTTAATTTCATAGAACCGTCTTGTTGCAAAGTTGATGTTATAAAAGGTGCTGGTGCGTGAGATTTTACTACACTTCTTTTTACAGATTTAACAAAAAATTGTGCAGTTTTTAACTCTGTTTCAACGGCAGTTGCTTCTTCGCTATTTTTAGGCTTAAACTTCTTGCCTGCTTTTTCTATTAAAAGAACCTTAAACGCGCTTTTGCCGTTTGGGTTTACTTCTGCTTTAATATTCCAATATTCTTGTGGAACGAAGGCAGAAATTTCTCTTTCTCTATCTACAACCATTTTTAAGGCTACGGATTGAACCCTACCTGCCGATAAAGATTCGTTTAACCTACTGCTTGCTACGGGTGATATGCTATAACCTACTATTCTATCTAACACTCTTCTTGCTTGTTGAGCGTCTACTAAATTCTTATCTATTTTTCTTGGGTTTGCAAGTGCGTTTTTAACAGCCTTTTCAGAAATTTCGTTAAATTCTATTCTGTTAGGCTTATTTTCATCTAACCCTAAAACTTCTGCTAAGTGCCAAGAGATTGCTTCACCTTCTCTATCCGGGTCGGTTGCGAGAAAAACGTTTTCGGCTTTTTTTGCTTGTTCTTGTAGCCTTTTAATATCGTTTTTCTTTTCTGGTGCTATTACGTAAACGGGTTCGAAGTTCTTTGCAAGGTTAATACCCATATAGTTTACGGGTAAATCTCTTATATGACCTTTAGATGCATCTACCTTGTAGTCGCCTTTTAAAAATTTCTCTATAGTCTTTGCCTTGTGTGGCGATTCTACTATAATTAACTGCATTTATTTTCTCCTTAAATTATTGCATATTGGTTTACGCCGTTTTTACATATTACCCCTTTTATTTCTAATAAGGCTAATATGGTTGTTAATTGCGTAATACCTAAATTTAATTCTTTGCTTATTTTTTCTATGTGAGTAGTTCCGTTTGCAATAACTTCTACTACCTTTTGCTCTTCGTTAGTTAGCTCTATTTTACTTTCTTTACTTTCTATATTATAAAAACTTAAAATATCTAACGGGGTATCTACTAAAATGCCACCACGTTTAATTATTTCGTTACAACCTTCGCCAGATGGTACGCCTATTGAGTAAGGAAAAGCAAACACGTCTTTACCATATTCAAAAGCGTAATCTGCAGTGTAAATTGTGCCACTTTTTTTACTACCACTTGTTATTAACACGCCTTTACTTAAACCTGCTAAAATTCTGTTCCTTATAGGAAAGTTAAAAGGTTGTATGCTTGGTACTTGAAAAAATTCACTTAATACTAACCCCGTTTTAGCCACCTTTTCTACAAGGTTAACTGAAGATTTTGGGTAAACGTTGTTTATTCCACCTGCAAGCACGGTTATTACTTTTGCATTGTTTTCTAATGCAGTGGAAATTACTTTGCTATCTACCCCTTCTGCGTTGCCCGTTACTATGGTAAAATGAGAACAAATTTCACTAACGAACTTTTCCGTTTGTGCTAAACTTTGTGCAAGAGTTTTTCTGCTACCTACAATGGTAAAACAAGGTGTGTTAAGCAAGTTCACGTTGCCTTTTGCATATAGCACCAAAGGTGGTACTTCTGTTTCTTTTAATTCTTTTGGGTAGTTTTTCGAAATTATGGTTATTGCCGTAACTTCTTCTTTTTCTAACCCTTTTAGAATAAAATCTAAATACTCTTTATTAGCAGAATTTACCAATAAATTATATTTTTCTGTACCTAGTAGGTTAATTAAACTTAATTTAGCGTCTATAAGCAGTTGTTTTATGTTAGATTTTTCGGTAATAAACTTAAAAACTTCTTTTTTGTTTTTATATTCTAAGCCTAAAAAACTGTCTAACCAAATTAAACAAAGTTCTGCATTTGTGTAAACGTTTTTCATTTTAATGCCTATAACTTATTGCTTCTAATATGTGTTGTGGTTTAATGTTAGCACTCTTTTCCATATCTGCAATAGTTCTTGCTACCTTTATTATTCTACTTCTTGCCCTTGGAGATAAATGTAATTTATCGTAAGCGTTTTTAAGTAGGTCTTCGCAAGTTTTATCTAATTTACAATATTTTCTAAGATGTTTTTCACCCATATCGCTATTGGTTAAAATGCCGTCTTCACTAAACCTTTCTTTTTGAATTCTTCTGGTTTCGTTTACCCTTGCTTTTATGGTTTTACTATCTTCACATTGTTCTTCGGTAGAAAGTTCTGCATACTTTACGCTATCTACTTGAACTTGAATATCTATTCTATCTAAAAGTGGTCCTGAAATTTTTGCTTTATATTTTGCTATTTGGCTTGGTGAACAAGTACATTCTTTATCTTCCGAGCCATAATTTCCACAAGGGCAAGGGTTCATACTGCCACATAAAATGAAGTTTGCTGGGTAAGTTACGCTTCCGTTTGCTCTGGTTACGGAAATAACCCCGTCTTCTAAAGGTTGGCGCAATGCTTCTAATGTAGAACGTGAATATTCTGGCATTTCATCTAAAAACAACACGCCGTTGTGGGCTAAACTAATTTCGCCCGGTTTTACTTTGTTTCCACCACCCGTTAAAGAAATGGTTGTTGCAGTGTGGTGTGGGCTTCTAAAAGGCCTTGCGTAAACAATACCATCGCTATCTTTTAGTACACCCGAAACAGAGTGAATTTTGGTTGTTTCTAATGCTTCTTCAAAAGTCATATCCGGCATAATGGTTGGAATACACTTTGCAAGCATTGTTTTACCAGTACCAGGTGCGCCAACGAACAATAAGTTATGCCCACCGCTAACTGCTACTTCTAATGCTCTTTTTGCTACCTTTTGACCTTTTACGAAAGCCATATCACTATCGTATAAATTTTTGCCCGCTTTTGAAATGAAACCTTGTTTTTCTACTGGTTTTATTGGGGTTAAATTACTTAAATGGTCTATAGTTTCTCTTAAAGAAGAAACGGCTATAACTTCTATTCCGTCTACGAAAGATGCTTCTTTTTCGTTTTCTTTTGGAATTATAAACTTTTTATAACCATCGTTTAGTGCAGAAATTAATGCAGGCAATACGCCGTTAACTCTTCTAACAGAGCCGTCTAATGATAATTCGCCTAAAAAGATTATATCTTTTACTTCGGCTTCTAAACTACCACTTGCTTTTAATATGCCTATGGCTAAGGCTAAATCTAAAGAAGAACTTTCTTTCTTAACGTCTGCTGGGGCAAGGTTAATTACAAGTTTTTTGGTTGGAACTTGCCTGCCACTATTTTTTATTGCAGATTTTACCCTTTCTTTAGATTCTTTTACAACGGTATCTGCAAGGCCAACTATATCTATAGCAGGTAGGCCGTTAGTAACGTCTACTTCAACCATAATTGGTACGCCCATTAGCCCAACTAACGTATACCCTAACACCTTTGCAAGCATAACTTCCCCCTTATACTAATTTAAATTTATACATTTTAGATTATACTCTATTTGGAATAAATTGTAAACATTATATATAGGAATTTTTAAAATTATTTTTTTTAAAGTTTTTTTAACGCAAAATTTAAAATAAAAAACAACTAATTTTACAATTAGTTGTTCTTCTTTTGATTTTAACAAATTTTTACTTTTTAATTTCTTTAAGCCTTGCAGCCTTACCTGTTCTTGCTCTTAGATAGTAAAGTTTTGCACGGCGAGTTTTACCACTTCTAATTACAATAATATCTGCAATTTTTGGTGAGTGTAATGGGAACGTTTTTTCTACGCCTACACCGAAAGATAACCTTCTTACAGTAAACGTTTCGCTTATGCCACCGTGTTTTTTAGCGATTACGATGCCTTCAAATGCTTGAATTCTTTCCCTGTCGCCTTCAATAACCTTAATCATTACCTTAACCGTATCGCCTACGGCAAAAGCAGGAAGTTGGTTTTGTCTCATGTTTTCTTTGTTAATAGCGTCTATTATGCTACTCATTTTGCTTATACCTCCTATTTAACTAAACGTTCATTGCCACTTAAAATTTTTATATTTTTTTAATATTTTTTGCAAGAGGAACATCCGAAGCCTTAATATAATACCATTTTTTTTTACGTTTGGCAAGCGTTTTTACATATAAAATGCATCTTTTATATGATTTATTTTACCATCTTCTATTTCTATTACGTCAAATCTACAAGGTGTTTCTAATAACCCCCTTTTTTGTAGATATTCCGTTGCCACCTTAAAATATTTTTGTTGTTTTTGCCTATTTACCGCTTCGCTTGGCGCACCAAAACTATCGTTTACCCTTGTTTTTACTTCTACGAAAACGGTGTATTCTTTATCTTTACAAATTATATCTATTTCGCCTATATAATTTTTATAGTTTTTTTCTAAAATTTTACACTTTTGCTTTTTTAAATACTTTACGGCTTGGTTTTCACCTATTTTTCCAAAAAGTTTTTTATAAAAGTTCTTCTGTGTAGTTTGCAAGGCCCTATCTCCTTAATTTTTTCTATATGAAATTTCGTGCCGTAACCCTTATGTTTTTCAAAGCCGTATTCGGTAAATTCTTTTGCGTATTCTTTCATAAGGTTATCTCTGTAAACTTTTGCTAAAATTGAAGCGCAACCTATGGTATAACTATTAAAATCCCCTTTAATTACGTATTCTGCGTTGATTTCTAAGTGAGTATCAACACCATCTACAAGGGTGATTTCTGGTTGAATTTTAAGCCCTTTTACCGCCTTTACCATACATTTTTTTACTGCGTTTAATATGTTAATTTCGTCTATTTCTTCTTGAGAAATTTCGCAAATACTATATGCTATTGCCCTTTCTTTAATTAGAACGGCAAGTTCTTCGCGCTTTTTTTCAGTTAGTTTTTTACTATCGTCTACACCGTCTATTAAATCATCTAAAGGCATTATAACGCTAGCGCAAACTACCGGGCCTGCAAGTGGGCCACGCCCTACTTCATCTACCCCTGCTATGTATTTATAACCTAAATTTTGGTATTTTCTTTCGTATTGTAATTTATCCATTAATCTAAAATAATTTTCCCCATTCTGCCTTTTCTAAAATCATCTATAATGGCAACGGCGCACCTGTCGTAATCTAGTTCGCCTTTTTTTAATAGATATCCCCTTTTTAAGCAAATATCTTCTAAAAGTTCTACCCCTAACTTATCTAAATTTTCTAATCCATATTTAGATTTTAGCATTTCTGGGTGTTTTTCTTTCATTTCTAACAAAAACTCTATTGCCAATTCGCCTGCGTCTATATTAGCGTCGTTCATACTGCCAATATATGCAAGGTGTTTTGCTAATTCTTGGTTTTCAAAGGCTGGTGGCATAGTGCCAGGGGTGTCTAAAAGTTCTAATTCTCTTAACCTTACCCATTGTTTTCCACGGGTTACGCCAGCCTTATCTCCCGTAACGGTTTTTTTGCCACCGCATAGCGCGTTTATTATTGTAGATTTACCAGTGTTAGGTATGCCTGCAACCATAATTCTAACCGGCTTAAACACGCCTTTTTCTTTATTTTTATCTAATTTTTCTTTGAGCATAGCAAAAATACTATCGTATAATAAATCTACGGCTTTTTTGTCCATAGCGCTTATAGAAATAGCGTGCATACCTTCTTCTCTAAAAGATTTTACGGTGTTTAGCACGTCTTTTTTTTCTACTAAATCGCTTTTATTTATTACGTATAGCACTTTTTTGTTTGCAAATAATTTATTAAGTTTTTTGTTTAACGATGCCCTTGGTGCTCTTGCGTCTAAAATAACGATAACGCCGTCGCAAAATCGTAAGTTTTCTTCCATCATACGCATTGCGGCTGTCATATGCCCAGGAAACCATTGTAAATGTTGCATATTATTTATTTAACAAGTCTGGTCGGTTTTTTGCCGTAATTTCTTCTGCTTGCTCTTTTCTCCATTTTTCTATTTCTTTATGGTTGCCACTAAACAAAACTTCTGGAACTTTTAAGCCCATAAACTCCCTTGGTTTAGTGTATTGTGGGTATTCTAAAAGGTTAGTAGAAAAACTTTCTTGTTCTAAAGATTGGCTACTAATTACCCCCGAAACGTACCTACTAACTGCATCTGTAAACACCATAGCAGGTATTTCTCCACCCGTTAAAACGTAATCTCCAATAGATAGTTCTTCATCTATAACTAAATCTATTGCCCTTTGGTCAACCCCTTCGTAATGCCCGCATAAAAGCAAAATTCTTTCTTCTTTTGCATAGTTTGTAACAAGTTGTTGGGTTAAGGTTTTTCCTTTTGGCGACATATAAATTCGCTTTGCTAAATGGTTTGGGTCTATTTTTAGAACGGCGTCTACTATAGGTTGAGCCATCATAACCATACCTGCGCCACCACCAAAAGGCGTATCGTCACATTTTCTGTGTTTATCTAAAGTATATTCTCTTATATCGTGAACGTTAATTTCTAACTTTCCACTATCAACTGCCCTACCTATTATGCTTGTTTTAAGTGGAGTAAACATTTCTGGAAATAGAGTTAAAATATCAATTTTCATAACAACTTATCTCCATTAATCTTTTTTTGTTAAAAATTATTCGCTTGTTTTCTAATTCAGCCTTAATTAATGCGTCTTTTAAAAAAGGAAAACGCATAATTTTTCCGTTGTTTTCTACCGTGAAAATATCTGTTTTTGCCTGAGTAACGTCTATAACCTTGCCATAAGAATTATTTTCTTCATCTAATATTTCGCAGTTTAATATATCTACTATAAAAAAGTTGTTTACTTCTAAATCTACGGCGTTTTCACGTTCTACGGATATAAACTTAAACTTAAACGTTTCGGCAACGTTTCTATCAAATATAGAATTTAAACTTAAAATAACAAAGTCCGGTGCGATTTTTACGCTTAAAACTTTGTATTTTTTTTCTTCTATATAAACTTCTTTAAGGTTTTTAAACCTATTGGTATTGTCTGTTAAAGATTTTACTTTAACTTCCCCTTTAATACCCTGTGGTTTTACTATTTGACCTATTACTAAAAAATCTTGCATATTAAACTATAAAAAGAAAGGGGGAATTATAAATTTTCCCCACGTTCTTTTATTTCAATGTTATATTTTTTGTTTTCTTTTACAGAACCTTGGCGAACAAGCGTACGAATAGCCTTGGCAATTTTCCCTTGACGGCCAATTACCCTGCCCATATCTTCTGCGCATAACGTAACAATAACGTCTACGTTGTTGCCATTTTCAGTTATATCGTATTCAATTTCTTCCGGTTTTTCGGCAAATTGACTAACGATATATTTAACCAATTCTACCATAATATCACCTAACTAATTTTTACTTTTTGCTTTTACGAACTTTAGTTTTAGGTGCAGAAAGTTTGGTAGGCTTTGGAAGAATTTCTTGACCAATAAGTAAAGATTTAACTGTTTCTGTAGGTTGAACACCTTTCTTTAACCAATCTAATGCTTTTTCTTTGTCTATAACGATTTCAGCTGGGTTTGCTATTGGGTTATAGTAACCAACTTTGTCAATATAAGCACCATCACGTGCGTTTCTGCTGTCTGTAACAACAATACGGTAGAATGGAGATTTTTTGTCGCCCATTCTTGTCAATCTCATTTTTACTGCCATTTTTATTTTCTCCTTAAAATTTGTTTAATTTTTTTCTTTTATTAAAATCTGAACATTTTGTTGTTCTTCATTTGTTTCATCATAAGTTTGGTTTGTTCAAACTGCTTTAGAACCTTATTTACTTCTTGAACGTTCGTGCCAGAGCCGTTTGCTATTCTTATTTTTCTTGAAGAGTTTATTATGCTTGGATTTTTTCTCTCTTGCATAGTCATAGATTGAATTATTGCTTTCATAGTAAGCATTTTACTTTCGTCTATGTCTTGTTCTTTAATTTTGAACTTTGAACCCATGCCTGGTATCATTGAAAGAATATCTTTTATTCCACCCATTTTGTTCATAGTTTCAAATTGAGTTAAAAAATCGTCTAAAGTAAAAGAGTTTTCTCTAAACTTCTTTTCCATTTTTTTGGCTTCTTCTTCGGTAACGGCTTCTTGCGCTTTTTCTATTAAAGAAAGCACGTCGCCCATACCGAGAATTCTGTTTGCCATTCTATCTGGATAAAAAGGCTCTAAATCGCCAAGTTTTTCGCCAACAGAACAGAACTTTATTGGCTTACCCGTTACGGCTTTCATTGAAAGTGTTGCACCACCACGAGTATCGCCGTCTAGTTTAGTTAGCACTAAACCCGTCACTTCTAACCTTTTGTTAAAAGTATCTGCCACTTCTACGGCTACTTGCCCCGTCATTGAATCTACTACAAGTAATATTTCGGTTGGATTAACTTCTTTTTTAATTTTTTCTAATTCTTGCATTAGCGCTTCGTCTATTTGAAGCCTACCTGCAGTATCTATAATAACGGTATCGTAACCAAAAGATTTTGCGTATTCTACACCTTGTTTTGCTATCTTTATAGGGTCACCTTGCCCCTTTTCAAAAACTTCGCACCCAGCTTTTTCGCCAACTACTTTAAGTTGGTTTATTGCGGCTGGCCTATACACGTCGCACGCAACGAGTAAAGCTTTTTTGCCTTGCTTTTTAAGGTGCAAACCAAGTTTACCAACTAACGTTGTTTTACCTGCGCCTTGCAAACCTGCCATCATTATAACGGTTGGTTGGGTTGGGCCTGTTAACAATTTATTATTGGTGCTACCCATTAGGGCAATAAGTTCTTCGTTAACAATTTTTATTACTTGTTGGGTTGGGCTTAAACTTTTTAATATTTCTTGCCCTACTGCCCTTTCTGAAACTTTAGAAACAAAATCTTTAACAACGCTTATATTAACGTCTGCTTCTAAAAGTGCAATTCTAACTTCACGCATGGCAGTTTTAATTTCTAATTCCGTTAACCTGCCCCTTTTGGTTAGTTTGCTAAATATATGATTAAGTTTTTCCGATAACCCAGAAAATAATGCCATTATTCACCTATTATACTTTCTAATTCTTTAACGATTTCTTTGTCTTTTGCGCTAAGTTTAACTGAAAGTTTTTTTATTTCGGTTTTTATTTTGTGTAAGCCTAAAACCTTTTCGTATTCTAATAATTTACTTTTTACTTTTTTAACTGCGTCGTATACGCTTTGGCGAGATAGACCTTCGGGTTCGGCTATTTCGCTTAAAGAAAGGTCATATAAATAATGCGAAGAAAATAGTTCGCGTTGCCTTTCTGTTAAAAGCCCTTTATACGTTTCGAAAAGTTCTATAAACTCTAAATCCTTTTCCATAAAAACCTAACAAGTGTAAAACAAAATTACTTTACACTCGTTATTATATTACCTTTTTTTTGCCTTGTCAAGCAAATTTACCTAACAATTACTTATTTCTATTATATTTTAACGTATAATTTTTTAATTTTTCTATATATTTTTTGCTAAAATACTTTTTATTTATTATTATTGCCCAGTTTTGTTCTTTTACAACTGAAGGTTCATTTATTCTAAATTCAGTGCCAAGCAAACATAAATCTTGCATAGGTAAAATAAACAATTTAGAATTACTTGCAAACCCTAATTTTATTACGTTATTAACAACGTTTTGGCATTTTTTTACACCCAAAAGTTTACAACTTTCTTCTACGCCTTTTTTTAATACTTTTAGCCTTTCTTCCGTTAAAGAATTTATTAAGCCTACCAAAGTATCGTTATCGTGAGTACCGGTATAACACACGCTATTATATTCTGCAAACTTTGGAAGATGTAGGTTATTTTCATCTCCGTCAAAGGCAAAAGATAAAACTTTCATCCCTGGAAAATTGGTGTATTTTAACAACTTTCTAACACCATCGTCTATAATGCCTAAATCTTCGGCAATAACGTTTTCGCAGTTGACTTTGCTTTTAATTTCATCGAACATTTTATAGCTTGGCACGTCTTTCCACTCGCCAAAAGTTGCATCTTTACTCCCTGCGGGAATTTCGTAAAATCTATCTAACCCCCTAAAGTGGTCTATTCTAACGTAATCGTAAATAGTTAGGGCGTTTTTAATTCTGTTTTTCCACCAAGAAAAGTTTGTTTTTTCGTGTTCAGTATAGTCGTAAACGGGGTTACCCCATAGTTGACCAGTTTTAGAAAAATAATCTGGTGGAACACCTGCTACGGTTGTTGGTGAAAGATTTTCATCTAACTTAAATAATTTTGGGTTTACCCAAACGTCAACGCTATCGTATGCGGTATAAAGTGGCATATCGCCAATAATTTTCACACCTTTTTTATTTGCGTACTTCTTTAATAAAAGCCATTGTTTTTGCCCTAAAAATTGAATAAATTGGTAAAATAAATATTCTTTTTCGTTTTCTTTTTTTACTTTTCTTAGCGCTTTTTCTTGCCTAAATTTTAACTCTTCTTCCCACTCGTTAAAAGGTTTTTTAGTTAAATCTTTAATGGTCATAAAAAGAGCGTAGTCGCCAAATTTATTCTCTTTTAAAAACTTTTTAAACTCTTTATCGGTTAAATTAAAGTTGTTAAAAGCCTTTCTTAAAAGTGCGTACCTAGTATTGTATAAAAAGTTATAATCTATTAAACTACCGTTAAATTTTGCTTTATTTAAATCTTTTTTAGTTAAAAGTTTTTCTTCTTCTAACATATCTAAACTAATAAAATACGGGTTAAAAGAATAAGAGCAAATTGATGAGTACGGCGAATTGCCAAACCCCGTTTGCACCAATGGTAAAACTTGCCAAACATTTTGTTTGGCACTATATAAAAAATCTATAAAATTATAACTTGTTTTACCAAAATCGCCTATGCCGTATTTTGTTGGCAAAGAAAAAATTGGCATTAAAATTCCACTTTGTTTTTGCATAAGTACTTAAAATTATTGTGTTTTTATAAAGTAAAGCCACCGTCTACCGTAATTATTTGCCCCGTTATAAAAGAACTTTTTTCGCTACATAAAAATTCTACTAAATTAGCAATATCGGTAGGTGAGCCCAACCTATTTAATGGGGTTGAAGAAATTATTTCTTCTGTTTCTTCTTTAGAAAACCTTTGGTTCATAGCAGTGTTTATAACACCTGGGCAAATGCAATTTACCCTAATTCCACTTAGCCCTACTTCTTTTGCAAGCGCTTTTGTGTACCCTATTAAAGAAGATTTAGTTGCAGAGTAAGCCACTTCTAAACTGCCACCCACTTCTCCCCAAATAGAAGATATATTTATTATATTGCCACTCTTTTTTTCTATCATTTTGCCCAAAACGGCGTTTGTAGTAATATAGGCGCTTTTTACGTTTACGTTAAAAATATTATCCCACTCATCTTCAGTGGTTTCGTTAATTAACTTATATAAAGATATTCCTGCGTTGTTTACAACAACGTCGTAAAATTTAAAACTTTTTTCTATTACGCTAACAAAGTTTTGAACTTCTTTTTTATTATTAAAATCGCACTTAACGGAAAAAAGATATTCACCAAGTTCTTTTTCAGTTAACTCTTTTTTTAAGCGTTGTAAAGAACTTTCGTTTTTATTATATTGCGCTATAACGAAATACCCGTTAGAAATAAGTTTTTTGGTAATGGCAAGCCCTATGCCACCACTAGCCCCCGTTACTATTGCCGTTTTCATTTTATCACCTATAAAAAAATACCTACAAACAAGTTTGCAGGTATTAAAAGTTTTTAGCCTTTTACACGTTCCATATATTCACCAGTTCTGGTGTCTACTCTAATTAATTCGCCTTCTTGAACGAACATTGGAACTTGAATTTTAGCACCTGTTTCAAGTATAGCATCTTTAGTTGCGTTAGTTGCCGTGTTACCTTTAACAGATGGGTCTGCTTGAGTTACCCTTAAAACTACGAAGTTTTCGCATTCTACAGAGAACGCTTGACCTTTGAAGAATTTAACTACTACAGGGTCGTTTTCTTTAATGTATTTTAACGCTTCTTCTACTTGTTCGTAGTTAAGTGGTGTTAGGTTATATTCTTGGTCCATAAAGTAGTAAAGTTCACCGTCGTTATAAGAATACGTCATATTTTTTGTTTCAATATGTGCTTCTTGTAATTTTTCGGTTGGGTTCCAAGTTTTTTCTAAAACAGAGCCTGTAATAACGTTTTTCATTTTCGTTCTAACGAAGGCTGCACCCTTACCTGGTTTTACGTGTTGGAATTCTACTATTGTGTAAACCCCACTTTCATATTCAAATGTTACGCCTTTTCTAAAATCGCCTGCAGATATCATATTTTTTCTCCTTAAAATTATATGTAAAAATTTTTATTTTATAATTATTAACTCTTTACTATCTGTAAAAAGCCTTATTACCTTGCCATTTTTTAAGTACACGCTATCTTCTATTCTAACGCCAAACTTATTTTCTAAATAAACGCCCGGTTCAATGGTAAACACCATTTTGTTTTTTAACGTTTGCTCTTTTTTTGGCGATAACGTTGGATATTCGTGTATTTCTAAACCTATTCCGTGCCCCAAAGAGTGTGTAAAATATTCTTCAAACCCTTTTTCTTTTAAGTAAGTTCTTGCAAACCCGTCTGCCACGTTGGTTTTTATATTATTAGTTATTTTATCTTCTGCTAGTATGTTTGCTTGCAATACGGCAGAATAAACTTCGTTAAATTCTTTAGTTGGCTCGCCAAAATAAAAGGTTCTGGTTAAATCGGAAGCGTAGCCACCATATTTACAACCCATATCTATTAGTATTGGGGTGTTTTTTTGTAATTTAGTTTCGCCCGTTTCGTGATGTGGTACGGCAGAGTTTTTACCAAAAGCCACTATGGTTTCAAACATAGCGCCTTCTGCACCAAGTTGCACCATTTTATTTTCTATTAATTTAGCAATTTCTTTTTCGGTTACGCCTTCTTTAATAAAATTTAACGCGTAATAAAAAGTTTCTTGCGTAATGGAACAGGCTTTTTTAATTAGTTCTATTTCGTATTTAGTTTTAACGCCCCTTGCCCTTTGTAGTTTATTAGAGCAATTTGCAATTCTAAAACCAAAAGATTTTAATTTTTTATATTCTTCTACTGAAGTATTAGAATAATCTAAATAAATTTTACTAACGCCTTTTTCTTCTAAAAAGGTTTTAATACTTTCTAACCCCTTAAAAAGCACCGTTTCTATATTAACGGCAGAAAATTTTTCTTTGGCTAATAGATAATACCTTGCATCTACGAAATAATACTTTTTTTCGGCAATTAGTAAATACCCTTCAAAAATATCTGCCCCGCTATGATATAGCCTATTAACCCTATCTGTAATTAAGTATGCAGAGCCTTTTTTGGCAAGTAATTTTTGCATTTATTCACCTATATATTTTATTTTAACAGAAAATTTCGTTTAAGTCAATTATTACAATAAATTTCTTGCATTTTAACAGCATCTATATCTTGCGTGCCACTACTTTCGCATATAACGTAAGGGGTTAAATTAAGTTTTTTTAGTGCTTGTGCTAGTGGCGCAAAATTTGGCCCGTAAACTTGGTCTTCAAAAGTTAAGTGTTTGCTTTCGCCCTTAGCGGTATATTCTATTTTAGAAAAGTGTATATGGAAATTTTGCATTTTTTCTTTGCCCAATTCGCTAACCATATATTCTAACCTTTCTAAATAGTCTTTTTCAGTTTTAAGCGAGCCTTGTTCTCTTGCGTTAACGTGCCCAAAATCTACGCAAGGAATATAAATTCTATCTATCTTACAAAACCTTGTAATTTCTTCAATAGTACCTATTTGGGCTAATTTACCCATTGTTTCTGGGCAGAAATATAAGTTTTCTAACCCGTTAACGTAAATTTTATCTCTTAAAATTTTAAGCCTTGTTTCTGTTAAATTAACGGCTTCTACCCTTTCTAACTTGCCTTGGCTTGCAGGGTGAAAAACAACCCTTTTACCACCTAAAAGCGCAAGTTTTTTAGCGCTTTCTATAACGTAATTATAAGAATTTTCTGCCTTTAAGTCGTCTACATTAGCAAAGTTTATATAGTACGGCGCGTGAACGCTTATTTCAACACCCATTTCACTAAAGGCTTTGCCTATTTCTACGGCTTTTTCATCGCTCATATTAACGCCCCTGCCAAAAGAATATTCAAAGCAATTAAGCCCTAAATCTTTTACCCATTTAGCAGATTGAATACTTGTGTTTAACCCCTTTTCGTAAAAGGCGTTAGAGTTGCCACTTGGCCCAAATTTTATCATACGTTTCCTAAAACCGAATTAACGTCTTCGGTAATTCTTTTAATTAATGCTTCTTTAGAAGAAAATTTTTGCACGTCTCTTATTCTACTTAAAAAATAAATTGGAATTTCTTTGCCGTACAAGTCGTTAGAAAAGTCTAAAATATGTGCTTCTATAACCTTTTCGTAAAGAGAAAAAGTTGGCCTTGCACCACAATTTATTACGCATTTATAAATTTTATTTTCTATTATAGTATAGCCGGAATAAACCCCGTCTAAAAGAGTTATTTTACCATCTTCCGTTTTTATATTAACGGTAGGAAAACCCAAGGTTTTTCCTACTTTTCTATCGCCGTAAACTTCGCCTAAAACAAAAAAGTTTGACCCTAATAAAAGGTTGGCTTTTTGTATGTTTCCGTCGGTTAAAAGCCTTTTAATTCTGGTGGTTGAAATTCTGCCTAAATCGTCTAAAACAGAACTTACTATTTTAACTTGTTGGTTACGTTCTTTAGCATAGTTTATTAACGTGTTTACGTTGCCTAAACCTTTTTCGCCAAAAGTATAATCTTCACCACAAACGTAACCTTTAATATCGTAAATAGTATTTAAATAATTTAAAAAACTAATTTTATCTTGCGATAAAAATTCTTTCGTAATAGGTGCAAAAAATATTTCGGTTATGCCTAAATCGTTTAGTAAGTTTTTTCTTTCTTTAACGGAATAAACAAACTTTTCTTCCCTATTTAAAATAACCGATTTTAAGTTGCCACCAAAAGTGAAAACAGCAGTTTCTGTGCCAAGGTTTTTAGCCGTTTCCTTTGCCGTTTCTATTACTTTTCTATGACCTATATGAACGCTATCGAAAAAACCTAGCGCTATAACTACACTCTTTTTATCTAACATACGCACTCATTTTTAATATGCCGTTTTGAACTTTTCCTACGCCCCAAAATTCCGTTTGGTTATATACCCTATAAATTCCGTCGGTAAAGCCGTAATTTTCGTATAAGCCGTTTAATAGTTTAGTTGCTTGCTCGTTAGTTAAAACTAATTTAGCAAAGTCTACAACGGTATCGGCAGGAATTAGGTATTTTTGTGGGTTTTCGCTGTTAACGAATTCTTCTACACTAACCCCGTTAGAATAGTTAAAAACTCCACTTTCCGTTCTGTTTAGGCTAACCATAATGGCTAAAGAATTTAGTTTATAACCTAAATCTCTTGCTAGTGACCTTATATAAGTACCACCTTTACAAGTTATTCTAAACTTAAAGTCCGTTTTGCTAATTTGTTCTAAAAATTCGTATTTTAAAACGGTAACTTTTTTAGGAGCAAGGGTAAATTCTACACCTTTTCTTGCTAATTGGTAGCCCCTTTTTCCGTTTATACACTTTGCAGAGTAGTTTGGTGGAACTTGGTCTATTTCGCCTATAAAAGAGCCTAAAACGGCAATTATTTCTTCTTTTGTTGGTATAATTTCGGTTGTAGCGCTAACTTCACCAGTAATATCTAGGGTGTTAGTTAGTTCGCCAAACCTAAAAACTGCTTCGTATACTTTGGTTTTGTTTAACAAATAGTCGAAAAGCCTGCTTGCTTTACCAACGCCAACAGGCAAAACCCCACTTGCCAACGGGTCTAAAGTACCCATATGCCCACAGGGTATTTTTAATTTTATTTTTACACCACCTACGGCATAAGCAGAACTCATGCCTTCTGGTTTAATTAAGTTTATAAATCCGTTCATCTTATTCTGGTATATATTGGCTTACGGTATAACGAAGTTTATCTACAACTTCTTCATACTCTCCGTTAATTTGGCAACCACTTGCTAATACGTGCCCGCCACCACCATATACGCCTGCTATTTCGTTTACGTTTACACCTTTAGAACGAAGACTAATTTTATATAAATTTTGCTTCATTTCCATTATGGTTATACCAACTTCAACACCTTCTATAGTCATTAAAAAGTCTATAAACCCTTCGGTGTCTTCTGGTTTAGCGCCGTTAGTTTCTATATCTTTTAAGGTAATTGTGGCTATTGCAAGTTTATTTTCTAGCATAAACCTAATATTGTTCATAACCGAAGAAAATAGGGTTGCGCGCCTTTTTGGTTGGTTAACGAACATATCGTAAACTATTTTGTTTAGGTCTGCACCCTTTTCTAATAGTTTAGATGCCGTAAACAACGTGCTTGGCGTTACGTTTTTATGCTTAAAATTGCCAGTATCGGTAACTATGCCAGTTAATAAATAGTTAGCAATTTCTTTAGTTATTTCTATTTCGCCGTCTGTTAACAAAGCGTAAATATTTTCGCAATTACTTGCAGTATCTTTAACAAAATTTACTTTTGCGTACCTTGTGTTTGAAATATGGTGGTCTATATTAAAGGTGTTTTTATGCTTAGTAAAAACTTCTGCAAAACTTCCTAACCTATAAATATCGGCACAATCTACACTAACCATACAAGAATATTCTTCTTTTATTTCACGGCTATATTTGCCCTTAACGCTAGCAAATTTTTCTGGAATAACGTCGTCGCAAAAAAGTTGGTTTTTTACGCCCAAACTAGTTAGCGCTAAAGATAAAGCAGAAGAAGAACCTATGCAGTCCCCATCTGGCCTAACGTGGCAAAAAATTGCAACGTTTTTTTCTTTTTTAAGTTGTTTTGCAATTTCTGTTAAACTAATCAACTTATTTACCTTCTTTTATTTTTTTAAATAGTTTATCCATACTGTCGCCGTATTCCATAGAATCGTCTAATACAAAATGCAATTCTGGAACGGTACGCACGTTGCTTATTTTAGCAAGTTCATACCTAATTTTTTTAGCATCGTTAACAATTTCACTAAAGGTAGTATTCTTCTTTTCTTCGTTAGTAGAAAACACACTAATATATACTTTTGCAAAAGATAAATCTTTAGAAGTATCTACCTTAGTGATGCTAAACATTTCGGTAATTAACGGGTTTTTAAGTTTTCTGGTAATAATAGTATAAATATCTTGCTTAAAAACGCTATTTAACTTTTCTGTTCTATTAGATTGTTTGTTCATATTATACCTTATTGTTCTTCTGCTAATAGGTAGCATTCTATAAAGTCGCCAACTTTAATATCGTTGAATTTTTCAATAGAAATACCACATTCATAGCCTTGAGCAACTTCTTTAACGTCGTCTTTAAATCTCTTTAATTGTAGAACGTTACCTTCACAAATCATAATATCGTCTCTATAAATACGAAGTTTACCTGACCTTGAAATTTTACCATCTGTAACGTAGCAACCTGCAACTTGGCCAACACCAGAAATTTTAAATACTTCTCTAACTTCGGCTTTACCAAGGTAAGTTTCGGTAATTTTTGGTGCAAGCATACCTTTAAGCGATTTTTCTACGTCTTCTATTGCTTCGTAAATAACCCTATAAAGTTTAATATCTACGCCACTTCTTTCTGCAACTTGTTTTGCGTTAGAATCTGGCCTAACGTTAAACCCAATTATTACTGCGCTTGAAGATTCTGCAAGCATTATATCAGATTCGTTTATAGCGCCAACGGCTGCGTGAATAACGTTAACCCTAACTTCTGTGTTAGATAATTTTTCCATAGATTGCTTAACTGCTTCTACAGAGCCTTGTACGTCTGCCTTAACTATTAGGTTAAGAACTTTCATTTCGCCTTCGCTAATTCTATTAAACACGTCGTCTAAAGTAACTTTTTGAGATGCGTTCATCATTTTTTCACGTTCTCTGTTCTTACGTTCTTCAACAACTTGTTTGGTTAATTTTTCTTGTTCTACGGCAAATAGAATATCGCCAGAGTTTGGTACTTCATCTAAGCCCATAATTGATACTGGCATAGATGGACCTGCGTTTGCTACACGGCGACCTTTATCGTCTGTCATAGCCCTAATTTTACCCGTTGCCATACCTACTACAACGCTATCGCCAACTTTTAGCGTACCGTTTTGTACTAATATGGTTGCAATAGGACCTTTGCTTTGGTCTAATTTTGCTTCTATAACTACACCTTTTGCCTTTCTGTTTGGGTTAGCCTTTAATTCTGCAACTTCGGCTACTAATAAAATGTTTTCTAGTAAGAAATCTATACCTTCACCAGTTTTTGCAGAGATTGGACATAAAATTGTATCTCCACCCCATTCTTCTGGTAATAAGCCGTGTTCGGTTAATTGCGTTTTAATTCTTTCTGGATTTGCTTCTGGCTTGTCCATTTTATTAATTGCAACTATTATTGGAACGTTTGCCGCTTTTGCGTGGTTTATTGCTTCTATGGTTTGTGGCATAATTCCGTCGTCTGCGGCAACTACTAATACTGCAATGTCGGTAGATTGTGCACCCCTTGCACGCATTGCCGTAAATGCTGCGTGGCCCGGTGTATCTAAGAAAGTTATTGTTTTTCCATCAACTGAAACTTGATATGCACCAATGTGTTGCGTAATACCACCTGCTTCGCCTGCAGTGACGTTGGTTTTTCTAATTCTATCTAAAGTAGAAGTTTTGCCGTGGTCTACGTGCCCCATAACCGTTACAACCGGTGGGCGCACTACTAAATTAGCGCTATCTTCTGGTTCTGAAATAAAGCCTTCACTTAAAACGTCTTCTGCAGTTTTGTCTAGTTTTAATTCTAATTCTACACCGATATCTGCAGCGATATATGCAGCAGTGTCGAAATCAACAGAGTCGTTAATAGTTTTCATTATGCCTTCTTTGAATAGGCGCTTTGTTATTTCTGCAGCCGTTATACCAATTTTTTCACTTAAAACTTTAAGTGGAATAATTTCGGTGTTAATTACTGCTTTTTCTATTTTAACTTTTACTGCTTCAGTTTGTTCTTTTGTTTTTTTAACAGGACGGAACTTTCTGTAGCCCGTTTTATTTTCATCAAAATCGTCTATGCTAACTTGGTTTTTAATTAAAGCACGTTTATTAACAACACGTTTTTCTTCGTATTGTTTATCGTTTTGTTGCTTTTTCTTGTTGAAATTACGTTTATCGTTTGTAGTTTCAATAATTGGTGGAGTAACGTACGTTTCTTTAGGCTTTTTAAACGTTGGTTTATTGCCTGCTTGGGTTTGGCCACCTTTATTAAAGCCACCTTGACGGTTAGCATTATCTCTTGGAACAAAAGTATTACCTTTTTGGTTAGATTTTGGCGCAAAAGTGTTTTTCTTTTCTGGTTTTTTAACTTCTTCTACGCTTTCGTGCCTAACTATGAAAGAAGGACGTTTCTTTGGTGCTTCTTCTTTAGGCGTTTCTATTTCTTTTTTAGGTTCTTCTTTTGTTTCTTTTACTTCTTCTTTAACTTCTTCTTTTGTAGGTTGAACCACAGGTTGAGGGGTTACAACTGATACTTCTTCTTTAGGGGTTTCAATTGGCTCTACCTTTTCTACTACTTCTTTAGCCTTTTCGTCTTGTTCTTTTGCTAGTGCTTTTTGTTTTTCTTCTTCGTTAAAAGCCTTAATTTTTGCTTCTAAATTTTTTCTTAAACTTTCTACGCTAGTAAAAGACGAAGTAATTAAATCTTTTAATTCGCCAAGTTTGCCATCTTTACTAAGATGTTCCCTAACCTTTTTTATATTTTCATTACGAGTTGCTTTTTCTGCCATTTATTCTCTCCTGCTTATAACTTTATAAAGTAATTTTCACAATTTTGTAGCACGGCAAGTGCAAGGTCTTTATCTGCAATCGCCATAACTTTGGTGTTTGCCCTATGAATTATTTCTTCTAATAAATCTTTACTAGTTTGCAAAATAACACAATGCAATTTTTTTGCAAGTTTTAACCCTTCTTTTACAGAGTTTTCACTTGCAGATTTACAAATTATTACTAAATTTGCTTTCTTTAAGGTTTGGCAAGCGTTCATTCCAACCTTAAATTTACCCGTTCGCATTGCAAAACCAATAAACGTGTAGGCCTTATTGTTTTCCAACGTATGCCTCCTCTATTTTTTCGTATTCCGCATCGGTAACTTCTGCCTTAAAAGATTTGTTTAACAACTTACCTTTTTTAAGTTTTTTAAAACACTCTATATCGTCGCAAATATATGCGCCTCTGCCGTTAACCTTACCCGTTTTATCTAAACTTATTCCGTTTTCGTTTTTAACGATTCTAATAAGTTGTTTTTTGGGTTTAGTTTGCCTGCATGCGATACAAGTTCTCATAGGTACTTTCTTTTCCATTACTTAACCATTACTCCTATTCTTCAACGGTAGGTAGGTCGCCTTCTGCTAGCGCAACAGATTCGCTTTTAACGTCTATTTTCCAACCCGTTAATCTAACGGCTAACCTTGCGTTTTGACCTTTTCTGCCAATTGCTAAAGACAATTTATCGTCTGGAACTACTACTCTTGCAGAGTTTTCGCCTTCAAGTTGGTTAACGCAAATTACTCTTGCTGGTGAAAGGGCTGAAGAAATGAATTCTAATGGATTTTCACTCCAAGGAATAATATCTATTTTTTCACCGCCAAGTTCTGCAACTATTGCGTTTACCCTTGCGCCCTTATTGCCAACGCAAGCACCTAATGCATCTATAGATGGGTCTTCTGAATAGATAGCAATTTTAGTTCTTTGACCTGGTTCTCTGGCAATGCCTTTAATTACAACTAAACCTTGTTTAATTTCTGGTACTTCGTTTTCAAATAAACGTTTAACTAAGCCGTTAGCCGTACGAGAAACTACTACTTGTGAAGTTTTACCAACGTTTTTAACCTTTTTAACGAAAACGTTTAACCTTTGGTTAACTTCGTATTTTTCGCCTGGAACTTGGTCTTTTTCCATAAGAATGCCTTCTATTTGGTTGCCACCAATTTCTACGTAAACGTTGCCGTCTTCTATTCTACGAACGGTACAAGCCAACAATTCGCCTTCTTTATCTTCAAATTCACTTACGGTGTTTTCGTGTTCAATTTCGCGTAGCCTTTGCGTTAATACTTGTTTTGCCGTTTGTGCAGCAATTCTACCAAAATCTTTAGTAGCAATTTCTTTTGAAACTACGTCGCCAACTTTATAAGATTTTTTAATTTCTTGCGCGTCTACTAAACTAATTTCTTTTTCAGCGTCTACTACTTCTTCTACAACGGTTTTTACGCTGTAAATTTTAATACCACTTTTTTCTGGGTTTAGTTTAACTACAACGCCACTAGGGTCTTTAGCGTGTTTTTTGTACGCTATAACTAACGCATTTTCTAGCGCAGTTATAAATTCTTCTTGAGAAATACCTTTCTCTTTTTCTAACAATTCTAGTGCTTGAAAGAAATCTTTACTTGTCATTATTTTTCTCCTCGTAATAATAATTTTTTATTTTTTAATTAAAAATCAATATATTCGTTGATTTTTACAATATTTTTCAAATCTATGGTAAAGGTATTTTTAGCGTCTACCTTTAACACAATGCTTTTTCCGTCGTAAGATAAAAGTTCGCCATCGTAAAACTTTTTGCCTTTTATAGATGAATATAACTTAACTTCTACCTTTTTGTTTATATGGCTCAAAAAATCTTTTTCGCTCTTAAAAGGTCTGTCTACACCTGGGCTTGATACGTTTAGAGTATATTTTTCGCCAAAGGTTGGGTCTAGTTCGTCAATAGGGTCAAAAATTGCTTTGTGGAATAATTCTAAAGTATCTAAATCTATTCCGCCTTCTTTTTCAATAAAAATCGTTAAAGATGGGTTTTTGCCTTGCTTAAACTCTACGTCGAAAATTTCTACGTTTAGTTGGTTAGCATATTTAGTTAAAAATTCAATTATTTCTTGGTTAGATTTTACTTTCATATTTACCCTTACAAAAAATTATGAGAACGGCAACCCGTTCTCATAAGTAAGCATCTTATAATCATTAAAAGTATTTTAACATAATAACCATAAAAAAGCAAGCATTTTTATTATTTTTTATTATTTAATATCATTAATTTCTTAAAAATTTCTGCAGTAGCATAGGCGTCTGCAAGCGCCCTGTGGTGTTGAAACTTTATGTCGTAATAGTCTGCCAAAGTATGCAAGTCGTGGTTTCTTAAATTTGGTAAGCATTTTCTTGCTAAGGCCAAAGTATCTATTACTTCGTTATTTATTTCGTAATCTTCTGCTTTTGCAAACCTAGTTATAAAGCTCATATCAAAATTAGAGTTGTGTGCAACTAAATTAGAGCCTTCAATAAACTTAATAAAATCTGGTAAAACACTGGTGATTTTTGGCGCATCTTTAACCATTTCTTCGGTTATGCCAGTTAGTTCTACTATTTTTTCAGATATAGGATAATCTGGCTTAACTAACGTGGTGAATTGTTCTTTAACTTCGCCGTTTACCACTTTTACAGCGCCAATTTCAGTTATTCCACATTTCATTGGTTCAGTTCCCGTTGTTTCAAGGTCAAACACAACGAAAGTTTTTCTTAATAAATCTAACGGCAAAATTTCTTCTTCGTCGAAAACGTTTGTAACTTGAATTGTTTTTGCTGGCGAAGGAAAAATTAGTTTATAATTTTTTGGAGTTGGTTTTTTATACCTATCTTTTTTTACAAAATCCGTTGGAAAAGTACACTTATTTATTTTTTGGAAGGTTAAAGATGGTTTACCTTTATATTCTGCAATAGTTGCTTTTGCAATAATATCGTCGCCAACTTGTAGCCCCCTAATTTTATTTAAAGTTGTTTTTTTAGAAAAATATACGCCACTTGTTTTTGCAGTAGTATCGTCTATATGGATTATAAAAAACGGTTTATCGTTTTTAGTGGTTTTTTCTGTTATTTCGGTAATTTTGCCACAAATAATAACATCTCCGGTAGTTGCGTCTTCTATATATTCTGCAACGTTGCCTAAATGCGCGTCGTCTATAATAAGTGGGTCTAAAACTTTTATCGTTCTATATTCTACCCTTTGTAGTTCGCTTTCGTAAACTTCATCGTTCAATAAACTTATTGTTTCTTCGGGTTCTTTTATTTCTAACGCACCACGAAAATCCGTGCAAAAACGTTTAGATAAATGCCCGTTTAACTTTATTAAAATATCGTTAGTTTTAATGTAATCTTCTTGGTCTATAGTAACCCTTAAAACGTATTTAACAATATCGGCATAAACGCCAGAACTTATGTCGGAATTCTTTAAGAAAATAGATATAGACGGGTAATTTGCATTAAAAAATTTAAAAATTTCGTTGTTAACTAGTTCTGTTTCGGCAACCATTTTTTTAACGTAAACTTTAACCGAATTAAACACGTTAGAAGTAATTTCACTAACGCGCTTAGCAATTTTATCTTTTAACTCTTGTTCAATAGTTCTATCCGTAACAAAAGTAAAGGTAATACAACGGTCTTTTTTATCTACCTGTATTTCAGAAATTCTTAAATTATTAAGTTTTTCGTCTATTGAACGTATGCTTTCAATAAACTCTATTTCAGTTTTTACTTTAGACATTTATCTATCTCGTTAAAAAATTCTTTTTCTATATTTTCTACTTTTACTTTTTTAATTATTTTACCTTTTACGAATATACAACATTCTTCTTTAGAACCTGCAACTCCAAGGTCGGCATCTTGCGCTTCGCCCGGGCCGTTTACAACGCAACCCATAACTGCAATTTTTAGTGGTTTTGTTATATTTTTAGTGTATTCTTCTACCTTTTTGGCAAAATCCATACAATCCCACTCGCACCTGCCACAAGTTGGGCAAGCAATTATTTTTGCGCCGTATTCTTTTAAGTTTAGTGCAGATAAAATGCTTTTTGCTGATATAACTTCTTTTACTGGGTCTGCCGATAAACTTACCCTAATAGTATTTCCAATTCCGTCTAATAAAAGTGCGCCTATGCCTATGCTGTTTTTAATTATGCCGTTATATTCCGTGCCTGCTTCGGTTACCCCTAAATGAAGTGGGTAGTTAGTTTTATTTGCAACGTACCTATATGCTTTTACCATTAACGGAACTTCGCTTGCCTTAACGGAAATAACTATGTTTTCTACGCCGTTTTTTTCTAAAATAGCAACTTTTTCTAAAGCGCTTTCGCCTAAAGATATTTCGTTTTTACCAAATTTAGTTAAAAACTTTTTTTCTACGCTACCTGTATTAGAGCCTACCCTTAGTGGAACGTTATAATCTTTTAGCGCTTTTGCTACTTCTTTTACCTTATTTTCGCCACCGATATTACCTGGGTTAATTCTAATTTTATCTGCCCCGTTTTTTATTGCAGATATTGCCAACTTATAATCGAAATGCACGTCTGCAACGAGTGGCATATTTATATGTTTTTTTATTTCTTTAATAGCCAAAGTATCTTCAACGTCTAAAACGGAAAACCTTATAATTTCGCAACCTGCATTTTGTAATTTTAGGCATTGTTCAATTGCCCTACTAGTATCTTTTAAGGTACAAGTGGACATAGATTGAATTTTAATGCTTTCATCTCCGCCTATATATAAATTGCCTATTTGTATTTTTTTGGTCATAATTCCCCCAAAAACAGATTGCTATTTTTAATATAACACATTTTTTTAATTTAGTAAAGTTTATTTTTATTATAAAAGCCATCTGATAAACAGATGGCTTTTGCTTACTTTTACATTTTTAAGTTAGTCTTCTAAAATCTTTTTAATTTTTTTTATATTTTCTTTGCCTAGTTCGTAGCCAATTTCTATTGCTTCCGGAATACCCTTAAACTTATATTGGTTCATATCACCTAAATCAACGTTAAAATATAACGTAGGTGGATGAGCAAGCAACCTATATCTGCTTAGTTCTGCTTCGTAAATATCTGCCGTTCTAAGCATAGCAGAAAATAAATTATATTTTTTATTATTATTTCTAACTTCGCCCAAAACGTCTACCGCAACGGTTACGTCTGCACCCATTTCTTCTGCAACTTCTATTGGTAGCCTACATTTTACGTTGCCGTCTATAAGCCTTTGTTCGCCACGTTCTACCGGCTTAAACAAGCCTGGAATACAACAACTTGCCATAACCCCGTCTAAAACTTTTTCTTCTTTATTAAACTTTACGGTTTCGCCAGAAATCATATCTACGGCAACACAATTAAATGGAATTTTTAGTTGTTCAAAGGTTGTATCTTTAAAATAATGGCTTAATTTTTTATATACTTTTTTAGAACGCAACAACGCAACGTTGCCAAAAGGGTTAATAGAAAGGTCTAATAATTCAGACATTTTTAGTTTGGTTATTTCCTTTTTCATACGTTCTGGCTTAATACCTACGGCATAGCAACCACCTATTAACGAGCCCATTGAACACCCCGTTATAATTTGTGGTTTAATGCCTGCTTCATCTAATGCATTTAAAAAACCTATGTGTGCTACTCCTCGGCTTCCGCCTGCGCCTAAAACTAAACCTAATTTCTTCATTTTTAACTTCCTTTTAATAAAACGACTTTAATTATATCACCAAAGAAAAAATAATTCAACCGGAATATAAAAAAAATTAGTTAATTTTTGTAAAATTAAGGGCAACGAATTTCGTTGCCCTTAATTTTGATTTTTTTAATTAAACGCTATTTTGCGTTAAGTTATTTTTCTTGTTTAACAATTAAAAATACTCTATCTTTTTGTCGTATAGTCGCTATTCCTTTCGTAGAAAATTCCGTCTTTATACCCTTGAATAGATTTATCTGTTTCTGCCATTTCTAACCTTTTTTCTGCCCAAGCGCAATACAAAGGATTTTGTTCTATGCAAATATATTTTCTGTTTAACTTTTTAGCAACAACCCCCGTAGTGCCACAGCCTGCAAAAATATCTAAAACCAAGTCGTTTTCGTTTGAACTTGCAAGCATTAACTTAGCAATAAGTTTTTCTGGTTTTTGGGTTGGGTGCGCAGTATTTTCTGCCATAGACCAATATGGAACGGAAATATCGTTCCAAAAATTAGAAGGGCAAGTATTGCGATATTTGCCAAATTTTGTTTCTTCCCAATCTTTTGGAACGCCTTTTTCTTTATAAGGTGCTAACACTTTTTTTCTTACCTTAACGGCTTCTAAATTAAAGGTGTATTCTTCGGAAACGGTGGCAAAAAACACGTCTTCCATACTGTTTTTCCAATTAGATTTTGCGCCTCTACCTTTATCTCTAGACCAAGTTATTCTGTTTTTAAGTTGCAATTTCTCTGCTAAAACTTCGCCTATAACCAAAGCACTTTCCCAATCGCAACAAACGTAAACACTTGCCGTGTTTTTTAACTTTTTTATAACGGCATCAAGCCAATTTTTAGTGTATTCTTTATACTCTTCTAAAGAAGATTTCTTAAAATAATTGCCGTGAAAATACTTGTTTAAATTATATGGTGGGTCTACTATAAGTAAATCTACACTATTATCTTCTACCTTTTTTAAGGACTCAAAAGCATCGCCAATAACTATATTATTTGGCGTAATTTTTTCTACGTTTTCTGCCCTAACGCACATATTTAAGTATTTTTCGCCTTCTTTTAGAGAAAAATCTATTGTTTTATTTCTTGCTGATTTCATATTACTTTTTATATAATTGCAACCAAACTGGTACTTTAGATATAAATTCTTCGTTATTTTTTGTCTTTTTTAACATATCTAATAAAGAATCTGTAGCATCTGTTCTTTGTTGTAAAATTCTTCTTAATTCATATACTACTTTTTGTTCTTCTTCGGTTAATAACAATTCATCTTTTCTTGTGCCAGATTTATATAAATCTATTGCAGGAAAAATTCGTTTTTCGCTTAACTCTCTTGAAAGGTGAATTTCCATATTGCCAGTACCTTTGAATTCTTCGTAAATAACGTCGTCCATGCGGCTACCAGTTTCTATTAGTGCAGTAGATAAAATTGTTAAACTACCACCATTTTCTATGTTTCTTGCCGACCCAAAGAAACGTTTTGGGCCTTGCAAAGCAACAGGGTCTAAACCACCGGATAACGTTTTACCACTGCTTTCTATGGTGTTGTTATACGCTCTTGCAAGCCTTGTTATAGAATCCATTAAAATTACTACGTTTTGACCTACTTCTACTAACCTTTTTGCCCTATTTACAACTAGTTCGGCTGCTCTTATATGGTGTTCTGCCCCTTCATCAAAGGTAGAGAAAACTACTTCGCCTTTTACCGAACGTTTAATATCGGTAACTTCTTCTGGGCGCTCGTCTATTAACAACACTATTAGTTTAACGTCTTTATAATTTTCTTCTATAGATTGCGCTATAAGTTTTAATAAAGTGGTTTTGCCCGTTTTTGGTGGAGCAACTATTAACCCCCTTTGCCCCATACCTAATGGAGCAAAAAGGTCTATACACCTAATAGATAAGTCGTTATTAAAAGTTTCTAATTTAATTCTTTCGGTTGGGTAGTAAGGGATTAAATCGTCGAAATTTGCTCTTTTTAAGAAGGTTTCTGGGGTTAGGTCGTTAATAGATAAAACTTCTTGCAAAGCCATAGAGTCGCCTTCTCTAACCGTTTTTGCTTTTGCTTTAACTTTATCTCCCCTTCTTAAATTATATTTTCTTATGTTTTGTGGTGAAACGTATACGTCTTCTTTAGAATTTTCGTAATTATTTACGCGTAAAAAACCAAAGCCAGAAACGTGCAATTCTAAAACGCCTTCTACTACTATTGCGCCTGAACTACTATCGTTAAAAGTTAAGTTCTTATGTTCTAAAGGTACGTCATCGTAAGGCTTTTCTTTAGATTCTGCTTCTAAAAAAGCACTTATATCTATTTTAATTTTTGGTGGAGCACCCCTTTTTGATGGCTCTACTGGTTTTAGTTTGTTGTTTTGAATATCTAAAATACCTTTAATTAAGTCTTCTTTCTTTTTAGAAGTAGAAGATTTTACACCAATAACCCTACCAATTTCTCTTAAAACGGATAGGTGTTGCTTGTCTAATAATTCATTACTTAATTTCTTAAATGTTGCCATAATTTTTCCCCTTTAATTAATTTTGTCTTTTATATCTCTTGCACAGGTTATGCCACTATAAAATGCAAAAGATAGGTTATATCCACCACAATCGCCGTCTACGTTAAGTGCTTCGCCAACGATATAAAGCCCGTTATTAACGTTGCTTTCAAAAGTTTTTGAATTTAGGTTTTTAGCCGTTATTCCACCTTTTGTAACTTGGGCGTAATCAAAACCCAAACTGCCGGTAACTTTTAGGTTAAAATTTTTTATTGCGTACGCTATTTCTTTATAATTAAAATTTTTAACTTCTTTTAATATTTGCAAACCTACTTTTTTATTCACTATGCCACAAAGTATTTCTTCTTTTTGCATAAAGGTGCAGTTACTAATTTTATCTTTAATAATTTTTTCAGTTTCGGCTAAAGTGTAGTTAGGTAAAAATTCTACCCTTATATTCGGGTTTACTGCTGTTGCTAAATGCCCCGAAATTTGAAATATGCTTGACCCAGACACGCCGTATTCTGTAAAAAGTATATCGCCAGTATGTTGCTTTAACACTTTTTCGCCGTCTAACGCGTAAACGGTTGCCTTTTCTTTAATACCTTTTAAGCCCCTTATTTTAGTTAAATCTGCTTTAATTTGCACTAAAGATGGGTATAATTTAGTTAGTTCGTGCCCTAAATTAGTTAAAAGGCTATAAGAAGTGCCGTCTGTTCCAAAGTGTTTACCAGCCTTTCCACCAATAGCAACTACAACCTTATTGGCAAAATATTTGTTGTTTTCCGTTTTTAAGTTAAAGCCAATGGTTTCTTTATTTATGCTTATAACCTTTTCGCCAGTAATTATATTTACTCCTTTAGAAAGTAAATATTTCATCAACACGTCTAAAACGGCGCTTGCTTGTTTACTAATTGGGTAAATTTTACCATCTTCGCTCTCTGTTTGTGGTATGCCCAATTTATAAAAATATTCTGCTAAATTTATTTCTTTTAAGCCGTTAACAAAGTTTTCTATTAAGGTTGTATCTCCATAATAGTTTGCTTTATTTATTTTAGCATTTAAAATATTGCCTTGCCCGTTGCCCGTTGCAATAAGTTTTTTGCCTATTCTTTCATTACGTTCAATTATAGCAATATCTTTGCCACAAAAAGCATTTTTGCCACTAACTAATTCTACGGCAGTTAATATTCCAGATGCTCCGCCACCAATTACGGCAACTTTAAAATTAAACAACAATTATATCACCTCTAAAACTTGACTAATTTGTAAAAATATATTAAAATTTAATTGTAAAAATTAAGGAATTAAAAAAGTATGACTATTTTTGAATATATTGCACAAAACTTAAATTATTTACTAATTGTAATTATTGCACTATTAATAATTATAGAATTTTCTTTGGTTAAATATTTAATTTTATTAAAAGTTGAAAATAAAAATGATGAAAAATTAAATAAAAATATAAAGGAAGATAAGCAAGGCTAACCGCCTTGTTTTTTTATTAGATAAGGTTATTTAATAAGAGTAAGTAGTTCTTTTGGCGTATTTGCAAAAACTTTTGCACCTACTTCCACTAAAACTTCTTTATCTCTATAACCCCAAAGGCATGCTACCCCTTTAATTTCTGCATTAATAAAAGTTAAAACGTCTGTTTCGCCATCGCCCACGAAGTAGGCGTTTTCTTTTTTAACGTTTAATTTTTCTAAAATGCTTAAAGCGGCAGTTTTATCTGGCTTGCATTTTACGTTAGCAGAACTGCCAACAACGTAGTCGAAATTATATTTTTTTAAATATCTTTCGTAAACGCATAAGGTTGATTCGTGTGGCTTATTAGAAAGTATGGCAAGTTTATACCCCCTATTCTTTAAGGTTAAAATAACTTCTTCCATACCATCGAAAAGGCAGGTTTTTGGGCTATTAGATTTATCGTAAACGTCGTTATAAAAACGTAGCCTTTCGGTTAGTTCTTCTTCAGTTAAAGGAATACCTACGCATTTTTTAACTAAATCTTTAGCGCCGTGCCCAACGAAACTTCTAACTTGGTTAAAGGTTACTTCATTATGCCCAAAATGGTTTAGCATAACGTTAATGCTATCTAAAATATCTGGAATAGTGTGTAAAATCGTGCCGTCTAAATCAAAAATAACTAACTTTTCCATATAAAAAATTCCTACATTTGTTCTACAACGCCAATGCCAAGTAACGTTAGGGCGTTAGTTAAAGTTATTTTGGTTGCTTTGGTTATAGCAAGCCTAAAATTCCTTACGTTTTCGTCTTCTACTGCAATTTTGCAATCAAAGTAGAATTTGTTAAATGCCGTTGCTAAGTCTAAGGCATACCTTGTAATGAAGAAAGGTTCGTATTTTTCGCTTGCACGAACAATAGTTTCTTTAAATTTGCCTAGTAAAGAAATTACGTCGTATTCTTCTTTTTGCATATCTTTTATAGTATAAGCCCCACCGTTGCCACATTTTTTTATAACGCTATTGCACCTTGCAACCGTGTATTGAACGTAAGGGCAAGTTTCACCTTCGAAAGATAATACTCTGTCGTAAGAGAATACTATATCTTTTATTTTACTATTACATAGCGCACCAAAAATAACTGCGCCAGTACCTACGGTTTTTGCAACTTCTTCTTTATTTTCTATATTAGGGTTTTTTGCTTCTATTACGTTATAGGCTTTTTCTATGGTACGGCTAATAACGTCTTCTAGTAGAACAACGTTACCAGTTCTAGTACTCATAGCCCCGTCTTCTAAAGAAACCATACCATAGGCTACGTGTTCTAAATCTTTCGCCCAACTTCTTCCCATTAATTCTATTACCTTAAAGAATTGCTTAAAGTGTAGGTTTTGTTGGTATGCAACAACGTATAAGCACTTATAAAAATCGTAAGTGTTTTTTCTATAAACCGCTGCGGCAATATCACGCGTGGCGTAAAGTGTAGAGCCATCTGATTTCAATATTAAACAAGGTGGCATACCATATTCTTCTAAATCTACTATAGACGCCCCTTCTGATTTCTTTATTAGCCCCTTTTCGTTTAATTCTGCTACTATTGGCGACATTTTATCGTTATAAAAACTTTCGCCTGCGTAAGAATCGAAAGAAACGTTTAGCATTTTATAAATTTTATCTACTTCTTCTAAGGTAATTTGCTTAAATAAATTGAAAAGTTTATTACTTTCTTCATCGCCGTTTTCAATTAAAGTAAAATATCTTCTTGCTTCATCGTCTAAAGAAGGGTTTGATTTTGCTTCTTCGTGGAATTTAACGTATATTCTGGTTAGTTCTTTTAGCCTACCTTGTTTAACGGCTTCTTCGCTACTCCATAATTTATATGCAACAATAAGTTTACCGAATTGAGTGCCATAGTCGCCAAGGTGGTTAATACCAACTACTTTATAACCTAAAAACCTAAATATTTTGCAAAGTGCGCTACCTATTACCGTGGTAGATAAATGCCCTATATGGAAAGGTTTTGCAATGTTAATTGAAGAATAGTCTATACAAATTGTTTTGCCTTCACCAATATTAGAAGAACCAAAATTTTCGTTTAACGTTAAAACTTCTTCTAACGTGGTTAAAGCAAAGTTTTCTCTATTTATTTTGAAATTTAAATAGCCGTTTAGTGCAGAACATTCTTTAATAACTTCATCAGTAGTAAACCCGTTAGCCAAAGTTTCGGCAATAACCACTGGTGGACGACGCATAATTTTTGCTAACTTAAAGCAAGGCAACGCATAATCTCCCATAGTGGTTTCTGGTGGAATTTCTATAAAAGATGAAATACTTTCTGCATCTAGCCCTTCGATATTAAGTTTTTTTGCTATATAAATTTTATAATCCATAATTCTCTCCAAATTAATTATATAATATCACATATTTATTAAAAAATGCAACCTAAAAACTTGAATTTTTGTACAAAATACTTTATAATTATAAAAAACGTACTTTTTGGAGATATAAATTATGAAATTAGGTGTAGTTGGGCTACCTAACGTTGGAAAATCTACCTTATTTAACGCAATAACTCACGCAGGTGCAGAATGTGCTAATTACCCTTTCTGTACTATTGAACCAAACGTTGGCGTGGTTGCCGTGCCAGACGAAAGGTTACAAGTTTTAGGCAAACTTTACAACACTAAACAAATTACCCCTGCCGTTATTGAATTCGTAGATATTGCAGGGCTTGTTAAAGGCGCTAGCCAAGGCGAAGGTTTAGGCAATAAGTTTTTAGCGAACATTAGGGAAACAGACGCTATTGTTCACGTAGTAAGGTGTTTTGAAGATGAAAATATTACTCACGTAGATAATTCTATTAACCCTGTTAGAGATATTGAAACTATTAACTTAGAATTAGTTTTAGCAGACATTGAAAGTGTTAAAAGAAGATTAGATAAATCTCTTAATATGGTTAAAACGGGAGATAAAAAATATAAAATTGAAGCAGAGTTCTACCAAAGGCTTTTAGACCATTTATCTGCTTTTAAGCCTGCGAGAACGTTAGAAGTTAACGAAGACGAACAACTTTTATTAAAAGATTTGTTTTTAATTTCTGCAAAACCCGTTATTTACACGGCTAACATTTGCGAAAACGATATGGGTAAAGACCCTTCTACCCTTCCACTAGTAAAAAAATTAATTGAGTTTGCCGAAAGCGAAAATTCTAAACACCTTGTTATTTGCGCTAAAACGGAAGAAGAACTTTCTGTTTTAAGCCCTGAAGAACAACAAATGTTTTTAACTGAACTTGGCGAAAAAGAAAGTGGATTAAATAGGCTTATTAAAACTTCTTACGAATTATTAGGTTTAATTAGTTATTTAACTGCAGGTGAAAAAGAAGTTAGGGCTTGGACTATTGAAAAAGGAACTAAAGCACCACAGGCTGCTGGAAAAATTCACACAGACTTTGAAAAAGGGTTTATTCGTGCAGAAATAGTTGATTACGACACTTTGGTTGAACTTGGCAGTTTTAACGCTTGTAAAGAAAAAGGCAAAGTTCGTTCAGAAGGTAAAAACTACGTTATTGTAGACGGCGACGTTGTGCTATTTAGATTTAACGTTTAATAAAAATAACTTATAATTAAAAAACTCGGCTAAACATAGCCGAGTTAATTTTTTATTTGTTTACAAAAAGATTATTAATTTCTAACTTCTAATGCTTCGTAAGTTGCATCTAAAGAAGCGATTTTTTCGTTTAATATTTTTTGTTCTGCTTCGGTTAAAGGAAGTTCTACAACTTTCTTAAAGCCACTGCCACCAACCATACAAGGTACGCCCATACATAAGTTGTTTGCACCATATTCGCCGTTAAGAATGGTAGAAAGTGGTAAAATTGTGTTTGTATCGCTTAAAATTGCTTTTACAAGTTGGCAAGTAGAAGATGCTATTGCATAGAAAGTTGCGCCTTTTGCTTGAATAACTTTTGAGCCAGATTTAACCATACCAACGTAAATATTTTCTAATTCGGCATCTAATTCTTCATCGCTAACGTTTAAGAATTTTTTGCTATATTCTTTCATTGGGTAGCCACTAATAGTACATAAACTCCAAGGAGCCATACAAGCATCGCCGTGTTCACCAATAACGTAAGAGTTAACGTTTTTAGTATCTACACCACAATAAGAAGCAACTGCTTGAGATAACCTATTAGAGTCTAGTAAAGTGCCCGTACCGATAACTTGATTTACTGGTAAACCAGTGCATTTTAACGTTACGTATGTTAATACGTCTACTGGGTTAGAAACTATAACGTAAATTGCGTTTGGTGCAATTTTTGCTACGTTAGGCATAACGCTTTGTAATATACCTACGTTTACTTTTGCTAAATCTAACCTTGATTGACCAGGTTTTCTGCCAATACCAAATGTTACTATAATAATATCTGAACCAGCAACGTCTTCATATTCGCCACTACGAATTGTTACAGATGGAACGCATGCTGCGCATTGAGATAAATCTAGCGCTTCGCCTTCTGCTTTTGCCTTGTTAACGTCTACTAAAACTATTTCAGATGCAATACCTTGGTGTGTTAACGTGTAAGCGATTGTAGCACCTACGTTACCTGTTCCTAAAATTGAAATTTTTCTCCCTTTTTGTACCATAATGCCAAATTTTCTCCTATTATGTATTAGATATTTTCATTCTAACATTTTATTTATTTTTTGGCAACTATTTAATTAACAAAAATTCATTTTTTTACAAGATTTTTTCTACGAAATTATAAACGTCACCTGCACCTAAAAATATAATCCTTTCATAATTTTTTGCATTTGATTTTATAATCTCTTTTAATTTAGAAAAATTGTCGGCATACACAAGGTTTTTAACCTTTTTTAATAGGTTTTTATAAAGAGTGTATGAAGAACCTAAGAAATCTTCTTTTTCTCTAGCTGAATAAGTTTTAACTAGCACTAAATTTTCTACTACGCTTAACGATTTTATAAACTCTTGCATTAAAAGTTTTGTTCTTGAATAGGTATGTGGTTGAAAAACAACCAAGTCGTTTTTACTTACGTTTATGGCAGAAAGAACGGAAGATATTTCGGTTGGATGATGGGCGTAATCACATATTATTTTTGTCCCCTTATATTCCCCCTTTTCTTCTAATCTACGTTCTACTCCGTAAAAAGTTGATAATGCCTTTTGAATTACAACAAAAGGAATATTATACATATCTGCTACAACTATAGATGCTAATGCGTTATACACGTTATATTTCCCTAAAACGTTTAATTTTATTCTTCCTATTTTCAGTTTGTTTTTAACAAGGGTAAAACTATAACCATTTTTTAATTTATAAAGGTTTGTTGCCATATAGTTAGCGTTGTTTTCTATGCCAAAAGTTAAGGTTTTTTTGCCTTTTATTTTTTTACAATTAATATCGTCTGCATTAACTACTACTTTACTGCCTTTTGCAAACTTTTTGAAGGCTTTTTTTATATTGGAAAGGCTTTTATAAAAATCTAAATGGTCGTTATCTACGTTAAGTATTACGCTAACGGTGGGTTTTAGGTCTAAAAAGTTTTTCTTAAATTCGCATGCTTCCGTTATAACGAACTTTTTTTCGCCATATAAAAAATTAGAAAACTCTTTAGTGTAACCACCAATAAAAGAAGTTGGCTTTTTATTTGCTAAAGCAAAAATTTTGGTTATCATTGCCGTTGTGGTAGTTTTGCCGTGGCAACCTGCTACCCCTATTGAAACTTCGAAGTCAGAAAGGATTTCGCCAAGTAGAACGCTTCTTTTAACAACTTTAATTTTTTGTTTTTTTGCGCTTAACACCTCTAAATTATCGTTAGATATGGCAGAAGTAACAACAACCAAATTAGCGTCGTTTATACTTTCTTCTCTCTCGCCAACGTGAACTTTTATTTTAAGTTTTTCTAATTGTTTAAGGCTTTCAGAATAAACCCTATCGCTACCAGTTACAATTTTTCCATTAAGTTTTAAATATTTGGCAATGCCACTCATAGAAACACCACCAATACCAACGAAATGAATATTTTTTGTATATTTTAAGTTTTTTATCTTTTTCATATAATATAGTATGAAAAATGTAAAAAAATAGGTACTTTTGTTAAAAAAAAGTTAATTTTTTTCAAAAAGGGTATTGAAATTTACTTTTATGTATGTTAAAATGTATACAATGATGATTAAGGAAGGTAACGAAAACATGAAAATTTCTGACGTAAGAGTTCGCATCGTAAAGAAGGACGACAGCAAACTTAAAGCAGTAGCTTCCGTTACTTTTGATGACTGTTTTGTTATTCACGACATTAAAGTTATTGAAGGCAACGAAGGGTTCTTTATCGCTATGCCTAGCCGTAAAACAAACGACGGCGAGTATAAAGATATTGCTCACCCTATTAAGACGGAAACTAGAGAAGAACTTATCGCTGTGATTTTAAAAGCTTTCGAAGAAGAAAAGGCAAAACCACAAGACTAGTATTTTTTTCTAACTTCGGCTTAAACGCCTATCAATAGTTATATTAGCGAAAAAGTTAACGCCACCTTTTAGGTGGCGTTTATTCTTTTAATTTATAAATATTTATTAAATTTTATCTACGTTCGTTTGAACGATAGTGGTGTTTTTATCCCAAGCCTTATTAACCTTTTCTTCCGCTTCTTCTACTATTTTTTCAACGTTAGAAGGCAATATTGTAATTACCCTTCTTTGTTCTATTTTTAAGGTTGCAAAGCCGTTTAGAGCGCTTAAGGTATGGTTTTTTACCATTTTATTTACACTTTGTAAAAACACGCCTTTTTCTTTTACTAATTTTTCTGCTTCTATTAATTCTATTTTAGCAAGGTCACTAATAATTTCTGCCGTTTTATCAAAGTTAAAAACTTCTTCAACCCATATATCGTAAACGTAAACGTTTTCTTCAACGTTTTCGGTTGTTTCTTCAAAGGTTGGCTTAAATTCTTTTTCTTTAGCTTTTTCTTGCTTTTCTATAAAAAAGGCAGAAACTTTTTGTAATATTTTTTCTTTAACGTCTTCATCGTAAACTATTGCGTTTAATTTTTGCAATTCGTGTGGTAGTGCTAAAGGCGAATAAACGGTAAACCTATTTCCACAAATAGGCACTAAACCTTGCCCGTTATTTAAATCTAAAAACCTAGACCACTCGTTTTTAACCCAAGCACTTTCTATTTTTTCTACGCTAGAACATAGCAATAACATAACTTTTGCAGTAGATAACGCCCTATAAATATACGGTTCGAAATTTTGTTCTTTAACCCTTAATAAAGTTGTTGCGCTGTTAAAAACTTTATAGCCTTTTTCTGCTAAAAAGTTATATAAGTTGTTGGCAAGTTCTAAGTCGGCAGTTTTTTTATTTTCATCTTCTATTTCACTTGCCTTAAAGCAAATAAAAATATCGTAAGAAGTGCCGTCTTCCACTTGGTTTAGAATTTCTAACCTAACCTTTTCTATACTTTCCCCAAGTTTTTCATACTCTTCTTTTTGGGTATTAGACGCGTATTTTATAGCGTTAATATAAAATTCGTTATTATAAACGCTAACTACGCTTGCCCTATGGCAAGTTGGAATTTTGTTGCCAAGTTTGTCTACAACAATCTCTATACCATATTCCGCCAAAAAAGCACCGAAATATGCCGTTGCAAACCCTTCTATTTCTTTTGCTAGGCTTAAAAATAGCCTTTTAGCGTCTGCAAACTTAAAGGTTAATAAATATTCAGTTGCTAGTTGCAAATTAACGAATTGCCCGTCCGTCAACGGTTCTTTTAATAAAAATTCGTTGCCACAGTAAGCGCATTTGCCCGTTAAGCCATTATTAGAAATATGTATTTCGCCACCGCATTCTAAACAAGTTAATTTTTTCATTTTTTACCTTTTAAAAACTTTTTCCGCTATTGTTTTAACGTAATTTAAAGAATTAAATAATTCTTTATAGTCGTTGTAGTCGTTTTGGTATACTTCTAATAACATTGCACCGTTAAAGCCAACGTCTTTTAGCCTACTAAACAAATCGTAATAATCTATAACGCTTTTTTCGTTAGGCAAACACATTTTGCCATTTGCATCTATACCTGAAAGGTGCACGGTAACGATATCTTCTTTCATTTCGTTAATAAAATCTACGTAAGAAATATCACTTTGCCTTGCTTGCTTAATATCTAGCGTACCTTTTAAGCCTACAGTTCTTTGCTTTAACTCCTTAAAATACCCTATGTAATTATAGTAAGACCAATGCACGTTTTCGTATGCTAAGCCTATGTTTCTTGTAGCGCAAACGTCTATTATTTCTTGGGTGATTTTGCCAAGCCTTTCAAAGTTCATTACTATTGGCGTTTTCTTTAGCCTTGCAGGGCCGTGAAAAGTATAGTATTTTGCACCTATTTCTTTGCCCGCATCTAAAGCGCCTTCTAAAATTTTAAAAGAATCTGTTTTAGCGCGTTCGTTTACGCTGTATAACTGTGGTTCGAATTGGGTGGTTAAAACGTGTATAGAATGAACGTTAACGTCGCCTTTATTTTCTTTTAACAGTTTACCAAACTGGCTGTTATATTCGCAGTAACTTTCTAAAAAAACTTCTGCTACTTTTACGTTGTTTTGCGAAAAAAATCGCAAGGCATCTTCTGTTGTTTTTCTAACAAATAAAGATGCCGTTGATATACCTATTTGCATATTAGTTATTTATTATAAATTCACCGTTAGCGGCATCGATAGAAACGGTAGAATTTTCACCTACTCTGCCCCTTAAAATTTCTTCTGAAAGTTTATCTTCAATATAGTGTTGAATAACCCTTTTTAACGGCCTTGCACCGTAATTATCGTCGTACCCTTTTTCTAAAATTAAATCCATTGCGCTGTTAGTTATTTCTAGGGTAATATTCATAACGGCAAGGCGCTTTCTTAATGAAGCCATCATTAAAGATGCAATTTCTTTGGTTTCTTCTTTGGTTAGTTTGTGGAACACAATAATATCGTCTATTCTGTTTAAGAATTCTGGACGGAACTTTTCTTTTAAGGCATCCATATACTTGTCGCACATTTTTTCGTATTCTGCTGTTGAAGAAGTACTTGCAAAGCCTAAAGATTGCGTCCTTTTAACTTCGGTTGCACCTACGTTAGAAGTTAAAATAATTATGGTATTTTTAAAGTCTACTAACCTGCCTTTGCTATCCGTTAGCCTACCTTCGTCTAAAATTTGTAGCATAATGTTAAACACGTCTGGGTGGGCTTTTTCAATTTCATCAAACAATACTACAGAATAAGGTTTTCTTCTAACCTTTTCGGTTAATTGCCCTGCTTCGTCAAAGCCAACGTATCCCGGAGGCGCGCCAACCATTTTAGCAACGGAGTGCTTTTCCATATATTCGCTCATATCAATTCTAATAACGTTGTCTTCACTGCCAAACACTGCTTCTGCAAGCGCCTTAGAAAGTTCCGTTTTACCTACGCCGGTAGGACCAACGAAAATAAACGAGCCAACTGGTTTTTTAGGGTCTTTTAAGCCTGCTCTTGCCCTTCTAATAGCGTCTGAAACGGCTTTAACGGCAGAGTGTTGCCCAATTACGCGTTTGTGTAAAATGTTTTCTAAATCTAAAAGTTTTTGCGCTTCCGTTTGGGTTAGTTTTGCAACTGGAACACCCGTCCAATTGCTTACTACGTTTGCTATATCTTCTGGGGTTAAAGTAAGAGTGTTGCGGTCTTTATTATTTTTGCTTGCTTGTTGGCGAATTACTTCTAATTCTTTATTAACCCTTTCTATATCTTTATTAATTTTTGCAGCCCTATCTAAATCGTCTCGTCTTAAAGATTCGGCTTTTTGAGCCATAAGTTTATTAAGTTCGGCTTCTTTTTGCTTTGCTTCGGCTGGCGAATTATAACTATCTAATTTAACTCTAGAAGCCGCTTCATCTATTAAATCTATTGCCTTATCTGGTAAAAACCTATCTGGAATATAACGGTCTGAAAGGGTTACGGCAGAAAAAATTGCTTCGTCTGGAATAGCAACGCCGTGGTGAGATTCGTATTTATCTCTTAACCCCTTTAATATTTCAATTGCTTCGTCTGGACTTGGTGCTTCTACTAAAATAGGTTGAAACCTACGTTCTAGTGCAGCGTCTTTTTCAATATATCTTCTATATTCATCTAAGGTGGTTGCGCCTATAGTTTGCAACTCCCCGCGTGAAAGCATTGGTTTTAGTATGTTAGCGGCGTCCATATTGACTTCGACAGTACTACCAGCGCCCACGATGTTGTGAATTTCATCTATAAATAAAATTATATTTCCGTTTTGTTTAACTATATCTATTGCCTTTTTAAGCCTTTCTTCAAAATCTCCCCTATACCTTGCGCCTGCTAGCATACCTGCAAGATCAAGCGAGAAAACAATTTTATCGCTTAAAAGTTCTGGCACGTTTCCTTTAACTATGGCTTGTGCTAAGCCTTCTACAACGGCACTTTTACCAACACCCGGTTCACCAATTAAAACTGGGTTGTTTTTAGTTCTTCTAGATAGAGTTTGAATAACCCTATCCATTTCGTTTTTTCTGCCAACAACGGGGTCTAACCTACCTTCTAAGGCAAGTTTATTTAAGTTTACGCCAAACTTTGAAAGTTCGCCAAGGTCTTTATCTCCACCATAATTATCTGTTTTTTGGTCTACGTTTTGGTGATAACTTCTTTCAAACAAAGTGCTTTCTTCTTGTTCTTCTTTAGCCCTGTTAAATAGTGCGTTTTTAATTTCGTTTACAAGTTTATTAACGTCTATTTGCATTGCGTTCAAAATCATAACGGCGTAGCAATCTTTATCTTCTAAAATAGCAAGTAAAAGATGTTCCGTTCCAACGAAACCTGCTTTTGCACTTAACGAAATATCTATTGCTCTTTGAAAATGTTGTTTGGTTCTTGCAGTAAACGTATGGTTAGGGGCAGTGTAATCGCTTTGTATGGTTCTAGCAAATAGTTTTAAGTACCTTTCGTTTTCTACACCCGCTTCACGAAGTATGGCTGCAGCCCTTCCTTCTTTTACGTTTATTAAGCCAAATAAAATATGCTCGCTACCAATGTACCTACAATTATATCTTTTTGCAAGCATTTCTGAAAGTTCTATTACTTGACTCACGTTAGATGAAAAACCCTCGTAATACATAAAATTACTCCTTTAATTTTTTAAGTTGATGGGCAACCCTTTCTGCCCTAACTAAATCTCTATCTATACTAGATAGTTTTTTGCCGTATGATTCGCATAAACTTGCTGGGCGAACGTTTACTATTAAATCGTCTATTTTGTCTATTTCGTTTATGTTTATCATACCAAGCATTGCGCCTATTTTTACCCTTGCAATATGTTCTAAAAACTCGTTATATTCCAAAAGTAAAGCGTTTGTTAATATACCATAAGACTTTCTTGCCCTATCCATAGTGGTTATTTCTTTTTTAAGGTATATTTTTTCTATTTCTTTTCTTTCTGCCAAGCAAATTTCTTCTACTGCGTTTCTTACCGTGTTTAGAATTTCATATTCGCTTGCGCCCAAAGTAACTTCGTTACTAATTTGGTACATATACCCTTCGGCTTTACTGCCTTCGCCGTATACGCCCCTAATGGTTAAGCCTAACCTTTCTACTTCTTCTACGAGTTGGGTTATTTTTCCACTTTCTGTTAAGGCTGGCAAAAACATCATTACCGAAGCCCTTAACCCCGTGCCTAAATTGGTTGGGCAAGCCGTTAAATAACCTAAATCTTTATCGAAGGCGATATCTAAATATTTAGAAAGTTCGTCGTCTATAACGTCTAACCTTTTGTACGCTTCTTCTAACCTTAAACCTTTCATAAAACATTGTTCTCTAATAACGTCTTCTTCGTTAATCATTATAGAAAGGCTTTCATCTTGGTTAATTAAAACTGCGCCACATTCTACGTTTTTTATTAGATTTTCGCTTACAAGGTGGCGTTCTTTCATACTTTCTTTTACTAAGGTGGTTAAATTTTCCATATAGTAAAGATTAAAAGTATCTGTTTTAACTAAGGCTCTATTTACCGTTTTTACAACGTTTTTAGCAAGGCTTTTGTCTGTTATTCTAAAAGGACAGCCGTTTATGTTCCTAGCCAAACGCACCCTAGACATTATTATTATTCCGTTTGTAATTTCGGGCATAATTGAAGGCATTATAATACCCCCCTATTTCTTAATTCGTTGGCTAGTTCTTCAAGCAGTTTAGAAATTTTAGCCATATCGGTAAATCTTTTTTCTATGCCTGCATTTTCCTTTTCTTTTAACAAGCGCCTATATTCGTCTAAAAGTTCTTTTTCAGTAGATGTTATTATAGGTTTTTTCCCAACGTGAAAAGGCTTGCCTTGAATATCTTTTAAGGCAACTAAAATTTCCCTTCTAAAATTTTCATAACAACGTGGACAGCCTAACATTCCAGTATTATAAAAGGAAGAAAGCCTTGTGCCACAAGAAGAACAAACCTTGTCGTACATTATAACCTACTTGCTAAATCTTTAATAAATTCTTTTGTTTCTTCGCCTATTTCTTTGCTTTTTAAGGCAAATTCTACGTTGGCTTTAATATAACCTAATTTATCGCCAACGTCGTATCTAGCACCTTCAAAACAACTTGCTAAAAGTTCGCCGTTACTTGCTAGTTCATCTAATGCATCGGTCAAATAAATTTCGTTATTTCTTGGTTTTAAGTTTTTAAGCATACCCATTACTTTGCCACTTAAAACGTATCTACCAATAATTGCGTTGTTAGAAAGCGCTTCCGTTATGCTTGGCTTTTCTACAATGCGAGAAACTTGCATAACCCCGTCTTCTTCACTAGAGATGCCAATATTGCCGTATTTGCTAACGTCGTCGCCAAACACTTCCATTGTGGCAATAACGCTTTTACCAGTTTGCTCAAAAATTTCTACAAGCCTTTTAACGCAAGGTTTTTCGCCTTTTTCTGCGTAAAGGAGTTCATCTCCAAGCAATAGAACGAAAGGTTCTTCTTTTACGAATTCTTCTGCGCATAGTATTGCGCCTGCTAACCCGTTTGCTTGCTTTTGAACGGCAAATTTTACGTTAAATTTGCGTGTTTCTAATGCAATTTCATAAAGTTTTTGCTTGCCGTCTTGAAGTAATCTTTCTTCTAAACTTTCGGCTTTGCCAAAATGCTTTCTAATAACTTCGCAGTCTGGACTAACTACTATTACTATTTCTTCTATGCCAATTTCACTAAGTTCTTCGGTTATGTATTGAATAGTAGGCTTGTCTAAAACTGAAAGCATTGGCTTTGGAACGGCTTTTGTAATAGGTAAAAACCTTGTTCCTAAACCTGCGGCTGGTATTATTGCCTTTTTTACTTTATTCATAACTTTTCCCCTATAATTTTCTATTATTTAAAGTTTTTATTTTCTAATTCTTTAATTTTTTCTACTCTTCTAATATGCCTTTCACCATTAGAAAAAGGAGTGGTTAAAAAGGCGTTAACAATTTCTAGCATAAGCCCTGCGCCAATAACCCTTTCGCCAAAGGCTAAAACGTTGGTGTCGTTATGTTCACGCGTAGCCTTTGCAGAAAACACGTCTTGACAATGTGCGCAACGAATACCTTTAATTTTGTTTGCAACTATGCTCATACCAATGCCCGTGCCACAAATTAAAATACCCTTTTCGCATTCACCTTTAACTACGCTTTCGCATACTTTTTCTGCATAGTCGTTATAATCGCAAGATTTGGTTGAATTACAACCAAAATCTATAAATTCTATTCCGTTGTTTTTTAAATATTCTATTAACGTTGGTTTTAAGTTAATTCCACCGTGGTCGCAACCAATAGCAACTTTCATTATTCTTCACCTCTAACTTTTTTAATTTCTTTTAATATTATTTCGCAAGCATATTTAATTTGCTCTGCCGTTTTTTTGTAAACGCTTAAGTCGTAGCCGTAAGGGTCTATTACGTCTTTAGTACCCGTTACTTCTGCTAAAGTATAAACGTTATTAAAACCATAAGCACTTAGGCTTTGCTTGTGTGAATTGGTCATACAAATTACCATATTTGCTTTTTTAACCATATTTGGCGTAAGCCTTTTACTTTTAAAGCCGTATAGCCTAAAACCTAATTCTTTTAGCGCAATTTTAGAGTTTTCGCTCATTTTTTCGCCCTCTACTGCCATTAAGCCTGCACTAGATATTTTTACGTTGGTTATATTAGCGTCTTTAAGTAGTTTTTTTAATATTATTTCTGCCATAGGGCTTCTGCACGTATTACCCGTGCATACAAAAATTATTTTATTCATTTTACCCCTTTAACCGCAAGATTTTTTTAACCTATTGGTTATTCCTAAATAAATTCCTTTTTCGTTAGGCATTTCTACTGCAATAATAATATCTGCTATCTTTTCGCCTTCTAAAAGTTTTTCATATAAATTACGGGCAATTTCTTCTTCCGTTTCGCCTAGGTTTAATAGGTTATATCCTTCAAAATTTTTTGCCATATCGCTATCGCACATAATAAACGGAATTTTATTTTGCTCTTTATATTTTTTATATTCTTTTTTAATTTCTTCTATCTGTTCCCTACTAAATAAAGCCGTTTGGCACTTTGGTTGGTAGTGTTTATATTTTACCCCTGGAGATTTAACTTTATCTCCTTCTTTATGTTCTGCAATTAAGCAAGCGCCAACAACCTTTTCTACCATTTCTTTAGTAATTAAGCCTGCCCTTAAAATTCTAGGAACTTTTTCGGTTACGTCTAACACCGTGCTTTCTATGCCACCAGAACATTTGCCACCATCTAATATAAGTGGAATTTTACCATCTAAATCGTTATAAACGTGTTGTGCCGTAACTGGGCTTGTGTGTTTAGAAAGGTTTGCACTTGGTGCAACCAAAGGCATATCTAATAATTTTAGTAAACTTTGGCAACCCTTATGAGAAGGTATTCTAACTGCAAGAGTTTCTCCACCACAAGTTGCTTCTTCGCACACCACTTTTTTACTTTTAAAAACTAAGGTTAACGGGCCCGGTGTATATGCTTTTAGTAATTCATAAACGTAGTCGTGTTCAATATAAACGAGTTTATTTAAGTCATAATCTTTATGAACGTGGGCAATTAAAGGGTTATCGGCAGGTCTACCTTTAACTTCAAAAATTTTTTTAACTGCGCTAGGCATAGTACCAACTGCACCCAAGCCGTAAACCGTTTCGGTTGGAATACCTATAACTTCACCACTTTTTAATAATTCTACGCTTTTTAATAAACTTTCTTCGGTTATTTTTTCAATTTTAGTTATCATATTAAAAAATTTCATCGTCTATGCTAGAAGGTGCTTCTTCTTCAAAAGGAACTTCTACGTTAGGAAGGGCTTTTTCAACGTTGAACTCAGGTTCTTCTGTTTCGGCTTTTTCTTCTTTTTTGCTTGGTATTTCTTCTAAACCTACCCTAGTGTTAGAAGTAGGCTTAAAATTATCTACTACGCCGTCTTCTGCAATATTAACGAACTTAGTGCATTCACCCCTAAAGAATAATTCAATAGTACCTTGCGCACCACTTCTGTTCTTTTCTACAATTAGTTCAACTACCCCTTGTTTTACTTTGCCACTTTCTATATCTTCTGCCTTTGCATACTTATCAGGCTTATGAATAAACATAACGATATCGGCATCTTGTTCTATTGCACCAGATTCTCTTAAGTCAGACATTTGTGGTCTGCCCTTTCGCTCTTCTACGGCACGAGATAATTGAGACAATACTAATACTGGAACGTTTAATTCTTTTGCTAAAATTTTAAGGTTTCTTGAAATATCGGTAACTTCTTGTTGACGATTATCGAATTTTTTCTTTGAAGACATAAGTTGCAAGTAGTCTATAACGATAAAGTCTAAACCTTGCCTACGTTGTAGTCTTCTGCAGAAAGATTGTATTTCTGCTGGGGTTATAATAGCAGAATCGTTTATGTAAATTTTGGTTTGAGCAAGGGCTTCTTTACCTTTTGCTAAAGCAAGCCACTCTGCCTTAGTCATTTGCCCCCTATTAACCTTTTTCATACTTACGTTTGAAATAGAACATACCATTCTTTGACCAAGTTGTTCTTTGCTCATTTCTAGCGAAAATACTGCAACGGAATAACCTTGCAAAGCAACGTTTTCTACTATGTTCATAGCAAGCGAAGTTTTACCTACTGCAGGACGCGCCGCTAAAATTAATAGGTCGCTTTTGTTTAAGCCGTTTATAATTTCATCTAAACCGTTATAGCCCGTTCTAATACCACGAAAACCCCCTGCGTTTTTAGAAAGTTCGTCTATATTATTCATAACGGATGGCAAAATTTTGTTAATAGGAACTAAACTGCTTGTATCTGCCGTGTTAGCAATGTCAAATATGGTTTTTTCTGCGTGTGCTAACGCTTCGTTTTTGTTTTGGCTAGTTGAACAATTACTAATTATTTCGGTAGAACCTTTAATGATTTTGCGTAGCATACTATCTCTTAACACAATGTCTAAATAAACGTTGTAGTTTGCAGATGCAGGCAACACGTTAGTTAGCATAACTATGTAATCTATTCCACCAACCTTTTCCATAACCCCTTGTTTTTCTAATTTATCGGTTAAGGTTACTAAATCTACCGGTTGGTTTTCTTTTATTATTTCGCTCATTGCGTTAAAGATGTATTTATGACTTTCTATATAAAAATCATCTTCACTTAAAAAGGCAGATATTTCTATTTGAATTCTTGCATCAACTAAAATACACCCTAATAGCGCTTGTTCCGATTCAATGCTGTGTGGCATTACTAAATTATTATTTAACGTTTTCTTTGCCATAATTTTTTCTCCGTTATAGTTTTTCTATTTCTTTAATAGCATCTTTAAATATATTAAAGGCTTTTTCGTAAGTTTTTTTGTTTAATAAATCTACTTTTGCAATTTTTAATAACTCTACGGGGTTATCGCTACTGCCAGAAGATAAAAACTTTTTATAGTCTTTAACCGCTTCTTCACCTTCGCGTTCAATTCTGTCTACAATAGACAATGCGCTAATAATTCCCGTTGCGTATTTATAAACGTAAAACGCCCTATAAAAGTGTGGTATTCTTGCCCATTCGTATTTAATTTCTTCATCGTAGGTAACGCTTTTGCCATAATATTTAGCGTTTATTTCAAAATATTTTTGGCTTAAACTATCTTTAGTAATAGCGTTGCCATCTTCTACTTCGCTGTGGGCAAATTCTTCAAATTCTGCAAATTGAGTTTGGCGAAACAAAGTAGTTCTAATCATTTCAAGTAAATAAGATAATAAATATTTTTTTACTTTTTTATCTTTTGCATTTTTTAATAGGTGCTTATAAAGTAAAACTTCGTTTACCGTGCTAGCAACTTCTGCTACGAATATTTTATAATCTGCTTTATTATAAGGTTGCTCTTTATTAGAATAATAAGAGTGTATACTATGCCCCATTTCGTGCGCTATTGTAAAAATATCGTGCGTGGTTTGTTGGTAGTTTAGTAAAACGTAAGGGTGAGTGTCGTACACGGCAACGGAATATGCCCCACTACGTTTACCTTTTTTTTCTTCTACGTCTAACCACCTATTTTCGTAAGCCGTTTTTAATAACGCAGTATATTCTTCGCCTAGTGGAGATAGCGCTTCTATAACCACTTTATAAGCATCTTCATAACTTAGCTTAATTTCTGCATCTTCTACTATTGGAACGTACATATCGTACATATGCATTTTTTTAAGTTTTAGGTTTTTCTTTTTCAACCTAATATATCTATGAAGAAGTGGCAAGGCTTTATGAACGCCTTGAATTAAGTTTTTATAAACTTTTTCGTCTACGTCTTCGTTAAAAAGTGCCATTTCTAACGCACTGTTGAATTTTTTTACCTTAGCGTAAAACACGTCTTTTTTAACGCTTGCAATATAGGTTGCAGATATTGTGTTCATTAACGAAATATATGCGCCGTAATAATTTTTAAAATATTTCTTTCTTAAAAGCCTATCTTCACTATGCATAACTACGCCGTACATACCATGGCTCATAGGGATTTTTTCGCCTTTATAATTTAACGGAGTTAAAGGTAAATCTGCATTATCTATTTTAGTAAAAATATCTCTAAAAGAAGAAAGTGGTTCTGCACTTAGGGCTAAAATTCTTTCTTCATTTTCGGTTAAAACGTGCTTTTTACCTTTTAATATGCTTTTTAGGGTGTTATCGTACTCGGTTAAATCTTTATCTTCTATATAGGCTAAAATAATTTCATCGTCTAAAGCAGTTAATTCTGGAGTAATAAAAGCGCAGTTAGAATTATATTTTACGGCAAGCGCAGTAACTTTATCTGATAAAGCAGAGTAGGTGCTGTTTCTTGTATCGCTATCTTTAAGCATCATTGCGTAAACGGAAAGTTTGTCTATTATACGGCTAACTTCTTCTAACCCTTTCATACAATTATAAAAGGCATATTTTTCATTTAGTTTGCCCTTGTAGGCTAAAACTTCGTTTATTTTGCTAAAAGCCAAAGAATAATCTTTTTCCCAATCTTCAATGCTTTTATATATATCTTCTATTGCCCAAGTTTTATTTACCACTTTTTTTTATTTCCTTTAATTTTTATTACTATGTATTGGAGCAGGAATTCTTCCACCCCTATTTATTAACCTTTCGCAACCGTTAGGGTTAACTGGCATAATTGGTGCCATACCAAGTAAGCCACCGAATTCTACGTTATCGCCCACGTCTTTGTTTGGTACTGGAATTATTCTAACAGCCGTTGTTTTATTGTTTATCATCCCAATAGCACATTCGTCTGCTATAATTCCCGAAATAGTGCTTTCCGGTGTTTTGCCCGGTATTGCAACCATGTCTATACCAACAGAGCAAACTGCCGTCATTGCCTCTAATTTAGCAAGGCTTATTGCACCTTTGTTTGCTGCTTCTATCATACCGATATCTTCACTAACAGGTATAAACGCGCCAGAAAGCCCACCTACGTTGCCACTTGCCATTACGCCACCTTTTTTAACTGCATCGTTTAGCATTGCCAAAATTGCAGTAGTTCCGTGCCCACCAACAACGTCTACACCAATTTCTTCTAAGATGTGCGCAACACTATCTCCCATAACTGGGGTTGGTGCTAAAGAAAGGTCTACTATGCCAAACTCTGCGTTAAGCATTTCAGAAGCCCTTTTTGCTATAAGTTGACCTGCCCTTGTAATTTTGAAAGCAGTTTTCTTAATAACTTCTGCTATTTCGTTCAAACTTGAGTCTTTATGTGCTTTTAGTGCGTGATGAACTACGCCTGGGCCAGATACGCCTACGTTAATTACCGTTTCGCCTTCGCCTATGCCGTGGAAAGCACCTGCCATAAACGGATTATCTTCTACTGCATTACAAAATACTACTAGTTTTGCAGCACCCAACCCGTCTTTTTCTGCAGTTTTGAAAGCCGTATCTTTAATAATTTTACCCATAAGTTTAACGGCATCCATATTGATACCCGTTTTAGAAGAACCTACGTTTACAGAAGAACAAACTCTATCTGTTACGGCTAATGCTTCTGGAATACTATTTATAAAAGATATTTCACTTTTCGTTATACCTTTTTGGCATAAAACTGAATAACCACCCAAAAAGTCTACGCCAATGGTTTTTGCAGCCCTATCTAGCGCCTTGGCTAAAACAATTTCTTTGCCGTTAAAAGAATTGGTTAATAAACTTGCTGGGGTAATAGATACCCTTTTGTTTATTATTGGAATACCATATTCACTTTCTAAAGTATTAGCAACTTTAACTATGTTTTCTGCTTTTTTGCAAATTTTTTCGTAGCAAAGGTCTGCAGTAGTTTTTGCATCTTCTCTTATGCAAGATAGTAAAGATATACCCATAGTGATGGTACGAACGTCAAAATGTTCTTTTTCTACCATATCTATAGTTTCTAAAATTTCATTTCTGTTTAGTAATGCCATATTAAATGCCCCTATGATTTAAATTTTGTGCATTGCGTTAAAAATATCTTCGTGTTGTACGTGAATAGAAACGCCTATTTCTTTACCTAATTCTACCAAAGAGTTTTTAACTTCTATTAAAGAAAGTTTATTTTCGTTTATTTCACAAAGCATTAACATTGTGAAGTTCCCTTGCACTATAGTTTGGCTAATATCTTCTATGTTAACCCCTTTTTCAGCAAGGTTAGTTGAAACTTTTGCTATTATACCTGGCTTGTCTTTACCGATTACTGTTACTATTGCTTTCATTTTTGGTCCTCCGATTGTTTGTTTTCGCTTATTTCTATTTCGTACAAAATGTTGCTTTGAGTTTTATAGTTATAAATTTGGTTTTCTTTTAATTTAGGAAAATCTCTTTCGTAAAAAACGTAAACGTCTCTTTCAAAATATTCTTTTCTATATTTATTCCATTCTAAAAAGTTTAGGGTTTTGAAGTCTACCCCGTTATATTCGTGTAAAGTTTCGTCGTAGCCGATAAAACTACCCGAATAATTTTCTTTTTTATTATTCTTCAAATCAACTAAAGTTTTGTAATACCTATTTACCCTTCTAAAAACCAACCCTAAATAAATAAAAGAATAAATTACAAAAAGTGCCACGACAACGTATTCTATAATTTTTACTACCGTTATGGTTGGGCTTTTATAAGGCAACGTAGTATACCATAAAAACATACCAATGGTAAAAATTAAAAATGCTACGGCACTTGAAACGTAAATGATTATATGCTTTCTTCTTTGCTTTTGTACTTTTTGTAATTCTTCTTGGCTAAAATATAACATTTTTACCTGCCTTTATAATCTTGGCGAAGCCTTATTAACTTGCCGTTTTCTTTTTTGTATAATTCGTATCTGTCGCTAAACTCTGCCATTAGTAAGTTAGGGTGATTTTTTACCCTTGAATATATTGGGTAGGTTGGCTCTTTTGTGGTTTCAGGTACTGGTTGTGGAGTTTTAGGTGCTGGTGGTGGGGTTTGCGTTTTTTCTTCTGGTTGTTTTGTTTTTTCGTTTACAATTTGAATTTTTGAATTGTTCTTTTTTGTTCCAAACCCAAAAAGTTTGCAAAAGGTTATTATTACGGCGTATAAAACGGAAAGCCCTAACGCTATTAAAAACACAGTTTTGAGAACTGGGTATGTTATAAAAGAGCCTGTTAAAAATACAATTAACCCAACTATTACAACAAAAATGGCAGGTTGCAAATTAACTATTGCAAGCACTTTATAAATAGCCATTAAAACTGTGGTTAATATTTTTTTTACCATAACCTTTTACTTACCCCTTTTAACTACCCTTTAACTGCCTTTTAACTACACGAACCAGAAAAAATTCCGTTAATAAGGTTTATAAAAAACACCCTTAACGAATTTTGATTTAGCGAATATGGTTCTATTACTCCAACCACGTCGCTAAGTTTACAGCAACCGTAAATTCTACTATCGCTACTATTTGTTCTATTATCTCCCAAATAAAAAACTTCGCCTTTGCCAACGGTAAACTTTACTTCGTTTGGGCTAAAATTACATAAAGTTTCACCTTTAACGTAATTTTCTTTTAGTTCTACTTCTTCTTGCCCTAATTGTTTTCTAAACACTTTGCCGTCTTTAATGGTTATTTCATCACCTTCTAAACCAATAACCCTTTTAATAATCCAACTATTACCTACAACTTTTTGAATAACGATAATATCTCCACGACTTGGTGCTTTTAGCCTGTTGCCAACTAAAAGGTCGCCAGTTCCATCGTTTTTGCCTTGAACTATTTCGCCACCATAAAGGGTTGGCTCCATAGAAGGCCCGTCTACCTTAACGTTGAAAAACACGAAAGTGTTTAATAGTATAGTAGTAATTAAGGTTACTATTATAACGGATAAAACTACCGTCCAAATTATATCTGCACGAGAAAACTTTTTTGCTTTTACGCTTAAAGTTTCTGCCGTGGTTTCTGCTTGTTCTTGTGGTTTATTTTCCATAAATCTTCCTATAAACTTTTTTACTTTAATTATTACCTATTTTTTTAGGTTAAACCCACAATACGTTGTTAATTAAATAATTTTTATCTACGTCTAATTCAATAGTAATTACGTCTTTATAAGTTTTTAGAACTCTGCTTTCTTGCGTTTTAAACTTATTAGTTTCTATTTTAACGTTTTGCCAAATATTTCCACCCTTAATAGAAACGCAAGCAAAATATTCCGTTTTAATTTGGTTTACTAAGTTAACTAGTTTAACGGTTAAAGTGCAATCTTCTTTAGCGTAGACGTCTAACATTAACATAGAGTTATCTGACAAGAAATTTTTAATAGAGTTCATTCTAAAACTCTTTAACCCAAATTTAGAATATGCCCCGTTAATTTCCATTGGTCCTTCTTTAATTTGAACGGCATAAGTTTCATCGTAAGAAAGGTGCATTGGGTTGTTTTCTGCCCCTTTAGCGTTTATTAAAAGATATTCTGAATCGTTTTTTCTGCTAGAAAAAATTACCGTGGATTTATGCGCCCTTTTAACTTCTTCTTCCTTAAAAGTTTTAACTTGTACGTTAGAAGTAACTGCATAGCCGTTTTTGTTGGTTATTTTTACAAAATATGCAACTAACCCTGCTTTAACGTGTGGCGCGTAGTTAATTACGTATTTGCCAGTTTTTTTATCTAATTCTAATTCTTTAACTTTCCACTCTCTTAACGAAGGGTTTACTTCTTTTTCTGCAAGATATAGGCTTATGTTTTTAATTTTTTGTTCTAAAACGTCTACTTCAATGTTTAACTTACCGTCTTCTATTTGAATTTTAGTTTCTGGAACTTTTAACAACCTTTCTTGGTTGAATTTTTGTTTAAGCATAATTTCGTTTAAGAAAATAAACATATTTTCGTATGCTTGGCAATCTACAACTTCTTCGCAGTTAGGTGAAAAATAAACTGCTTTATAAACGTTATGGTTTATTCTTACCATAGTGTCGAAAGCCCTATCGCAATCGTAAGTAGGGTTGTTGGTTGCAGAAAGCATTAAACTTGGGCAGTTAACTAGTGGTGCGTAAGATTGTGGTTCTACACCTGCAATATAACTTAACTCGCTATCTGAAAATTGTGGTTCAACTGCACCGCTAAATTTGTTTATTCCTTTATATGCTCGCCAACCAGAGTTTAATATAAACACGCAAGCAGAAATAGTTGGTTCGGTTGCACCAACTTGCCACAACACCCCTGAGCCTAAACCTGCGCCTACTGCACAAACTTTACTAACACTACTTTTAGATTTTAAGAAGTTATACGCGTTTTTTGCTACTGCCGTCCATTGATATCTAAACGAAGAAGTTACGTCTTTTTCTTTGCAAATATTTATGTCTACGTTTTCATAATTGGCATATTCTAAATCTTCTGGGTAAATTGTAAATTGTTCTCTTTCTTTAGCATAACCAAACACGTCTATAGCAAGGGCTAAATAGCCTTTTTTAGCAAATTCTAAAACCAACTTATCGTCTATTCTATTGCAAACGTCTGGAATAATTAAAACGGCAGGTTGCTTTTTAACACCCATTGCGCCAGCCATTACACCAAAAACTTTAACTACCCCTTTTTCTGTGGTTAAAGTATCTAAATAAATTCTGCTAACTTTTATATCACCTTCAACTCTTTCACTAATAACTTGGTAACTATTTGACGTACTATGGGTAAAGTTGCCCCAAATTGAAGATGGTGTTAAAATTTTTACTGACATATAATCCCCTTTGCCGTTTACTTGAAATGCCTTTTTAATAGTTTTATTTTATGCTCTAACAAAAAAAATTCTAAAATTTGTTGCTTTTTGTTGAACTATAAAGTATAATAATCACTACAGTCGATAAATCGCCTATTGTATTATAATATTATAATATATATTATATAACATAAAGGGCTTCAATGCAAGTGTTTTTTAATAACATTTGTTATTAAAATAAATTAGGAGTAATTATGGTTTGTTCTTATTCTAAAGAATATTCTGCATCTTCTTTTACAGACGTAGAAAATTTATTCATTTACGAATATATGCCACAAGCAACGGGAGATGCCGTTAAGGTTTACCTTTACGGGCTTTTTTTGTGCAAAAACCAAAATTTCGATAGCAGTTTAGAAAAAATTGCTAAAACTCTTAATATGCAAGAAGAAAACGTTATAGACTGTTTTATGTTTTGGGAAGAATTTGGGTTAGTTAGCATTGTTAGTAAAAACCCTTTTACAGTTAACTACTTACCTGTTAGAACGGCTTTTTCTGGCAAAACAAGAAAGTTTAAGGCAGAAAAGTATACCGATTTTACTAAGGGTGTGCAAATGCTTCTTTCTAACCGTATGGTTGGCACTAGCGAATATACCGAATATTTTAACATTATGGAAACTTACGGCATTAAGCAAGAAGCAATGCTAATGATTGTTAAGTATTGCGTTGACAAAAAAGGCAACGATATTGGTTATAAATACATATCTAAGGTGGCTAAAGATTTTGGTAGCCGTGGCATAGTAACTATGGAATTGGTTGAAAAAGAACTTTCTTCTTACATAATGCGCTCTAGTGAAATTCAAAAAATTCTTTCTGCCCTATCTATTAAACGTCAACCAGAAATCGAAGACTTAAATTACCTAAAAAAATGGACTGCAGAACTTAATTTCGAAACGGAAAATATTATTTTTGCAGCGTCTTCACTAAAAAAATCTACAATGGCTAAGCTAGACGAGTTTTTACTTGAACTTTACTCTACCAAAAGTTTTTCTAAAGAAGAAATTAAAGAATATAAAGAAAGAAAAGAAAAAATTTATCAAATTGCAATTAACGTTAACAAAGCCCTTTCCGTTTACGTAGAAGTTTTAGATACGGTTATAGACACATATACTAACAAATGGTTAAGTTACGGCTACGAAGAACAAGCACTTTTATACATTGCTTCTTTCTGCTTCAAAAACGGCACTAATACCCTACAACAAATGGACGAATTAGTTGAAAAATTAAGGCAAAAAGGGTTAATAGATTTATCGAGCGTAGGCGACTATTTTGAAAACATTAACAAAACTGACGAGTTTATTAAAAAGATGTTGCTAACGGCAGGCATTAACAGAAGACCTACCCCTTGGGACAGAGAAAACTTAAACGTTTGGAAAAGTTGGAATTTTAGCGAAGAAATGATTTTAGAAGCGGCTAAACTTTCTGCTGGAAAAAGTTCTGCAATACCTTATATGGTTGGTATTTTATCTAACTGGAAAAACAAGGAAATTTATACTTTAGGTGGCATTGAAAGTACACCAATTAATAGTGGCGAAATTTCTGTTGCAGACTATAATAAAGAGTATGAAAAAAGAAGAAGCATTGCAATTTCTAAAGCACAAAAGAATTACGAAAAGGCTATGGGCTTAGAAGGTTTTGCTAACGCATATTCAAGGTTTAACGGCATAGAAAAAGATATGGCTTTTGCAGAAATTAACGGCAACTTTGAAGCATTATCTTCATTAGAAAACGAAAAGGCTAACTTAAATAAAACAATTAGCAATTTACTAGCGAAAATAGGCTTAACGTTAAAAGACCTTTCACCTATTTACGCGTGCGAAAAATGTAAAGATACGGGCTACGTTGGTAACCACAGATGTAATTGTTTTAACAACTAAAATTTAATTTAAAAATATTAAAAGGCTAATGAATTTATTAGCCTTTTTTGTTTATAAAAATAATATAATTCTATTAATCTTTTACACCAGAATAGTTCCAATGAATTTGAATATCTTCTTTTAAATTATCGCACCACTTTGCGTGCCAACCACTTGGTTTTTCTGCTATTTCGCAATAAATGTTTTCTAAATTATTACAATAATTAAATGCATACTGGCTTATTTTAGTTACCGTATTTGGAATAAATATTTCTTCTAAACCAGTGCAATTTGCAAAAGCATAAGAACCGATGCTTTCAACACCTACTGGAAACGAAACTGAGCTTAACGCAGTATATTCATAGAACGCATAATTATTTATTTTTGTTGCCGTTGTAAAGTTTAATTGAGTAATTAGTTCATTGTTTATATAAAGTTTTCCACCTGTATAAAAAGGACAAGCTGCGTTGTTAGTAAACTCTATGTGCGCCCAATTATCTATAGTTCCTAAATAGTGTATTTTTTGCATATCTAAACACTCTTTAAACGCATTTTCGCCAATGCATTTTACACTTGCAGGAATTGTTATTTCTTCTAATAAAGTTGCAGACAACAACGAACTATCGCCTATTACTTTACAATTACTATTTATAGCAGTTGTTTTTATTTTTTTATCTTCTACACCTACTAAGCATAAAAACTTATTATCTTTATTGCCTAAATATTTTAAGCCACCTTCAATGCTATATTCTAACTTTTTGCAACCTTCAAACGCATTTATGCCTATTTTCTTTACGGTATTAGGTATTTCAATGTTGGTTAAGTTTTTGCACGCGTAAAAAACAGATTCGCTCATGTTTATTATTTTACTAGGCAAGTTTACTTCTTCTAAATTAGTGCAAAAAGCAAAAGCAGAGCCGTTTAAATACGCAAAACCACTACCTTCTTCCCAAGAAACTCTTTCTAATTTGTTACAGCCAGCAAACGCATTTTGCCCCATACTTACTAAACTTTTTGGAAGAATTATTTCGGTTAAACTAGTACATTCGTAAAAAGCATTAGGTTCTATTCTATCTAGTTTAATGCCTTCTTCAAAAACCAAAGTTTTTAAACCCCTACAATATTCAAACGCACTATCTCCTAATTTAGTTAAACTTGCAGGTATTACAATGCTTTCTAAAGATTTACAACCCTTAAATGCATTTGTACTTATTTGCTCTAATTGGCTACCTTCTTCAAAGGTTACGGTTTTTAGGTTTGTACAACCATCAAATGCAGAAAAACCTATTGTTTTTACAGATGCAGGAACTATGTAAGAAGTTATTGTTTCATCGTTATAAAACGCATATTCTTCTACTTCTGTTGGATTTTCTTTATTGCAACCTATTAAACCCATACCACAAGTTAGCGCTATTAGTAATACCATTAATACTAAAATTATTTTTCTCATCTTTTTCCCTAAAAATTTTAATTAAAATTAATCTTCTACCCTAATAACGCTTTCTACTTTATTAATTACTTTTAAAGATTTGAATTTTGCCAACGCTTTGTTTACGTTGCTTTCGCTACTTTCGTGAGTGATTATAATAACCGTTGCTTTACCGTTTTCGCAAGCAGTTTGCTTAACTTCTGAAATACTAATATTGCATTTTGAGAACACGCCTGAGAAAGTTGATAAAACGCCTGGTTCGTCTGCAACGGAAAGCCTAATAAAGTATTTAGAAGTAAAGTCGTTAACGAATTTGGTTTGTTTGTTGCCGTTTGGTGAATTATCGAAAGAAGTGTAGAAGAAATCTTCGTGTTTTGCAGCGTAAATAACGTCTGAAACGATTGCACTACCCGTTGGTAATGCACCTGCGCCCCTACCATAAAGCATAATTTCGCCAACAGAATCGCCTACTAAATGAACTGCGTTAAAACTATCGTTAACACTTGCAAGTGGGTTAGAGTTTGCAACGAAAGTTGGGTGTACCCTAACTTCTATGCCGTGTTTAGTGTTTTTACCAATGCCTAAAAGTTTTAAGGTATAACCTAATTCTTTGCCGTAAGCAATATCTTCTTTGGTAACCCCCGTAATACCTTCTCTGTAAACGTTTTCTATGCAAATTTTCTTGTTAAATGCTAAACTTGAAAGAATAGAAAGTTTATAAGTTGCGTCAAACCCCTCTACGTCTGCAGTAGGGTTAAATTCTGCATAGCCTAGCCTTTGCGCTTCTTTTAACGCTTCTTCATAAGAAGAACCTTCGTTAGCCATTTTTGTTAAAATATAGTTAGTTGTGCCGTTAATAATACCCTTAATTGATTGAATATTATTTGCTTGCATACCATCTATTAAAGTTCTAATAATAGGAACGCCACCTACGCAACTTGCTTCAAAAAACAAACCTGCTTTGTTATTTTTTGCTTCCGTTTCAAGTTCTGGCCAATGTTTTGCGAATAATTCTTTATTAGAAGTAACAACCGTTTTACCACTCTTTAACGCTTTTAGTACGAAAGTTTTTGCAGGTTCTACGCCACCAATAACTTCTACAACTATGTCTACGTTAGGGTTAGAAACAACTTCTTCTATTGATTTTGCAACTTGGCTTTCTTCTAAACCAAGGTCAATAGCACGTTGAACGTTCTTTTCTAAAACGCATTCTACGGTAAAATCTACGTCTTGAGTTTTCTTAAAATATTCTTTATTGTCGACTAAAATGTTATAAGTGCCACCACCTACAACGCCTAAACCTAAAATTGCTACGCCTACTTTTTTCATTTCGTTCTCCTTGTCTTTAACGATTTAATTCGTAAATCATTCTTAACCCGTCTAAAGTTAAAGTTCTGTCTACTTTGTTTATAGATTTTACACCTTTTGCAATTATAGCACCTAAACCACCAGTTGCTATAACCTTAATTTCTTCGGTGTTAAGTTCTTTTTTAATGTTTTCTACAATGTTGTTTACCAAGCCAGCAAACCCAAAGAATATACCTGCTTGCATACAACTTTTTGTATTTTTGCCTATTACCGTTTTAGGAACGTCTAACTCTATCATAGGGAGTTGAGCCGTGTTAGAAACTAACCCTTCTAACGAAGTTTTTATACCCGGTGCTATTACTACGCCAAGCAGTTCGCCATTTGCAGAAATAACGTCGAAAGTGGTTGCAGTACCAAAATCGATAACGACTAACGGACCACCATATTTTGTAAACGCAGAAACGCTGTTTACTATTATATCTGCACCAACTTCTTTAGGATTATCTGCCTTAATATTTAGCCCCGTTTTTACACCTGGCCCTACCATAAGTGGAGTGATATTGAAAAAATATTCACACATATGGCAAATGGTGTAGTTAAGTGATGGTATTACTGAAGATATTATTACGCCTTCTATATCAGTTTTCTTAACCCCTTTATCTTGCAAAAGATTTACTAGTACAGAGCCATATTCGTCTGCCGTACGAGAAAGCCTTGAAGATACCCTAAAACTTACTATTAATTCTTTACCTTTGTAAACACCATATTTAATGTTGGTGTTACCAATATCTATACACAGTAACATATTTATACCTATATTTTTAATGCAACTACTACCCTATGAATTAAAGGTGTAAATATTGCAGTAACAACTATTTCTAAAATAAAATTTAGCCAAATAATTCCAAACACTACTGCAAAAACCAAACCTGCAGAAGAACTTTCTAAACTTAAAAAGGTTGCAACGCTTTCTTTCATTATAACCATACCCAACATATACACCAAAGTATTTATAACCGGTAGTATTATTGAAGATAAGGTTACGGCTAAAATTTTGTTTTTATTTTCTAATAATTTAAAAATTAAACCTGCAACTGCGCCTGCCAACGTTGTTTTACCTATGCAAATTAGGGTTAATACAACTGGGTTGGTTTGAAATAAAAATGCCGTTGATGGTTCTTGCCCCATAACTGCAGCAGTTATAAATACTACTAAGCCACTACTAAAGCCAACTATTAGCCCACCTAACCAGCCTAGCATAATTCCGGCAAAAGCAATAGGAATTAAACTAAAGTTAATTGTAACCCCTAACATAGGAATTGCACTTGCAAAAAGTTGCAAAATAACTACTAGGGCAATTAAAATACCTAAAAGTGCAACGTTTCTAGAAGTAAAAAACTTTGCGTTATTCATAATAACCTCCAATCGTGTTCCGTTTGGATACACGTTGTAAAAAATAAAAAAATTCTTTTAGTCAAATTTACAAAATAAGGTGTTTTATTTGTAATATCTGCTATTCTTAACTATTTTAACACAATTTATTAAAGTTAGCAATTAAATTAAGCACACATAGTAACATTTTTAACTACTTAAATACTATACTGAAAGTAGAAAGAACTTCGCCAAACAAAAAAAATCTACATAGGCGAAGAGATGAAAAACTTGGAGGTACTTATATGAACGGTTTTGATTTTTGTGGTAACAACACTTGTCTTTGGATTTTAATAATTTTATTAATTATTTGTCTTTGCAAAAGTGGTTGCTTAAACGGCTTATTCAATAGTTGCTACTGTTTGCCTGTGGCTTTATTACTTATTTGTTGCTGTTGTAAAAATGGTGGGAACTTCTTTGGACATTCCGGCTGTGGCTGTAAATAAGTTTTAGTTAAACAAAATAAAATGCGAGGCTCATAAAGTAGTCTCGCATTTATATTTTTATAGATTTTTTAAATTATTCTAAGCCTTTTGCCTTTCTTTTTAACCTTGTTTCAGTATCTAACGTCTTTTTCCTTAAACGTAGGTTTTTAGGGGTAACTTCTAACATTTCGTCGTCGTTAATAAATTCCATTGCTTCTTCAAGGCTCATAATTTTAGGGGTTTCTAAACGCAAAGCATCGTCGCTACCAGAAGCCCTTGTGTTAGTTAAGTGTTTTTTCTTGCACACGTTAACGGAAATATCTTCTGCTTTTGGTGAAACGCCAACTATCATACCTTCGTAAACGTTAGTGCCTGCGCCAATGAATAGTTGCCCCCTACCTTGTGCGTTAAATAGCCCGTAGGTTACTGCTTCGCCCGTTTCAAAGGCTACTAAAGAACCGGTTGTTCTTCTTTCAATTTCGCCTTTATATTCTTCGTAGCCGTAAAAAATTGTGTTAAACACCCCTTCGCCACGAGTATCAGTTAAAAATTGGCTTTTATACCCAAACAAGCCCCTTGCAGGAACTTTGAATTCTAACCTTATTCTACTGCCAACGTTTTCCATTTGCAATAGTTCGCCTTTTCTAACACCCATACTAGAAAATACAGTACCAGTTTTATCTTCTGGAACGTCTACTACAAGCCTTTCCATTGGTTCTAAAATAACGCCGTTTTCTTCTTTATACATAACTTTTGGCGCACCAACTTGAAATTCATAGCCTGCCCTACGCATTGTTTCTATTAAAATAGAAAGGTGCATTTCGCCACGGCCACAAACCCTATAAGAGTCGGCAGAGTCTGTTTCTTCTACCCTTAAAGAAACGTCTTTTAACATTTCCTTAAACAACCTATCTCTTAAATGCCTTGTAGTAACGAATTTACCTTCTTTACCAGCAAAAGGGCTATCGTTTACAGAAAAGTTCATTTCTACCGTAGGCTCGCTTATTTTAACGAAAGGTACGGGTTCAACTTTTTCTGGGGCACAAACGGTATCGCCAATAGAAATATTTTCTAAGCCACTTATACAAACTATGTCGCCTGCCTTAGCGTCTTCTACGGCAACCCTATTTAGACCTTCTATTTGATATATACTAACTAATTTGCCGTTGGTTTGTTTGCCCGTTATATTATAGTTGCAAACGGCAACGTTATCGTTAACTTTTACCTTGCCCCTTTCTATTCTGCCAATACCTATTCTACCAACGTATTCGTTATAGTCTATTGAAGAAACTAACATTTGGAAAGGGCCTTCTTCATCTACTTCTTGTGGTTCAAAATAGTTTACTATTTTTTCAAAAAGTGGGGTTAAGTCTTTACCTTCTACGCTTAAATCGTTAGTAGCAGTACCATTTCTGCCAGAACAGAAAATAATAGGGCTTTCTAATTGTTCTTCGCTTGCGTTTAGGTCGAACAAAAGTTCTAAAATTTCGTCTTGAACTTCACTTAATCTTGCGTCTGGTCTGTCTATTTTATTAACTACTACAATAAGTTTATGGTTAAGCTCTAACGCCTTTTGCATAACGAAACGCGTTTGTGGCATAGGGCCTTCGCAAGCGTCTACTAAAACTAAAACGCCGTTTACCATTTTTAATACACGTTCTACTTCACCACCGAAGTCTGCGTGGCCAGGTGTGTCTACTACGTTTATTTTTACGTTGTTATAAAATGCCGAAGTGTTTTTTGCAAGTATGGTTATACCCCTTTCGCGTTCTAAATCGCCAGAGTCCATAACCCTATCTGAAACAACTTGGTTGTCTCTAAAAATTCCACCTTGCTTTAACATTTCGTTAACTAATGTTGTTTTACCATGGTCTACGTGGGCTATAATTGCCACGTTTCTAACGTCTAATCTTTTCAAAATTCTGTCCTTCTTAAATAGTTTTTCCGTTATAATAGTATTTTTAATAGCGCTATTAAAGTTTTTGCATCTTTAATTTCGCCGTTTTTTATCATTTTTCTTAATTCTTCTTTAGAATACCAAGCACTCGTTAAAAATTCGTCTTCATCTAAATGAGTTTTGGTTTCTACAAAATCGGTTGCTTTATAAATATAAATAATTTCGTTAGTATAGCCGGGTGATGGGTAAATTTCAAAAAGTTTTTCTACCTTTTTACATTTAATTCCACCTTCTTCTTCTAACTCTCTAATGGCAGTTTCTTTTGGGTCTTCGCCAACGTTAAGTTTACCAGCAGGTAGTTCTAAAAGTTCTTGCTCGTAAGGGTACCTATATTGTTTAACTAGTAAAATTTTGCCGTCTTTTTCGCAAACGATACAACTACCACCGCCGTGTTCAACAACTTCTCTTATACCCGCCTTGCCGTTAGGTAAAATAATATCGTCTTTTCTAACGTTTATAATTCTACCCTTAAAAACGTAGTTTTTATTTACCGTTTTTTCTTTAAATTGCATTTAATAAGTCCTTTAATAAGTTTTCTACTTTATTTATTCTTTTAAAGAATAGTATTTTATGTGCTTTGCAAGCGTAAAAATAACTTGTAAAAGCATAGTTAATTGCATCTTTATCGGTACTATCTATTACCGTGCCAAGCATATTTACAATTAAATTTAACCTGTCTTTTTCCGTTTGATTTAACTTAGATTTTTTAATTTTTTGCGCGTCTTCTAAAAGAATTTTCCTTAATTTTTTTAAACTTTCGCCATAAGCTTTTTTGCTTAATTCTTCGTCTAATTTTTCTTGTTTTTCTTTATTGGCTTTTTCTATTGCCCTTCTTTCTTCTTCTTCGCATAAGGCTTCAATAGGGTCTTGAAGTTTGCCGTCTAACACGCTTTCCATTAAAAGTTTAACGGTGTTTATAAAAGGCTTTATCATTTGGTTTATAAAGGCATTATAGCCTGCGTAGGTACTGCCGTCTTCGTAGAAAAACCTATTAAGAAAATCAGATAACATTAAAGTTCTGCCGTCTATTTCCATTAAAATACTAAACACGAAAGCAAGTAAATCTTTGCTCTTTTCTGGCAAAATAAATTCGCCTTTATCGGCAGACATATACCCACTTTTTACCAAGTATTTTTTTTTGGCTTGTTCGTAATCAAAGTCTGTTAAACAGTTTCTAAAAAGCGCAACTAACGCGTTAGAAGACGCTATAGATTTTAGTAAATTTACAATTTTAATATCTGCTAAAATGTATTTACTATTAACGAATTCTTCGCCTTTTTGAACAAATAAATTTAATTCTTCTTTCATACCCATAAAAATCACCTATTCCTTATAAAGCAATAATTAAAGTAGCAATAAGTTGTATTATTTTATTATATTATAACACATAAAACACGCAGAATAAACTTTTTTTGTATGTTTTTTTCCAAAAAAACGACAAACTTCTTTACAAATTTCAAATATGTGTTATAATACACTCATATTAGATAATGGTTAATTGTGCCGTTAAATTTGCTTTTAGGGGTTTAGTAATGCAAGTTAAAGGTGATTCTTCACTTAACAAATTAATACTTTTATTCGTTTTTGATAAAATGGAAGTGCCACTTTCTGAAAACACGGTATTAGATATGTGTTGTTCTTCTAACAACTGGCTTGCTTATATGGATTGTCAACCACTACTAAACCAACTTTTAGAAACGGGCTGGCTATATAATATTAGCACTACCGGAGACCCACTTTACACCATTACGCCAGACGGCAGAGTTTGCTTAGCTAACTTTTTTACCAAAATACCTGCTTCTACCCGTGAACAAATTTCTTTGTTTATTAAAAACAACAGAACAAGGTACAGAAAAAAACAAGAATGCGTTGCAGATTACTACATGAATAAAGACGGAACTTACACCGTTTACTTAAAAATTATTGAACCCGTTCAACCTATTTTAGAACTTAAATTGGTTGTTCCTAATAGGCAAACGGCAAAAGATATTTATAAAAAATGGGGCGAAAAAGCCACCAACGTTTACAGAAACATTTACGAGAATATTGTTGACTAGGAGATAAAATTTAATATGAATATTTACATTACAAAAGGCACTTGCAGTAGACAGATTTTATTTGAAGTAACACCAGACGGCATTTTGAAAAATGTGAAATTTATTAATGGATGTAGTGGCAATTTACAAGCCATATCTAAACTTACGGAAGGTAAACATATAGATTATATTATATCTACCCTAAAAGGTATTAAATGCCGTGGAAATACTTCTTGTGCAGACCAACTTGCAACGGCACTATTAGAATATAAAAACAAGCATAATATTTAATAAAAAGAAGTTAAAAGCACGCAAAATTTTGCGTGCTTTTTTAATTTTAACTTAATCTCTATCAAAAATCTCATCTAAAGAAACATTATAAAAATCTGCTATTTTTATTAAAGTTTCATAGTCTGGTCTGCTAACGTCAGTTTCATAACGGGTATAATTTACCCTACTAATATTCAACCTTTTTGAAAGTTCTTCTTGCGTTATTTTTTCTGCTACACGAAGTTCTTTTAATTTTTTACCAATTTGCATATTTACCACCCTTTTTCACTTGACATTGTACATTTTATGTACTATAATTATTAAAAATGTACATATTATGTACAATCGCAAGGAGAAGTTTTATTATGAGATGTTTTATACACAACGAACAAGAAGCCATTTCCGTATGTAAAAATTGTGGAAAAGCAATGTGCGAAAGATGTTCTGCTTACAGCGGACACACGGGTGTTTGCCCAGAATGTAGAAAAAAAGAATTTGAACAAAAAGAAAGATTTTTGTTAGAAGAAAAAAAGAGTTTATTGTGGTCTGCTATTGGAAATATTTTTTTAGCAGTATTATTATGTTGGACAATTATAGGCTTAATATTCTTTGGAGTTAAGACTTTTTTGAAATTTAAAAATAGAAAAGAAATTGATACTGAACTTGCAAACCTATCTGCTGAAATTACTAAATTAGATACGGCGCTTAAAAATCGTTCAAGCGATGCAACTTTATAAAATAAACCTATAAAAAAAACACACCCAGTCGGGTGTGTTTTTTGTTTTTAATTTTAATTATTTATTGGGTTTTTCTAAAATTATGGTAAAAGGCCCGTCGTTTACTTGGGTTATTTTCATATCTGCACCAAAAACCCCTAGTTTAACAGGCAAGCCTGCTTGTTTTAAGCCGTTAGCAACGTATAAATAAAGTTCGTTGGCTTTTTCTGGACCTTCTGCGTTTATAAAACTTGGTCTGTTCCCGTGCGAAGTATCTGCATACAAAGTAAATTGCGAAACTAATAATATTTCGCCGTTAGTGTCTATTATAGATTTATTTATTTTGCCATTTTCGTCTTCGCAAATGCGTAGTGGTGGTATTTTTTTAATAAAATAATTGGCGTCTTCAATAGTATCGCCTACCCCTACTCCTAAAAATATAACGTAGCCTTTATTAATAGATGAAATTAATTCACCTTCAACTTCTAATTTTGCGTTTAATACTCTTTGAATAACTGCTTTCATTTTTAATCTCCTTATAACATAATAACACAACAAATTATAATTGACAACAAAAAAGTTATTTTGTATAATTTAATTATGGAATTATTTGGTTTAGAAAAATTATCTTTAGTAGATTACGACGGAAAGGTGGCTTGCACCGTTTTTACAGGTACTTGCAACTTTTGTTGTGGGTTTTGCCATAACGCACCTTTGGTTAAAGATTTTAAAAATTTACCCGTAATTAGCGAAGAAGAAGTTTTTGAATATTTAAATAAACGAAAAGGCATTATAGAAGGTGTTTGCGTAAGTGGTGGCGAACCTACTTTACAAAAAGATTTACCTATGTTTTTAGAGCGCTTAAAAAACCTTGGTTTAAGCGTTAAATTAGATACTAACGGAACTAACCCTACCCTAATTAAAGAACTCTTTACTAACGGGCTTGTAGACTATTTTGCTATGGATATTAAAAACAACAAAGAAGACTATGCTGAAATTATTGGCGTTAAAGGGTTTAATACTAAGAAAGTTGAAAATAGTGTAGAATTCTTTTTAACTAATAAGGTAGATTTTGAACTTAGAACAACTTTAATTAAAGAATACCACAAAGAAGAAAATATAGAAAAAATTGGCGCTTGGATTAAAGGCACTAAAAAATACTTTTTACAAAAGTTTAAGTTAAGCGAAAATTGTATTAGCCAAAACCTAAACGGCGTAGAAGAAGAAAAGGCAAAAGAATTTATTGAAATTTTGAAAAATTATAATATTAACGCAAAACTACGTGGGTATTAAAAAATAAATAAATATCCTCATATTTCTTAAGGAACTTT
>JAFYWI010000010.1 GCA_017558105.1 Clostridia bacterium | reverse complement strand
AAATTCAAAAAGAAAAAAAGGTTTTTAAGTTTTACGTTACTTCTAACTATGGCGACTGCAAAGTAGATTTATTATTTGAAGGCAATTTACCAAGAAAAGATATAAACGAAATAGTTAGAATTATAGTAGAAAGGTTTAACGAAATAATTTATGCCGAGTACGACGTTACTTTGGGCGAAAGATTATTCGATTTATTAAAGTTAAGAAGAGTTAAAGTTGCTACGGCAGAATCTTTTACCGGTGGCAGAATTGCAAGTGAAATAGTTAAAAATAACGGGGCTTCGGAATTTTTAATGGAAGGCATAGTTTGCTATTCTAACCAAAGCAAGCAAAAAAGATTAGGCGTAAAAACAGAAAGTTTAGAAAAAGACGGTGCAGTAAGTGCAAGGGTTGCCTACGAAATGGCTTTAGGGCTATTAACTAGTGGCAACGTAGACCTTGCAATATCTACCACGGGGATTGCTGGCCCTACCGGTGAAACGGAAACTAAACCCGTGGGCTTGTGTTATATAGGCATAGGGCTTAAAGATGGAATACACTCGTATAAGTTAAACCTAACGGGTACGAGAGAAGAAATAACCGAAACGGCGAAAAATAACGCGTTGTTTTTGGTAATAAAAAAACTAAAAAATTTATAAGAGGAATTTATTATGGATGATGCAAAAATAAAAGCACTTGACGGAGTGCTTGCTCAAATTGAAAAACAATTCGGTAAAGGCGCAATTATGCGTTTAGGTCAAAATGCGGGCGATTCTAACGTAGAAGCATTGCCAACAGGTTGCTTATCTTTAGACCTTGCAGTAGGTATAGGTGGCTTACCAAGGGGCAGAATTATAGAAATTTACGGGCCAGAATCTTCTGGTAAAACAACGGTTGCCCTACACGCTATTGCAGAAACGCAAAAAGCAGGTGGCATTGCCGCTTTTATAGACGCAGAACATGCCTTAGACCCTGTTTATGCTAAAAATTTAGGGGTTGATTTAGATACGTTATACGTTTCTCAACCAGATAACGGCGAACAAGCATTAGATATTACTGCTTCTTTAGTAAATAGTAAGGCAGTAGATATTATCGTTGTAGACTCTGTTGCAGCCCTAACCCCACGCGCAGAAATTGAAGGTGATATGGGCGATTCACACGTAGGTTTACAAGCAAGGTTAATGAGCCAAGCGCTAAGAAAATTAACGGCTATAGCAGCAAAATCTAAAACTTGTATTATATTTATTAACCAACTACGTGAAAAGGTTGGCGTTATGTTTGGTAACCCAGAAGTAACGGCAGGTGGTAAAGCGCTTAAATTCTATGCAAGCGTTCGTATAGACGTTAGAAAAGCAGACGCGCTAAAAGACGGCACAACCGTTTACGGCAACCACACGAAAGCAAAAATAGTTAAAAACAAAGTTGCTCCACCATTTAAGACGGCAGAGTTCGATATTATTTACGGCAAAGGCATTTCTAACGGCAGTTGCTTAATAGATTTAGGCTTGCAATACGAAATTATTACAAAAAGTGGTTCTTGGTTTGCTATTGACGGCGAAAAAATTGCTCAAGGCAGAGAAAATGCAGTAAAACATTTAGAAAATAACCCAGAAATTGCAGAACAAGTTAAAAATAGAATATTAGAAGCTTTTTATGGCAACAAAGCAGAATAAAATTTAACATTTTATTGACTTTTAAGTTGTAAAGGTATACAATATATAGTAGTGAAAGATAGGCGTTAATACGAGCGCCTAATAGAAAATAAACAGGAGGGCATTAAAAATGCAAAATTTTAATTACGGCTCCCTGTTCTTAGCAGTAGACGCTACCGCTATTTTGTTAGCGGTAATTGTGGCAATAGTTTTTGCCATAGCAGGCGGTTTAATTGGATGGTTTTTAAAAAATAATTCTTTCAAAAAAAAGCAAGGTGACATAAAAGAAGTTACCGATAAAATGCTTGACGATGCGAGAGAAGAAAGCAGAAAAATTAAAAAAGAGGCTATTTTAGAGGCAAAAGAACAGGAGTTAAAACTTCGTAACGACTTTGAACGTGAAAGCAAAGAAAAACGTGCAGAGTTTCAACGAATTGAAAACAGATTAAACCAAAAAGAAGAAAGTTTAGACAAAAAAGAAGAACTTCTTCTTAAACGAAACGAAGAAACTACAAGGCAACAAAACGTTTTAAAGCAAAAAGAAACTGAATTAGACAAAAAGTTAACCGATATTGGCGAACAACACGATAAAATGATTGCAGAATTTGAAAAAATTGCGCAATTAAGTAAAGAAGAAGCCAAGGCTCAACTTATTGAAAACATTTTAGACGACGCTAGGCGCGACGCTGCTGGTATGGTTAAAAACATTGAAGCAGAAGCCAAAGAAGAAGGCGAAAGAAAGGCTAAAGAAATTGTTAGTTTAGCAATTCAAAAATGTAGTTCAGAACAAGCAACGGAAATTACCGTTTCAGTAGTACCACTTCCTTCCGACGATATGAAGGCAAGAATTATCGGTAGAGAAGGTAGAAACATTAGAACTTTAGAAAATGCTACTGGTATAGAACTTATTATAGACGATACTCCACAAGTAGTTATAGTTTCTGGCTTCGACCCTGTTAGAAGGGAAGTTGCAAAAATTGCACTAGAAAAACTTATTCAAGACGGCAGAATTCACCCTGCAAGAATTGAAGAAACGGTTGAAAAAGTTAAAAAAGAATTAGAACAACAAATTAAAGAAGCAGGCGAATCTGCTATGTTTGAATGTGGAATATTTGGCTTACATCCAGAAATTATTAAAACTTTGGGTAGGTTAAAATTCCGTACTAGTTATGGTCAAAACGTATTAAAGCACTCTATAGAAGTTTCACGTTTGGCTGGCTTAATGGCAACCGAACTTGGTGTAGACGTAAACCTTGCTAAACGTGCTGGCTTATTGCACGACCTTGGTAAAGCAGTAGACTTTGAAATAGAAGGTACGCATATGCAAATAGGTGGAGATATTGCTAAAAAATATAAAGAAAACCACCTTGTAGTAAATGCAATACTTGCCCACCACGGAGACGTAGAGCCAAAAACCATAGAAGCCATTTTAGTACAAGCGGCAGACTCTATTTCAGGTGCAAGACCTGGCGCTAGAAGAGAAACAACCACCAACTACGTTAAGAGATTACAAAAACTAGAAGAAATTTCTTCAAGTTTTAAGGGCGTAGAAAAGTGCTATGCTATTCAAGCGGGCAGAGAAGTACGTGTAATGGTTAAACCAGAACAAATAGACGATGCTCAAACCTTATTCTTAGCAAAAGACATTGCAAAGAAAATTGAACAAGAAATGGAATATCCTGGTCAAATTAAGGTTAACGTTATTAGAGAGTGGCGCGCAACCGAATACGCAAAATAAAAAATTAACCTTCGGAATTTTCCGAAGGTTTTTTAGTTACTTTTTACATATTTTTACGTTCCATTTGAATATTGACTTTATTGTTTAAGTGATACAATATTACTATGGGTAATATAGTAGAGAAAGATAGATATGCTTTCAGTAGAATTTTATATATTATAGAAGCTTCTTTAGAGTATTTTATTTCGCTTGGAGTTAGTTTTACGTATCTTCCTATTCTTGGAAAGGCAATAGGCTTAAGCGACGGGCTAATTGCAATAGTAGAAGCTTTTACTTCGCTTGGATGTAGTTTTCAAATTTTTGCTATTTTTTTAGTTAAGAAAAAAAGGGTAAAACCAACCGTAACTATTATGCACGTTATATCGCAAACGTTTTTTGCGTTAGTTTGGTTTGTTCCACTTTTTAGGTTTTCTAAAAAAGCAAAAATCGTTTTATTCGTTGTTTTGCTAATATTGGCGCACGCAATACATAATTTTATAAACGCACCTAAAATCAACTGGTATATGTCGCTAGTTGAAGATGGAAAAAAAGGTAGGTTTACTGCCACTAAAGAAATGGTTTCTTTAATAGGTGGTATGCTGTTTACTTTTTTGTATGGCGCAATGATTAACCATTTTGAAGCAAAAGGGCAATCAATTATGGTTTTTATTCTTTGTGGTGGTGTATTACTATTTATAACGTTATCTCATACTTTAACTCTTATTTTTTCTAAAGAAAAGCCAATACGTAAAAGTGAAGATGATGAAAAAGGAAAACCACTTGGCGTTCAATTAAAAAACATTATAAAAGATAAAACGTTATTAAAGGTTATGATTATTCCTGTTTTGTGGAACGTTGTTCAATATTCTATCACACCTTTTTATGCAATTTATCAAAGAGACGTTATGTTATTAAATACGGGTGTAATAAGCATTATAACTGCAGTTGCAAGCATAATTCGTGCAGTATTTTCAATTCCTTTTGGAAAATATGCTGACAAAAACTCTTTTTCAAAAATGCTTAACGTTTGTTTTAGTATAAATATAGTGGCGCTAACGTTTAACCTTTTTTCAGGGTTTATGATAGGTGGCGTGCTAAGTATAATTGCTGTTTGTGGATATTATTTTTTTTATTACACCGCGATGGCAGGAATAAATAGTGGTGTAATGAATATTATTTTTGATTACGTAGACAACGATAAGCAAATGGTTGCTTTAGCGTTTAAAAGTTCGGTGGCAGGAATTGTTGGTTTTTTAACAACGGTTGCGTTTGCGCCAATAGTAGATTTTATTAATTCACTTAAAATTACGCTATTTAACACACAAATTTACGCACAACAAATTTTAGCCGTACTGGGCATTTTATTGACCTTATTTATCATTATATATAATAACAAAGTAGTTGCAAAACAAAAAAAGACGTTGCTTATTTAAAAGGTAACGTCTTTTGTTCTATATTTTCCAGGTGTAATATTAAAGCGTTTTCTAAACAATCTTATATAATTAGAATAATCGGAAAAACCAGATAGAAAACAAGCGTCTAAAACGCTTTCCCCATGTTTTAATAGAATTCTTGAGTATGCCAATTTCTTCGTTTCTAAATAAAGTTTTGGGGTGGTATGTAGGTGTTTTTTAAAAAGCCTAATCAACGAAGTTTTGCTTATATAAAATTTATCTAAAACTTCCTTTACGTTTTGAATAGTCTTAAATTTTTCGTTTATATATAAGAGTATTTGTTTTAAAACGTTTGGCACACAACAAGAGGAAGAATCTCCTTGATTTGCAGAATATAAAAGTTTTAAGATGTTTATTGTAGTTGCAAATATTGAAAAATCATCTTTTTCTTGGTTAAGGTCGTTAAAAAGTTTAATTAATTTTTCCCTTTCTTCGTTTGTTGTTGAAAGGTGAGTAACGTTTTTATTGGTTAATTTGGAAAATAAAAAATCAGTTGAAGTATTTATCCATAAACAAGCATGTTTATGCACGGATTTTTCGTTAAGGATACAGTTGTGCACCTCATTTGGGCGAGAAATAATTACGTCTCCATTATTGAGTTTATATACGTTATTTTCCACCATAAAAGACACGTTGCCACTTATTAAAAAGTAAATTTCAAAGACGTCGTGCGAGTGGGGTGGAAATACCCTTGGATTAAATTGCCCTAAAGAGTCGGAAAGATAAAAGGTGATATCTAAACTTCCAATGTCTGATACGGTAAAATTTTTTTGATTTATCATAATAGGTATATTTTAACATTTGTTTAGCGTTTTTGCAATAAAAATATTCAAAATAGAAAATTTTCTGTTTTTGATAAAGTTATTAAATAGTTTATTTTTTAATTCTAAAATATTTTACAATAACTATTTTTTATTTTTTTAAAGCTTGAAAACTATTTTTTTAAGTATATAAGAAAATGGCGAGCAACCGAATACGCAAAATAATTAAATAAACTAAAAAAAGAAACTCGGCTAAATTTAGCCGAGTTTTTTGTGTAATAAAATTATAATTAAATATTATAATGAACCTAAAATAGTTAGTAAGCTTATTAAAGTATAACAGGTGTATGCAAGAGAGCCTACAGAAACGCAAATACCTGCAATTGCAAGTCCACGTCCACCTTGCTCGCTATTTTTAATTTGAACTAACCCTATTATAGAACAAACTAAACCAGCTATAGCAACTGTGCCCCAAAGTGCTAAAAGCAAACTTGCAAGAGAAAGAACAAAGCCTACAATGGCTAGTATGTTAACTTTTTGCTTTTTTTCTTCAGTTGGTTGTTGCGTAGGTGAGTTGCTTACAGCGCACCCACAATTTGGGCAAATAACTGCTTGGTCATTAATTTCTTTTCCACAAACTTTACAAAACATTTTTTATTTCTCCTTTATGTAATATACCAAAATGGGATATATTTATTATACCAAGTTGGTATAATTATGTCAAGGATATGAGATTAAAAGTTTTAAGAAAAAGCAGAAAAATATCGCAGTTAAAAATGGCGATGGATTTGAACATGAATCAAAATAGTATTAGCAGGTACGAAAATGGGCAAAGAGAAGCAGATTACAAAACTTTAATTGCTTTTGCCGATTATTTTAACGTATCTGTAGATTATTTATTAGGGAGAACAGAGAATCCAAAAATTAATAAATAAAACGACCAATTGCATTAAGCAGTTGGTCGTTATTTTTATTTTGTTAAATTAATTTTTTTCTATTTTTACCCCTATAGGCATTTTTGTTTTTATTCCCACTCTATAGTGCCTATTGGCTTTGGTGTTAGGTCTAATAAAACCCTATTAATGCCTTCTACTTCGTTGGTAATTCTAGCAGTAATTTTATGTAATACTTCGTAAGGTATTTCTTCAATGGTTGCAGTCATTGCATCTACCGTGTTAACGGCTCTAATAATAGCAGGCCAACCTTCGTAGCGCATATCGTTTCTAACGCCTACGCTCTTCATATCTGGAACGGCTATAAAATATTGCCAAACTTTTTCTGCTAAGCCACAAATTTCAAATTCTTCACGTAAAATAGCGTCGGCTTCTCTTAAAGCGTGTAAACGGTCTCTCGTAATAGCGCCTAAACATCTAACGCCAAGACCAGGACCAGGGAAAGGTTGCCTAAACACCATATTGTCTGGCAAGCCCAATGCTTTACCTACTATTCTAACTTCGTCTTTATATAAAAGTTTAATCGGTTCTACAAGTTCAAACTTCATATCTTCTGGAAGTCCACCAACGTTGTGGTGCGCTTTTACACCTTTACTTTCTAAAATGTCTGGGTAAATGGTGCCTTGGGCAAGAAAATCTATATCAGTTAATTTTTTTGCTTCTTCATCGAAAACTTTAATAAATTCGCCACCAATAATCTTTCTTTTTTGTTCTGGTGCAGAAACGCCTGCTAATAAGTTTAAGAAACGGTCGGTAGCATCTACGTAAATTAGGTTTGCATCTAATTCTTTGCCAAAAACTTCTATAACTTGTTCACTTTCGCCTTTACGCATTAAGCCGTGGTTAACGTGCACGCAAACAAGGTTTTTACCTATTGCTTTAATTAAAAGCGCTGCAACTACAGAACTATCTACCCCGCCAGATAAGGCTAATAAAACTTTTTTATCTTTAACTTGCGCTCTAACTTTATTAACTTCTTGTTCAATAAATGCGTTTGCAAGTTCTAAATTAACTATTCTTTTCATACTTTCAGGACGAACGTTGCTATCCATAAACCCCTCCAAAACATACAAGTTTTTTACACTATTTAGTATAATATTTTTTTTACTTTTAGTCAATTATTTTGAAAAAGTCCTTTTATACTTTTACAATATTTTTTTATAAAGCCAAAAATATACAAAAAAGAAAGCCTTTTAGTTGCTAAATTATTATAACAAGGTTGACAATTTTTTATATAAATGTTAAAATTCTTAATATATAATGAATTATTATGTAATTTTTTAGGAGTATTAAATGAAAAATATGTTCGTTCCCGAAATTTTTGGAACAATGGTGTTCAACGACAAGGTGATGAAAGAAAGGTTGTCTAAACAAATTTATAGCGAAGTTAGAAGCGCTATTAATAACGGCACGCCTTTATCTATTGACTGCGCTAAAGAAGTGGCAATCGCTATGAAAGACTGGGCTATAGAAAAGGGCGCAACTCACTATACTCACTGGTTCCAACCTATGACGGGGATTACTGCCGAAAAACACGATAGTTTTATTAAACCCGTTGGCGATAGCGACGTTATTATGAACTTTAGCGAAAAATCTTTGGTTAAAGGCGAATCAGACGCGTCTTCTTTCCCTTCTGGTGGTTTACGCGCTACTTTTGAAGCAAGGGGCTACACCGCTTGGGACCCAACTTCTTACGCTTTCGTTAAAGACGGCAGTTTATATATTCCAACGGCTTTCTGTTCTTACGGTGGCGAAGCGCTAGATAAGAAAACCCCACTACTACGTTCTATGGATGCTTTTAACAAGCAAGCATTAAGAATAATAAAACTTTTTGGTAACGAAAAGGTTAAAAGGGTTACTCCAACCGTTGGCGCAGAACAAGAATATTTTTTAATTGATAAAAGCGTTTACGAAAAACGTGTAGACTTAATACATTGTGGCAGAACTTTATTTGGCGCAAGGCCAAGCAAAGGGCAAGAATTAGAAGACCACTATTACGGCGCTATAAAGAGCAGAATTTCTGCTTTTATGAAAGAAGTAGACGAAGAACTTTGGAAGTTAGGGGTTTTAGCAAAAACCAAGCATAACGAAGTTGCACCAAGCCAACACGAATTAGCGCCAATTTACGTTTCTTGCAACATTGCAAGCGACCAAAACCAATTAACTATGGAAATATTAAAAAGCGTTGCCAATAGGCACGGCTTAGTATGCTTACTGCACGAAAAACCTTTTGCAACTGTTAACGGCAGTGGTAAGCACGACAACTGGTCTATCGTAACCGACACGGGCGAAAACCTTTTAGAACCGGGCGAAACACCTATGGATAACGCACAATTCTTGCTATTCTTAGTGGCTGTTATTAAGGCAGTAGACGAATATCAAGACCTATTAAGAATTTCCGTAGCATCTGCTAGTAACGACTTGCGTTTGGGCGAAAAAGAAGCGCCACCTGCAATTATTTCTATTTATTTAGGCGAAGAATTAGACGGAATTTTAAGCGCAATAGAAACGGGTGGGGTATATAAGGCTAAAAAACACTCTAACCTAAAAATAGGCATTTCTACCTTGCCACCTATTCCAAAAGATTCTACCGACAGAAATAGAACTTCACCTTTTGCTTTTACTGGTAACAAATTTGAATTTAGAATGGTAGGTTCTTCTGAAAATATTGCTTGCCCTAACTATATATTAAACACCATAGTTGCCGAAGAATTAAGCAAGTTTGCCGATATTTTAGAAAAGGCTAAAGACTTTAAGGCAGAACTTAATAAACTTATTAAAAATACCGTTATTAAACATAAAAGAATTTTATTCTCTGGCAATAGTTATTCATTAGAGTGGGAAGAAGAAGCAAAAGCACGCGGGCTATTAAATTTAAGAACTACCGTAGATGCTCTACCACGTTTTATGGAAGACAAAAACGTTGCTACGTTTGAAAAACACAAGGTGTTAAGCAAAAACGAAATTGCTTCTAGAACGGAAATATTATTAGAAAACTATTCTAACATTATTCATATAGAAGCATTAACGGCAGTAGATATGGCTAGAAAAGAAATTACCCCTGCAATAATTTCTTACGAAAATTTCTTGATTGAAGAACTAAACGCAAAGAAAAAACTTTCTAAAAAACTTGGCTCTAAATTAGAAACGGGTTTAATAGAAAAATTAAGCACGTTGGCAGATAAGTTTTCATTAGCACTAGATAAGTTAGAAAAAGACGTTGAAAGTATTAACGAAATAAAAGAAACCGTTAAACGTGCAGAATACTGCCGAGACGTTATTATCAAAGATATGAAAGAAGTTAGAAAGTTTGCAGATGAAGCAGAACTTTTAACGGGTAAATCTTTCTTACCTTACCCAACTTATGAAGATATTTTATATAGCGTAAAATATTAAAACAAAACAAAAACGAACCTAGAAAATTCTAGGTTCGTTATTTTTTTATAAACAATATATTATATAGCGCCAATTAAAGCCTTAATTGCAAGGGCTAGTAAAATTACTGCGCCAACCCATTCGGCATACTTGCCAAAAATTTTACCTAAGTATTTGCCTGCAAATAACGCTAACAACACTAACACAAAAGTTATTAATGCAATTATTAACACTGCAATATAAACAGAAAACGTTGTGGTAATAAAGGTTAAGCCTACGGCAAAAGCATCTATACTAGTGGCAAGCCCTTGTAAAAGCAAAATGCCTATAGTTAATTTTGCATTTTCGGGGCAAGCGCAAGCAGTATCTTCTTCTTCGCATTTGCAAACCAGTTTTTTAACGTTATCTACAATAATTTTGGTTGCTAAAATAAAAAAGATTGCAAAGGTTATGTAGCCGGAAATTTTTTCTATAAACCCGTTAGATGCTAGGTTTATTAATAAGCCAACAAAATAGCCAAGTAGTGGCATTACGCCTTGGAATATTGCAAAGGTAATTGGTAAAACAAAACCCTTTTTACCTTTAATGCAATTTTTATAAGTAGTGCAGTTTGCTAACGTAATTGCAAAAGCATCTATTGCAAGAACTGCGCCTATTAAAATTACGTCTAAAACAGTCATTTTTGCTACGTCCTAATTTTTTTTGTTGTTTTAGTATACACAATTATATTGATTTTGTCAAAATAAAATGATATTATATTTATAAAGAGAGAAAATTATGGTTAAAATTAGCGAAGAGTGGGACGAGTTATTAGAAGAAGAATTCAATAGCGAATACTATAAAAATTTAAGGGAATTTCTAAAAAAAGAATATTCCACTAATACGGTGTACCCTTCTATGTACAACATTTTTAATAGTATGAAGTTAACACCTTTTAACTCTATTAAGGTTGTTTTACTTGGGCAAGACCCATATCATAACGAAGGGCAAGCAATGGGGCTTTCTTTTTCCGTACCAAAGGGCATAGATAAACCACCTTCGTTAGTAAACATTTTTAAGGAACTTAACGCCGAACTAGATATAGATATTCCCGAAAGTGGCGACCTTACTAATTGGGCTAAACAAGGGGTATTATTGCTTAACACGGCGTTAACGGTTAGGGCGCATACGCCAAATTCTCACCAAAACAAGGGGTGGGAACTGTTTACAGATAGCATTATTAAAAAAATTTCTTCTTTAAGAAAAAACGTTGTTTTCTTGCTTTGGGGCAACAACGCTAGAAGTAAAAAGAAGTTAATAGATACTTCTTCTCATTTGGTTTTAGAGTGCGCTCACCCAAGCCCACTTTCCGCTTACAACGGCTTTTTTGGGTGCGGGCATTTTTTAACGGCTAATAAATATTTAATTACACACGGAATACTTCCTGTAGATTGGGGCAATTTATGAAATACGTAGTTATTCTTGGGGATGGTATGGCAGACTATCCACAACCAAAATTAAATAATAAAACACCACTAATGCTAGCAAATAAACCTAGTATAGATTCTTTATGCGCTAAAAGCCAAGTTGGGCTAGTTAAAACTATTCCTTGTGGCTTAAAACCTGGTAGCGACGTTGCTAACCTTTCCGTTTTAGGCTATAACGTTAAAGAATGCTACACGGGTAGGTCTCCACTAGAGGCAGGCTCTATTGGTATAAATTTATTAGATACCGACGTTACTGCTAGGGCTAATTTAGTAACTCTTTCTAACGAAGAAAACTACCAAGATAAAACTATGGTAGACTATTCTGCTGGCGAAATTTCTTCTAAAGAAGCAAAAGAGTTAATAGAATACCTTGCAAAGCACCTAAACAACGAAAAAAGAAAGTTATATAACGGTATTAGTTATAGGCATTGTTTAGTGACGGCGTTTGGCAAGGTGGCTAACACTTTAACTCCACCGCACGATATTATTAACAGAAAAATTAAAGATTATTTGCCAACGGATGAAGTTGGTTTGCAATATTTACAAATGCAAATACTTTCTTACGAGTTATTAAAAAATCACCCTATAAACTTAGAAAGAATAAAACAAGGCAAAAACCCTGCCAACTCACTTTGGTTCTGGGGCGAAGGCACTAAGCCTAATTTGCAAAACTTTACCGAAAGATACGGCGTTAAAGGGGCAATGATTTCTGCTGTAGATTTACTTAAAGGCATAGGCAAACTTGCAGATATGCAAGTTATAGAAGTAGAAGGGGCAACCGGCAATTATGATACGAACTTTACTGGCAAGGCATCTGCTTGCATAAACGCGCTTAAAAATGGCGTTGATTACGTTTACGTTCATATGGAAGCGCCAGACGAGTGCGGACACCACGGAGATGCCGAACATAAAATTTATTCTATTGAACAAATAGATAAATTAGTAGTTAAACCCGTTTTAGAGTATTTACAAAATTGTGGTGAAGATTTTGCCATTTTAATTTTACCAGACCACCCAACTCCGTTAAATTTAAGAACGCACGTTAGCGACCCCGTTCCTTTTATAATGTATAAAAGCAACGTTAAGGTTAACGGCACGGCTAATAGTTATACTGAAGAAGAAGCAAGAAAGACGGGTGTTTTTATTGAAAACGGCATTTCATTAATGCAAGAATTTTTACAGAATTAACAAATATTAAACCAATATTAAAACTAACGAATTTCGCCAAAATTTTTGGCGAAATTTTTTTATTTACTCTGCATATATCATTTATAAAATTCATAAGTATTTATAGATAATTAAGGAGATGGTGGTTATGAACGATAAATTACAATATGCAGAAATGTTAGAAATTCCAATAAGTTCTTGCAATATTACGGTAAAACCTTCTAAACGTAAAAAGCAAAAAAAGAATAAGGAATTAGACAAGGTTAAACAACAACTAATTGAAAAGGTTAACGATACGGTTGAAAATAACGAAAGCCCGTTATTAGAAGATAACGCTAACACGGAACAACCTTTAAAAAGCCAAGATTTTCAGTCTGCCGTTATAATTAACAAACCTAAACAAGAAAAAAAGAGCCCAAACGTTATTGCTATTCAACTTGCCATTATTGGCATTTTAATTGCTACAATTTGTTTAACTTCCGTTTTTGTTCCAGAAAGTGGGCTTTCAGTATTTTTTAACAATATTTTTGGCGTAGAGCAAACTGAAAAGGTAGATAATAGGCTTTACGTAGAATTTGCGCCAAACGTACCCGTTAGCAACTTAAATAACGTGGCTATTAACGAAGGCGTTATGCAATTAACAGGTGACGGAAGCGTTTATTCACCTTGCGATGGTAAAGTGAGCAATATTCTTCAAGAAGAAGACGGCAAATATACACTTTGCATTTCGTTTAGCAACAATTTTAGTTCCATTTTTAAGGGGTTAGATTACGCATATTGTTCTATTAACGATATCGTTTACTCTAATATTCCAATAGGCTATATTATTAACGGCGATGCAACTATGTGCTTTACCAATTACGATGGTAGCATCATTACTAATTATACTATTACCGACGGAAACGTCATATGGGCAGTATAAAAGTAAAAGTCCACCCGTTATTTATCGTACTTGGGGTATATTACCTATTTACTAAAAACCTTTTGCTTTTCGTGGTGTATACCCTAACTGCAATAATACACGAATTGGGGCACTCTTTCGTAGCGTCAAGTTTAGGGTATAGGCTAAATAAACTAACCCTAATGCCGTTTGGCGCGGTTATTTCTGGCGACCTAAACGGGCTAAAAAGTAAAGAGCAAATTAAAATAGCGTTAGCAGGGCCTATTATAAATATTGTAATAGGTCTTTTTTTCGTTGCACTATGGTGGTTGTTTCCAGAAATCTACGCTTTTACCGACGTTATCGTTGAAGCAAACTTTTCGTTAGGGCTTATTAACTTGTTGCCTATTCACTCGTTAGACGGCGGAAGAATTTTGTTTTCTTTATTAAGGTTAAAGTTTTCTAGGCAAACTGCGTTAAAAATAAATAAGGGTATAGGCGTTTGTTTTTTTGTTGTGCTAATAGGTGCGTTTATATATACTGCGTTTAATAATATTAACTTTTCTATTTTACTTTTCGCCTTGTTTATTTTAGGTGGAGTGCTTAATAAAGATGAAGAAAACGTTTACGTTAAAGCCCTTTCAACCATATCTTATAATAGGCTTAAAAAGGGAGTAAAAATTAAACGGATTGCCCTTGATAAAAGCGTTAGCCTTTACAAGATGATTAGGTATTTAGACGACGAGTGCATTAACGAAGTGGTGGTGTACGATAATTTAACCCCAATAGCAGTTTTATCGCAAGAAAAAATTAACAAAATTATATTAAAAGGCTCTCTTTATGCAGAAATTGGCAAATTTATTTACGTAAAATAGTGTTAAATAAATGTTAAAAAATACAACATATTGTGCTTTTCTTATTTAGCAAAAAAGTATTTTAAAAAACTAACAAAATATTGCTAAAAATGCGTAAAAACAAGTAAAAAACCTTGACATAACTAAAGTTATCTGTTAAAATAAGTTAGCACTTCGGAGTCGAGGTGTTAATTTTTTGATGTTCAGAAGGTGATAATATGGCTGCAAAAGGAGCAAGAACTAAAATAACTTTGGCTTGTACAGAATGTAAACAAAGAAATTACGATACTTTTAAAAACAAGAAAAACGATGCTGAAAGGTTAGAAATGCAAAAGTATTGTAAATCCTGCAAAAAACACACGGCACACAAAGAAGCAAAATAATTTATCTTTGTGTAGTTTTCGTTTAAGTCAAATAGGGGTTTTTAGATGATTAAGAACAAAAAACTATCTGCAGACAACAGCAACGTTGCTACAGAAAACAAAAACTTAAAAGAAAAGAACGATAAGGCTAAGAAAACAAAGAAAAACGGAAAGCCTGGTTTCTTCAAAAGAATAGGCTTAAAAATTAAAGACGTTTTTTCTGAATTAAAAAAGGTAAACTGGCCAACTTTTTCTAAAGTAGTTAAACAAACGGGTATAGTTTTAGCCGTTGTTTTGTTATTCCTTGTTATTATTACGGCGTTTGATACAGGTCTTACCGAATTATTACAATTGGTAGCACCAAGGGGTTAAAGGAGAGGTAGTATGGCAATAGAAGAAGCAAAGTGGTATGTAATTCATACTTATTCTGGCTATGAAATGATGGTTAAAGATAGCCTTGAAAAACTTATTGAAAACAATAACTTGCAAGAAAGCATTTTTGAAATTCAAATTCCTACCGAAGAAACCTTAGAAGAAAAGGCAAACGGCAAGAAGAAAATTGTTGAAAGGAAAAAATTCCCTTGCTACGTTTTCTTAAAAATGATATATTCTAACGATATTTGGTATTTAGTTACCAACACCAGAGGGGTAACGGGTTTCGTTGGTCCACAAGGTAGGCCACTTCCATTATCAGAAGAAGAAGTTGCAAGAATGGGCTTAGAAGATAGAGTAATTAATGCAGATTTCGTTGTTGGAGACGAAGTTCAAATCGTTTCTGGTCCATTAGAATCTTTCTGCGGAAAGATTATTACTATGAACGACAATACTCAAAAAGCAATGGTTAACGTTGAAATGTTTGGTCGTTCAACAGACGTAGAAGTTACTTTTGCTCAAATTAAAAAAATTAACGTAGCAAAAGAAGAACAATAAATTATTAGAGTACGAAGGTTATTAACCTTGTATATAAAGTGGGAGTTGTAACAAAATCTATCTCTTATTACAACGATATTACCACAGACGGAGGAAATTAATTATGGCAAAAAAAGTTACAGCTATCGTTAAATTGCAATTGCCTGCAGGTAAGGCAACACCAGGCCCACCTGTTGGTTCAACCTTAGGTCCTCACGGAATTAACATCCCAGGGTTCACGAAGGAATTTAATGCTAAGACACAAGACAAGGCAGGCTTGATTATTCCAGTTGTTATGACAATTTATCAAGACCGTTCTTTCACGTTTATTCTAAAAACACCACCAGCACCAGTTCTTATTAAGAAAGCTTGTGGTATTGAATCTGCCAGCGCAGCACCTAACAAAAACAAGGTTGCTAAAATTACGGCAGCACAAGTAGAAGAAATTGCAAAGACAAAAATGCCAGACTTGAACGCAAACTCTCTTGAAAGCGCAATCAGTATGATTCGCGGTACTGCAAGAAGTATGGGTGTAGAAGTAGTAGATTAAATTTTAAGTGGGAGGGGTAACACCCGGTAGTACCACAGGAGGTAAATTCAATGAAACACGGAAAAAAATATATAGATAGTGTAAAAAACATAGACTCAACAAAATTATATGAAGTTGACGAAGCTATTAGTTTAGTTTTAGATACGGCAAAAGCTAAGTTCGACGAAACTATTGAACTTCACGTTCGTTTAGGTGTTGACCCTAAACAAGCAGACCAACAAGTTAGGGGCGTTATAGTTCTTCCTAACGGTACTGGTAAAGACGTTAAAGTTTTAGTTCTTGCTAAAGGCGAAAAAGCAGACATCGCTAAAGAAGCAGGTGCAGATTTTGTTGGCGCAGAAGAAATGATTCAAAAAATTCAAACTGAAAACTGGTTTGATTACGACGTAATTATCACCACCCCAGATATGATGGGTTTAGTTGGTCGTATCGGTAAACTTTTAGGTCCTAAAGGCTTAATGCCAAACCCAAAGAGTGGTACCGTTACTATGGACGTTGCTAAGGCTATTAAAGATACTAAAGCAGGTAAAGTTGAATACAGACTAGATAAAACTGCTATTATCCACTGCCCAATCGGTAAGAAGAGCTTTGGTAAAGAAAAGATTAAAGAAAACTACGAAGCATTAGTAGACGCTATCGTTAAGGCTAAACCAGCTGCTGCAAAAGGTCAATACGTTAAGAGTGTTGCCGTTGCAAGTACAATGGGCCCTGGCGTTAAAATTAATGCTAAAATTTAGTTGACAAACAAAAAAAAGAGTGTTATAATCACAACGTAAATTAAATAGCCCAAGACAGTAGGTATTATATAATTGCTTTATAGCAAACCCACCGAGGCGGAAATTTTTAGTGCAAAAATAGTATTTTTATGCCCTTGTATTCCGTTTTGGTGTGCAAGGGCTTTTTCATTAAATTAAGGAGGTAATAAAATGTCGGCAAGTAAAGAAGCAAGAATAGAGTTATCAAACGTTATTAAAGAAAAAATTCAAGATGCTAAGTCAGTTGTTTTCGTAAAGTTTAGCGGTCTTACCGTTGCAGAAGATACAGAACTTCGTCGTGAATTTAGAAAGAACAACGTTGAATATAAGGTTTACAAAAACACCCTTATTAGCAAAGCGTTTGAATCTTTAGGAATTACCGATTTTAACGACGATTTGAACGGCCCTACGGCTGTTGCATTTGGTACGGATGAAACCGGTGCTGCAAAAGCAATTGTTGAAGCAGCGAAAAAATATCAAGATAAAGTTATTGTAAAAAGTGCTTTCGTAGAAGGTGCAAGGGTTGATGAAAATGGTGTTAAGGCACTTGCAGCAATGCCAAGCAAAGAAGAACTTATTGCAAAAATGCTTGGGTCATTACAAGCACCTATCGCAAACTTCGTTGGCGTACTATCTGCTATGCCACGTAGCCTAGTAATTGCATTAAACGCTTTTGATGAAAAACAAGCGTTATCTCTTAAAATAACAAATAATAAAAAATAAAAAAATTTAAATTAAAGATAATTTGGAGGATAGAAAAATGGCAGACATTCAAAAAATGATTGAAGAAGTTAAAAGTATGACAGTATTAGAACTAAACGAATTAGTTAAAGCTTTAGAAGAAGAATTTGGGGTAAGCGCTGCTGCTCCTGTTGCTGTAGCTGCTGCTCCTGCAGCTGCTGCTGAAGCACCTGCTGCTGAAGAAAAAACAGAATTCAAAGTAGTTCTTAAAGAAGTTGGCGACGGTGGCGTTAAAGTTATTAAAACCGTTAAAGACATCACTGGTTTAGGTCTAATCGAATCTAAGGCTTTAGCTGTTGCTGGTGCAACAATTAAAGAAAACGTTAGCAAAGAAGAAGCAGACCAAATCATTGCTAAATTCAAAGAAGTTGGCGCTACTGCTGTTGCTGAATAATTTCAACAAACAAAAAAGAAAAACTGCTGTTTTTAACAGCAGTTTTTTTATTTTAACTTTATTAAAAAACCCGTTAGAAATTTCTAACGGATTTTAACTTTTTATTTTTCTTTTACTTTTTTAATTGTTTCAAGGTAAAGTTTTACGTATTCTTCTACGTTATTTTCCCAAGTGGTGCAAATTTGTTTACTATTTTTGCCAACTTCTTCAACAATTTTAGGGTTTTGCATAAGCCATAAAACTTTTTCTGCAAAAGCCTTAACGTTATTTTCTGCCGTAAAACCCGTTTTATTATTTGTAATTCTTTCAGAAGGGCCAGTGTTTTCTACCACAAGCGAAGGAGTTCCTTTGGTTGCCGCTTCTAGTAAACCTAAGCCGTCGCTATCTATAACGCTTGGAAAGAAGAAAATATCTGCCTTTTTATATTCTTCGCCAAGTTTTTCTCTATCTGTAATTCTTCCAACAAATTCAACGTAATTTTGTATGCCCATTTTTTTGCATCTAGCATTATATTTCTTAAAATCTGGGCCGTCGCCAACCATGCGAAGAACAAAGTTTTTGGTTGTTTTAGTTAGTTCTTTAACAACTTCTAAAACAAAATCTAAATTCTTATATTTAACAATTCTGCCAACGTAGGTTAGAGTGAATTTTCCGTTAGGGGTGTAAGCTTTTTCTTCAAAGGTGTTGTCCGTATTGCCGTTTTTAACAACTGCAATTTGTTTTTTGTAGCCGTAAGATTGCAATTCTTTAACCATAAAATTAGAAACGGTGCAAACTTGGTCTGCTAAACGCAACCTTTTAATAATTCTGTGCATTACCCACCAAATAATAGGGGGGAAGTTAATTGTTTGTTGCCAACTTCTTTTATATGGCATATGTGCAGTGCATAAGGTTGCAATATTATGTTTTTTGCCATACTTTAACCCGTAACCTGCCATCATACCGGTAGTGTTCGCGTGTATTACGTCTGGCGCAAACTCTTTTAATGCTTTTTTAACCTTTTTATCTAAACTTGGTAGGGCAAATTGGTCGCTTTCCGTTATTTTAATGCTTTTGCACCTTATTACTAAAAAAGGGTAGTCTTTATCGTTATTAGCCCTATGATAATCTGGGGCAAAAACGGCAACTTTATGTCCTTTATTAACTAATTCATAGGCCGTTTTTAGCACGGCGTTTTCAGTTCCACCACAACCTGGTAAAAAACTTTCTGTAAATAAGGCTACGTTCACAATTTTTCTCCGTAAATCTTTTGTTAAATTATATATCTTTTAATAAACTTTGTCAAATATAATTGCTTTTTGTAATTAGACTGCTTATACGAACAACGTTTGGTATTCGTTTGTTTTTTCGCCGGTTGCTAAGGTGTAAATATCGTTTGCCAAAACGTCTTTTTCAAAGCATAATTTGGCCGTTTTTCTTAAGTTTTCGCAATCGCTTTTTCTGGTTAAAAGTGGAATACTGCTTTTGCCGTTTATGGTTGAAATTAGGTCTTTACTAACGTTAGAAATTGCCAAAACTTTTGCATATAAATCTGCGCTTAAAGCATTGTCTACCAATTCTTTATTAACCCCTAAAAAGTTTGCTAAAAGAATTCTTCTAACCCTTGCCTGTGTGTACCTTTTAGTACTAACTTTTTCTATAAAATCTTCTAAATTTAAGTTGTCTTTTGAAAGTGCTTTTATTCTGTTTTCTAACCCTTCGGTGCAGTCGTAAACACTGGCAATTTCTTCTTGTGAAGAAGTTAATATAGAAGCCATAATTAACTTATCAAAGGCAAAAGGGTAAGGCTTTAGCGCTTTATAAACAAACTTTGGAACACTACTTTTAACCTTTTTTATTTTGCCTAATTTTAACATATTTCTTATGCTACTTGCACTGGTTATACCTTTTTTATAGGTGTTATCGTTATGGTCGCCAAGCCTTAACATAGGGCAAATTTCTATATTAGAATTGCATTTTAATAATGCCCTTGTATATTCAATTCCCAATATGTTGTTAGGCGAGTTAATAAGGTTTTCGTCAAAGTTTTCATTAGTTAAACTTTTAACGGCTAAAAACTTTGCTTTTGCAAAAGAAACGCCACTTTCTAAATAAGTTTTTAACAATTTTTTAAATTCTTTACTTTCGTTATTTAATTCTTTTGCAAGTGCTAAATAATCTTCTTTTTTGCCACTTTCAACGCCAAAACACAAGGTATCTACAACGCCAAGTTTGTTTAATATACTAATAGCGCCTTTGGCAAAAATTTCTGCGTTAGATATAGCAAAAACGGTAGGCAATTCTATAACGATATCTGCCCCAGCGTTAATTGCTTGTTTTGCCCTTTCGTATTTGTTTAGCACACTTGCTTCGCCACGTTGGGTAAAGTTGCCACTCATAATGCAAATTAGTTTTTCTGCCTTTAAGGTTTCTTTCATATATTTAAGGTGCTTAATATGCCCAAGATGAAGTGGGTTATATTCTGCTATAAATGCACAAACTTTCATTTAATCTCCTAAAAAGTGATAATTTAATTATTAAATAATTAAAAAAGTTGTTTTTTAACCTTTTGTTAGTTTACTTTTTCAAATTTTTGTTGTAAAATAATATTTGTATTCAACTTATACTTATTTTATTACATTTTCGTAAAAAAATAAAGTGTTTTATAAAAAATATTAAAGAAGGTGTAAAAATGTCAACAGTTTTAGAACAAATTACAAAAAAGGCAAGCGAACTTAACAAAAACATAGTTCTTCCAGAAGGGGAAGATAGCCGTGTTGTAAAGGCTGCAGAAGAAGTTACAAAAGAAAAATTAGCAACTGTAACTTTAATTGGTAATCCTGCAAAAATTAAAGAAAACAACCCAGATGTTAATTTAGAAGGCATTATTATAGTAGACCCTGAAACAGACGAAAGAACTATTAAGTATGCAGAAATTTTGTTTAAGGCAAGAGAAGGTAAAATTAACAAAAAAACAAATCTTCCAGAATACCCAACGGTAGAAGATGCTAAACAAAGCATATTAAAAGATTACACTATGTACGGCGCTTTAATGTTAAAAGCAGGCGACGTAGACGGGTTAGTTTCTGGTGCTTGTCACTCAACGGCAAACACACTTCGCCCAGGCCTACAAGTTATTAAAACTGCACCTGGCGTACAAACCATTTCTTCAAGTTTCATAATGGTTTCACCAAGAGAAAATATATATAATCCAGACGGGGTTGCAGTATTTGCAGACTGCGCTATTAACATTGAACCAGATGCAAACCAATTAGCAGATATTGCTATTTCTTCTGCTGAAACGGCTAAAACTATTGCTGGTATTGAACCAAGAGTTGCAATGCTTTCTTTCTCTACGAAAGGTAGTGGTAACGACGATAAGTTCTTTAAATCTGTTCCAAAAATGCAAGAAGCAACTAAAATTGCAAAAGAAAAAGCACCAGAACTTATTGTTGACGGCGAATTCCAATTCGACGCAGCAGTTGCACCGGAAGTTGGCAAACTAAAAGCACCAGATTCTAAAGTAGCAGGTAATGCAAACGTATTCGTATTCCCTAACATAAACGCAGGTAACATCGGTTATAAAATTGCACAGCGTTTCGGTGGCTATTTAGCACTTGGTCCAATTTGTCAAGGCTTTGCAAAACCTATTAACGATTTATCTCGTGGTTGCTCTGTAGAAGATATTAAAGCAGTTGTAGCAATTACGGCTCTTCAAGCAAAATAATAAAAAAGGAAGTATATAAAAATGAAAATTTTAGTTATAAACGCAGGTAGTTCTTCACTTAAATATCAACTTATCGATATGGAAAACGAACAAGTTTTAATAAAAGGTCTTTGCGAAAGAATTACTGCAAAAGGTAGTTGTTTAACACAAAAAACTTTTGATAAGAGAGAACTTTTTATTGAACAAGATATGCCTTCTCATAAAGAAGCAATGGAACTTGTATTAAAGGCTATGCTAGACGAAGAAAAAGGCGCGTTAAAATCTGTTAGCGAAATTAGTGCAGTAGGGCATAGGGTTCTACACTCTGCAGAAGATTTTAATTCTTCAGTAGTAATTGACGAAGAAGTTATTAAAATTTGCGAAAAGAACGCAGTTTTCGGCCCACTACATATGCCTGGCAACATCTCTTGCATAAAGAGTTGTATGCAAGTTATGCCTGGCGTTCCTATGGTTGCCGTATTTGATACGACTTTCCACTCTACTATGCCAGACAAAGCGTTTATGTACGCAATCCCTTACGAAGTTTACGATGAATATAAAATTAGAAAATATGGTTTCCACGGCACTTCACATAAATTCGTTAGCGAAGAAACGGGTAAATACTTAAACGATAAAAACGCTAAAATGATTATTTGCCACTTGGGTAACGGCTCTTCAATTTCTGCTGTTAAAGACGGCAAATGTCAAGATACTTCTATGGGCTTTACCCCGCTTGAAGGTTTAGTAATGGGCACAAGAAGTGGCGATATCGACCCTGCTGCAGTTGAATATTTAAGAGAAAAAGTTGGTTTAACTTCTGCCGAAGTAGTTAACTACTTAAATAAAAAATGCGGTATGCTGGGTATTAGTGGTTTTTCTTCTGACATGCGCGACTGCACTGCTAAAATGGAAGAAGGCGACTATAGGGCTAAACTTGCCGTTGAAATGGTTGCTTACAGAGTTAAAAAATACGTTGGTAGTTATTTAGCCGTTTTAGGTGGCGCAGATGCAATTGTGTTCACCGGTGGTATTGGCGAAAACGCTAAACACATTAGAAAAATGGTTATGGAAGATATGCAATATTGTGGCGCTATTTTAGATGAAAACAAAAATAACGAATACAAAGGTGGCATAGGCGAAATTTCTGCAGATAAATCACCTGTTAAAATTTTAGTAGTTCCAACAAACGAAGAATTATCTATTGCGCGTGAAACCAAAACTTTAGTTGGCTAATTATAAAAAATAGAGTAAAAAGGTTGACAAGATATTTTAAATAGTATATACTTGTTAAGCATTTTTGTAGATTATTATGTTAATTGACTTAAAAAAAATTAGGGCAAGTGGTAAAGAAGAAGAAAATTTTTCTTTTGAATATACCCCAACGGAAAATTTAGTTGGTTTGCCAGATGCAACGATATCTTTAATAAAAATAAACGGAACGGCTTATCTAACGGGTAGGCACAGCGCTTACGTAGAAGGCGAAATAAGTTATTCTATCACGGGCAGTTGCACAAGGTGCTTGGGCGCTACTACTAAAGATTTCGTTGTAGATTTTAACGAAGGATTAGATATGAATAATCTAGAAGGGTATAAAATTAAAAACGATATTATAGACCTAACTAAAATTGTTAACGACAGAATTATTATGAACGAACCAGTTAACTTTTTATGTAGGGAAAATTGCAAGGGAATTTGCGTTAATTGTGGTGTGAACCTAAACGAAGAATCTTGCAAGTGCAAATAACGAATAGGAAGGTAAACGAAAATGGCAGTACAACAAAGCAAAACATCTAAACAAAGAACAAATACAAGGTTTGCAAATTGGAAATTAAAAGCTCCAAATCTTTCAGAATGTCCACAATGCCACGAATTAAAGGCATCTCATAAAGTTTGCCCAAAATGTGGTTTCTACGATGGCAAACAAATTATAGACGTTTCTAAGAAAGAAAAACAAGACTAATTTTTTAGAATAAACCAAATAGTTTTTTGTAAAAAATAAAGCCACTAAAACACTAGTGGCTTTTGGTATTTTAAATTTTTTAATAATTTTTTTCTAAAATAAAAGCACGAACTAATTTTCGGGCTTTTAACTTTTAATATTAAAACTAATCACTTTCTAAACCAAGAAAAACTTCTGCTGGAATTCCAAACGCAATTACCATTGAACGTAAACTATCGTAACCGGGTTTAGATTTTCCTTTAAGCCACTCGCTAACTTGGCTTTGTTTTACACCAATAGTACTTGCAAATGCCGTTTGGGTAAGGGAATATTCTTTTAAAAATTCTTTTAACACGTCTTTAAATTCTAATTCTTTTTTGCTCATATAACACTTCCTATTAAAACGATTTATGTATTTGTTTAATATAGAGTTGAAGCAAGAAGTCGTTTTATAAATTTTTTTAGTAAAATAAATTTTAGTTATACTCATAGTCTTTGTTGTTACGTTAAAAATATTTTAAAAGTAAATTAATTAATATACACTAAAATTTATTCAATCCTTATACATTATATAGAAAATTCTATGCAAAAAAATTATGTATAGAAAATTCTATATTTTATTAAAAATCGTTTGACATTTAGTTTTCTTTTGTTGTATCATTATTCTCGTGGGTATAGAATTTTCTATACCTATTTTTATTATAAAAAAAAGAAAAAAATCTTAAACGTACGTGCTTGCTGTGTGGCTTATTTTTTTCGACAAATTGTAGTAAATACTACATGGGGGATAAAATGGAAGCTCTAAGTAAAAGGCAAAAGTTAATAAACTCAACAATAGCGGTAGTTGCATCTAATGGACTTGCCGATACGACTACCAAAACCATATGTGCAAAAGCTAAACTTAACGAGGCTTATCTTTACCGTAATTTTAGCAATAAAGACCATTTGCTTTTAGAAACGTATCTATATGAAAACGAAAAATTAATGCGCTTAATTATTGATGAAGCTGACAATCAAAGCAAATACGTTGAAACAAAATCTTTAAAAGAAAGAAGTAAGGCAGTTGTATCAAAGGTTTGGGATTTTTTAACCGAAAAACCTAACGTGTGTAAGTATTTAGTATATTATTACCAATCTTCACAATTTACTAAACACGCATTGCCTGAACACAACAAGTGGGTAAATATTTTACTAAATAAATTAAATTTAGAATACTTCAACGAAAAAGAATATGCAAAAACCTTGCTTTACGTTCTTTTTAACACGGTATTTTCAATGGCTAAGCAGGTAGCCGATAACAGATTGCCTAACACGAACGAAACGGCAGAAATGGTTTTTAAATGCGTTTATATATTTATATCGGCTTGTTATAAAGGTCATAAAACGATAAGCTTTGACTGAAGTAGTTAATAACGAAAAAAAATCAACAATGTAAGCATGATGCTATAGGAGAACTATTATGGATGATTATTATGAAGACACTTGTTTTTGCGTAGTTTGTGGAACAGCCATACCAGAAGGCAGAATGATTTGCCCCGTATGTGAAGAGTATTACCTAAAATTAGAAGAAGAAAAACAAAAAGAAAAAAAAGAAGAAGCTTATATTGAAAAGATACACAAATAAAAAACAATAAGGTTAAGAGTATTTCTTTTACGTTTTTTTATACGTTGAATTTCTTGCACACTTTAACAAGGAGACAAAAATGGGTAAAAGCAACAATATAAAATACATTTTAATTATAATTTCCATAATATTAACCTTGGCGTGTGTTGGATTGTTTTTTAGTATGCAAAACAATAACAACTTAAATAAGAATACTATTATAAACGTTAGCGAAGAAACTAATTTAACTTTAAAAGCAGAAATTAAGGACTTGTATCCTGGCAAAACGGAAGATTACGTTATTTCTTTTGTAGGTAATAATGCAGAAGATTATTTTATAACCCTTAATTTTAACGGCGCTAACGATGGAAAACTAAAAAACTATATAAAAGTAGAAATTAAAACCGAAAACTCTGTAATAAATAAAACGTTATTGGAATTACTTAACGGGGAATTAATTTCACTCGGCAAGGGAGTTAAGGAAATAAATATATCTTACACCATGCCAGTAGACGTAGGTAACGAAGCACAAGGAACAACCATTTCGTTTAACGTTGAAATTGAAGCAAAGGTTAGTGAATGATGCAGAAAGAAAATATTAAAAGTAAAAAAGAAGTTGCAAAGAAAGTTTTAATAATAACTGGTAATGTTATAGTGTACTTATTGATGGCTTTTGCAATATTTGTATTGATTATAAGCATTTCTTCAAAAAAAGACGCTGATGGCACGGCAACGGTGTTTGGGCACCAACTTAGGTTCGTTCAGTCTAATTCAATGGAAGCATGCGAATTAACAGACGTTAGTAGTTTTGAAATTAAGAGCATACCTGTAAAATCTTGCATATTTATCGACGTTGTACCAGAAGGTGAAGAAGCAAAAGCAGAATGGTATAAAAACTTAAAAGTTGGCGACGTTTTAACGTTCAAATACCTTTATAGTAGGCAAGAGACAATAACGCACCGTATTATTAACATAGAAGATAAAGGGGCAGGCAGATATATTATAACACTTGAGGGCGACAACAAAAACGCTGAAGACGGCTTACTGCAACAAACTATAGATACTTCGCTTGAAAATAGCCCTAATTACGTTATAGGCAAGGTTACGGGGCAAAGTTATTTTTTAGGGTTATTGGTATATGCTTTTAATTCTACAGTAGGAATAATTTGTTTAATAATTGTTCCTAGTGTTATTATTATCACTTTTGAAGTAATAAGGCTTGTAAAAGTTTTTGGAAAAGAAAAGAAAGAAAAGTTGTTAGAAGAAAAGAAAAAGCAAGAAAACGAAATAGAAGAATTAAAACGTCAACTTGCTGAATTGCAAAACAAAAAGAAAGAAGATGATTCGGTTTCTAAAGTTGAAGTTTCCATCCCAACTATCGTTGAAACTGAGCCATCTAAAAAAATAGAAAAACAATAAAAGGAGAAGAACAAAATGACAGAACTTATATACATCTTTATGATTATGGCTATTCTAATGGGTATGATTTGTATGTTCGTTATAGCACGCGACGTTATAGCAGATGGAAAAGAACGTCGTGAAAAGAGGAATATTCAAAACGCAGTTGCAGAAGCGCAACCAATGAAAGAAAAAGAACCTATTGTAACTGCTGTAAAGCCACCCGTTTTAGAAGAGCTAGCTTCAACCACTACAAACGATGATTCGGCAGTGGTGTTTTCTACGGCCACAAAAACACTTGATGAAAAATATTTAGAACTTTCAGCTACGTACAAAGGCTATTACGATGAAATAGTTAAATGTGCTATGGCTGTGGAGGGAAGTAAAAGAATAAAGAACGCTAATTACGAAGAATACAAGGTAGGTATGAGCCGTCTTGTAAGATTAAAAATTAAGCGTGGAATTGTGGTGTGCGAACTTGTGATTTCTAACTTAACGTTTAAGACGTACGTTAACGATAATAAAGTTGCTATGAAACAAGCACCTGCAAGCATTAAAGTTGTAGATGAAGCATCTTGTGCTGCCGTTAAAGATAGTATTGGTATTGCAGTTAAGGCAATTGCAGAAGAAAAAGAATATAAGAAAGAACAAGCAAAGCTTCGCCGTAAAGAAAAAAGGGCGTAAGCTAAAAGGCATTTAAAACGAAAAATCAATTTAATATCAAATTGCTTGAATTTAAGCGAGATAGATAAATCTGAACAAGGAGGGCAGACAAATGGGCAAGAGCAAAGTTAGAACACTACTTATGACGTGTGTAATGATAACGTTATGTGTTGCTATGGTAGTTGGTGGAACGTATGCTTTGTGGAGTGATAGCGTTAAAATTGAAAATCATTTAACCGCTGGAACGTTGAATGTAAAATTGGAAAGAATTAGTCTTACAAAAACTTATTTAGACAATGAAACCGGACGTATGGTTTCTACTAATCCAGACACTTCTATTGTTAATTTTACCGACACGAACACCGCAGACGACAACTTTTTTGGCATTGCTAACGGTGAAAAAGTAGTACCAGGTTCGGAATACGAAGCAACGTTAAAACTAAGTAATAACGGCGACGTAGCATTTTCTTACGAAGTTATTATTAAATTAACAAGCAATAGCAATGCTTTGGCGAAACAGTTGAAAGTTTATATCGATGGTGAAGACAAGGGTACGCTTGACCAATATGTAATAGATGGAAAAGCAATAATTTTTACTGAAACAATGGCTAAAAACGACGTTGCAAAAGAATTTACCGTAAAAATTCAGTTTATTAACGATAATAACGTTAATAACGATGCACAAAATAAAGAAGTGAATTTTGATTTAATGGTAAACGCAGTTCAATTAACTTAATTTTTAGTTAAAAAATCAAAAAACAATTTATTAAAATTATAAAAATTTAAAAAGGAGAAAAAAATGAAAAAGAAAACATTACTTACGTCAATTTTGACAATCGTTATGTGCTTAAGCTTAATGATTGGCGGAACGTTTGCACTTTTCACAAGCGAAAGCAAAGTAAACGTTGCAGTTAGTTCTGGTAAAGTAAACGTAATTGCCACGATTGACCAAAATTCTGTTGAAACTAAAAAGCTATACGATACTAACTATACTGCAGGTATAGATAATACGTATGAAGGTGTTGCAACCTTTAACGATGAAGGCTTAACACTTGAAAAATTTATTCCTGGCGATGGAATTAAATTTAATATAGTTGTTAAAAATGAAAGCAACGTAACCGTAAAATATCGTACAATTATTAGTTGCGAAAACGATAATGGTTTATTTGCAGGTCTTAACATCACTATTGATGAAAAAAATTATAATAGCGCAAAAGTAGTATCTAATTGGGAAGAACTTACGGTTGGCTCTAACGATGCTATTGTTCCTGTAGAAATTGAACTTCCAGAAACTGCAGGTGATGAATACAAAGAAAAAACTTGCACTATTTCTTATAAAGTAGAAGCAATTCAAGGTAATGCTAGCGTTGTAAGCGTAGACGCAAACGGCAAAACTACTGCAGAAAAAGAAGTTAAAGATGCTAATGGCAATAAAGCAATAGTTTTTGTAGGTACGGCAGTTAAAAATGGCGAAATAGGTCTTTCTTTAAAAGTTAAAGAATTAGATGAAACAATAGCCGACAACGTTCAAACCGGTTATTTTGAACTTAAAGATGGCAACACTGCTTATGCGTTTAACGTAACCATTCCTGAAGTTGACGAAAACAACGAAACCCCAATCGTAGTTACTATGAATACCGAAAAAAATCTTACAGACGTTGTTCTATTTCATAAAGGTGACGTTATGACTGAAGTTGCAAGCGCTGCTGATGTTGATGAACACCACGAATTCTACTACGATGCAGTAAATGGTAAAATTACTTTCGCTACTAAAAACTTTAGTAACTTTACACTTGTTTCTGGTTTAGACGGTGTTGAATTCGTTGGTGATGAAGCAAGTTTAAAAGCGGCTTTACAAAATGTAGATGTTAAAGAAGTTGTATTTAAAAACGATATTACTGTAAATGCTACTGATGGCGGTTATTCTAAAGCAGGTATTATCGTAACTGGTAAAACTCTTAACGGTAACGGTTACGTTCTTAAAGTAAACGGCGCTAATAGCAATTGGGATTGTGGTATCTACACTAATGGTGCTACTATTAAAAACATTTTAATCAGTAATGCTTTCCGTGGTGTATTTACTGCTGGTCAAACTTCTGATATTATCCTTGAAAACGTTTCATTTGACGAAGTATGCTACAACTTCAACGCTGATAATGGTAACAATCAATATGGCCTTTATGCTATAGATTGTACTTTTGCTGGTTGGACTAGTTATGGAACTGTATTCAAAGAAGTTAAATTTACAAACTGTACTTTCACTCAAGGTAATTACTATACTAACGTATATGGTCGTCTTGTAAAACCTTATATGAACACTGAATTCTATCAATGTGAATTCAATAGCAAATTCTACATTGACCTTAGTTCAATTAAAGACAGTAAGATTATTTTATCTCAATGTACAGTTAACGGGGTTGAAATTACTGCTGACAACATTGAATCTCTTGTTGTTGCTGAAGATGTTTGTGGCGAAGGTCAAATTACAATAGAATCTCCAAAAGGTACTTATGATTACGAAGATTGGAAAGACAGCGTAAACATCCCTAAGTGTGTATATTCTTTCGCTGACCTTAAAGCTGCTCTTAATGCAGGTGGAAACGTTATATTGGGGTCTGACATCGAAGTATTTAACGAAGCTATTACTATCGATAACGGAGTTGAAAGCGTTTTATTTATGAATGACAAAACGATTACTGGCACGTTCAATAACACAGGCAATCAAGAAATGTTCCTTGTTAAGGGTAAACTTACGGTTAAAGACGGCACTATCAATATGGCAGCTGAAAATAACCAAGAGTGGGATGCTATGGCGACAATTTTTGATGTGACGGCAGGTGGTGTGCTTAAACTTGAAGGTATTAACGCAAGCGTTTTAGGTACTGATATGAACTTTATAGTTCATTTAAATAACTGGGGAACTGCAACTGCTGATATAAACAATTGTAATTTTAACCTTTCTTACGTAGCAGTTCGTGCATTTAACTCAGGTTATGACATGAACACTGTTACAATTAAAAATACCAACGTTGCTACTGCTAGACTTTTCTGGGTACAAAATTACACAGCAGAAGGTAAAGACGATACAACTCTTACCTTAGACATATATAATAACAACAATACTTGCGACAACGCAAAGCCAATTCGTTTTGGTTTTACGAATCCAACCTATTGCGATATTAACGGCAATGATATTGCCTAAGTTAAAATTTATAAAAAATTTAAAAACTTAAGTTGTTGGTGACATTTCAAAGGTTACAGTAAAATAATAGTGAAATAACTTGTGGTGATTTAACCCCTTATTAAACTATGATTACTTTATAGAGAAGGAAGAGTTATGAAGGTTTTAGAAGTTTTAAAGTACGTAGTTTTTGCAATTATATTAGTCACTGCATTGTATGCTTTGCTGACTATGACGGTTGCTTTTATTAAAGGCGTTCCATGGGGAGAAGAATTGGCCTTATGGGAAAAAGCGATAAGTGATTTTTTTGTAAGATTATTTTAAAGGAAACATAAAAATATTAAAAAACAACAATTAGCAACAAAGTAAAGAACGTTTTAATAAAGTTCGTAAGCGCAACACTTATAGCACTAACGTGCTTAAGTATGTTTACGTTTGTTGTTTTAAAACATTGCGATAATTCCGCAATTTTTTGTGGAACTATCTATTAATAGGAGAAAAAGAAAATGAAAAAGAAAACATTACTTACGTCAATCTTGACAATCGTTATGTGTCTAAGCTTAATGGTTGGCGGAACGTTTGCTCTTTCTACAAGTGAAAGTAAAGTAAATATAGCAGTTACTTCTGCCAAAATTAACGTTACTGCTACGATTGACCAAAATTCAATTGAAACTAAAAAGCTTTATGATACTACCTATACGTTAGGCAAAGGCAATATGTATGGTGGCAATGTAGAATTAACAGCCGAAGGGTTAACTCTTTCAAACGTTGCAGAAGGTGATGGTGTTAAATTCAATATAACTATTTCTAACGAAAGCACAATTACGGTGAAATACCGTACCATTATTTCTTGCATGAACGACGATGGCTTATTTGCAGGTTTAAAAGTTAATATTTCAGATAAACAAAATTATAACGGCAAAGAATACGCTACCGATTGGGAATCTTTAGAACCAGGTAAAAGTTTAGATGACGTTGAAGTTTCTATTGAACTTCCAGATGGTGCTGGTAAAGAATACGAAGGAAAAACTTGTACCATTACGTATTACGTGCAAGCAATTCAAGGCAATGCTTATACTGGCCCAGATGCAATTATTACTAGATATACTGAAGATAAGTTACCTAAGGATTTAGAGCCTCTTACCACAGATATGAATGGTATTCCATTTCCTGATAACGTTCCTAACCCTGTAGACGTGAGGCAGCATGGACTTTCGTCGCAACCGATACAGAAGAAACCATTGAAGAAAGCCCTTACAAAAACTGGATTTGCGATTTCGTAATTGAATGTGACCAAGCAGTTGAATACGGCGAACTTGGTTTGTGGGGAGAATATGGCATATGGAGCTTTCCTTTTGGTAACCCATTTGCACTTTCTGAAGGGCAATCTCTTTTTATGATGACCTCAGTTGGTATGCCACTGACTTATTATGATATTTGCACTTCAGTTAAAGAATTTGATTGTGGTGTATTTAGATGCTTTGAGGGTGAGCAAATGAAAGGTAAAACTATAACCGTTTCTCTTTGCCTAATAAATCCTGAAGTAGCAGAAGAACTTATAAACGAAGTTGCTTCAAAACCTGAAAATCAAGGTAAACTCGAAGAAGAAATTCTTATGGAAGTAATGAGAAAAGAAAATTGGGCAAAATATATTGGCACAGACGTTTTAATTGCTAACCAAACGGCTTATAAATTTAATTAATTCCTTTTATAGTAAAATAAGGAAAATAATAAACCTACATTAAAAAACACACTTCGTTTTTAAAGTGTGTTTTTTGTTACGTAAAATTTTTTTATTCTTCTATTAAAGAAACTACGGCATTTGCGCATATGCCTTCTTCTCTGCCAACGAAACCTAAACCTTCTAGGGTGGTGGCAGTAATTCCAACAAAACTTTCTTCAATGCCTAAAACTTTGGCTAAATTATTTTGTATTAACGGAATAAAGTTAAGTAGTTTTGGCTTTTCTGCCATAATGGTTGCAGAAAGGTTAAACACTTTATACCTTTTTTCTTTTGCCATACGTAGCACTTCTTTTAATAATTCTATGCTGTTAGCACCTTTATATTTAATTTCCGTATCTGGAAAATGGTAGCCAATATCTCTTAAAGATAGTGCGCTTAAAATACCATCCATAATAGCGTGAACTAAAACGTCTGCATCGCTATGACCTAAAAGACCTTTATCGTGTGGGATTTCTACACCACCTAAAATAAGTTTTCTGTTTTCAACTAACTTATGGCAATCAAACCCCGTGCCGTAACGTATGGCAGAAATAAAATCTTCTTTAAAAGTTAACTTAACGTTCTTAACGTCGCCAGGGTAGGTTATAGGTTTAGTAATGTATTTTAAGTAAACGCTTCCGTCGTCTGTAAAAACTTCTTCGTTAACTAAAGAATACGCCTTTTTAATTTCTTCCGTGTTAAAACCTTGTGGCGTTTGAATAGAGTATATTTCGTTTCTATTTAAATAGTTTACTATATTAATATTGTTTACGTTGCACACCGAATCCGTTGAGGGTAGGGTAGGTATAGCACTACCAAATTTAACAGCAGTATCTATGCAGTTTTGTATTAGGGTGTTAGAAACGAAAGGTCTTGCCCCGTCGTGAATAAGCACGATGTCGCCCGTAACTTCTTCTAGTGCGTTTTTAATCGTTTGAGTTCTCGTTTCGCCACCAATAACAATTTTTACAAAGTTTGGTAAAAAACTTTTTACAATATTATAATCTTGCGCAGAAACGGTAACTATATATTCGTCTATAAGGGTGCTTTCTATAAATTTGTTTAACGCAATTTCAATATACGTTTTGCCGTTTTTGGTTAAAAGCAACTTGTTTTTGTTAAAGCCTGCTCTTTCGCCTTTGCCAGCACATGCCAATATTAAAGAAGTTTTCATTTTTACCACCTTTAATTAACTTCATCAAAAAGAATTTCATATAAATTTTCGGCTTCTTCTTTTCTAACCGTTTCTTTTAGTTCTTTTACTATAAACCTTAATGCACCACTATTAAAGCCTAATTCAACAATATCGCCCACCTTAACATTAAACGAAGGCTTAACGCTTTTGCCGTTTACCTTAACTTTACCACCTTCGCAGGCTTCTTGGGCAAGAGTTCTTCTTTTTAATATTCTGCTTACCTTTAAAAACTTATCTATGCGCATAAATTATACCAAAAAAAGAGTATTTTTGTCGAAAAAAAAGAAAGAATAAAAAAAGTTTTATAAAATGCTTGACTTTTTTTTAGTTATTGTATATCATAATAAAATGTATTATGATAGGTTAATATCGATTTTTATTGCTTTTTTTAGAAAAAAAAGAAAAATTTTTGGGTGTTTTCACCCTTAAAATCGCCAACAAATTAGATATAAAAACCTATTTTTCTTCGACAATTAGAATTATACACCATTTTTTTGGGTTTGTAAAGATTGTCGAATAACAATTTAAATTTTTTTAAGGAGTGTGTTTTGATGGCACGAAATTTACAAGAAATTCAATGTGGCAACGTAAAGAGAAAAACCTTTAGCAAAATTAAAGAAGCTATAGAACTTCCTTACCTTGTCAAAATCCAGAAAGACTCCTATGACGCCTTTATTAAAGACGGCATAAACGAGGTTTTTGAAGACTTTTCTCCAATAACCGACTATTCCGACCACTTTGAGTTGTATTTCTTAGAGCACAACCTAAATGGTGCTCCAAAGTACAACGAAAAAGAATGTAGAGATAGAGACGCTACCTATGCTCGTCCACTTCGCGTTAAGGTAAGGCTTGTTAACAAGGTTACCGATGAAGTTATGGACCAAGAAGTATTTATGGGCGATTTCCCATTAATGACAGACAATGGTTCTTTCATTATTAACGGGGCAGAAAGGGTTATAGTTTCTCAATTAGTACGTTCTCCTGGTGTTTATAATGGTTCTGAAATGGACAAGTCGGGTAAAAAATTATTCGACACCACCGTTATTCCATCTAGGGGTGCTTGGTTAGAATTTGAACAAGACGCTCAAAACGTTTTATGGGTACACGTAGACAGAACTAGAAAGTTAACTGCAACCGTTCTTCTTCGTGCGTTAGGTTTTGGTTTAGACGAAGAACTTAACAGCCTATTTGCAGATAACGAAATGATTAAAGTTACTGCAGAAAAAGATACTGCTAAAAGCGAACAAGACGGTTTAGTTGAACTATACCGTAGATTACGCCCAGGCGAAATCCCAACGGATGAAGCCGTTAAACAACACTTAAAGAACATTTTCTTCGACCCACGTCGTTACGACTTAGCAAGGGTTGGTAGATATAAATTCAACAAACGTTTAAGACTTGGCGCACGTATCGTTGGTTTAGTTGCTTTTGAAGACGTAATTAGTGAAGACGGCGAAGTTTTAGCAACGAAAGGTCAAGTAATTACCCGTGCAGTAGCAAATGCTATTCAAGATGCTGGTATTAACCAATTCTTTGCAGACGTAAACGGCAAGGCTCATAAAATTATTGGTAATAACGTAGTTTACTTCAAAGAAGTTATGGGCATTGACCCAAGTTTCTTTGGTCTTTTAGATTACGTTTATAACCCAACCTTAAAATTTGCTTCAAAGGTTAACGAACTTGTTAAGAGTGAAGGCGTAGAAAAAACTGCTGAAATCTTAAAGAAAGAAATTAATCGCTTATATTACATTGAAGATAAAGATATTCCTGAAGAAGAATTAAAACCAGAAGATAAGAAGAACGAAGAAAAGGCAAAAGAAATTAGAATTAAATTCGTTAATGCTTGTGCTAAATTCTTTGAATTAGTTGATGCTGGTGTTAGCCAACCTGTTTCTAACGAAGTTAAGAAGGAAATTCGTCCTTTATTAGATAAGTTAAACCACAAACATATTACGGTAGACGATATCGTTGCATCAGTTTCACTTAACTTAGACCTTAATGAAGGTATTGGCTCAATAGATAATATCGACCACCTTGGTAATAGACGTGTTCGTTCTGTTGGCGAATTATTACAAAACCAATTCCGTATTGGTATTGCAAGGTTAGAAAGAGTTATTAAAGAAAGAATGGCAACTCAAGACCCTAAGGAAGTTACTCCACAAGGTTTAATTAATATTCGCCCTGTAAGTTCTGCTATTAAAGAATTCTTTGGTTCTTCACAACTTTCTCAATTTATGGACCAAACCAACCCAATTGCAGAATTAACACACAAGAGAAAACTTTCTGCCTTAGGTCCTGGTGGTCTTAACAGAGATAGGGCAACCTTTGAAGTGCGTGACGTTCACCACTCTCACTACGGAAGAATGTGCCCAATAGAAACACCAGAAGGTCAAAACATTGGTCTTATCACTTCTCTTGCAGCATATGCGCAAGTTAATGAATTTGGTTTTATTGAATCTCCTTACAGAAAGGTTATTCACACCACTAAAGAAGACGGAACTATTGAAACCATAGTTACCGAACAAGTAGATTACTTAACTGCAGATGAAGAAGATAACTTCATCGTTGCGCAAGCAAACGAACCATTAATCGATAATAAGTATTTTGCAAACGACCGTGTATTCTGTCGTCATAGGGAAGAAATTACCGAAGACTTCAAAGAAAAAATGGATTATATGGACGTTTCTCCAAAACAACTTATCTCAGTTGCTACGGCGTTAATTCCTTTCTTAGAAAACGACGATACCAACCGTGCGCTAATGGGTTCTAACATGCAACGTCAAGCAGTTCCACTACTTTGCCCAGAAAACGCAATTGTTGCTACGGGAATTGAAAGAAGAATAGCATACGACTCTGGCGTTATGGTTAACGCTGTTGAAGACGGTGTTGTTAAGAGTGTTGCTAGTGATTGCATTGTTATTACAGGCGAAAACGGCGACAGAGAATATAAATTAAAGAAATTTGAAAGAAGTAACCAAGGTACTTGCTTAAATCAACGTCCAATAGTAGATAAAGGCGAAAAAATCGTTAAAGGTCAAACTATTGCAGACGGTCCTTCAACAAAGAACGGCGAATTAGCATTAGGTAGAAATATTCTCGTAGGCTTTATGTCTTGGGAAGGTTACAACTACGAAGACGCTATATTGCTTTCTGAAAAACTTGTTAGAGAAGACGTGTTTACAACAATCCACATTGAAGAACACGAAATTGAAGCAAGAGATACAAGACTTGGCGAAGAAGAAATTACCAGAGATATTCCTAACGTTGGCGACGATGCACTTAAAGACCTTGATGAAAATGGTATTATTAGGGTTGGTGCAGAAGTTAATAGTGGCGATATATTAGTTGGTAAAGTTACACCTAAGGGTGAAACTGAATTAACCCCAGAAGAAAGATTACTTCGTGCAATCTTCGGCGAAAAGGCTAGAGAAGTTAGAGATACATCTCTAAAAGTTCCACACGGCGAAGGTGGTATCGTTGTAGACGTTAAAATATTTACACGTGCTAATAAAGATGAACTTGCACCTGGCGTAAACAAACTTGTTAGAGTTTACATTGCTCAAAAACGTAAAATCTCTATCGGTGACAAAATGGCTGGTCGTCATGGTAACAAGGGTGTTATTTCAAGAATACTTCCAGAAAGCGATATGCCGTTTATGGCAGATGGTACGCCACTACAAATCGTACTTAACCCACTAGGCGTTCCTTCTCGTATGAACATCGGTCAAGTATTAGAAGTTCACTTAGGTTTAGTTTGTAAACAACTTGGCTGGAAGATTGCTACCCCTGTATTTGACGGTGCTTCTGAAAGCGATATTAAAGAATTATTAAAAGAAAATAACATAGTTAACCCTAACGGCGAAGTTGATGGTAAAATTCAACTTTACGATGGTAGAACTGGTGAACCTTTCGAAAACAGAGTTACGGTTGGTCAAATGTATATGATTAAACTTATTCACTTGGTTGACGATAAAATTCACGCACGTTCAACTGGTCCATATAGTTTAGTTACCCAACAACCTTTAGGCGGTAAGGCACAATTCGGTGGCCAACGTTTCGGGGAAATGGAAATTTGGGCATTAGAAGCATACGGCGCTGCTCATATTCTTCAAGAAATTCTAACCGTTAAGTCAGACGACGTTGTTGGTAGAATTAAAACTTACGAATCTATAGTTAAAGGAACTAACATCAGCGAACCTGGTATTCCAGAAGCATTTAAGGTTTTATTAAAAGAATTGCAATCTCTTGCGTTAGACGTAAAAGTTCTTACTGAAAACAAAGAAGAACTTGCACTTAAAGACCTTATTGAAACAGATTACGATGACGTTCCTGTTGCTCCAGAAAAAGAACATTTCGATGAAATTGACATTGAAGACACAGACGAAGTTGAAGAAACCCTATTCGAAGATACTGAAACTGCAGATATCGATGAATTTGAATTCAACTCTAAAGATATGTTCGACGATGAAGATGATGAAATCGATACAACTATCCCAGACGATGATTTGTTGTTTGATGATTTAGACGAAGAAGATGGTGAATTTTAATAGGGGAGGAAAGAAAAATGTTTGAACTTAACAATTTTGATTCTATACAAATAGGCGTGGCTTCTCCTGAAAAAATTAGAGAGTGGTCTTACGGCGAAGTAACAAAACCGGAAACTATAAACTACAGAACGCAAAAACCAGAAATGGGCGGTTTATTCTGCGAAAGAATTTTCGGGCCTGTAAAAGATTGGGAATGTCATTGCGGTAAATATAAAAGAATTCGTTATAAAGGTGTTGTTTGCGACAAGTGTGGCGTAGAAATTACAAAGAGCAAAGTTCGTCGTGACCGTATGGGGCACATTGAACTTGCCGCTCCAGTTTCTCACATTTGGTATTTTAAGGGTGTTCCATCAAGAATTGGTTTGATGTTAGATATGAGCCCTAAAGCATTAGAACAAGTTTTATATTTTGCTTGTCACGTTGTTTTAGACCCAGGTACTACACCATTAGAATACAAACAAGTTATTAACGACAGAGAAAAGAGAGAAATCGAAGCACAATACGGCATTGGTTCTTTCAAAACTGGTATGGGTGCAGAAGCCATTAAAGAATTATTAATGGCTGTCGACCTAGATAAAGAAAGCGAAGAAGCAAAGAAAATTATTGCAGAAAACGTTTCTGGTCAAAGAAGAATTAGAGCCGTAAAAAGAATAGAAATTATAGAATCATTTAGAAAGAGTGGCAACAAGCCTGAATGGATGATTTTAGACGTTCTTCCTGTAATTCCACCAGAATTAAGACCTATGGTTCAATTAGACGGCGGTAGATTTGCTACTTCCGACTTAAACGACTTATATAGAAGGGTTATAAACAGAAATAATCGTTTGAAGAAGTTGATGGAATTAGGTGCTCCTGAAATTATTATAAGAAATGAAAAGAGAATGCTTCAAGAAGCAGTAGACGCATTAATTGACAACGGCAGACGTGGTAAGGCTATTAGTGGCGCTGGTAACAGAGAACTAAAATCTTTATCTGGTATGCTACGTGGTAAACAAGGCCGTTTCCGTCAAAACTTACTTGGTAAGCGTGTAGACTATTCTGGCCGTTCAGTTATCGTTGTAGGACCAGAACTTAAATTGTATCAATGTGGTTTGCCAAAAGAAATGGCTATTGAATTATTCAAGCCTTTCGTAATGAAAAAACTTGTTGAAAACAATATTTGCCACAACATTAAAAATGCAAAACGTACGGTAGAACGTGCGAAAACCGTTGTTTGGGACGTTTTAGAAGACGTTATTAAAGACCACCCAGTTATGTTAAACCGTGCTCCTACGCTTCACAGATTATCTATTCAAGCGTTCGAACCAGTTTTAATAGAAGGTCGTGCAATTAAACTTCACCCACTTGTTTGTGGTGCGTTCAACGCAGACTTCGACGGCGACCAAATGGCTGTTCACGTTCCACTATCAGTAGAAGCACAAGCAGAAGCAAGGTTTTTAATGCTTGCATCTAACAATATTCTAAAACTTTCTGATGGTAAACCAGTTATGAGCCCTACTCAAGATATGGTTATGGGTTCTTACTACTTAACTATCATTAAAAAACATATTGGTAAAAAATATAACGAAAAAGGTATTGAAGACGAAAATGGTAAAGTTTACGGTGTACCAGAACACACCATAGCATACCACTCTCCAGAAGAAGCAATAATGGCTTACCAAACTGGTAAAATTCAACTTCAAGACGAAATTATCGTTCGTAGAGAAGTAGAAGTTGACGGCGAAAAGGTTGTTGGCAGAGTTATAACTTCTGTTGGTAAAATTTTCTTCAACGAAGCAATCCCGCAAGACTTAGGTTTTGTTGAAAGAGTTAACAAAGAAGACTTCTTAAAATACGAAATAGATGGTTCTGTTTCTAAAAAAGGTCAAGCAGTTGGCAAAAAAGATTTACAAAAAATCGTTGGTGCATGCTTCAAACGTCACGGTGCAAGTTGTGCTGCAGACGTGTTAGATAAGGTTAAGGCATTAGGCTTTAAGTATTCTACCGTTGGTGCTATTACAACCAGTGTGTTCGATATGCATATGCCAAAAGATAAACGTGCTATATTAAAACTTTCTGAAGAACAAGTTCTAAAAGTAGAAACGTTATATAAGAAAGGTTATATCACCGATGACGAAAGATACAAAAAGGTTGTTAGCATTTGGAAAAAGGCTACCGATGACGTTACTGAAAAACTAAAAGAAACGTTAGATGAATTCAACCCAATTCTAATGATGGCTAACTCTGGTGCCCGTGGTTCTATCGACCAAATTAAACAACTTGCAGGTATGCGTGGTCTTATGACAGACCCTAAAGGTAAAACTATTGAAATCCCTGTAAAATCTTGCTTCCGTGAAGGTCTTTCAGTTCTAGAGTACTTTATTTCATCTCACGGTGGACGTAAAGGTTTAGCCGATACTGCGTTAAAAACGGCAGACTCTGGTTACTTAACGAGAAGACTTGTAGACGTTGCTCAAGAAGTTATTATTAAAGACGAAGATTGTGGCGACTCTAGAGGTATAATTGTTAGCGCTATTAAAGGCTCTAAGGGTGAAGTTATTGAAAGTTTAAGAGACCGTGTTGCTGGCAGATTCGTTTTAGACGACGTTCCTGTTAACGATATCTTAGATGAAAACGGCAACGTTTTAGTAAAAGCAGGCGAAATTGCACTTGCTAATACAATGATTACTGAAGACGGCGCAGATAAACTTGAAGAAATTAACAAACTATACGACAAAAAGTATGGTAAAGAAGCAATTACTGAAGTTAGAATTAGGTCTACGTTTACTTGTAAATCTAAAACGGGTGTTTGCGCTAAGTGTTACGGCAAAAACATGAGTAATAACCTACCAGTTCAAATAGGTGAAGCAGTTGGTATTATAGCTGCACAATCTATCGGTGAACCAGGTACGCAACTTACCATGAGAACGTTCCACACCGGTGGTATTGCAAGTACGGGCGATATTACGCAAGGTCTTCCTAGGGTTGAAGAACTATTTGAAGCAAGAAGACCAAAACACGCTGCTATCGTTTGCGAACACAGTGGTGTAGTATCTATTGAAGAAAAAGACAAAATTATTCACGTTGTTGTTAAAACTGCAGAAGGCGATAAAGACTATGCTATTCCATTTGGCACGGGTGTTGCCGTTAAGGAAGGCGAAGTTGTTGAACCAGGTTCTGTTTTAACTCACGGCGCTGTATATCCACAAGATATATTAAAAACCAAAGGTTTCAAAGGCGTACAAGATTACATTTTAAGAGAAATCCAAAGCGTATATCGTTCTCAAGGTGTTGATATTAACGATAAACACGTTGAAATTATCGTTCGTCAAATGCTTAAAAAGGTTCAAGTTGAAAATCCAGGTGGTGCAGATATTCTACCAGGTGAAAAAATTGACCTTGCAAGGTTTGAAGAAGAAACGCAAATTGCACTTGAAAACGGCTTAGAACCACCTATCGGTAAGAGAATTTTATTAGGTATAACCAAGGCTGCGTTAGCAAAAGAAAGTTTCTTATCTGCCGCATCATTCCAAGAAACGGCAAGAGTGTTAACCGAAGCCGCTATTAAAAATAAAATTGACCCACTTGTAGGCTTAAAAGAAAACGTTATCATTGGTAAATTAATACCTGCTGGTACTGGTATTAAAGACTATAAAAACGTTTCTCCACTAACCGTTATTAAAACGAGTGCAGCAGAAAACGTAGAAGAATAAAAAAAGAATAAAATTGTGCCATTTTGCTTGATTTTATTTGACTAAATTGGGTATAAATGGTACAATAAAATTCCGTTAAATTATAAATTTAACGTAAAATTAGAAAGAAACGGAAATTTCCGAATCCGTTTTCCGAATAAACGATAAAATTAAGGAGGTGCTATATGCCAACAATTCAACAGTTAATTAGACAAGGCAGAAAGAAAATTACTTATAAGTCAAAATCACCTATTTTAGATGAATGTCCACAAAAACGTGGTGTTTGCTTATCTGTAACAACAACCACACCAAAGAAGCCTAACTCAGCATTACGTAAAATTGCCAGAGTTCGTCTTACTAACAAAATGGAAGGTATCGTTTACATTCCAGGTGAAGGTCATAACCTACAAGAACACAGTTCAGTTCTTATCCGTGGCGGAAGGGTTAAAGACTTACCAGGTGTAAGATATCACATTATCCGTGGCGCATTAGATACTGCTGGCGTTGCAAAACGTAGGCAATCAAGGTCTCTATACGGCGCAAAAAGACCTAAATAATAACAAGTAAGTAGATTATTATTTAACAAAAATTACACACCTACTTAAAATCGGAGATTCGGAAAATTAAGCCCGATTGGTAGGCAGTATGTCGGTAGACAGAAGGTTCGCTACCCAAAAGTTTGGGCAAGTGATAGCTGTACTAAAAAAGGGTTTACCCTTAAAACAAGGCGTTTATAAAACGCAAAAATTTAAAGGAGGATTTACATTATGCCAAGAAGAGGCAGTATTGCAAAAAGAGACGTTTTGCCAGACCCAATCTATAATGATAAGGTTGTAACAAAACTAATTAATCAAGTTATGCTAGACGGCAAAAAAGGTATTGCACAAGCAATCGTTTACGACGCATTTGCTGTTGCAAGTGAAAAAGTTGGTCTAGATGCAAAAGAAATGTTCGCACAGGCATTAAATAACATTATGCCTATGGTAGAAGTTAAAGCTAGAAGAGTAGGTGGTGCTAACTATCAAGTACCTATCGAAATTAGAGCAGAAAGAAGACAAACGTTAGCTATTAGATGGTTAGTTGCCGCTGCAAGAAAAAGAAGCGAAAGAGAAATGAGCGCTCGCCTTGCTAACGAATTAGTAGATGCATTTAACAATTCTGGTGCTGCTGTTAAGAAGAAAGAAGACACGCACAGAATGGCAGAAGCAAACAAAGCATTTGCTCATTACAGATTCTAATATTGGAGAAAGTTTATGGCTAGAGATTTTAATTTAAGTGCAACCAGAAACATTGGTATTATGGCTCACATTGACGCCGGCAAAACCACAACGACTGAAAGAATCCTATTCTATACGGGTAGAACGCATAAAATAGGTGAAACTCACGAAGGTTCTGCTACAATGGACTGGATGGAACAAGAAAAAGAACGTGGTATAACTATTACAAGTGCTGCTACAACTGCACATTGGAAAGGTTATAGATTAAATATTATAGATACACCAGGGCACGTAGACTTT
>JAFYWI010000009.1 GCA_017558105.1 Clostridia bacterium | reverse complement strand
TTTCTTCGTATTAACCTTCATTTAAATTAATTCTTAGTCTATTTTTTCTTTGCTCTTTGCCTTAATGTACTTTAATTAAAGTTTCTCGAGATATATTAAACTATATCTCACATTGTTTCTATGCAGTTGTGAATCTACAATATACGACAAACGGTCGTATTTTAGCCACAAAATTATGGCTACAAAAAAGGCTACCATAAAACGATAGCCTATACATATTATCATTTATAAACCTTTAAGTCAAGCAATTTACAACGATTTTTACACTTTTTTTAAATTTTTTTTCGGCTTGTAAAATTGACTTTTTTGGTGTTATTTTTAATAAAAAATTGTTATTTTTTTGTTATTTATTTAACTTTTTTTCAAAGTCTTCCTTAACTTTATTAAACAATTTTTCTGCTGTTTCTTTATTTTCTGCCCTTAAAGAATAGTAAACCTTTAATTTTGGTTCTGTTCCACTTGGTCTAACGCAAATAAACCCGTCTTCGCCCAATTCGTAGTAAACGGCATTGTTTTTAGAAGACTTTATTTCTTCTACTTCGCCAGTCGCCGTCTTTCTAATTAAAGTAGCATAGTCTCTTACTGCAGAAATTTTTAGCCCACCAATACTTTTAACTTTTAATTCTTTAATTTTGTTTACGGTGGCGTTCATATCTTCCATAGCGTTTAAGCCACTATATTTAATGCTAACGTTAGTATCGTAAACGTAGCCAAACTTTTGGTAAAGTTCTTGTAGACGTTGGTAAATGCCTTTGCCGTTAAAGTTATAATAACATACCATTTCTGTAAATAACATACTTGCAACTACTGCGTCTTTATCTCTACAATGAGTGCCCCTTAAATACCCACAACTTTCTTCAAAGCCAAAAATAAACTTTCTTAAACCAGTATCGTCTAATTCTTTAATTTTTTCGCCTATAAACTTAAAGCCTACTGGAACTTCTATTAGTTCTACGCCGTAATCGTCGCAAATTAGTTTTGCCATACCCGTGGTAACGAAACTTTTAACGGCAAAACTTTTAGAATCTAATTTATTAGTTTCTTTTAACCTTAACAATATATAATCTAATAATAAAATGCCAGTTTGATTACCAGAAAGAACTTCAAATTCGCCCTTATCGTTTCTAACGGCAACACCTAACCTATCGCAGTCTGGGTCGGTGCCAAAAACAACGTCTGCATTTTTAAAGTCTGCTTGTTTAATGCCTAACGTTAAAGTTTCTTTTACTTCTGGGTTAGGTACTTCTACGGTAGAAAACTCCGTATCTTTTTTAACTTGTTCTGGAACTACTATAGGCGAAACTTTCATTTTCTTTAATATAGTAGTTACTGGAACGTAGCCACTGCCGTGAACGGGTGTGTATACTATGTTAATTTTCTTTGCTATTTTTTTAACTTCTTTTGGTGAAAGCAATAATTTCTTTATGGTTTTATAATATTTTTTATCTACTGAATTGCTAACACTTATAATTTTTTTAGCCTTTGCTTCTTCGTATAAAATATCGTTAGAAAAGCAACCGTCAATTTGATTAATAAAATCAACCACCACTTTGGTTGCTTCCGGTGCCATTTGCGCGCCGTCTTCACCATAAACTTTATAGCCGTTATATTCTTTTGGGTTGTGGCTTGCAGTAATCATAACCCCAGCAACAGCCTTTAATTCTCTTACGGCGAAAGATAGCATTGGCACGGGATGTACGTCGTTAAACAAATAGGCTTTAATTCCGTTAGAAACTAAAACTACTGCCGTTGCATAGGCAAATTCAAAAGACATACGCCTTGTGTCGTAAGAAATAACTACGCCCTTCTTTAACGCCTTTGCGCCCAACGTTTTAATATAGTTTGCCAAACCTTGAGTTGCCCTTTTAACCATATATATATTCATCATGTTCGTGCCCATACCAATAATGCCTCGCATACCTGCAGTGCCAAAATCTAAGTATTTGCCAAACCTATATTCTATTTCTTTTTCATCTGTAATAGATTGCAATTCTTTTTTGCCATCTTCGTCTAACTTATTATTTTCTACCCAAGAATTGTAAAGTTCTTTATACATAAGTTCTCCAATTAAAAACGTTAACAATAAACATTATTTTTATTTCTATAATATTATACATATTTATAAAATAAGTGTCAAGGATTTTACTTTTTTATACACAAACAAAGGTGGGTAAAAACAAAATTTCAAAAATTTAAAAAAAACTTGGGTAAATAGTTGACAATCAATTTTAATTTTGTTAAAATCTATAAGCATTGTTTGAGAATGTACTATGCGGGTGTAGTTCAATGGTAGAATTCCAGCCTTCCAAGCTGGCCGCGTGGGTCCGATTCCCATCACCCGCTCCAATATGAGAGTGGCACGGTGATAATATGTGCCTGTAGCTCAGCCGGATAGAGCATCGGCCTTCTAAGCCGAGGGTCAGGAGTTCGAATCTCTTCAGGCACGCCAAATTATATGGCGGGTGTAGCTCAGTTGGTTAGAGCGCAAGATTGTGGTCCTTGAGGTCGTGGGTTCGATTCTCATCACCCGCCCCAAAAATTTAATAACCGATAGGGGTGTCGCCAAGCGGTAAGGCACGGGATTTTGATTCCCGCATTCGTAGGTTCAAATCCTGCCACCCCTGCCAAATCCCTTAAGGAATAAATGCCCCATTAGCTCAGTTGGCAGAGCACGTGACTTTTAATCACGGTGTCCCGCGTTCGAATCGCGGATGGAGCACCACCGCCTTTAGCTCAGTTGGTAGAGCAACTGACTCTTAATCAGTGGGCCCGGGGTTCGAGTCCCCGAAGGCGGACCAACCTGAGCAAGGCAAGGTTAATTTAATAACACACTATTGTGTGTTTGCGAGCATGGCGGAATTGGCAGACGCGCTAGACTTAGGATCTAGTGGGAGACCGTGGGGGTTCAAGTCCCTTTGCTCGCACCACGTCAAAACAAGACAAATTATGCAAGAAACAACCTAAAAGGTTGTTTCTTTGCTTTTATGTCTGTTTTTCCTCTTTCGTAAAAAATCTTTGTAAAACAAATCTTTTTTACGAGATTTATTCTTGTAACTGTGCAAGGTTTATGTTAAACTATTTTTTTGTTAAGCAAAGGGGCTTGAACTATATAAAAAATCACAAAAAGTATTGAAAAACTTTTTGTGAAAAGGAAAAGCCGACTATAAATCTTGCCGTTTAATTTTGTTAAACGGCTGATAAGTTGTCGTGCTTTGACGCAGTCCCTTTGCTCGCACCACGTCGAAGCAAGTCGACGGCGCAAAGAACTAACTAATGGGTTAGTTCTTTTTTCTTTACGACTGCTTCTCCTTTTTCGGAAAAAATCTTTGCAAGCAAATCTTTTTCCCGAGTTTTGTTTTTAAACAATATAGGTTCGTTGCAAAGCCTTTTTATTATAACAATATAAAAAGGGACTATTTTGAAATAGTCCCCTTTTTTGTTTTTTAAATTTTTATTTCTTTTAGAAGCAAAATTTATTAAAGAAAAATTTCTTTAAATTTTATTTTATTTTGTTTTGCATATTTTTCAGCACAAGTATTAGAAGGTGCTTCTATTATAAGTTTTTTGCATTTGTAAAAAGCTTCTTCCCCTATACTTGTTACATTATCTGTAATTCTTATACTTGTTAAAGAAGTGCATTTAAAAAAAGCAGAGTCGCCTATACTTTTCACATTACTTGGTATGCTTATATTTGTTAAAGCAGTGCAATTAGAAAAAGCACAATCTTCAATAATTGTTACGTTCTTACCAACTTCAACATTTGTTAACGAAGTACAACCATCAAAAGCAAACTCACTTATGTTTTTTACCCCTTCGCCAATTATTACGCTTTTTAACATCTTGCAATATTGAAAAACACCTTCTCCTATATTAAGTACATTGTTTGGAATTACTATTTTAATTAAATAAACACAATCTTCAAAAGCTGCTTCTCCTATGTTTAATACACTATCTGGTATTTCTACACTAGTTAACGAACTACATTCGCTAAAAGCCAACACACCTATGTTTTCAACTTTATTACCTATTGTTAAATACATTAAACTTGCACATTCAGTAAAAGCACATTCTTCTATCTCTTTTACATTATTACCTATTACCACAGTTTCTAATGATTCACAACGTTGAAAAGCATGGTCGCCAATTTTTACCACGCTGTCGCCAATTATCACCTTTATTAGTGAATCACAATTATAAAATGCGTGAGAACCTATACTTTCTACGTTATCTGGAATTATAACTTCACTACTTTGCCCGACATATTCTTTCAATACACCATTTTCTATTATAAAATCTGTTAATTCACTCATTTTTACTCTCCTTAAATAATTTCGTAACCTTTTTGCTAGGTTTATTGAGCAAAGAATTAAACCAACTCTCAGTTTATTTATAAGTATTTTAACACATATTACAAATAATATCAATATGTTTTTTGTTTTGGTTATCGCTATCAAACTAAACAGCTTTTTTATAATTAAAAATATTCTAATCTTTTATTAAATAAGCCTTGCAAAATTAATTTTAATTATGTATAATTATATTATTAAAATATAATTAACATTTTTAAGGAGATATACTATGGATTTTAACTCTACAGTAAAAGGCAGTTTATTAGAAGGCTTCTATCCAGAAGGATGGGATTTTGAAAAGATTGATGCTTGTTGCGCTAACGCACCAGAATCTATTACAGAAAAACAAAGTTTCTGGAACGATGGTTTTAACCCTATCGCTTGCGATAACGTTCAAGAATTCGACGTTAAGATGGGCCACGAAATTGCTAACGAAATTAAAAAAGCTAACGGCAAAAAAATTGCGTTTATTCTTCCTGTAGGTCCTATGGGAATGTACAAATGGGCAGTTTATTTCTTAAAAGAATGGAACGTTAGTTGTAAAAACGTTTACTGCTTTAATATGGATGAATGGGCAGATGCAGAAGGTAACACCATTACTGGCGAAGCATCTTTCCAAAGCGCTATGGAAAACGCTTTCTATAATCCACTTGGCGAATTAACCGTTCCAAAAGAACACAGAAATTTCGCTACGAAAGAAAACTTACCTACATACCCAGAAAAAATTGCTAAACTTAAAGCAGAAGGCGCTAAATTGGTTTTAGTTTACGGTATTGGTAGAATGTGCCACATTGCTTTCTGGGAACCACAATTCGGTTCTGAATTTGCTTCTAACGAAGAATGGTTAAAACAACCTTACAGAATTGGTGCTAAACTTCACCCACTAACCATTGAACAAAACGCTTTAACTTCATTTAAGAGTAGAACGAGCCTTGTTCCTTGCAGAGCAAACACGGTAGGTCCTGCAATTCTATTTAGTGCAGACTACGCTATTGGTGGTGCAGACGGTGCTTTAGGCCGTGGTATGCAATGGCAAGGTATGAGTTTATGGATGACTTTAAGGTTTGGCCCTACGAGATTCGTTACTTCTTCTTTCATACCTACCCTACCTGGTAAGTTATTCTTCTTAAAAGAACTTGCTGGTCCACTTTGCCCAGAAGCAAACTAATTTATGACTGAAAGAGAAAAGGCGTTAAGTGGGCAACTTTATTCGCCTACCGACAAAGAATTAAGAAAGCTTCATTTAAGAGTTAAAAAACTTTTCGGTAAATACAATAAAATTGACCCTTCTAACGAAAAAAAATTAAATAAACTAATTAAAAAGATATTGGGTGGCACGGGTGAAAAAATTACCGTTCACCCACCTTTTTATTGCGATTATGGTATTAACATACACGTTGGCGAAAACTTTTTTGCTAACTACGGCTGTGTTATATTAGACGTAAACAAGGTTACCATAGGTAAAAACTGCATGCTTGCGCCTTGCGTTAAAATGTTTTCTGCCACCCACCCCGTTCGTGCCGAAGAAAGATATAACGGTGTAGAATTAGGCTTACCAATAACTATTGGCAATAATTGTTGGATAGGTGGTGGCGCAATAATATGCCCTGGCGTAACTTTAGGCGACAACGTTGTTGTTGGCGCAGGTGCTGTTGTTACTAAAAGTTTTGGTAGTAACGTTGTTATTGCAGGTAACCCTGCTAAAATTATTAAAGAACTTTAATTTATTGGAGAAAGTATGAAAAAATTTATTATGTACGGCGCAGGAAATATTGGCCGTGGCTTTATTGGACAAGTATTTTCTAATAGTGGTTATTCAGTTGGTTTTGTAGATATTAACCAAGAAGTTATTTCTACCCTAAATATAGACCATAGTTACCCTGTAAAAGTTGTTAGCAACGAAGGAGTTAAAATTCAACCAGTTAACAACGTTTACGGCATAGATGGAACTAATATTGAACTTGTTTCCGATGAAATTGCCAGTGCAGACGCTATGGCTACTGCAATTGGCGTAAACGTATTAAAATTTATCGCTAAACCTATTGCGTTAGGCTTGAAAAAACGTTTTATTAATAACGCTAAACCTTTTAACATTATTATTTGCGAAAACCTTATTGGCGCAGACGAATTTTTAAGAAATTTAATTATTCAATGTATTCCTGAATACGAAGAAAGAATTAAAAAAGAAGTTGGTTTTGTAGAAGCAAGTATTGGTAGGATGGTTCCTGTATTAGAAAAAGAACCTGGCGAAAGCATACTAACCGTTGCAGTAGAACCTTATAATATTCTACCTGTAGATAAAGATGCTTTTAAGGGTGAAATTCCAAACGTGCCTAACCTTTACCCTTTTACTCCGTTTAGCTTGTTTATTGAAAGAAAGTTATTTATGCACAATATGAGCCACGCAATTAGTGCTTATTTAGGAAACTTAAGAAAATATAACTATATTTACGAATCTATTAAAGATTACGATATTAAGTTTATAGCATATAAGGCTTTAACGCAAAGTGCCATTGCCCTAACAAAAGAACACGGCGTAGAAATTGAACCATTAATTGCCCATGCAGACAACTTGTTATACCGTTTTACAAACGTTGCTCTTGCCGATACCGTTGCAAGAGTTGGTAAAGACACTATTAGAAAGCTTAGCAATAACGATAGAATTATTGGTGCAATAAACTTATGCGAAAAACACGGCTTACCTTGCGAATATATTTGTATTGGTGCTGCCGCTGGTATGCACTTTGCTCCAGAGGGTGATGAAAGAAGCATAGAACTTTGCACCTTCGCAAAAGAAAACGGCGTTAAAGAAACGTTAAAGAAATATTGCAACTACGAAGGCAAAATGGTAGATTTAATTTGCACTCTTTACGATATGATTAAAGACGGCAAAGAAATTTACGAACTTGCAAATTATTGTGGCGAAATTTTAGGAAAGGAAATTAGAGTTTAATTATGAAAAGAGAAGGAATTGCACTTGCTGGCAATATTTTAACAGATAACGTTAAATTTGTTGGTTCTTACCCAGAAAAAGGAATGTTAGCAACTATAACTAGCGAATCTTTAGCCGTTGGTGGCTCTGTTCCAAATAGTGGTATAGATCTAAAGAGATTAGATAAGAATTTAAGAGTATGCGCTTTTGGCAAAGTTGGTAACGACGATAAAGGTAAATACGTATTAAATAAACTTAAAGAAGAAGGGTTAGAAACAAAGGGTGTTAAAATTTCTAATACTTCGCCAACTAGTTATTCAGACGTTATTACTATTACCGGCACGGGCGAGAGAACTTTTTTCCATAACCGTGGCGCTAATGCAGAGTTTTGCTTAAACGATATTAACCTAGATGATATAGATACCAAAATGCTACATTGTGGCTATTTAATGCTTTTAGATTCGTTTGATAAATACGAAAACGGCACTACCCAAATGGCTACACTACTAAAACAAGCACAAGAAAAAGGTATTAAAACTTCTATAGACGTTGTTAGCGAATCTTCTGGCAACTTCAAAAAGACCGTTTCTGCTTCTTTACCTTATTGCGATTACGTTATTATTAACGAAGTTGAAGCAGGGCAAATTGCAGAAATTAACCCTAGAAACGAAGACGATACCCTTAACGACGAAAACGTTAAAAACATTTTAAGCACTATTATGGCTTACGGCGTTAAAGAAAAAGTTATTATACACTGCCCTGAAAAAGGCTTTTGTTTAGATAAGAGTGGTAATTTTACGGCAGTACCTTCAAGGCAACTTAAAAAAGGCTTTATTAAAGGTAGCGTAGGCGCTGGAGATGCTTTCTGTGCAGGTTGCTTATATGCAATTTATAACGACTATGAAGATGAAAAAATGCTTGCCTTTTCTAACCTAGTTGCTATTAACTGCTTATCTAAAGCAGATAGTATAAGTGGCGTTACTTCTGTTGATAAATTAGAAGATTGCTTAAAATAATAAATAATTAAAATTATTTAAACGAAAAAAGAACTTGGAAAAAATCCAAGTTCTTTTCTTTTTATATAAACTTTTATTATAACCCAATATAAACTGCAAACAACAAGAAGGCAACTGATATTACGAATAATATTAATTGAAATAGCCCCGTTCTTTTTAGCCAACTTACAAAACTTACGTTTGCTAAACTTAAACCTACAACTAACGTTCCACAAGTTGGGTATAAAACGTTGGTGTAGCCATCGCCAAACAAAAAGGCTAAAATAATAATGTTTGCGCTAATTCCAGGTAATGGTGCTAAAGTTAACAATGGAATTAACAATAGTGCCTTTGCAAGCGAGCCTGGAATAAAGAATTCAAACACCAAAATAATTAAATATAACAATATAACTGAAAGATATGGAGATTGAACACTCATAAAATTATAGCAATAATAAAATGCAGTATGTAAAATATCTCCACTTTCTGCAATATATTTAACGCTGAAAGCAAGTAAAATTATAATTATTGATGGCGATAAATCTTTTGCGCCGGAAAAGAAAACCTTAAAAGTTTCTTTTAAGCTTCCTAAACATTTTTTGCCAATAATAAACGTTCCCACAACGAAGGCAAGTGCCATAACTACCATGCCTAAGCCTAAATCTGCTAAAACGGGAACAATAGAAAATATAACTATAACAAACAATGCTACGGCAAATAAAGCAATTATCATTTTGCTTTTTGCAGAGTATTCTTTTCTTAATTCTTCTGTTAATTGTTCAAACTTTTGTGCGTTTTCTTCAATTAAATTACGTTTTTCATCTCTTTTAGCCATATAAACTAAAAATAGGCTAGTAAAAACGTATAGAAGCGCAAATATTATAACTCTATACCAAAGCCCGTCTAATACGGTTAACCCTGCCAAACCAGATGCCACCCCTACGGTAAAAGGATTAAACAACGCAGTAGTAAAACCAACACCAGTGGTAATTAATATTAAACTAACGGCTTGTTCGTTGCTCCAGTGCATTGCCTTAGATATTGCAAGAAAAATTGGGAAAAGTATTAAAAGTTCTTCTTGTAAACCAAAGCAAGAAGCAAGTAGCATCATTAAAAGAGTAATAATCCAAATAAGTAAATATCTTTTATTGTAGAACTTATCTAAAATAATGTTTACTATTGCAACTAATAAGCCAGCCTTATCTAGCACCTTAAACGTGCCACCCAACACTAACAAAACTGCTATAATTTGAATAATATTAAAAGCACCTGAACCAAAAATAAGTGCTTCAAAAGGTGCAGTTAGCCAACGCCAAATTGGTAGCCTTGTGGTGCTTTCGATAAAAGAAAAGGAATCAGGAATAATGTTTCCCTTTTTATCTGTTAAGTACTTACCCGCAGGAACTACGTAAGTTAAAATCCCAACGAACACCATTATGCCAAATAAAATTGAACAAATGGTTATAAAGCTTTTTACACTAAATTTAAGGTCGGAATTCAGTTCCTTATTTAAGTCCTTTTTCGTATTACTCATTTTTATTTTTCTCCTTTGGTGTAAAAATCCAATCTACAAGTTTGTTTTTGAAAACCATAGATAAAATTACTATTACAATTATAACGACCAAAATTATATAAGAAAGAATAGGCGAAGAAGAAGTTGTTATTTTTACCCCTGCCCAAAGAGTTATAATTATATCTGGCATAGGGCCAAATAACGTTATAAGGGCATATTTCCACCACTTCATGCCACTATCTGCAGCAACCATATGTATTACTAAAAACGGAACGAAAGGCGCTAAATAAGCCAAAAACAAAAAGTAATAAATGCTTCTTTTACTATTTTTTATTTTTTCTTCCATTAAACGATGTTCTTCCCTTTTCTTTTTAGAACTTAAAAATAAAGTGCTTTTAGTAAACAAAAAGGCTAACTGACTTGCTATAAAAATTGAAAGGGTAACGTGAATAAAGCCAAACCCAAGCCCATAACTAACTGCAGAAGCAAGTTCTATTGGTAGAGGCGAAACAAAAGGAAAGAAAAAGCAAACTATCATTACAATAGCCATAGCAATAATGCCTACTACACCTAAAGATAAAACGTAATCTTGAACGATATCTGCCCCCGTTGCAACTTGGTTAAACAAAAATACTATAGTTTCCCAATTTATTATTGAAAATATTATAAGCGCAGTTAAAACCACCGCTGTGGTAATTATTATAGCTATTTCTTTTTTATTGCTCATATTCGTATACCTCGTCGCTAACCTTTTTCCAAGTGGTGTCGTGTAAGTTGTGAATTTCTTCTGCCGCAATCATCCACTTTGCAACTTTCTTTTCATCTTCCAAAAGTTTGAAATTAAAATATTCGCTTTTATAATATAAATCTAAATCGTATTGTAAAGACATTGTTAACGAATACACTTGTTCTGGCTCAAAGAATAGTTTTTTAGTTTCGCCCTCAAAAGTGCCTTCGTAGGTTAACCCCTTGTTAGTTAAGGTCAATTTGCCTTCGCCGTGGTAAAGCAAAGAATAATTATTATCTAATTTTTTAACGTTTATTTTACCAACCTTAACTAATGAAGAAAGTTTAAAATCTTCGCTTAAAATTTCTTTTGCAATAACCTTTCTTTGCCACTTGTACCACTCGTCTATATTACTAAATGGCAAGTTGCCGTTTACACTTCTTATATCGTAATATTCATCCATTTTAATGGCGAAATTACATTTGCCACACGTCATAACGTCTTCTTTAGTTGAAAATTCATACTCGCTTTTACAGTTAGGGCATTTATATATAACGTTATCTAAACCATATATATTAGGTTTTTTGCCATAAAAAGCAACCTTTTCGTTTTTAAATTCTTCAAATTCGTTATACTTAAACTTTTGTAAAAGTTTGTTATGAATTTCATCTTGCGAAAGGTTTTTAATATCTTCTGCACTAAACAACTTATCGAACGTAACGGTTATTTTACCTTTTTTTACGTCGGTTGAATAGCGCGTTCTTGAAAAGTACGTACCCTTAAAAGAAACTAATACAACTGGTAAGCCTGCCTTTATAATAAAGTTTTTAGTGGCTGGGTTTATTGGGTGGGTTGAGCCAGAAGTAGATTGTATGCCTTCTGGGAAAATAATTATACTTCCACCCCTTTTTATTCCTTGAAACATTTGCCTTGTTGCTTGCATATCTGGCTGATATAACATTTTTGCAATAACGCCTAAACTTTTAAGCAGTTTATAAATATTTTTTTGGAATACGTTTTGGTAGCCACATAAAACGTGCATGTTTAAGTTTTTTAAGCCTGCAAACAAATAAATATAGTCAAGGCTAGATTTGTGCTGGCACAAATAAATTACTTGACTATTCTTTAATTTCAAATACTCTTCGGTATAAACGAATTCTGTATTGCGCTTTTTTGCAATTTGCTTAAAAACAAATTGCACAACGTGTGCAATAAACATATTTGGTTTTTTAATTTTTCTATTTTTAAATTCTTTATGATAATCTATTGCCATAGTATAACTTTTTCAAATAATAAAATTTAAGACCTTGTATTATTGTAATTATTGTAATTATTTTACCATAATAACTTATAAATAGCAAGCATACAACAAAAATAACCCCTTTTACCCCTTTTAAGCAGGCCTTTTTTACGGCATTTTGGCTTTTTTAGTAAATAAAAAAACACTCTGCCAATAGTGCAAAGTGTTTTACTTTTAAATTTTAAAGTTTTTTAATTATTCACCCTTAAATGGTAATAAGTCTACTAAACGTGCTCTCTTAATAGCCTTTGCAAGAAGTCTTTGGTGTTTAGCACAAACGCCAGTCATTCTTCTTGGTAAAATTTTACCACCTTCTGTAATATATTTCTTTAAGGTGTTAATATCTTTATAGTCTATTGCTTCTGCTTTAGTTTGGCAGAATTGGCAAACCTTTTTACGAGGCATTCTTTTAACGAATTTCTTGCCTTCTTTTACAGGTGCAGCGCTTTCTTGTGGTGCGCTTACGTTCATATTTTCTTCCATAATACTCTCCTATCTAATCAATTAAAATGGCAATTGATTGTCGTCAATTGCTTCTAATTGTGGACGTCTTCTTACTTCCGTTGCAGGTGCTTCTTCATCTCCTTGAGCACTCTTTGGTGTTAAGAATTCCACTTCGCTAGCAACTATGTCGGTAACGTTTCTTTTAATACCGTCTTTATCTTCATAAGAACGGGTTTGAAGTGAACCAACAACGGCTACTTTATTACCCTTCTTTAGATATTTTCCACAGTTTTCTGCTCTACCACGCCATACGGTAATGTTAAAGAAATCTGCTTCTTTCGTACCTTCTGCATTAGCATAATCTCTTTGAACGGCTATGCTAAATCTGCAAACTGCTATACCGTTTGGTGTTTCAGTTAATTCTGGGTCTCTTGTTAAATTACCTACTAGAATTACTTTGTTCATAATTTTCTCCTACTTATCTTTTGGTTATTAGTCTTCTAACTACACCGTCTGTAATGCCTGCAATACGCTTTAATTCAACAACTAGTGTTTTTTCAGCTTCAAAAGTCATTAAAACGTAATAGCCTTCAGATTTGTAGTTAATTGGGTATTGTAATTTTTTTGCACCCCAACGGTCTGTTTTTTCAATTGCACCGCCGTTGTTTTTAACTAAATCTTCAAACTTTTTAATGATACTTTCTCTTTCTTCTTCTGCAACGTCGCAGTCAATAATGTAAAGCATTTCGTATTTAGTCATAGTTTTTTACCTCCTGGTCTTATTCGGCTTACGAGTTTACGCAAGCAAGGTTTTTAGTACTTTTTTAGCACTAGTTTAATAATAATAACAAAATATTTATAATTTGTCAATTATTTTTTATTTATATTTATATATTATTTAAGCCCTATTTTTAGCCCAAAACTTCGTTTAGAGTTTTAGCATAAACATGTTCGAAAGTTGCCCTATCGGTTAATATTCCCGCATCTACTAATTGCCTAATGGTTGCGTCGGTTAAGGCGCTTGAAACGTTATTCATTCCAGTAGAAAGCCCATCAAAAGTTAGGTTTTTATTTACGTAGCAGTCGGCATAGCCGTTAGCGTCGGTAACAAGTTCGTCTACGTCGTCGCCGTCAACTGCGTTAAACAACATAAACAACCAGAATTTAGCGTCTTTAGAAATGTAATAGGTTTCATAGCCATCACTAGTTCCCTTATAATAGTTACCATCTTTTAGATAGTAAGCCGTGCCGTTAACCGTTTTACTAAACACTTCCATTTCAAAAATTTGGTCAATTCTTAATTCGTTTATTTTTTTGCCCATATTACCTATCGTTACCGTTTCATCTTCTGCCAACAATTTTAGTATTGGGTGATTTCTGCTTGTGTTTTCATCGCTTGTGTTTTCATTGCTTTCAGGTAATAACGTATACAAGTGAACGTTACTTAAGTCAAAGTTTGCTAAAGAGCCTAAAGTAACGTTATTAAAATCGTCTTGACCAGTTGCTTCTTTTAATATGTTAACTAATTCATCTTTGTGGTCGCCGTCAGGTATTAAAACAGATAAGTGCATATTGTTAGGGTCTCTGCCCTTTAAGTGATTTAACGTAATATTTTCAAAGTCTTCTTCATTTTCAAAGCCACACAAATCACAAAGGAAAGTTTTAAATTCATCACTTGCGCTATCACCTAAAACCGTTTTTAAGTGCATATTCATAGGGTTTTTACCATCGAAGTCGCTTACAAGTATTTCTTTTGGGTCATAACTTTCGTCAAATCCACAGAAATCTCTTAAAATTTTATAAAGTTCTACGTGTTCATCATATGGCAACACTAAATTTAAGTGAATGTTGTTTGTATTTATAGTGCCTAAATCATCTACTATAATATTTTGTGGTTCTTTACCCGTTAAGTCTTTTAATAACGAATAAATTTTAGCGTGGTCACTATCGTTATCTAATACGGTGGTTAGACTAATTCCACCCATTTTAATGTTAGAAAGTGAGCCGATTGTTATTTTATCGTTAGTAACAACGTCGGTAGAATCTATTATTTCATCTCCGTTAACGTCTATTTGAACAATACTTCTTAAAATTTCGTAAAGTTTTGTATTTATTGGGTTGCCTTCTTTATCTTTTGTTGGTAAAACATCAATTAATAGCATGGTTTCTGGCACAGTAAAGGTTGCAGTTTCACCAGTTAAGTCGCCTATGGTTAGGGTTTTGTCAGTAATTTCTCTATTTGAGTCATTAGGTACTATAAATTTGCTTAATGTATCTAAAAAACTTGTATCGGTTACGTTTAAGGTGTTAAGCAAGGTTAATAAAGGCATATCTTCTTTAACCCCAAATTTACCCGTTGTACCAGTTAAGTCGCCTATGGTTAAATTATCAGCAGAAACTTCTTCTACGTCAGTATCTTCTTCTCCGTCTTTACCTTCTCTAATAATAAAGTTGCTTAAAGTCTCTAAAAAACTTGTATCGGTAATGCCAAAAGTGGTGAATAAATCTTGCAAAACAATCCCTTCAAAGTTAAGTTTTGCACCGGTAGTTTCTAAAAGGTCGCCAATAACTAAGTTTTCTTTTCCTATTTTTTCGCCGTTATCTTTAACGAACAAGCCGTCTAATATTCCATAAATTTCGGTATTTATTGAGTTGCCGTTTTCATCTTTGCAAGGAAGTAAATTGCTTACTTTAACAGAATATATATCAAAATTAGCAATTTCGTTTAAGGTTGTTTTGCCTAAAACGTTTTCAACAATGGTTAAGTCTACCCCACCTAAAAGCCCTTCTACCGTGCCAACTAATTCGGTTACAGGCAAAATACCAAACCTTGGCATTGCCACTTCAATTAAGTCGCCAAGATATAGGTCTGCAAGGTTTGCGTAGTAAAGGGTTAAATCATCTAAACCATCAACAGCAGGCGTGCCATCGTCGTTAAAAGCCCTAACGTAAGTAACCGTTCTTGCCATAGTTGGCTCTTGGCAATAGTATAATTGTGGAACGAAATCGCTAGAAGTAGTATCTACTTTGCCTTCTACTTCAACGTATTCAAAGGCGCTAACACCTTCTAAAGTACTTACAAATGCTGGAGAAAGTTTTACGCAGTTCATAAGTTCTACGTCTATACTTTTACCACTACCTTCTGGGTATGTAAACTGAACTTGCTTTAGCCTTTCCATATCTACTTCAACGTAGGCATTAATGCCTGCACCAACAAGCACTTCGTTTACCAAGTTAGTTAATATTGGCAACTGCCCAACGTTATAAGAGCCAATATTCATAATGGCATCTAACAAACTTTTATTAGAAATTTCTTCATCTACGTAGCCGTTGTCTTCGCCAATGTAAGTGTCTAGTGGAACTATTTTAAGTGCTATAAAAGCACCACCAAATAAAAATACAAAAGCAAATAAAAAGCCCATAAGCCAAATTAAAAAGTTTTTTGCACCCCTACCACTTAAAGACCTACGGCCTTGTAGGTTTTTCTTTTCTAATTTATATTGTGCGCTTCTTTCTTTTTTAATTTGTTTTAATTCTTTTTTAGAAAGTGGCTTAACTTCTGTTGGGTCTTCCTTTTTGCCGTCTTTATCTTCTTTTTTATCTTTGTCGGGAGAAGGGTTTTTATTATCTTCTTCTTTTTCTTTGTTAGAAGAATTTTCCTTGCTGTCGTTTTCGGCATTAGAAGGCTTACTATCGTTATTATCGGTAGCATTTTCTTTTTCCGTATTTTCCTTTTCTGGTTCTTTTGCCCTTTCTGGAGTTTCCTTTTCTGGTTCTACGGGTTTATTATCTTTTGTTTCTTCTTTTTCTAAATTATTCTTTTCGTTTTCTGGGTCTTTGCTCATAGAACTTCTCCTAATAAAGAAAGTAAACTTCTTTCTTTTTTATCTTCTCATATAATATTAAATATTATATGTATTAACTAAATTATAACATTATATTACACGTTGTCAAGAAGAATAAACTGCTTGGCTAAATCTACCAAAGTTTCTTGGTTGTTTTTCGTTGGATTTTTAACACACTCTAACCACAAATTCCTTAGTGTTTTAGAAAGGTTTTTTTGCTTTGCACCTAAACTTAATAAATCTTGTGCAGAAATTTTTAAGTTTTTAATAGTTAAAGGCGTTTTATCTAAACTAATTTCTTTTAATAAATGTTTCCACTTTAATAAATATTGCGGAAAAGTTAAATCGTCTTTCCCTGCGAAATGGTCGGCTTGTTTTAGCATTATTAGAAGTGGAATTTTATTGTAATTTTCTACAAAAAACACCCTTAAATCTTCTTCTAACGGTTGTTTTTTAACCCCTAACATATGGTTTTTTGTTAAAAACACGGCTAAATCTGTTATTTTATTGTCTGCCTTAAACCTTTTTAAAATATCTTTTACTATATTAGCGCCATATTCTGCGTGCAAAGAAAACTTATTATCTTTTTGCATTGCGAAAGGTTTACCAACGTCGTGCAAAAGGGCAAAAAGCCTTACTTCTTTTTCGGCATATAACACCGTTTTTAAGGTGTGTTCAAGCACGTCGTAAGAATGAAAATCTTTTCTTTGACCTAAATTTCTACCATTAGTAACTTCTGGTAAAATTTTTTCTAAAACGCCTATCTCATCTAATAATTTTAGCCCGTAATAATGCCCGTTTGGGTTAGAAAACGCATGTTTTTCGTTTGATATTAAAATTTTCTTTAATTCTTCAAAAATTCTTTCTACGGCAATATCTTTTATATTAGAAGAAAATTCTTTTGCACCAGCAATAACTTCGGTGGTAGGGGTAAAATTTAACTCCCCGCAAAACCTTGCAAGGCGCATAAGCCTTAAACCATCATGAGAGAAAACTTTTTTAGGCTCTTCTACAGTAGAAAGCACTTTGTTTTTTATATCTTCTATGCCACCCAACGGGTCTACGAATTCACCATTTTTAATATCGTAATAAATAGCGTTACACTTAAAATCTCTGCGTTTAGCATCTATTAAAATATCTTCTGTAAACTCTACTTTTTTAGGAGTGTGCGCCCCGCCTAAAGGGTAACTATCTACCCTAAAAGTTGTATATTCGTATTTTTCTTTTTCCTTGCCAAAAACTATTGTTCCCGTACGCTTATATTCTGCCTTAACCTTAAACCCAACCTTTTCAACGTATGGTAAAATTTCTTCTACTAACATAGAAGATGCAAGGTCAACGTCGCAAGAAGGTTTTTTATTTATTAAAAAATCTCTAGTAAAGCCACCAACAACGTATATGGGTTTTGGCAAAACGTTTGCTAAATCTATTAATTTTTGGCTTAAATATTTTTTCATACCAACATTATAGCATAAATTGTTGTTTTTTTGTTTATTTTGTAGTAAAATTATAAATAGAGAAACGTAAAGAAATGTTAAACTTTTTAATTAACCCACAAGCAGGCGGAAAACACGGAAAAAAAATTAAAAAAACCGCCAAAATAATTAAGGATTATTTAGAAAAAAAGGGTATAGAATATACCTTCTTTTATACTGCAAAAAAAGGCGATGCAACCTTAATAACCAAAGAACTTTCTTCTAAAGGTGCAGAAAATATTATTGCCGTTGGTGGCGACGGAACTTTGCACGAAATAATAAACGGGTTTGAAAATTTTTCTAAAACAACGTTAGGTATAATTCCTTGCGGTACGGGAAACGACTTTGCTACTGCGCTAAATATTCCATTAAAGGTAGTAGACGCTATTGAAGTTATTCTAAAAGGCCAAACTAAACACGTAGACTTTATGCAAACGCCAACCGTTCGTGGAATAAACATAATTGGTATGGGCATAGACGTAGACGTGTTAAATAAGTATGAAAAATTAAAAAAGAAAAATAAACTCGGCTATTATTGGTGTTTAGTTAAAACGTTAATGAAGTTTGATTACACCAAGTTTACCACCATAATAAACGGCGAAAAAACAGATTACGACGCATTTATTGCCTGCATTGCAAACGGCAACCAATACGGTGGTGGAATACCTATTTGCCCCGTAGCCGACCCGACCGATAAAACCTTAAACTTTTTAACCGTTAATAAAATTAAAAAGAGTAAAATTTTAGGTGCGTTAATTAAATTGCTTAAAGGCAAGGTTATGACTTTTAAGGAAACGGAAGAAAAGAAAATTACCAGCATAAAAATAGAGTGCGATTTCCCTTACACCGTTAATATTGACGGGGAACTATATGAAAACGTTCCTTTTGAAGTAGAAATAGTTAGCGACAAATTAAAAGTGTTTATATAGTTTTATTTGAATAGTTTTATTATAAAAAAGAACTTGGAATTTTCCAAGTTCTTTTGTTTTTAAATTTATGTAATAAATCATTATGCAATTTCTTCCCAAGTATTTACGTCAAAAGCAGGAATTTGAGTTACGTTTGCATTACGCCTGTTCTCATCGTACCAATCAGACTTTGCTTTACCTTTTTTAGTTTCAATAATATCGAACTCATTAGTAGAAGTATTTTTTACCAATTTAGTTCTATAAATAACTTCTATGTATTCACCAATAGGTACCGTTGGCTTACCAGGCGTTTTGTTACTTGTTCCAAGCCAGTTAGGTTCACCTTTTTCGCCAAGATAAACGTCTGTAGTATATAGGTAATAAATATTACTATTATTTTCGTCTACTTCTATAATGAAAGATAAACCTTTTGCCGCCGCACCAAACAATTCTTCCATTTCTTGTTCACCGGTAACGGCCATACTACCAAAATAGTTTCTTTTCCAGCCCAAACCACCTTCTAAACGATTATTAATATATTCGTTTAGGTCAGAATTTGGATTGTTTAAGCCTATTTCTTTACCGTTAGCCGTGCCGTCTACAAGGTTTTCAATAAGCCAAACGTGGTCTAAACCTTCTTCTTCATCATCTGGTAAAATTTCTGAACCTTGCCACACGAAATCACCAATATTAACGTTGAAAGAAGAATTAATGCTACCTACGTAGTTATCGGTATAAGTCCAAGATGCAGAAACACCACCCATACATAACAACGCAATAAACGTAAATAATATTACAAATGCAGAAAGTTTTTTCATTTTACTTATTCCCCTTTTCTAAAATTTGAGAAATAAGTTCTTTAACCCACTTAACTTGCCTATTAGAAGTTATTTTAACACGCATTGGGTAATTAGAATATTTTTTAACGTTTGCTACGTTTTTGAAAATATATTTGGTATTTTCGTATTCAATAGGGTTTAAATTTAAGTATGCGTTTAAGGTTTTACCTTTTATGCTAAACTTAACTATGCCGTTATTTTTTACCTTGTAGGTTACTGCTTGCTTGCCTTCTATAACCCTAACGTTAGGTATAATTTCTAGTTGTTTTTTAATTTCGTTATAACGTTCTTTTGCAGTTTTATAAAGTTTAAGTTTTTGCTTAAAACTTTTACTTGCTTTTTTATTTTTTAAATGGCTAAACGCAGAAGACGTATCTATAATTTTTTCTTCTTCTAGTAAGGTTAAGCCAGATTTATTTACTTTTTCTATTAAAAGTTCTTTAACCCAACGTAGTTGACGTCCACTTGTAACTTTTACTCTCATCGGGTAGTTAGCGTGCTTTTTAACTGAACTTTCATCTAAGAAAATATATTTACTGTCTTCGTATTCTTTAGGTTCTAAAGCAACGTATGCGTTTAAGGTTTTACCCTTAACTGCAAACTTAACTATGCCTTCGTTACCAGCCTTAAAAGTTCTTGCTTTTTTACTTTCTATAATTCTAACACCACTAACCCTATTTAACAAAGAATTAATACTTAAATATCTTTCTCTTGCAATAGGTAATTCTTCTAACTTTTCCGCAAAGGTTTTAGAATTAATTTTATCTTTTAAGTGGCTAAAATTAAAAGTTTCTGCTTCCGTTTCTATTGGAATAATTATTTCTTCTTCTAGTAAGGTTAAGCCAGACTTGTTTACTTTTTCTATTAAAAGTTCTTTAACCCAATGTAGTTGACGTTCGCTTGTAACTTTTACTCTCATTGGGTAATTAGCAAACTTTTTAACGTCTTTAACGTCTAAGAACACGTATTTAGTGTTTTCATACTCTACAGGGTCTAAAGAAATATATGCGTTTAAGGTTTTACCCTTAACTGCAAACTTAACTATACTTTCATTACCAGCCTTAAAAGTTCTTGCTTTTTTACTTTCTATTGTTCTAACACCACTAACCCTATTTAACAACGAATTAATACTTAAATATCTTTCTCTTGCAATAGGTAATTCTTCTAACTTTTCCGCAAAGGTTTTAGAATTAATTTTATCTTTTAAGTGGCTAAATTTAGAAGTCTTTTGCTTTTCGTCTTTACTAACTGCAATTTCCGTTGCAGGTAATAATATAGCAAGTCTTAAAGCCTTTTCTTTTTCTAATTTTTTCTCAAAGATAGGGGTAAATATAATAGCAAGCCCAACTAAAATAATACACATATACCCTGCTGGAGATTGCATAAACGAAACGAAACTACCTATAAAAGGAATTTTTTCGTCTTTATAAATACCACGCATTTGTGAATATTTTACAGGGAAACGGTCTGCTTGGCTAATAGCATCGCCTTGCAATAAAAACCACCTTTCCGTAGGGTGCCTTTCATTTTTTTCTTCTATGCCAACTACCCTATGTATAATTAAATAACCATCTATTTCATAAATTACTATATCGTAAAGTTTGATGTCTTCTTCCTTAGGAATTTTGTAAGTTAAAATAAGGTCAAAGGTAGAAAATTGGTTATTAAGGTTATTTTTGAAAAGATATTCGTTCTTTTCGTTTTTAGTTGCCATAGAAGAAGAATTTACAACTTTAAAGGTAGGAGCATTGTCTAAATAACTATTAGAAGTACAGCCAACGTAAGTAGAAAAACCAAAAATTAAAACTAAAATAGAGCATAGAAAAATTGAAGAAATGCAATCTAACGCGCAATTCTTCTTTTTGCCCTTTAGTTTTTCATGTTCTTTTAAAATCTCTTGGTCTTCTCCGCCACATCTAATTAGTTTCAACGAAAGTTTGAACACTACGGTTATCATAAAAATACCAACCGAAGCAAGCAATACGTAAACTATTATGCAAATTACAAGAGAATAAATTTCAAAAGGTGTCATTTAATCTACTTATCCTACCATAAAATTTAAATTCTTAAAATAGGCTATATGCCCACCCGTAAATACGGGCAGGCATAAATAAAGCACTTTTATTATTTTTTTTTAATTAACCTTGTGGTGTAGTACCGTCTGTAATTTTAACTTCTAATACAGGTCTACCTAAAGCAGTTGTAAATGCAGTGTGTTCTGGCTTAGATGCTAAAACAAAGTCGTTAAGTGCAATTTCATTTTCTAATTGAACGGTGAAATGATAGATATCGTTAACGCTATCGTATTCCCAAGTAATTACCGTTTCGCCTGTTTTTATATCTACGAAAATGTCTTTTGGGCCCTCATCTGGATTATCATTTGGATTATCATATGCACTTGCAACGTCTACAACTTCAATACTATATTTGCTTGTTAAAGTATTAAAGATATCGCTACCTGTGTTTTCTTGTAACTTTAACGTAAATTTAACGTAAGGTGCTGCATCGTCATTAGTAGTATATTCTAATGCTGCAGTGTGGAAGTCTTTATCTTGGTCGTTAGTGCCAAGTTGTTCAATAGACATACCAGTTACGTTAGTTTCAATAGCATAGGTACCTGCTGCACCTTGTTCTGTTGCCGTTGAAATTGTAATTAATTGTTCAATTCTTTGGTCGGTAATGTCTGCGGCTGGGTTTGTATAAGTCCATGCAGCGTATACGCCACCAATGGTTACGCAAAGCACCATAGCAATTAATAAACTAAGTTTTTTTCATTTTTTATAATCTCCTTTTAATTATAAAATTTATATATTCATTATAATATCGTAAAAAAGCCTTGTCAATTATATTTTGAAAATTTTTTTTGTTTTATTGTTAAAATAAATAAAAAGTGTGGATTTTTGCCACACTTTTTGTTTATGTTTATCGTTTATTTGTTTTAACCTTATTTGTTTACTTTTGGTAAAGAGTTAAAACCTTTTTGTAAATCTTCTTCCGTAGGGATATAATCGCCCATTAAACCATCGTTATACTTGCCGTATGCAACCATATCGAAATACCCTGTACCCGTTAAGCCAAAAACAATAGTTTTTTCTTCGCCCGTTTCTTTGCATTTAATTGCTTCGTCTATAGCAACCCTAATAGCGTGGCTACTTTCTGGAGCAGGTAAAATACCTTCGCACCTTGCAAAATATTCTGCCGCTTCAAATACTTCCGTTTGGGTAACAGAACGCGCTTCCATATACCCTTTGTCGTATAATTCACTTAAAACGCTATTCATTCCGTGGTATCTTAACCCACCTGCGTGTGAAGATGCAGGTATAAAGCCGTTGCCTAACGTATACATTTTTGCTAATGGTGTAACTTTACCAGTATCGCAGAAATCGTAAGCGTATTTACCCCTTGTTAAACTTGGGCAAGATGCAGGTTCTACTGCAATAAACCTATAGTCTTTTTCCCCCCTTAATTTTTCGCCCATAAACGGAGAAATTAAACCACCTAGGTTAGAACCACCACCGGCACAACCAATAATAATATCTGGAACAATGCCATATTTATCTAACGCAGTTTTAGTTTCTAAACCTATTATACTTTGGTGTAATAGCACTTGGTTTAATACGCTACCTAAAACGTACCTATAGCCTTCTAATTCTCCTGCTTTTTCTATTGCTTCACTAATTGCGCAACCTAAAGAACCACCCGTTCTTGGGAACTCTGCCAATATCTTTTTGCCAACTTCGGTTGTGGTAGATGGAGATGGCGTTACACTTGCACCATAAGTGCGCATAACTTCCCTTCTAAATGGTTTTTGTTCGTAACTAACTTTAACCATAAACACTTTGCAATCTAAGCCAAAATAAGAACACGCCATAGAAAGTGCCGTTCCCCATTGCCCTGCGCCCGTTTCGGTAGTTACGCCAACTAAACCTTGCTTTTTAGCGTAGTATGCTTGTGCTATTGCGCTGTTTAGTTTATGAGAGCCAGAAGTGTTGTTCCCTTCAAATTTATAATAAATTTTTGCAGGAGTGTTTAACTTCTTTTCTAAACAATACGCCCTAATAAGTGGGGCTGGGCGGTACATTTTATAAAAATCGCGTATTTCTTGTGGGATTTCTATATATCTTGTATCGTCGTCTAGTTCTTGTTTAATAAGTTCATCGCAAAAAACTGGGCGTAAATCTTCATAGCCCATTTTTTCTAAAGTTTGCGAGTTTAGTAGTGGGGCAGGTTTTTCTTTCATATCTGCCCTAACGTTATACCAATACTTTGGCAATTCGTTTTCGCTTAAATAAATTTTATAAGGTATTTTTTCCATAGTTTTTACCCCTTTTGCTAAAAATAAAGCCCATAAGCCTATTGCTTATGGGACGAATTTACACCGTGTTGCCACCCAATTTTAAACGAATATTGCTACCCGTTCCTTTGTAGGTACTACCATACCCTTTCTACTAACGTAAGAATTAACGTCAAAAACTACTGCTATTTCGCCTTTGCCCTCCACAGCCCATTCGCAAAAAATTAAATATTTCTTTTCCACCTTTAAGAAACTCTCTGTAATTTAACACTAATTGCTACTACTCTGCATCAACGGTTTATATTTAACTACTTACAAAATACCACAAAATTTTTCAGTTGTCAATTATTTTATGCACCAAAAGGCATTTTATTGTGCGTTTTTGCTTTCTTCTTGCCCTATTTCAAATTGAGCATTACTAATTAGGTTAACGTAATCGCTAATGGCGTTAGAAATTTTTTCCGCCATAAGATATATTAAATTTAACCTTGTTAAATTAAACAAATTATAGTTTTTATTGCTTTTTTCGGCAACTACGCCAATTATACTTAAGTCGCCAATAACACCTAGGTTTTTATCTACACCTAGCCCCGGTTTTAAGCCTTTATTGGTTACCCTAATTAAGCCCACGTCTTCGCTTAAGCCAACGGCTGCATCTATGGCTATTATGGTAGATTTTGGGTGCATTTGCTTAATATAAGTTTTAGCGTATTCTACTTCTTTTGCCGTTATTGGCATATTTAAAGTGCCATAAATATATGCATTACTTTTCTTCTTTTTTAATAGCGTACCAACTAGTGGGCCTAAACTATCGCCTAAAACTAGGTCGCTACCCACACACACGAAAATAGGTTTTTCTTTTAATTTGTTGCACTCTATTAGTGCTTGCAAAATGCCGTCTTCTGCAAAATTATTAAACACACTAAACGAAAATTGTTTTGTTTCCATTTTTAATCCCCTTACTTGCTAAAGAGATTATTAACAATTTTAATTATTTTATACAATATTAATTTTTTAAATTGTATTGCAACAAACTAATATTTATGGTATATTATAAAAGGCTTTTTAATAGGCTAATTTATTTTTTAGGTGATTTATGAAATACGACGTTATTATTGTTGGTGGTGGCGCAGGCGGGCTTTTTGCCGCTTATGAATTTGTTAAAAAAATGCCTACGGCAAAAATTTGTTTACTAGAAAAAGGCGCGCCTTTATCTAGCCGTAAATGCCCTATAGACGGGGTTAAAATTAAAAACTGCATAAATTGTAAGCATTGTTCTATAACCACGGGTATAGGTGGTGCTGGCGCTTTTTCAGATGGTAAATATAACATTACCAACAACTTCGGTGGCGATTTTAACCTTTACGTTGGCGACGAAGAAGCCCTAAGTTTAATGAAATACGTAGATAGTGTTAACCTTGCTTATGGTGGCGAAAAGGCTAAAATTTATTCTACCGTTGGCTCAGATATTAAAAGAAGGGCACTTCAATACGACCTTCATATGCTAGACGCACAAGTTAGGCACTTAGGCACGGAAAGAAATTACTATATTTTACAAAACCTTATAGAATACATTTCTAAATATATTGAAATTAGGTATTATACAGACGTTGAAGACGTTGAAAAATTAGACGACGGCTTTAGGGTTTCTTGCAAAGGTAAAGAAGATTTAGAAAGTAAATACGTTATTATTGCTGCGGGTAGAAGTGGCTCTAAATGGACTAGCGAACTTTGCAACAAGTTTGGCATTGCTAACGATAATAACCGCGTAGACATTGGTATTAGGTTTGAATGCCCGTTTGAAGTTTGGCAACCTATTACAGATGCCGTTTACGAAAGTAAAATTATGTACCGTTCGCCTAAAACTAGAAGTGTTTGCAGAACTTTCTGTATGAACCCACACGGCGAAGTAGTTGCAGAAAATACTAACGGCATTGTTACCGTTAACGGCCATAGTTACGACGACCCTGCACTTTACACACAAAACACTAACTTTGCTTTACTTGTTACACACCATTTTACCGAACCATTTAAAAATTCTAACGCATACGGCGAAAGTGTTGCATCTTTAACAAATATGTTGGCTGGCGGAGTTATGGTTCAAAGGTTTGGCGACCTTTTAATTGAAAAAAGAACTAACGATAAACGCTTGCGCGAAAGTTTTACTCGCCCTACCCTAGATGCTACCCCTGGTAACCTTGCACTATGTATGCCAAAGGCTACCCTAGATACTATTATAGATATGATTTTTGCTTTAGATAAACTTGTGCCTGGTACTGCTAACTACGATAACTTGTTATACGGCACGGAAGTTAAGTTCTATAACTCTAAAGTTGAATTAGATAACCACCTAGAAAGCAAAGAAAAAGGCTTGTTCTTTATTGGCGACTCTTCTGGTACAACACACTCGCTTTCACAAGCATCTGCACAAGGCGTTTACGTTAGTAGGTATATTTCTAACCTACTTTCTGGCAAAGATGAACCTTTATTTTAATAATATATTATGTTAGAAGTAATTAAAAGCAGACATTCCGTTAGGCAGTATTTAGATAAAAGTATTCCTACCGATATAGTTGAAATTTTACAAAAAGAAGTTAATAATTGCAACCTTAAAAGCGGTTTAGACATTAGGTTAATGGTAGAAGAGCCTTTGGCGTTTACCGGTATGATGGCTAAATACGGCAGGTTTCAATACGTTAAAAATTACTTTGCTATTTGTGGCAAAAAGAATAAACTTTCTAAAGAAAAGGCTGGGTATTACGGCGAAAAATTGGTGCTTAAAGCACAAGAATTAGGCTTAAACACCTGTTGGGTTGCTTTAACCTACAACAAAGCAAAATGCCCCGTTAAACCTAACAAAAAAGAAGAAATTATTATTGTTATTGCTCTAGGCTACGGCGCAAACCAAGGCAACTTACATAAAAGTAAGCCGTTAACTTCGCTATATTCTAGTAAAGAAGAAGTTCCTAGTTGGTTTATTAAGGGTGTAGAATATGCAAGTTTAGCCCCAACGGCTATTAACCAACAACAATTTGTGTTTAACTATAAAAACGGCGTTGCTACGGCAAAAGCAAAAATTGGCCCTTGCAATTTAATAGATTTAGGTATTGTTAAATATCACTTTGAATTAGGGGCAGAAAAAGAAAATTATTTTAACTTATAAGGAAAAACTAAAATGAAAAAAGTTGCTAAGTTTTATAAAGTTAGTGAAGTTCAACTAAACGAAAACAACTTAAAAGAAGAAGATATTTTGTTGCCTAAAAGGGCAACTAGCGGTAGCGCTGGTTACGACTTTTTTGCTCCGTTTGCTTTTTCCCTTCAACGTGGCGAAAGCATTAAAATTCCAACTGGTATTAGGGTTAAAATAGAAGAAGGTTGGGTATTAAAAATTTACCCAAGAAGTAGTTTAGGCTTTAAGTATAGGCTAACTTTAAACAACACCGTTGGCATTATAGATAGCGATTATTTTAATGCAGATAACGAAGGGCATATTTTTATTAAACTAACCAATTGTGGCGAAAAACCTTTAGAAGTAGAAAAAGGCAAAGGTTTTGCACAAGGCATATTTATAGAATACGGAATTACTGAAGACGACGACTGCACTTCTACCCGTTCTGGTGGTTTTGGCAGTACGGATAAAAAAAGTTTTTAAAATTTAATAAATTGCAATTTTTCTGACAGGATGATTACTAAAACCCCACTCAGTTTTATTATTTGTTTTGTTTGGCATTAAAAAAGAACTCTTAAAATTAAGAGTTCTTTTCTTTTAATCTTTAATAGTATATTTATATAAAGTAGATTTTGGCACGCCACGTTCTTTTGCAACCATTTTTAAGGCTTCTTTTTTATCGTACCCACGGCTTAAATAAAGTTCTATATGTTCTTTTTCGGTTAAAGAAAGGTTTTCGTTAACTACTTTTCCACCTTCTACAACTAAAACGTATTCCCCTTTAACTTCGTTAGTTAGCCCACTTTCTAAATTGAAAATTTCTACCTTTTCGTGTAGTTTAGTAATTTCTTTAACGGCAACGGCTACCCTATTGCCAAACACTTCGTAAACAATTTCTATATCTTTTTTAATATCGTGAGGGGAACAATAGAAAATTAACGTCATATCTAAATTCTTATATTTTTCTAAAAGTTCTACCCTATCTTTTTTCTTTTCTGGCAAAAACCCTAAAAAGCAAAACCTAGTTGCATCTAGCCCACTTAAAATAAGTGCGTTTATTAGTGCAGATGGCCCTGGAATTACGGTGTATTCTAAATTGTTTTCTATTAGCATTTTAACTAAAATATTACCGGGGTCGGAAATAACGGGCATACCTGCATCTGTAATTAGAGCAATATTTTTACCCATCTTTAATTTTTCTATTATTTTTTCGCCTTCTTGCCTTTCGTTAAATTTATGGTAAGAAAACAAAGGTTTTTTTATGTTATAGGCGTTAAGTAACGTTATAGAGTGCCTTGTATCTTCGCACGCTATTTCATCTACGCTTTCTAAAACTTCTTTTGCCCTAAAAGTAAAATCTTTTAGGTTGCCTATGGGTGTACCTACAAAGTAAAACATACTTCCCCCTAATTATTTATATTGTTTAATACTTTAATTCCTTTTTTGCCACCTTTAACACCTTCTATTAAAAATAGGTAAGGCTCTTTATTAGGGGCAGAAACAAATTGCAATTTTTTTGCTTCTATATTATGTTTGCTCATTAAACATATGGTTTCTGCAAGCCTTTCTACCCTATGAACTAAACAAGTTCTTCCACCAAATTTAAGCGAGTAAGAAATTTTTTCTATAAGTTCTTCTAATTTTAATTCTACTTCTCTTTTGCACATATCTATAGAAGGGTTTTTATCTCCCTCGCCACTGCCTAATTGCATATAAGGTGGGTTGCATAGTATTAAAGAAAACTTGCCGGCATATTCACTTCCAATTTGTTGAATTTTAATATTTTCTACCTTAAAATTGGTTAAGCCGTTTAATTCAATACTCTTTTTAGAAAGGTCTGCTAAAGGTTTTTGCATTTCAAACAAAGTAACGCTTTTAGTGGTGTTTTTATTTAAGGCATAAAAATGTATTCCAACTATTCCACTGCCAGAGCAAAAGTCTGCAACGACATCTTCTTTTTTGCCCTTAGCGAATTTAGAAAGCAAAATAGAATCTGAAGTAAAGGTATACAAACTATCGTCTTGGTAAATTTTAAGGTTATTTATTAATAAATCTTCTAATCTTTCCATAATGAATAAAAAATTAAGGCACGATAAACACCGTGCCTTAAAACCTTTTTAAGTTCTTATTCTTCAGATATTGCTTCTACCGGACAACCATCTGCACAAGCACCACAGCTCAAACACAATTCTGCATCGATATTGTATTGAGTATCCCCTTGGCTAATAGCGCCAACTGGGCATGTATCTGCGCAAGCACCACAAGAGATGCAAGCATCGCTAATTTTATATGCCATAGTAAAGTTCCTCCTTTGGTTCTTAAAGATATTCTATCACAAATTTTTTTATTTGTAAACATTAATCTAATATTTTTTTCATATCTTCGGTAATTTCTTTGTCGTCTTCTTCTTTGTGATTGTTTTTGTTAAAAACTAAGTCTTTAACGGCGAAATCTTTGTAAACTTCGCTACCGTCTTCTTTTGTGATTTTAACCTTGCTAATAAGTTTTAGCATATCGTTAGAAACAACAACGCCAGTACCTTCTGGGGTTTTTACCGTTCCACCAAGTTTAGGCATTTTTTTGTAAACTTCTGCGTAATAATCGTTTTCGTATTCTAAACAACACATTAGCCTACCACATAGCCCACTTATTTTAGATGGATTTAAGTGCAAGCCTTGGTTTTTTGCCATTTTAATGGTAACCTTGCTAAATTCTGGCATACAACTTGAACAACAACAAGGTCTGCCACAAGGTGCAATGCCACCTAAAATTTTAGTTTCATCTCTAATTCCAACTTGCCTTAATTCTATTCTTAAATGGAATTTGGTTGCTAAATCTTTAACTAAATCTCTAAAATCTATTCTGCCGTCTGCGGTAAAATAGAAAACTAATTTTTTGCCGTCGAAAGAATATTCTGCGCCAATTAGTTTCATATCTAAATTATGCTCTAAAATTTTCTTTTGGGCTTCTTCCATTGCTTCTGGAACTTTCTTTTGGTTTTCTTTTACCCTTTTTTCATCTTTTTCAGTTGCTTTTCTAATAATAGGTTTTAGTGGGTGAGTAATTTCGCTATCGTCTACTTCTTTAACACCAAAAACCACGGTGCCGTATTCTAAACCCTTTGCTGTTTCTACTACAACCCCTTGCCTTTCTTTATATTCTGCTTTATCGTTTTCCGGCGAAAAATAATATACTTTTGCTGTATTTCTAAATTTAACGCCTATAATTTTTGCCATTTAAATTTCCCCTCCAAAATTTGAAGCAACAACCACTCTATTAGCATAGTGTTAGTGGCGTTGGCTTTTTTGCGTTTTTTGGCTTCTTCTACCTTTTCTAATCCGTATAGTAGCGATGCCACGTTAAAGCCCGTTGCTTTTTTTGTTTTTGCAAGAAGTTCTTTGTTTTGAACTAAATTTTCTTTACCTTCTAAACTTACCAACATATCTTTTAAGGCAAGTTCTAAAACGGAAAGAAAATCTTCTAATTCTTGCGAAAGTTTTGTTATTTTTGTTGAATATTCTAGCACGTTTTTACTTGAATTCATATTTACCAAAGTTTCGGCAACTAAATCTACCGTGCTAAAAAAGTTTTTATCGTTATATAATTTTACCGTTTGCCCTACAGTGCCGTCGGTTAAAGATATTGCCCTTTCTAAACTAACTTCGTCGGTTAATTCATTTTTTAGCGCATTGAATAATTTTTCTTTATCAAACGGAAAAATTTCTATTTTCTTTGCCCTAGATTTCACCGTTTGCAATAGTGCGTGCTCGCTTAAAACTCCTATTAAAAAGAATACGTTTTTAGGTGGTTCTTCTAAGGTTTTTAATAATTTGTTTTGAACGGATAAACTTGCATTATCTTTAAAATTTATTACGAAAAGTTTTTTATTTAATTCTATTGGTTTAATAATACTTTCGTTAATAATTTCTGCAACGTCTTCTACGTTAACGGGGTTTTCCGTTTTAGGATAAAAATAAATATCTTGATGCCTATTTTTTTCTATTAAATTACATACCCTACAAGTATTACAAGCATCAAATTGTTCGCAGGTTAAAAGTTTAGCAAATTCTTTTAAGTAATTATTCAAACACTTCTCGTCTGAACACACAAGTATATAGGCGTGCGAAAGAGTGTTTTTACTTTTTTCGCCACGTACTATTTTATATGCATTTGTGTCTTTTACAAGAGAGAAAAAATCTATCATTTACTAACCTTTGGGCAAATTAAATTATGCCGTGTTCTTTTAATGCGTTTATAATTTTATTATGGGTTTGTTCTTTTGTTCCACTTGCATCTATAACAACAAACCTATCTTTATAAATTTTAGCAAGGTCAAGGTAACCTTGGTAAACTTTATTGTGGAATTCCATACCAGATTGTTCTAACCTATCGCCAGCATCTGCCCCGCCTTTTCTTTTGAAGGCTTGTTCTGGAGGAAGATTTAAAAATAAAGTTAAATCTGGCATAAAGTTGCTAACGGCATAATCGTTAACTCTTTTAACGAATTCTAACCCCAACCCCCTTGCATAGCCTTGGTATGCAAAAGAAGAATCTATATATCTATCGCAAAAAACAAGTTCGCCGTTGTCTAATTTAGGTTTAACTATTTCTTTTAATAATTGCGCCCTTGCAGATGCGTATAAAAGGGCTTCGCACTCGTCTGTCATCGTAGAATTATTCTTATCTAAAATAATATTTCTAATCTTTTCTGAAACTTTAGAGCCACCCGGTTCTCTTGTTAAATAATATTGTATGTTTTTACTTTTCAAATACTCTTGCAATAGGGTAATTTGTTTAGATTTACCTACCCCTTCGCATCCTTCAAAAGTAACTAATTTGCCTTTCATTTTTTATTTCCTAACTATTTTTATTTTTTCTTCCGTTAACCCGTAAACGTTTTTAGCGCTTAGTAAATATTCTACGCTATCTTTCGTTATTTCTTCGCCTGCGCAAATTATTGGGTAGCAAGGTGGAAAAGTTCCTACGTTTACTGCGCTTATTTTACCAACACTTTCTTTTAGCGAAACTAACTCGTATTCGCCGTTTATTGCCGTTAAATAAGTTGTTTTTCTTGCGCCAAAGGTTATTTCTTTTTGCTTATTTAACCTTTGTTTTGCGCCCGTTATAATGCTTTTTAATAGGTTAAATAACTTGTTTATGTGCGTTGTTTTGGTTTGATACGAAAACATAAACAAAATTCTTCTTTCGTTGCAAAGTTCTACGAAAATATTGTTTTTTTCTAAAATTCTTTCTATTTCGTAAGCAGAAACGTCTAAATTTTTGCAATCTATTGAAAGTTTAAAAATATCTGTATTTTCGTCTATTTTATACCCTAAATCTATAAGGTTATTTCTTAATAAAGTAATTTCTTTTTGTAAACTTGGTAATTTATAGGTTTCTTCAAAAGCCTTTTTTACTGCGTATTCAACAGATGCTAATATTGGGTAAGAAGGGCTTGTTGTTGAAAAAATATTAACCCCTTCTTTAACCAAGTTTATTAAGTTTTTATTGTTAACCCCTATTAGTGCGCCTTGGTTAAGAGAGTTTAGGGTTTTATGCGTGCTTTCACAAAAAGCATCTGCATATCTACCTGCATATAAGCCGTTAAAAGAATATCTAAAATGCCCACCGTGAGCGTTATCTATTAAAAACAACTTATTCCTTTTCTTTAATATGTTAGAAATTTCCATTATATCGAAAGTTCTTCCAAAATAATCTGGATAAGTTAAAAACGCACCAATGCAGTTAGGGTTGTTTTTTAACAAAACGTCTATTTGTTCTGCCGTTGGCAAGGTAAAAAAGCCGTTTACAAGTTCTTCGCCAACAAAAATTGGCTCTATATTAAAAAGTTTTAACGCGTTAAATATGCTTTGATGTGAATTTCTGTTAATTATTATGCTGTTGCCAAAACCTTTAACGGCATACGTTAGCGCCAAAACACTTAAACTTGTTCCACCAGAAAGTATTTTGCAAAACTCTACTTGCAATATTTTCTTTAAGTCTTCTTCTGCGCTTAACACCACTTCTTCTAATTTTAAGGAACTAACTTCGGTAACGTCTAAACAAGCGTCTTTGAATAAAGCACAAAACCCTTCGTCTGCCTTATGACCTGGCATATGAAAACGAACTGGGTTTTTAACTGCATAATTTTTTATTGTGTTATAAATTTTTAATTCTAACATAATAATTAACCTAAAATATTAGAACATTGCCTAACGATTTCGTTTACGAAACTAATGCTTTCAAACTGCAAGTTTGGTTGTTGTTTAACAAAGTTAAACAAAATTAAAACGGTATCTTTAGCAGTGCTTTCGCCACTTAACCTAAAAAACTCTGAAACGTGGTGGTTTGCCTTTTTTTCTGAATTTTCATAAGGCAATTTTTCTAGTTTTAACCCAAAGTTTGCTGTTTTTTCTGTATCATCAACCTTTACGGTTGGTTTATAAAAAATTTTGTTTTCTTCCGTTTGATTTTCGTTATAGACTATAATCTTTTTAAAATTTTTAACTTCGTTAACTAATTTTTCTATTCTAGCCCTTTCTAAAAGTTTACCTTCTTCTTTTTGCGCTTGGCTTCTAAAACGGTTATCTTTTGCCATACGGGTTAAAAAGTTGTTATCTATTAACTCTTTACTTAACGCATCATAAGTTAAACTTTCTAAAGTTTCTACGCTAATTTTTTCTTTTTCAGTTTGGTCTGCAATAAAAGTCTTTAAGTAATTTATAGCATCTACCAAAATAGTATCGAAATCATAAACGAAATAGTATTGATTTTTAATAACTTTATATGCTGGGCTATATTCTTGTTCTTCATCAACCTTTAACGAAGATATAATGGCATCTCCCTCCTGAATAGAAAGCCTAGCTGGAAGAATTTGATTGTCGCCTATTAATCGTTCAGATTTAAGTTCTAAAACGTCGTAACTAAAGGTATTGTTATCTTTTAACATGCTATAAAAAGCCGTGTCGTTTTCAGAAGCAACACCGTTATCGTAAAAATACTTAAAATATTGACCTGGCGTTAGTTTAACGGAAAAGAAAGAGAATAGCACGCTAAATAGTATTATTGCACCTATTATAGATGCAATAATAGCAATCCAGTCGTATTCTAAAAAATTATATAATCTTTTTTTAGTTATTTTACTATCCATTTCTTTTCTTAAAACTCTTTTAATTACTTTTTAATTGGTTTCATTGTTGGGAACAATATTACGTCTCTAATAGAAGGGCTATCTGTTAAAATCATAACCAATCTATCTAACCCTAAACCTAAACCACCCGTTGGAGGCATACCATATTCTAAAGCAGTAATAAAATCTTCATCTACTTCTGCATTTGCACCAGTAGCCCTTTTTGCTTCTACTTGGCGAACGAACCTTTCTTTTTGGTCGATAGGGTCGTTTAATTCAGAGAACGCGTTACCCATTTCCCTTGCATACATAAAGTATTCAAATCTTTGGGTAAATGCAGGGTCGTCTTCTTTTCTTTTTGCTAGTGGAGAATTTTCTACAGGGTAGTCGTAAATAATTGTTGGTTGAATTAATTTATCTTCAACGAACGCGTCAAAGAAAGCAATTAACACGTTGCCCTTTGTAGGCTTAGCATCTTCTTCTAAATGAACGTCGTGTTCGTTAGCGCATTTAACTGCATCTTCATCAGTTGCCCAAGAATAATAGTCTACACCAGCATATTTTTTAACTGCTTCTATCATAGTAAGTCTTTCCCAAGGTTTGCCAATAGCAATTTCTACGCCTTGGTAAGTTACCGTATCCGTTCCACAAATAGCAACTGCAAGTTTTCTGTACATATCTTCAATAAGGTTCATCATATCAAAGTAGTCGCTATAAGCTTCATACATTTCTATTGTAGTAAATTCTGGGTTATGAGATGCATCCATACCTTCGTTACGGAAAATTCTGCCTACTTCGTAAACTTTATCGAACCCACCAACTATTAACCTTTTTAGGTAAAGTTCTGTTTCTATACGTAAATACATATCTATATCTAGCGCGTTGTGGTGAGTTTTAAAAGGCCTTGCAGCAGCGCCTATTTCTAAAGTGTGTAGAACAGGTGTATCTACTTCAATATAGCCTAAGTTGTTTAAGTAATCTCTAATAAAAGCCAAAACCTTAGAACGCACTACGAAAGTGTTTTTAACTTCTGGGTTAGCAATTAAGTCTACGTAACGTTGACGATACCTTGTATCTTGGTCTTTTAAGCCATGATATTTTTCGGGTAATGGTAATAAAGATTTACTTAAAAGTTCTATTTTGGTTGTATGAATAGAAGTTTCGCCCGTTCTGGTTTTGAAAACTATACCACTAACACCAATAATATCGCCAATATCGTAGTCTTTAAAAGCAACGTAATCGTCGCCAAGGTCGTTAATAGATAAGTAAAGTTGAATAGAGCCTTTGCCGTCTAAAATCTTTGCAAAAGACGCTTTACCCATAATTCTTTTGAATAAAATTCTACCTGCAACAGAAACTTCTTTGCCTTCGAATTCTTCGTAGTTATTTAAAATATCCGTGCTTAAATTAGTACGGTTAAACTTTACTTTTACGTAAGGGTTTTTGCCGTCTTTAACCATATTTTCTAATTTTTCACGGCGAATTTTTAAAATTTCGTTAAGGTCTTGTTCTTCTACTATAGGTGTGTTTTTAATTTCTTCCATTTTTTCTTACCTTAAATTAATATACTTTTTTAACCGTTATGGTGGTTATACCTGCAGGGGCTGAAACTCTAACAGTATCGCCTGCTTTTCTGCCTAATAGTGCGTTACCTATTGGAGATTCGTTAGAAATTCTGTTTAATTCTACGTCTGCTTCGGTTGTACCAACTATTTCGTAAGAGAAAACTTCGCCTAAATCTTCATCAACGAAATCTACTTTACTACCTAGTGATATAACGCCTTTTTTATTTGCGTTTTCTTTAATGATAACGGCGTGGTTTAACTTTTCTTCAATTTCTAAAATTTCGCCTTCTATCATTGCTTGTTCGTTTTTAGCAGCATCGTATTCTGCGTTTTCAGAAAGGTCGCCAAATTCCCTTGCCGTTTTAATTCTTTCGGTAATTTCTTTACGTTTTTCTACTTTTAAGTATTCTAAACGTTTTTCTAATTCTTCTTTACCTTCTTTAGTAAGTATTACTTCTTCTGCCATAATAAATTCCTCCGATTATTTTACAGATTTAATTAAAAATAATATCGTTGTGCTTGGCTTTTTTAGGTTTTTGCCAATACAACGTATAATGCCCTAATTTAAATTAATAATATTATAATATATACATATAACTTTGTCAACTAAACTTTAAATTACTAAAGAGTAATATTTTGAATTATCAAACCCTTTTTCGAAATTTTTTTAAATTATTTTTAAAAATATTTCTAACTCTATTGACTTTTGCTTAAATTTGTTAGAAAATATTATTAGAAGATATTTTAGGTTTTTGGTTTTTTGAATAATATATGAAAGCAAAAGGCTACCAAACAAGGTAGCCTTTTGCTTTTTAGTTTTAGTTTTTTCGGTTAATAACGTTAAATTTGTTAATAACTTTCTCTTTCATGGTAACTTCCGCAACAAGTGCATTGTTCGCCACAACAGCAAGTAACTTTAATCGTATCTAAATTACAATTACAGCCGTCTGCATTGTGTTGGCACTTAGTTACGTCACACTTAATAGAATAATTTTTCATAACCACTCCTTTACAATTATTATGGGCTTAAATAAATAAAATATACCTTTTTAGTGTTGACATTTTTTAAAATTAAATATACAATATTTTTAGAGAGGATTTATTATGAAAGTTGTATTATTAAAAGACGTAAAAGGTAGCGGAAAAGCAGGCGAAATTATTGAAGTTAAAGACGGCTATGGCAGAAACTTTTTAATTAAACAAGGGCTTGCCAAAATTGCAGATGCCGTTGCTATTAACGACAATAAAACTAAAAAAGAAGCACAAGCTTTTCACCATAGCGAAATGCTTAAAAGAAACAAAGAATTAAAAGATAAAATTAACGGGCAAGAAATAACCATAACTGCAAAAAGTGGTGCTGGTGGTAAGTTTTTTGGTAGCATTACTAACAAAGAAATTGCCGATAAATTATACGATTTAGGCTTTGATATAGACAAGAAAAAAATTCAATTAGAATCTAATATTAAGGCTTGTGGAAAATACACCGTAACGGTTAGAATTTCTGCAGAAGAAAGCGCAAAAATTACCGTAAACGTTGTTGTATAATTAAATTAAAAAGTGTTAAAAAGGTTGCAAAAAAGCAACCTTTTTTATTTTTTTAGTATAATTTTTGCTGTTTTTGGTAATCATTTATTTACTAATATTTAGGGGGAATTTTATGAATAATATGCTTACTAAAAAAGAAGTTGTTTTAATACACGACTTACTTACTTTAGAAGAATGCGCTTGTAAAAAAGCAAGGCTTTACGCTAGAACGGTAACAGACGTAAAACTAGCAGAAGAATTTAACAAAATTGCAGACAACCACCAAGAAAGGTTTAACACCATTTTTAATTTATTATAAGGAGTGAATTATGGATTATAAAACAGAAGTAACCTTAAACGAAAAAGATACTATTGTAGATATGCTAATTTTAGAAAAAAACCTAGCAAAAACCTATGCAGAAATTTTAACCGAAGGGTGCAGTAAAGGGTTTTTAACCACAATAAAAGATTGTATGGAAAAAACTTTTCACGACCAGTTTAAGACCTTTATGCTATTAACGGAATGTGGGTATTATAGGGTGCATTCTGCAACGGAAGAAGAAATAAAAAACTGCAAAAAAAAGTTCGATGGCGTAGAAAGTTTACTTTACTAACTAAAACGCTTGCAAAATTTTTAATTTTTAGTTATACTGTATTTATAAGAAGGTTTTCGGATAACACTTCTAAAAAACAACCGAGAAAGAAGAATACTATTTATTACCCTTTTTTCTTGTGTTTTTTAAGAAGAAAGGGTATTTTTTATGAATTCTACAACAAAGTTTATAACTAAATGCGGAATTTTTGCAGGGCTTTACGTAGTGCTTTCGCTTGCTGTTTTTCCACTTGCAAGCGGGGTAATTCAAATAAGAATTAGCGAGGGGTTAACCCTTTTACCACTTATTTTTCCAGAGGCTATCGTTGGGCTTTTCGTGGGGTGTTTTTTAACTAATTTAATAACCGGTTGCGTTATTTTAGACTGCATTTTTGGCAGTTTAATTACATTAATTGCAGGAATTTTAACTTATTTTATTGGTAAATTTATTAAAAATTTGCCCTTAAAAATTTTCGTTGGTGGGCTTTTTCCAGTACTTCTTAACGCCTTTTTGTTGCCAGTAATTTGGTATTTCGCCTACGGCACGGGCGAATTTATTTACATAGTTCAAGTTGCCTTTTTAACTATTGGCCAAGCCCTTTCCGTTTATGCTTTCGGCTACCCACTACTAATTGCAACTAAAAAAATAAACAATAAATGGTTTAACTAATTTAAAATTATTAAGCCCTTGCGAATTTTCGCAAGGGCTTTTTTATTTAGTTTTTTTATTCTTTAATTGCTTTTTCTGCTATATCTAATTCATCTGCATTACAGCCTGTATTTGCATTTTTGAAGAATACGAAATAAACGATTACCGATGCAATTATTAGTATTGCAGAGAATATTATTACCCACCAATAACTTACCCCGTTGTCGTTTACTTTGCCTATTATACCAAAAATCTCTATAAACAATATTAGTAATGGCCCAACGTATTTAACCATAAATGCAAAAATTTTACCAAACCAACCAATATCTAACCCGTCTTTACTTAATTCTCTGTAGGTGTGTAGTGGATTTATGCGTTGCTTAAAGTTTTTATAATCTCCAACGCACCAACCTATTGCCAAACAAGAGAATAGTGCGCCCATAGGCATTAATATGGTGTTTGTCATTTCATCTAAGAAAGTTAGTAAATCAAACCCAAAAAGATTTATTGCGCCGTTAAATGCGCCACCTACCGACCATGCTATTGGAATTGATACGATAAAACATACTATTCCTAAAATTATAGTGGCTTTTTTCCTTGGTATTTTAAATTTTTGTATAACGAATTGAGTTGCAACTTCTAATAAAGATATAACCGAAGTTAACGCTGCAATAACTACCATAGCAAAGAAGAAGAAAGAAACTAATTGACCAATTCCCCCCATCTGCCCAAAGATTTTTGGTAAAACCATATACATTAAGGTAACGCCACCAAGGTTTCCAGTACCTAATAGTTCTGGTTGCAACGCACCTACTGCAGAGAAAATTGCTAAACCACCTATTAAAGCAACCAACGTATCGAAAACGGCAATCATAGCAATAGATTTACCTATTTTAATTTTGTTATCTGTATAAGAGCCGTAAGATACCATAATGCCCATACCTAACGATAACGAATAAAAGGCTTGCCCCATTGCTGCTAAAACCCCGTCGAACCCAAGTTTAGAAAAATCTGGATTCAAATAGAAGTTTAGCCCTTGAAGAACTCCATCTCCTAAACATAAACAATATATTGCAACTGCTACTAATAAAATAAACAACATTGGCATTAGCACTTTAGATGCCTTTTCTATGCCACCTTTTACACCTGCCATTATTATAACGCCAGCTATTAAAAGAAAAACTAACGTATAAAAAACAGGTTCAAAAGCGTTACTACTAAACGAACTAAAAAAGTTTGTGCCGTTATTTGCAGCATCTTGAATAGGTTGGAAAGAGTTAACTGCAAACTTAAAAGTCCAACCACCTAAAACGCTGTAATAACATATAATTAAAAATGGTATTATAATTACCAAAACGCCAACGAAACCTAAATTTTTATTTGCCTTTTTATACGCGGTAACTGGGTTTGCTTGCGCACGTCTGCCAAGGTACATTTCTGCAACCAACGCAATAGAACCCATTAGTAATACGCAAATAATGTAAACGAAAACGAAGGCTGCGCCACCGTTTGCGCCCGTTTTATAAGGAAACCCCCAAAGATTACCAAGCCCTACGGCAGAGCCTGCTGCGGCTAATATAAAGCCTAAACCACTTGCAAAGCCGTTCCTTTTTTTAGCAACTTCCATTTTTTTCTCCTTTTATACTTTGTATAAAAACTTTTTAACAACTTGCTAATTTTAACATATTAACTAAACGTTGTCAATAAACAAAAAAATAAAAGCCTGCAAATTGCAGGCTTAATATTTTTAATTAAAATTATTTACCCATTTGAGCAGCAACTTCTGCAGCGAAATCGTCGTTTCTCTTTTCTAAGCCTTCGCCCATTTCAAAACGAGTGAAACGTTTAATAGAAAGAGTTTTGCCCATTTCATCGCCATATTTTTTAACTAATTTTTCAATAGTGATAGATGGGTCTTTAACGAATGCTTGGTTTAATAAGCATGCTTCTTCGTAATATTTTTTAACTCTGCCTTCAACCATTCTGTCTACGATAGCAGCTGGTTTACCTTCGTTAAGTGCTTGTGCTTTAAGAATTTCTTTTTCGTGTTCTAAAACTTCTGTAGGAACTTCACAAGAACATACGTAAAGTGGTTTTGCAGCAGCAATTTGAAGTGCGATATCGTGTGCAAGTTCTTTAGCCTTGTCGCAAGTGCAACCTTCTAATTCTACTAATACGCCAACTTTACCACCCATGTGGATGTATGCTTCAACTAAGCCGTTTTCTGCAGTATATTTAACGAACCTTCTAATAGAAATTTTTTCGCCGATTTTTGCAGTAGCGTTAATAGTTTCTTCTTGTTTAGCGCTAACTAATTCTTCAATAGAGTTAACTTCGTTGTTAATAACGTAATCTGCAACGCTGTTAACGAATTCTAAATACATATCGCCTTTAGCAACGAAGTCTGTTTCACAGTTAACTTCTACTAATGCGCCTACGTTACCTACTACTTTAGATGCAACAACACCTTCAGCAGCAATTCTAGATGCTTTTTTAGCAGCAGTAGCAATACCTTTTTCTCTTAAAAAGTCTACTGCTTTATCCATATCTCCGTTCGTGTTTTCTAATGCTTTTTTGCAGTCTGCAACGCCAGCACCAGTTTTTTTACGAAGTTCCATTATATCTTTATTAGTAAACATAAGTTTTCTCCTTAAAATTTAATTATTCTTCAATTTTAGCAACTTCTTCTGCTACAACTTCTTCAGTTTCAACTGCTTGTTCTTCGCCTTGGTTTGCTTCAATAACAGCATCTGCAATAGCGCCTGCAATTAGTTTAATTGCTCTAATAGCATCGTCGTTACCAGGGATAACGTAATCTACTAAATCTGGGTCGCAGTTTGTATCTGTAATAGCGATGATAGGAATATGAAGTTTTCTTGCTTCCATAACGGCAATATCTTCTTGGTCTGGGTCTACGATAAACATAACGCCAGGAAGAGTTCTCATTTCTTTAATACCGCCAAGGTTAGTTTCTAACTTATCTCTTTCTGCTTTTAAGCCGATAACTTCTTTCTTTGGAAGTAGGTCGAATTCGCCCATTTTTTCCATTGTGTTAAGTTTGTTTAACCTTTCTACTCTGCTTCTAATGGTTTTGAAGTTTGTTAACGTACCACCTAACCATCTTGAGTTAATGTAGAATTGGCCACATCTTTCAGCTTCTTCTTTAACTGCTTCTTGTGCTTGTTTTTTAGTACCAACGAACAAAATGCTTTTGCCTTGTTTTGCTTGTTCTACTACGAAAGGATAAACTTGTTTTTCAATAATTTCTACAGTTTGTTCTAGGTCGATAATATGAATACCATTTCTTTCGCCATAGATGTACTTTTTCATTTTTGGATTCCAACGCTTTGTTTGGTGACCAAAGTGTACCCCTGTTTCAAGGAGTTGTTTCATTGTAATAACTGACATATAAATTCCTCCGTTATTCCTCCCCGCAAGCCTTTTTTACGAACGACATTTCCGTTAGATGAGATTTACGAAAAACACGAAAGTTCGTTACTTTACGAGTGTGAATTTTTTTGTTTTTTTATTTTAGCATATATATTGTTTTTTAGCAAACGATTTACTACGTTTTTTACAACTTTTTTACAAAAAAAAGACTAAAATTTAACTTTTAGCCTTTTATTTTTATATTGATTGTTTACTAAACAACTTCCATTTTAACTATTCTTGCACCTACTTGTTTAGTTCCACCATTTTCTTTATTGATTACAGGAACGTTTATTGTGTAGTGATTATACATTTGTGGTGCACTTGCAAATTTACCTTCTGCCTTAAATAAACCAGAAATGTTTTCTTCTTTAAAATTATCGTATTCAATAACGTTAGCAGTTAAACCACAATTTTCTACTTCTGGGTTATATTCGCCGGTGTAAAATACTTCGTATTTTTCATAATAAGTTATACCATTGTTAAACATTGCTTTTATATCTTGCCAAATTTCGTTGTTTTCAGAACCACTTTCAAAATTAAATCTGCCAAAAATACAGAAATACCCGTCGTAACTAGAAGATAAATCGCTAGTTGGCATAAACCAAGTTGCACTGCCCGTGTTTGCATAACCATCGTTTTCGCTATAACTGCCTTCTGCCGACCAAGTACGCCATAAACCTATTGCGCCTTCCGTGTGGGTTAAATTAGAGCCAATAACACCGTTTGCATTAAATTCGCCGTTTATTGTAGGAGGGTTGCCGTTAACTTCTATCCCCTCGTCTTTATAAAGGAAATTGCCCAACATAATTTGTTTATAAGAGCCCATAGTGTAAAAGAACAATTCACCCTTTTCTGCAGAAGAATCGTAGTATCCTTCGTTAACGAGTGCAACAATAGAATCTACAGTGTCTGGTGCTAAATGCCTATATAAGTCTATGGTAAGTGTGCGTTCTTCCATAGTTTCCGTTTCCATATCGTATACTTCTACGGTGATGGCAATTCTTCTAATGTCTTCACAAGCAACTAGCGAAAAACAAGAAAGCATTAACATTACGATTGCCAATATATTTACTATTATTTTTGAAAATCTTTTCATTTTTATCTCCAAAACCTTAATTTACAACTTATATTTTACTAATACTTTTCAACATTGTCAATAAACTTTAACAAGAATAAAGTATTTTATTTAAATTTTTAGCAAATTTATTTCAAGTTTTTACAAAAAACTATTTTGCTAAATACCTTTCTGCTATTTCCCCTGCAAGATAGCACATATCTGCACAAGGTCTTTTAACGTAATATTCTTTTGTTCTTTCTTCTGGAACGGGCGAAGTATTTATTGCTATTTTTTTAGAAAGCAACTCGCCACAAATTAAAGAACCAACTTGTTCTTTGAACTCTTTGCACGCTTGTTGTACTATTGGGTAAATATCTGCCCTGCTTTCGCCGTTAGATTTAGCGTACCCTATAACCATTGCCATTGCCGAAACGGCACCACACGTTAGCCTTTGCCTTGCCAATCCACCACCAAAAGCAATAGTTAACCTTTTAATTTGTTCTTCTTCTAAACCTAATTCTTCCTTAAATGCTAGCGCAACCGACACGGCGCAATTATAACCACTTAAAAAATATTCTCTTGCTATTTCACCTTTTGCCATAGCCAACTCCTTTGTGAAATCTTTCTAAAAAATTCAAAAAGCAATAAACTTGGTTTACTGCTTTTTGAATAATATATGATAAGGGGGAAAATGATGAGCGTTTTTAGCCATAAGGACTTTTTGCCTTTGACAACTATACTATACATTATTCTACATTATTTGTAAAGCATTTTACTTATGTTTTTATGAAAATTTTTAACAATTTACCTAGTTTTTTTGTTATTTTTGTTAAAAATTAACACACCATTTTATTATTTAACAAATTTTTAGTTTTTTAACTTATTCTAAGTTTAATCTGCTTTCTTTACAGAAAACGCAGTCTAACCTACTTAATTTAAGCCTTTCAACGAACATTTCGCACTTACACATAAATAGGTAATAAGGGTTTAAGTTTTCTCCAAGTAAAGATTCAAAGTTGCCTTGACCTTTAGAAATTATTACGTCTGCACCGGTTATAATTTCTTTTGCTTCTTTGCTAATCATATCTAACGGAGTGCCTGCAACGGCAACGCCGTTATCTACTACTTTTACAAGCTTTGTTATACCTACTTCATTAGCGTCTACCATAGTAACGTCGTTAAGAACTTCGCCACCCCTAACCATAAAAGTTATATCTAAATTAGGGTAGAGTTCTAAAATGGTTTTTACCAAAATTTTATCGAAAACAATTTCGCCACAATTATCTGCTAAATAAACCAAAGTTTTTGCATTTTTTAATTCTTCTTTGAATATTTTTAGTTCGTTTTGGTTGCAACTTTTGTTTTTAACGTTAACTATAAGCCCCTTTAGTTCTTCTTCGGTTATGTGTGCGTTTGCGCCAAAATCTATGTAATTTCCTACGCAAGCAAAAGAAATAGCCTTATCTAATCTATCGGTAGAACTTTCTAATATTTCGTTTATAAGTGGCTCTTGCTCCATAATAAAATGGTTGTATTTGCTTTTTAGTTCCGTCATTTTATCTACGTAGCCAAAACATTTTTCGTGCAGTCTATTTATTCTATAAAGCAAAACGGCAGTAGAAGTATTATTATCTTTGCCAAATAAAATTTCTTTTAAGCCTTGCAAAAATAATTCTTTATTTTTTTCTTTGCCGTTAGCCTTTTGGCTTTGTTTTTCGTAAAGGCATTGTAAACATTTTTTAGATGCGTTCATATTTTTACCTATATAATTTAACCCATTTGCTTAGAAATGGGTTAAAGTTTTTTGTTATTTAATTTTTTTACTATTTAATTATTGTTTGCCCGCCCATAAACGGTCTTAAAACTTCTGGAATAGTTATAGAGCCGTCTTCATTTTGGTATTGTTCAATAAGTGCTGGGAACACCCTACTAGTTGCTAACCCAGAGCCGTTAAGCGTATGAACGAAAGCAGGTTTACCAGTAACGCTATCTCTATATTTAGTGTTGTTTCTTCTTGCTTGATAATCGTTTGCATTACTTACGGAACTTACTTCTTTGTAAATGCCCATACTTGGAATCCAAACTTCAATGTCGTAAGTTCTTGCCATAGATGCAGAACAATCCCCTGCGGCAAGTTTACTAACCCTAAAATGTAAACCTAATTTTTCTATTAAAGAAGCAGCCTTATCTACTAATTCGTTAAATGCTTCCATAGATTTTTCTGGGTGAGCGTATTGCACCATTTCTACTTTGTTGAATTGGTGACCTCTAATCATACCACGTTCTTCTGCCCTATAAGAACCTGCTTCTTTACGATAGCAAGGAGTATATGCAAAAAATTTCATTGGTAGTTTACTTTCGTCTATAATTTCGTTAGCATACATATTTACTAACGCAGTTTCTGCCGTTGGAAGAATAAACCTATTTTTCTTTCTGTCTTCATCGCAGTCTAACCAATAAACTTCATCGCTAAATTTTGGGAATTGACCTGCGCCAAAACCACAATTATAACCTAATTGGTGTGGTGGTAAAATAAATTCATAGCCGTCTTTTAAGTGTTCTGAAATAAAGAAGTTAAGTAGCGCCCATTCTAACCTTGCGCCGTCTTTTCTATAAATCCAAAATCCACCACCAGAAAGTTTTGTACCCCTAGCGTAATCTATAATGCCAAGTTTAGTGCATAAATCTACGTGGTTTTGCATTTTGAAATTAAATTCAGGTTTTTTGCCAACCTCTTTAATAACTTGGTTGTTTTCTTTTTCGCCAGAAAGTAAATCTTCATCTGGAATATTTGGTATGGAAGATAGTAAAGAGAATACTTTTTCTTCTAGTTCTGCAGTTTGCTTGTCTCCTTCGGCAATTTTTTCGCCTAAAGCACGCATATCTGCAAAAATTTGTTCTACCGGTTGACCTGCTTTTTTAAGTGCAGGAATTTGCGCAGAAACTTTGTTTCTTTCCGCCTTTAATTGTTCAATTTTAGAAATAATTGCCCTTCTTTCTTCGTCTAATTTCAAAATAGTATCGAAATCTGCTTTGTAGCCCTTTCTTAAAAGAAGTTCTTCAACTTTTTCTTTGTTTTCTTGAATTCTCTTTAAATCTAACATTATCTCACTCCAAATTTTTTACTTTTATAAAAGTCAAATATTATTGTATATCTTTTTCGTAAAAAAATCAATTTATTTTAAGTATTTTAGCAAATCTTTAATTATTTTTTATTATAAAATAAAAATTTTTGAGTTTAATATGCTAAATACCCTTTTCTTCCTTGATTATTTTATTTTATTCTGTTAAAATATATTAAATTAGATACCTACTAGGAGGCGACCAATGAAAGAAAGATTACAGATGATAAAAGAATACGTAGACAAAGTTGGAAAAATTTCCTTTCACGAATTAGAAAGGGTTTTTAGCGACATTTCTTCTATGACCTTACGCAGAGATTTAGCAAGATTAGAAGAACTTAACGCACTTATTAGAGTTTCTGGCGGGGCTATTTCTGTAGATAGCGTTCTAAAGGCAAAAGAAAAAGATTTTACTGAACAAATTGTTTATAACGCAACCGAAAAATTAGAAATTGCAGAAAAAGCAATAGATTTAGTCGAAAAGAAAAGTTGTATTTTTATAGATGGTGGCTCTACCACAACCTATTTTGCTAGGGCTTTGCCAGACGATAAGTTTTACGTTTTAACTAACGCACTTAACATTGCAGAAACAATTTTAAGAAAAAATAAGCCAACCGTTGCAATACTTGGTGGCGATATTAAAAAAAGTAACTTTATTACCGTTGGCAAAACTTGTACCGACTTTATTAACCAAATTAACATTGCCACTGCCGTTATGACTGCTACTGGTTTTATTACCGAAACGGGTGAATTTACTTGTGGTAGCCAATCGGAAGCAGAAGTTAAAAAACAAGTTATAAACAAAGCAAACAAAGTTATTATGCTTGTAGATAGTTCTAAAATAAACAAAAACACACCTTACACCTTTGCTACGTTAAAAGACATAAACTGCTTGGTAGTAGATTCTAAGTTCCCAGTAGAACTTAAAACTACACTTGAAGAAAAAGGTATTAAGGTTTACTAAAATAAATTTTAAGGGAAAAAAATGTGCAAAAAACTAATAGCAGATATTAATGCTGCAAAGCAAAACGACCCTGCTGCAAGAAATAAATTTGAAATTTGGCTAACGTATTCTGGTGTTAAGGCACTTTCTTGGCACAGATGGGCAAATTTTTTATATAGAATTAAATTAAGGCTTTTAGCAAGGGCAACAAGCCAATTTGCTAAGTGGCTTACGGGTATAGAAATTCACCCTGCTGCAAAAATAGCCCCTGGGGTTTTTATAGACCACGGCGCAGGTACGGTTATTGGCGAAACGGCAGAAATTGAAGAAGGGGTTGTAATATATCAAGGCGTTACCTTAGGTGGTACTGGTAAAGAAAAAGGCAAACGTCACCCAACCGTTAAAAAAGGTGCTATTATTAGTGCCGGCGCAAAAGTTTTAGGTGGCTTTACCGTTGGCGAATACGCTAAAATTGGTGCTGGTGCAGTTGTATTAAAAGAAGTTCCACCATATGCAACGGTGGTTGGCGTACCGGGTAGAGTTGTTAGAATTAACGGCGAAAAACTTAACGATTTACAACAAGAAAAAAGTGACCCGTTGCAAGAAGAAATTTGCCATTTAAGAGAAAAATTGTTCCAATTAGAAGAAAAAATAAATAGGTTAGAAAAGTAGGTTTTTTATGAGAATTTATAACACCTTAGCAGGTAAAAAACAAGAATTTATACCTTTAGTTGAAGGAAAAGTAAAAATGTATGCTTGCGGTATAACCGTTTCTGGCGAAGCACATATTGGGCACGCCTACCAAGCACTTATTTACGATATTATTAGAAAATATTTAGAAAAGAAAGGCTACGAAGTAACTTATGCAAGAAATTACACCGACGTAGACGATAAAATTATTGCTAAATCTAACGAAACGGGTATTCCTGCCGATGAGTTTGCCCTAAAAATGATAGAAAATATAGACGAACAAATGCAAAGGCTTCAAGTAGACGAACCTAACGTTTGGCTAAAGGCTACCACTTGTATTGAAGATATTATTGCTTTCGTTTCTACCCTAATAGAAAAAGGGCATGCGTACGCCACCGAAAAAGGCGACGTGTATTTTAGCGTAGAAAGTTTTGCTTCTTACGGCAACCTTTCTCATAGAAACTTAGAAGACGCTATGAACGGCGTTAGAATAGATAACGAAGAAAATAAGAAAAACCCGTTAGACTTTGCGCTATGGAAATCTGCAAAAGAAGGCGAACCTTATTGGCAATCTCCTTGGGGCAAAGGCAGACCTGGTTGGCACATAGAATGTTCTACTATGAACAGAAAGGCTTTTGGCGACCAAATAGATATTCACGGCGGTGGCAGAGATTTAATTTTCCCTCACCACGAAAACGAAATTGCCCAAACGGAAGCATTAACCGGCAAACAATTTGCTAAGTTTTGGATTCATAACGGCTTAATTAAAGTTAACGGGCAAAAAATGAGTAAGTCTTTAGGAAATAGTTTATTCTTAAAAGACCTTTTAGATAAATATTCGCCAGAAACTATTAAACTTGCCCTACTTCAAACGAATTATAGGGGAGATATTAACGTTACCGACAACCTTTTTCCAGATGCAGAAAAACATTTGGTAGATTTTTATTCTTTAATAGCCCTTGCCGAAGAAAAATTTGAAATTAAGGGCGAAAACCAAAATATAGATAACGATTTTAACTTGGCTATGGACGACGACTTTAATACTGCCCTTGCCATAAGCAACCTTTACGGTTATTTTAAGAGCATTAAGGCAAAAATAAACGCTAACGATAGCACGGCTGGTGCAGATATTAACCAAATTAAAAACACCTACGCCCTACTTGGTTTATTTAAGGCGAATGCAAAAGAATTCGTTAATAGATATAACAAAGTTGAAAAGGTAGAAATTCCAGAAGAAGTTTTAAAAATTGCAGAACAAAGGTTTGTTGCAAGGCAAAATAAAGACTGGGCTAAAAGCGATGAACTTAGAAATAAATTAGCAGAACTTGGCTACCTTGTTAAAGATAGTAAAGACGGCTATACTCTAGAAAAGAAATAATATAGGTAATAATTATGTTTACATCTAAAGAATTAAGAGATAAATGGATTAAATTTTACGAAAGCAAAGGCCACGTAAATATTGGTGCTGTTTCGCTTATTGGCGACGGCTCTACCGGGGTTATGTTTAACGTTGCTGGTATGCAACCACTTATGCCCTACCTACTTGGCAAAAAACACCCTATGGGCACAAGGCTTTGCAACGTTCAAGGTTGTGTTAGAACCGTTGATATCGATTCTGTTGGCGATGCTACCCACTTCACTTTCTTTGAAATGATGGGCAACTGGTCTTTAGGCGACTATTTTAAGAAGGAAAAAACGGCTTGGTCTTTTGAATTTTTAACCACCGTTTTGGGTTTTGATAAAGATAAAATTTGTTCTACCATTTTTGAAGGAAACGAAAGTGCGCCTAAAGATAACGAAACTGCTAGCTACCTAAAAGAATTAGGCATAAAAGAAGAAAATATTTTCTTTTTAGATAAAGAAAACAACTGGTGGGAATTAGAAGGCACTATAGGTACTCCTTGCGGGCCAGATAACGAGTGGTTCTACCCTAGAGAAGACGGAAAAGATTCTTCTGACTTTTTAACTAGCAATCGCTACGTTGAAATTGGCAACGACGTTTATATGCAATACGAAAAGTTAGAAGGTGGCAAATATAAAGAATTAGAAAATAAAAACGTAGATACGGGTTTTGGTTTAGATAGGCTTTTACTTTTCTTAAACGGCTTAGACGACGGCTATAAAACAGACCTTTTTATAGACACCATTAAATATTTAGAACAAGTTTCTAATAAAAACTACGAAACTGACGAAGTTGCTAAAAAATGTATGCGTATTATTGCAGACCACACTAGAACTGCCGTTATGCTTATTGGCGACAAAAACGGAATAGTGCCATCTAACACGGGTGCTGGTTATATTTTAAGAAGACTTCTTCGTAGAGCAATAAGGTATTGCAAAAACCTTGGTGTTGAATCTACTTGTATGTTAGAAGTTGCTAAAATTTTTATTGAAAAAATTTACGGCGAAGCATACCCACTATTAGTAGAAAAAGAAGATTATATTTTAGAAGAAATTACTAAGGAAATTAAAAAGTTTGAATCTGCCCTAACGGCTGGTATGAAAGAGTTTGAAAAGTGTATTTTCGGCATTGAAAGAAAAAATGCTTTTATGGCTCAAAAAGACGCTAACTATATAAAAGAAACAACTATTTCTGGCAAACAAGCGTTTAGGCTATACGATACTTTTGGCTTCCCACTAGAATTAACTATTGAACTTGCTACTGAAAAAGGCTATACGGTAGATGAAGTTGGCTTTAACGAAGCGTTTAAGACTCACCAAGAACTTTCTAAAGCACAAGGCGAAAAGGCAAAAGGTGGCTTAACTGAACAAACGGAAACCACAACCAAATATCACACGGCAACACATATTATGCTTGCAGGTTTAAGAAAAATGTTTGGCAACCAAACGGAACAAAAAGGCTCTAATATAACTGAAGAAAGGCTTCGTTTCGACTTTAACTTAGACCACAAGATGACTGAAGAAGAAATTATTGAATTACAAAATTTCGTTAACGACGTAATTAACCAAAAATTAGACGTGGTTATTGAAGAACTACCTTATGAAAAGGCTATTGAAATGGGGGCTTACGGCGTGTTTAACCCAACTTCTAACGACCAAATGGTTACCGTTTACAAAATTGGAGATATAGATTACCAAATTTGTGGTGGCCCACACGTAAAGAACACGGCTGAACTTGGCAAGTTTATAATTAAAAAGGAAGAAAGTTCTTCTTCTGGCGTTAGAAGAATTAAAGCCGTTTTACAATTTTAATAAATAAAAAAATTATTTTGTAAATGTGTTTGACAAATAAAATAAAATGATATACAATATTTAAGCATTTTAGCAAATATTGTATTTGCACCATTAGCTCAATTGGATAGAGCGTTGGTCTACGGAACCAAAGGTTAGGCGTTCGAGCCGCTTATGGTGCGCCAATTAAAAAAAGGCTACTCTTGTGGGTAGCCTTTTTATTTTGCAAACCGACCGTAGCCTTAACAAAGGTCATGGTGCGCCAATCAAAAAAGACAACTATAAAACAAGTTATCTTTTTCATTTTACTATTTTGCTCAGCTGGAAACTGCAAGCTCCGTCAAGATAGTCCGTCAATCGTATTTCTTCGCTACGCTTTAGGCACAGAGCGTTGGTCTACGGAACCAAAGGCCAGGAGTTCGCACGGCTTTAATGGGCTAACCTGACGTGCTAGTGCTACGTAGCGATAGCGTAGGAGTGTCTCTTGCGGCGCGCCAATAAAACAACCACCCGTTTGGGTGGTTGTTTTATTGTTGTGTTGTAAATTGAGATTTGAACTTTTTGTTTTAGTAAAATTTAAATTATAACTAATATAATAAACAAAATGTAATGTCATAACAAAAATCAACAAACATACTTTTGCTACCAAACAAAAAATTTGTAACGTTTTTATTCTCAATTAAATCTTTCAATATATTATTTAGTTTTAACTCTAACTCTTTAGTTTTTTCAAAATCTCTATGACCTATTATACAACAAGTTTTCATCATGTTTTAATAAAAAATTAATTAATACGTATATTATAATTAGGCATTACCTAATATAATTAAAATATGGAAAAGAGTTTAGATTTAATTATTACTGAAAACTTGAAAAAAGAAATAGAGCAATCTGGTTTAAGAAAAAGCGAAATTGCCGACGCTATTGGCGTTTCAAGGGCAACGGTTTCTCAATATCTTTCAGGCAGGGCTCAACCAATGCTTGCTACTTTTGCAAAACTATGCTCTGTGTTAGATTGCTCGGCAGACGATATATTGAATATAAAAAAATAAAACTTTAAAATTTATTTACTTTATAAGTAAAACGGCAAGGCTAAATTTAGCCTTGCCGTTTTTTACGTTTTAATATTAATTTTCTTTATAACAATTAAATAAGTTTTCTACCCTTTCGGCTTCTTCTTTACTTGTTTTCTTTTTAGTTAACGCGCTAACTATTGGAACTATTATTAACGAAACAGCCATTGCTAAAACACCCATTTCTGGCGAACTTTTTGCTGCCACCGAAAAACCTGAAGTTATGGTTATTATTAACGTAATAATGCCCACCGTTGATAAACCTGCTATCATACCGGCGTAAACACCAGCTTTAGTTGTTTTCTTTGAAAACAAGCTCCAAAGGTATGGCCCGATAAAGCAACCAGAAACAACACCCCAAGAAAAAGACATTACGCTAACTATAATTGGTATGTTTAACGTAGCGAATATAAACGAACACGCAACGAACACGAAACACAAAATTCTAGTTAATAGCATTTGTTTTTTTGGTTCTATTTCTTTTTTCATAACGGTAGGAATAAAGTCTACTGATACTGCCGATGCAGAAGTTAATACAACAGACTGCAACGTAGACATAGATGCAGAAAGCAATAACACTACTATAACGGCTAATAAAATTAGCCCAAAAGTTCCGTTTCCTAACACCTTAATTAGTAGAGTTGGAATTACTGCGTCTACACCACCTTCTGGTAGTTGCCCACCTAAAATTAAGCGAGAAGTAGCGCCTATTAAATATGCGCCACAACCTATTATTAAGCAGAAAATGGTAGAGATAATAGTTCCTCTTTTTATAGCAGGCGCGTCTTTAACGGCATAGAATTTACCTATCATTTGTGGCAAGCCCCAAGTACCAAAACTAGTTAATAAAATATTAACGCATAAGAACTTAAACGAAGAACCACCAAAAATACTTGTTAGTTGGCTACCAGTAGTTGGGTTAGGGTCACCTAAAGCACTTTCAAACTTGCCTAAATTTTCTATTAAACCTTGTAGCCCACCAACGTTGCCGTGTAGCAACACAACTATAACTAAGGCAATTATGCCAACAATCATAATTATTCCTTGAATTAAATCTGTTAAAGAAGATGCTATGTACCCACCAATTACCAAATATACGGCAGTTACACAAGCAATTATAAGTAGCCACACCCATGCTTCAACGTTAGGGAATATTGCCCCAAAAATAGCGCCTAAGCCTTTATAAACTGCGGCAGAATAAGGAACTAAAAATATAAAAATAATTATAGAAGCCATTAACTTTAAGCCCTTAGATTGATAGCGCTTTTCAAAAAAGTCTGGCATAGTTTTTGCATTTAACGCCCTTGTCATTTTTCTGGTTTTGTTGGCTAAAAGCAACCAAGAAAGCAAGCAACCTAATATTGCGTTGCCAATACCTATCCAAATAGCGCCAATGCCTATATTCCAGCCGTGTTGACCTGCATAACCGACGAAAACTACTGCAGAAAAATACGTTGTGCCGTAAGAAAAAGCAGTCATCCACGCGCCAATCTTTCTATTGCCCAACAAAAAACTATCTAAACTTTTGGCCTTTCTAAAACTGAATAGTCCAATTAAAGTCATTGCTATTACGTATGCGCCAATAGCAACTAAAATGTAAATTTGTGCTTCCGTCATATTTCTTTCCTTTTTTTTGCCTATTGTTTATTTAATCCTAATTTTTCAGCAGATATTTCGCGCATTTTATACTTCAAAATTTTACCTGCCGCGTTCATAGGAAATTCTTCTACGAACATAAAGTATTTTGGAACTTTATGCCTTGCTATAGAAGCGTTGCCATATTCTTTCATTTCAGTTTCGTTAGAAGTTTCGCCTTTATGAAGAATAATCCAAGCGCAACATTCTTCGCCATACTTTTCATCTGGCACGCCAACTACTTGAATATCCCTAACTTTTGGGTTGGTTAAATAGAATTCTTCTATTTCACGTGGGTAAAGGTTTTCGCCACCACGAATAATCATATCTTTTAATCTGCCGGTAACTTTATAATAGCCGTCTTTTGTTCTTAAACAAATATCGCCAGAGTGTAACCAGCCGTCTTTATCTATTGCTTGAGCAGTTGCTTCTGGCATTTTATAATACCCTTTCATAATATTAAAGCCACGTGCAACGAATTCTCCACTTTCGCCGTCTGGAAGTTCTTCGCCAGTTTCTGGGTCTATAATTTTACACTCTACGCCAGGGAAAGCACTACCAACCGTTTCTACCCTATGGTCTAAATCTTCGTTAACTTCGCCCATAGTGCAACCTGGTGATGCTTCAGTTTGTCCGTAAACGGAAATAATTTCTTTCATATTCATTTCAACAGATGCCCTACGCATTAAGTCTGCTGGGCAGTTTGCACCTGCCATAATACCCGTTCTCATATAAGAAAAGTCCGTTTTAGCAAAATCTGGGTGGTTAAACATTGCAATAAACATTGTTGGAACACCATTAAAGCAAGTTATTTTTTCATCGTTTACGCACGCCAAAGAAGATTTTGGTGAAAAATATGGTATTGGGCATAAAGTTCCACCGTGCGTCATCATAGAAGTCATAGAAAGTACCATACCAAAGCAGTGGAACATAGGAACTTGTATCATCATTCTATCTGCAGTAGATAAATCCATTCTATCGCCAATGGTTTTACCATTGTTAACTATGTTTCTGTGCGTTAACATAACGCCTTTAGGAAAGCCCGTTGTACCAGAAGTGTATTGCATATTACAAACGTCGTCTGGTTTAACTAACGAAGCGCGCCTTCTAACTTCTTCTTGTGGAACAAGGCTTGCACGTGAAAGCATTTGTTCGTAATTTAAGCAACCTTCCATATTAAACCCAACGGTAACTACGTTGCGTAAAAATGGTAGCGCTTTAGAATATAATGGTTTGCCCGGTTCTAACGTTTTTAGTTCTGGGCAAAGTTCTTCTATAATTTCTTTATAGTTAATGTCTTTGCAATACTCTATCATAACCAAAGTATGAGTGTCAGATTGCTTTAACAAATATTCTATTTCGTGAATTTTATAAGCAGTGTTTACGGTAACCAATACTGCACCAATTTTAGTGGTAGCCCAAAAGGTAATATACCACTCTGGCAAGTTGGTTGCCCAAACGGCAACGTGGTCGCCTGCTTTTACACCTAAAGAAATTAAAGCGGCCGCACACTCGTCTACGTCTCTACGGAATTGAAAATACGTTCTAGTATAGTCTAACGTAGGGAACTTAAACGCGTATTGGTCTGGGTAGTTTTCTACCATTGCGTCTAATACTTGCGAAAAAGTTAAATCTATAACGTCGTATTTCTTCCAAGGGTAAGTACCCGTTTTTGCCCTATTATAATATTCGCCTACCGTGTTTTTCTTTTCACGGCTAAATGAAGAAATATAGTTAGCAAAATGTGTTAAAACAATATCTGCATCGTTAATTTCTTCGTTCCAAGCGGCGCAAATATACCCTTCGTAGTTAAGTGAAGAAAGTGCTTTAATAAGTTTTTCTACTTCTAAATCGCCTTCACCAATTAAAACGGTTTTGCCGTTTTTCATATCGCCCAAACGAACGTATTTTATGTATGCACCTAAAGTTTTAATAGTTGCTTCTGCACTTTCGCCAGCACAAAAGTAAGTGCCCCTAACGTTCCAAGACGCACCAATAACGGCAGAAGAAAAATTGTTTATTATTTCTATAACCTTTTCGGTATTAGACAAATAACCTATCGTTTCAAATAATATATTAACGTCTTCTTTTTCGGCAACTTTAATTGCTTTTGCCATTTTTTTATTAAGTTTACTAAATTCAACTTGGTTTTCAATATAAACTATTACGTTTGCTACACCAGAAGAAGATGCCATTTCTACGTACTTAACCAAAATTTCTTCGGTAGTTTCTTCATTATCTAACGCAGTAGGCATACGAAGTGCAGAAACTTTAAGACCCCTGTTTACCAATTTTCTTTTAGAATCTGCAAGTTTATCTTGCCTTAAAATACTATCGTAATGGCTACTTCTTTCTTTAATAGCATCGTATATTTCAAAACCTTCAAAACCATAATCGTAAGCGAAACGACAAGTATCTAAAAAAGATGCCCTGCTTACGTTTTTGGTTGAAAATACTATTTTCATATTACGCCTCCTCGGCTACTATTTTATTAAGTGCGTTAATATACGCCCTAATACTTGCGGCAACAATGTCGGTAGAAGTTCCGTTGCCAGAATAAAGTTTTCCATTATTACGAAGCCTTACTAGTGCAGAACCCAATGCTTCTTTTCCTTCGGTAACAGATTGAACTTGGAAATCGTCTAATTCATAATGATGCCCAATACATTGTTCAATAGCACGGAAAGCAGAATCTATTGGACCATCGCCAGAACTAACGCCACAAATAAGTTCTTCGTTACGTTTTAAGGTTACTTGCGACATAGCAGTAGAAACGTTGCTACTTGTTGTAGTATAAGTTTCAAAGTGGTAAGTAGATGGTGCTTGGCATGCGTTACTTGCTATTAACGCTTCAAATTCCCTTGCACCTACCGTGCCTTTCTTTTCGCACACCTTAATTAATGCTTTATAAACGTTGCCACAATCAGTTTCACTAAAATCGTAACCCAACGTTTTTGCGTTTTGCATTACGTCTTTTAAGGTTGAATTGGTATCGAATAAAATTTTCTTTTTGTCGTCAACTTCTTCTGCTTGATATTCTTTATGGCTAATTTTAGCAACCATTTCTTCTATGCTTGCATGAATTTTTGTGTTTTTAAGTTGAATTTCTGCTTGTATTGTAGCGCCACAAACGTTAATTGCGTCTGAAATTTCACTAGCCAACAATACGTCTTTACCAACCATAGCACACTTTAAGCCGTCTGCCCCACTTGAAATAGCAGAAAATGCAGATGCAACTGCCATTTTAATTTTATTAGAAACTTGCACGTAAACAGGAACTGATACGTTAGATTTAACTTTTGCTACCAAGTTTGCAATTTCTTCTGGGGTAGAAACACCAGCGTTATCGCAAATTGTAATTATGTTTGCGCCGTTTTCTACTGCTTTTTTAACGGCTGTTATAAGGAACTCTACGTTAGCCCTTGTTGCATCTAACGCAGAAAACTCTACTTCTTCACAATAAGTTTTTGCTTCTTTAACAAGTTCTGCTATTCTTTCTAACATTTTTTCTTGTTTAACGTGGTAAGTATATTCCATTTGAATAGTAGAAACAGGTAATTCTATTTGTAAACGTGGAGATTTTGCTTTTTCTATGCACTCCCACGCTTGTTTAACACTTTCAACATCAAAACCAACCGGTATAGCCAACGTTGCGCCTTGTATGTTTTGGGCAATGGTTTTACCTATAATAACGTCTTCACGATAATTTTTTATAGGTGGTAATTCTATAACGTCAGCCCCTATCAGTTCTGCATTGTTAGCGATTGCGGCTTTTTCACGGAATAGTAATGCAACGCCCTTTTCTTCTGCAAGTTTTTTAAGCGTAATGTCTGCGATATAGATTTTTTTCATTTTTTTACTCCTTATATATTATAAAATTTAGTAATTTCTTAATTAAACAAAAAAACGCTTCCGTCTCTTTGTATTTCGCAAAGAGACGGAAACGCTTAAAATACAGTTTCCGCGGTACCACTCTTTTTCATCTTTTAAGATGCCCTTTAGATGCTAACACACCTTAACTCTATTACGGGAGTACCCGTTTGCCACTACTAATTTCATAGCAACCGCTCTGCGATGAGTTCGGTAATATTTTTCTAACGTTTCGCACCAAACAACGTCTCTCTGTAAGTAAAAACCTTATACCTACTATTTCGCTTCATAGCGTTTATGTTGACATTAATTTAACACAATTTATATTAATTGTCAACTAATTATTACGTAAATATATATTTTTATTAAAAATATAAATATTTATAAACCTAATAATCTTTTAATATTTTCGCTAAAAATAAGTTTTCTTTCTTCTTCGGTTAAGTCTATTTTATTAAACCTTTCTAATTCGGTAGTTGCATCCCACATAGGAAAATCCGTTGCAAAAAAGAATTTTTCAGCCCCTAACATAGTTATAATCTTTTTTGCTTTTTCTGGGCTAATAAAAGGTAGCGAAGAACAAGTGTCAAAATAAATATTGTTTAAACCTTTATAAATGCTTGCACTTTCCCAACAACGATATCCACCAAAATGGGCTGCAATAAAGGTTACGTTAGGAAATTTTTTGGCAACTTTAACTAATCTTTCAGGTTTAGAAAAGTCGTACCTATCGTCGCCGATATGAAACAAAATTGGTAGTTTGTTGCTAGCGTGTTTATAAAACTTTTCTACGTTTTCATCATCTATATTAAACTTTTGAAAATCGGGGTGCAATTTTATGCCCTTAAACCCGTTTTCTATAGCCCAATCTATTTCAGTTTTAACTTCTTCTTCGGTTAAATCTTGGTGCAACGTCATAAACCCAATAAACTCTGGGTGGATTTCCATTTCCGTTTTTATAAAATTGTTTATGGAACGAACTTGGTGTGCAGTTGTTGCCACCGAGTGAACAACGTACCTACTAACCCCTGCCTTTTTTCCGTCTTTAATAAGGTTTTCGGCAGTGCCTGCGCTCATTTCCATTTCAATATCGTAAAACACGCCAATGGTATCGGTTGCCTTTTTGGCAATTTTTTCTGGGTAAATATGTGCGTGTGCGTCTATTATTTCCATTGTTCTTTCCTTTTAAGAAGCATTATAATTTATTTCTTTGAATTTTACCGCTTATGGTTTTAGGTAGTTCATCACGGAAAACTACAACCCTTGGGTATTTATATGGTGCAGTATGGTCTTTAACGTACTTCTGAATTTCTTTCTTTAATTCTTCCGTTCCTTCCGTGCCTTTGGTTAAAACTATGCTTGCTTTAACTACTTGTCCACGGACTTCATCTGGAACGGCAGAAACACCACATTCTAATACGTAAGGGAGTTCCATTATTACGCTTTCTATTTCAAAAGGCCCTATTCTGTAGCCAGAAGATTTAATTACGTCGTCTACTCTACCAACGTACCAGAAATACCCGTCTTCATCTCGCCAAGCGGTATCGCCAGTGTGGTATAACCCGTCGTGCCAAGCATCTTGTGTTTTTTCTGTATCTTTATAATATTCTTTAAATAATCCACAAGGAACGTCTTTGTCGGTATGAATTACTATTTCGCCAACTTCACCTGCTGGTAAAGACTTGCCGAAAGCATCTACAACGTCTACGTCGTATTGTGGGTTTGCTTTACCCATAGCACCGATTTTTGGAGTTGTGCCATAAAGGTTTGCTATTGCCAAAGTAGTTTCCGTTTGACCAAAGCCTTCCATTATTTCTAAACCAGTTGCTTCCTTAAACTTGTTAAATACTTCTGGGTTTAAGGCTTCGCCAGCAGTGGTCATATGATGTATAGAAGATAAATCGTACTTAGTTAGGTCGCCACGAATTAACATACGTAGCATTGTTGGCGGAGCGCAGAAAGTTGTTATATTATATTTTGCAAACATAGGCAATAGGTCGTTTTCATCGAACCTATCGAAGTCGTAAACGAAAACTGCGCCTTCGCATAGCCATTGCCCGTATAACTTGCCCCATAAAGATTTACCCCAACCAGTATCTGAAATAGTTAGGTGTAAGCCGTCTCTTTCGCAACAATGCCAATATTTAGCCGTTACGTAATGACCTAACGCGTAAGTGTGCTTATGAGATGCCATTTTAGGATTACCCGTTGTTCCACTTGTAAAGAACATTAGGGCAGGTTCATCTCCTGAAGAGCAATCTTCTGGGCGTTCGAATTTACTAGAGAATAGTTTATATTCTTTATCGAAATTCAACCAACCTTCTTTTTCGCCACCTACCATAATTAATTTTTCTACTTGTGGGCATTTTTTTGCAGCGCTTTCTGCATAGGTATAAGTATCGCCGTCGGCAGTACATACTATTGCTTTTACCCCTGCAGAATTATATCTATATTCAAAATCGTGTTCTTTTAGTTGGTTGGTTGCAGGTATTGCAACTGCGCCAAGTTTATGTAGCGCTACCATGCAGAACCAGAATTGATAATGGCGCTTTAATACTAACATAACCTTATCGCCACGTTTTATTCCTAAAGAAGTAAAGTAATTTGCCACTTGGTTAGAAGCCTTTTTAATGTCTTTAAAAGTAAACCTACGTTCAAACTTGTTTCTATCTAAGTGAAGCATTGCAAGTTTTTCTGGGTATTTATTAGCAATTTCATCTACTACGTCAAAACCAAAGTTAAAGCTTTCGGTATTTTTAAATTTAATAGATTGCAACTTGCCTTCTGTATCTTCAACCGTTTCAACGAATTTTTCGCAAACTAATTCTTCGCTATTTTTTGCATTTACAACGCTTTTTCTAACTACCGTTTCGGCAGAATTATCGCCACTCATTACAACTGCAACGAAGGTACAATTTTTTCCGTCTACGGCAATCATACCGTGTGGAAGTGAAGAATTATAATAAATGCTATCGCCTTCTTCTAAAATTTCTACGTGGTCGCCTACTTGAACTTTAAGTTTACCACTTAAAACAAGGTCGAATTCTTGCCCACTATGTGTTGCTAATTGAATTGGTTTATTTTGTTGGCTTAAAGAATATTCGTAGGTAACGTAATAAGGTTCTGCTAGTTTATCTTTAAACTTTGGAGCAAGGTTAGAAATATCTATGCCGTCTTCTTTAGCAGTTTCTTGCCCTTTGCCCTTTCTTGTTACCGTGTAGGTAGAAAGTTTAGCAGAACTACCTTCTAAAAGTTCCGTCATTTCTACGCCAAACGCTAACGCGCATTTATGAATAAATGAAAAAGGAATATCTACCGTTCCACTTTCGTATAAAAAGTAGTCTTCTTCACTTACGTTGGTTTTTTCTGTCATCTCTTTAACGGAAAAGCCCATAATTTCACGCAACTCCTTAATTCTAGTTGCAATTTCCGTTAACTGACTTAAAGTGTTGTTTGTGTTCATGGTAACTTACCTCCTTAAAAAATAATAAAAAATAAAAAAATCTCAAAGCAACTTTGCTTTGAGACGGGTATAAAATACTCGCGGTACCACTCAAATTGTAGTTAAAACTACCACCTTAAGAGTCTATCAACTCCTATGCACTAACGTAGCAAACACGGAAAACGCCTACTTGGTTACCCTTTGGGGCTTTCAGCTCGGAAGTGATAGGGTTTCTATTAGTTTTTGCCGAGATTTCACCACCCCCGACTCTCTGTGAAAACGCTATATATAGAACCCGTCTTCGTCTTAGCCATTAATATTAAGATGCCTAAAGTTTAGCACTATAATTCTTCCTTGTCAAGCAATTTAATAAGAATATTAAAAATTTTAAGCCAAAAAGTCGCCAAAATTGGCGACTTTTTAATGTTTTTATTGTTAAATCTTTTCGGTTATTGTTTCTACTGCGTAATAACCTTCTTTTTTAGGTAGGGTAATTGAACATACCTTTTTATATCTTCTGTTAGTAGAAGCGGTTAAATTCTTTTCCTTTACAACCTTGCCTTTTGCATTTTTAATTACGATTTTAATGTTGTAAGTACCTTCTTCGCTATCGCAGTTAAGCGCAAAATCTATTTTCTTCTTACTTTCAACGAAAACGTCTACACCACAAACGGTTGTGTAGTATGGTTGGTAGCCTTCTTTTAAGGTGTAGAAAGCAGTTTTCTTGTAGCCGTAGAAATCTATAGGTGGTTTAGCATAACTACCATCGTTTGCGCCACTTTGTAGTGCGCACCAGAACAACCCGTCTGCACCAAGATATCTTGCATTTTTACAAGCGTGCGAAGCACAATGCGCTTGGTATGCTTGGCTCATTTCCCACTCAGTTGGCTCGTCGGTAATAAATCCTAAAGCATCTAATTCGTTAGGAAGTTCGTAAGAATCTCCCTTAAAGTAAACTTTGCTTTCTTCTACGTTAGGGTTTGCTCTACCTATAATTGCAAATTCCGTAAGCATAAACGCACGTTTTGGGTGGTTAAATAATTCATCGTACCATATAGGGAAATCTCCCCTAAAAGTATCCCATTTAGCGCCGTAGCCTAATAGTTGTGAATAAGGATGAGAAGTTCTAACAACTAATTTATCTATCCAACCATAAGAACTTCTAACTTTATGGCTTAAGTCTTGGAAATCTTTGTCGCCTGCATCGTTATAGAACTTGCAGTCGCCAGTATAGTAAATTTCTGAAACTGGGTTTAATAACCTAGATTTATCTAAAGGTTTAACCGCGTCTATGAAATTATCGTACATTCTGTCTACTAACTTAATGTCTTTAACGGCGTGGAATTCGTTAGAGCCTTCCCACATTACTATAGATGGTGCGTTTATAACTTCTTTAACTTGTTGAATAAAGGCTTTCTTTTGGTGCCAAGGTCCTTCGTACCTTAAAATTTCTAAAGCGTCTAATAACCTTGTGGTCCAACAAACCATAATGCCAAGCCTGTTGCAAGCATCGGCAAAACGTTTTTCGTTAGTGCCGTAGCCTAGTTGGTGCATTCTTATTGCGTTGCCACCCATTTTTTTAGCACATAATACTTGGTGTATTATTTGCGTGTTAGAAGGTAGCACGTGGTTTAGTGGAACTTCCTTGTAAGGTGGTAAAAATTGCATTATTAACGCGCCGTAAAGGTTGTTTAATTTTCCGTTTAAGTAAACTTTGCCGTTCTTTTGTTCTATGGTTCTAAAGCCCGTTTCTACAATTTTTTCGTCTGTAATTTTGCCGTTTTCGCTAAACAATACAAACTTAAATATGTATAAATTTGGTTCTTTATCAGTCCAAAGTTTATAGTCTCCAAAATATTCTTTATTAAACGTTTTTTTGCCGTTTAGGTTAAATTCGTTTAATAAGGCAAACTTTTTACCTTCGCCACGTTCCCTAATAAATATTTGCATTTTAGTTGCAGAGTTGTGGCTAATATCACCTTTAACCGTAAAGGTAACTTTTTCTTTTAAAGATTTAGTTGTAATTTTAACGTAATCTATTTTTTCTTTTTCTACGTAACGAATTGCAAATGGTAGTGAAAACCAGCCGTTATGTGGGTCTTGGTGCCTATGCCATAAGTAATGAACTTCTGGTGCTCTTGGGTCTACTTTTAATTCAATTTCGTTTTCGCCTTTAATTAGATATTTAGTTATATCTAACTTAGCAGACATAAAAGTATTAGCAGTATATATTAATTTTTTGTTTAAGTAAACTCTGCCAATAGGGTCTAAAGATTGCAATTCTAAAATTGCTTTTTTATTTTCTTCTGGGGTGAATTTACTTCTTAAAATTAAATATTTATCTTTATTTTCCGTTGTAGCAATACCAAAAGGTAAGGCTTTTTCGCCAATATATTCTTCTGCTTTTGCTTTTTTGTTAGATTTTTTAAAGAATTCAGTTTCTTCAGTTCCATCTGCAAAAATAACTTTTTTAGGGGTTACAGACCAGAACGTACGTGGAAGCCTACCACCACCGAAGTAAACGGTATCTGGGGTTAAATCTCTATTAGAAGGAAGCCTTGTTTCTTCGCCGTTAACGGTTATTATAATTTCGTCTTCAAACCTAACTTTAATATTAACTTTGTTGCCTACGCAACCACCCTTTTTAATGGTTATACATTCTGGGTGATAAGGGTCTAATCTGCCGTCGAAATAAATTAGGTCGCCGTTAGCCCAAAATTGAAATTTTGCAACTTCTTTTACACCTTTTCTAAATTCTAAAATTCTGCCGTAACCTACTACTGAAACTCTAACTAATTCTGTATAATAACTTTCGTCAATTAAAATTTCGGTAGAGAATTCTTTAATAGTTTTCTTAAAGTCTAATTTAGCGCAAGCAATATCTAATTCGTTATCTTGCAACACCAAAGTATTGCCGTTTACTTTAGATATTCTGTTATAAATCATCCAATTTTTATAAGCGCATATCTTTTCTTTTGTAAATGCAGAAACGGTTTTTGGTTGCCAAACGTTTGCTTCGTATTCTTGGTCGTCGAAAACAGAAGGTTCTAACGCTAAAAGTTCTTCTTCCGTGTTAACCTTTTCTAAGTTAGCCCTTTCGCCGTACCATTGTTTAGCACATTTAACGTATTGATTTAAAAAATCTTTTCTTTCTTGGTTAGTAATTTTACTATTTTCGCTATTAAAGTCCCCGTTTTCTATGCCGTTTTTAACACAAAGTAGTTCGTGATAAGTGTTTTTCATTTTTTCTCCTATAAAGCCCTTATATTAAAACCAATTTAATTCTTTTGCAGCCTTAACTAAAGCGGGCCAAACGATATCTACACACCACCAGTGTTCTTTTGGAGTAATAATTAGTTCTGCTTTTTCTTCTGCGTTTTCTTTTTTGTAAATTTTATTAACTATTTCAAATTGACGTCTAACACCTGCTATTGGGAAAATATCGTCGTTAACGCCGGCAATAATAAGTAATTTTCTTTTAGCGATAAGCCCTGCTAAGTCGCCCATATCAAACCACTTAAATGCGCCTGGAATATGGTTGCAAGGGCAATGGCCTATATCTAAAATAGAATCTTTATAAGAACTGAACGCGCAAGATGGAGCACAAATTTTAATTCTTTCATCATAACAACCTGCGTAATAACTTGCAGTACCACCACCAGAGTTACCAGTGATTAAAATTTTATCTACGTCGCACACTGGGAAGTGTTCGGTAATAATATCTATTGCACAAGAAATATCGAAAATTCTTTCGCCAGCAACGGTTCTACCCATATGAATAGCCGTCATTGCACTATAGTGGCAGTTATAACCCCTTTCTTCAGTGCCTTCTACTCTTTCGCCCATACCCCTTTGTTCTATTGCTAAACCAATAAAGCCGTTTCTAACTGCTTGAATAGCAAGTTGGCCCCTTGGTTGAAAATGTTCGTCTGCAGGAGTTTTAATTACGCCAATAGAGTTATGGAACCCTGGAGAGTGACCTTGCATTACTATTGCTACTGGGTATTTTTCCTTTTTTATTTTTTTAGGAACTAATAAATAGCAAGGCGTCGTACAACCTTCTTCACTTTCAAAGGTAAAACGTGTTTGAGTATATTCTTCTTTTTCTTCTACACTTTCAATAGTGAATTTTGGGTCTTTAGCCCTGTTATTTTCTATATCTTCTAAACCTAAAAGTTCATAAAACTTTTCTTTTATTTGTTTTTTCCAAGTTTGGTAGTCGTTAGTTTCGTTGTAAGCTAATTTTTGAACCATTTTATCTCTAATTAGGTCGTGACAATAGCCGTTGTTTAACATAGTTAAATCTCCTTTTATTTACAAGTTTTTTGTTTGTTTTAATTATAGTATTCTTTTTACCCTTTGTCAACGGGGTTTTAACTTTTATTTACTTTATTCTTTATAAAAAATTTTTTATTTTAATATTTTTTTAATTACCCAAAACTGAAAACTTTTTGGCATTATATTTAACAACAATAATAATTTATTTCTGTTTATGGCGTAGGCGAATTTCGGTTTCTTTTTGTTTAATATTTTTAAGCATTTTTTAGCAATTTTTTCTGGCGAAACGTTTTTCGCCTCTACGCTATCTACAATTTTCTTAAAACGAGTTGCATTGCAACTATATATATTAGTGTTTTCTATAAATTTATCTAACGCAGTGGTAGAAGCGCCAAGCATATTAGTTTTTACTGCCCCAGCCCTTAAAACAGAAACGTTAATTCCTAAAAGTTGCAATTCCATACGAAGTGAATAAGCATATTTATCTAGTGCGCTTTTGGTTACTGCGTAAATACCCGTAAAAGGAAGTGGGTCTAAAGGGGCTAATTCGCTAGTGGTTAAAATTATACTACTCCCCTTTTTTAATAAAGGCAAAAAGGTTTTGTTAATTAAGTATGCACCTTTTACGTTTATATCGAATATTTTAGTAAAATCTTCATTAGTTATTTCTACTAAAGAATTTAGGTTATATATGCCTGCAAAATGAATAATTCCGTCTATTTTATCTACTTTTTCTTTCACAAAATTAAATGCGTTTACAATAGATTGTTCGTTAGTTATATCTACGCTAACCGGTAAAACGTTTTCTTCTTCGTTTTCTACTTTCAAGTCTAGTGCGATTACTCTATGCCCCATACTTTTAAGTAGTTTAACTGTTGCGCCACCCATACCGCCGTACGCACCGGTTATTAAAAAAGTTTTCATTTTTTACTCCATTATATTTTTTAATTATAATACCATACTAAAATGTAAATTTCAACGGCAAAAATAAAAAAGGTTAAGCAATTTTGCTTAACCTTAATTTCGTTTTATTCTTCTACAGGGGCTTCTTCTGGCTCTTCTTTCTTTTTGTTAAAATGTTCTTTAGTGCAGTTTACAACTACTTTAGAAAGGGCAACTAACCCTATTAAGTTAGGTAGTGCCATTAAAACGTTAAAGCAATCTGATAACCTCCAAACGATTTGAATATTTGCTACCGAGCCTACGAAAACGAAAACAACGTAAATAATTCTATAAACTAAAATTGCAACGTTTCTGTGTTTTGGGAATAGGTAGCCGGCACAAACTTCGCCGTAGTACCCCCAACCTAAAATGGTAGATAAAGAGAAGAATATTGTAACTAACGCAACACCATATTGGCCAACGCCTGGTAAGGCTTCGCTAAATGCTGCGCCACTTAACGATGCACCGTTTAAGGCTGGGTCTAACTCTTTCGCTGCGTAAATTACTGCATATGCATCTGAAGATAATATTATTAAAGCAGATATAGTACAAATTACAATAGTTGTAATAAACACTTCAAACATACCCCATAAACCTTGTTTAGCAGGGTCTGTTGTGCTTGAAGCCGCGTGTGCTATAGGTGCGCTACCTAAACCTGCTTCGTTGGTAATTACACCTCTACCAACACCAAAACGCATAGCAGATAATACGCCGTAACCTGCAACACCACCAAGAACGGAATCAAAATTAAACGCTTCTGTGAAAATCATTACAAACGCGTTTGGAACGTTTGTTATGTTTATTCCTAAAACTACAAGTGCTAAAACTATAAATATAACAGCCATTGCAGGAACCATTTTTTCGTTAACGGAAGCAATTCTTTTTACACCACCTAAAATAACTAAAGCAACAATTATGGTTAAAACTAAACCAGTTACCCAAGTAGGAACTTGTAAAGATGAATTTAATACGCCTGATATTGCGTTAGATTGCGTTGCGTTACCAGTACCAATACAAGCAATCATGGCAAATATTGCAAAAACTATTGCAAGCCATTTTTTGCCTAAACCTTTATGTAAATAATACATAGGTCCACCAACCCACGCGCCTTCTTTATTCTTTTCACGGAATTTTAAAGATAACACTATTTCAGAATATTTTGTAACCATACCTAGTAGTGCGCTTATCCACATCCAAAAAACAGCACCTGGGCCACCTGCAACTAAAGCAGTTGCAACACCTGCTATACTACCAGTACCAATAGTGCCTGCTAATGCAGTTGTTGCGGCTTGGAAAGGGCTTACGCTACCCTTATCTTTTGCGTGTTGGTTTTTATCAAATAAACTGCCAACCGTATTTTTCATCGTATAACCAAACTTTCTAAATTGTAAAACTTTGGTTCTTACCGTTAAAAATATACCTACGCCGATTAATAAAACCATCATAAGTATACTTAATATATTATCATAAATAAAGTTTACTATTGCTTCCATAAAAAACTCCCTTGTTAACAATGCAAAAATTCTACATTATTTTTATTTCTTTGTCAAACGTTTTATATATATTTTATATATAAAAATATAACTTTTAATTTTTTAACATTTTTTTGCCTTACCGTAAAATATTTTGACACTTTCTTAATTTTGTTATATAATAAAAATAATTAAACTTAAAGGGATTTTTATGAGCCAATTATTACTAGAAAAACTTAATGCCAATACTTCTACCGAACGTTTAACGGCATTAAAGGAAATTTTAAGTGTTAAAAAAGAAAAACCCGTTCGCAGAGAAAACGACGCGAACAACCACATACACACAATTTATTCTTTTTCACCTTATTCTCCAACCAAAGCGGCATATTACGCATATCTAGCAGGGCTTACTTCTGCTGGCATTATGGACCACGATTCACTTTCTGGTGCAGAAGAATTTAAAATGGCAACAAAACTACTTGGGCTTGGTAGCACTTGCGGGGTTGAAGTTAGGGCAAAATTTAACAAAGGTTTTGGCAAAATTAACCACCCAGACCAGCCAGACTGTATTTATATGGCTGCGCACGGCATCCCTAAACAAAACCTTAAAAAGTTTAACGATTATTTAGCCCCTTATCGCAAGCAAAGGTATTTAAGAGATGAAAAAATGTGCCAACTTATTACGGAAAAATACGGAAAGTTTGGCTTGGAATTAGATTTTTATAAAGACGTTTACCCAATATCTAAAGCAAACGAAGGTGGTAGCATAACGGAAAGGCATTTACTTTACGCGTTGGCTATTAAACTTGCAAATAGGTTTGGCAGAACTAACCAATTAGTAGAATTTTTGGGCAACGACTTAAAATTAGAAATTTCTTCTAAAATACAAGGCTATTTATTAGACCAACAAAACCCCCACTTTTTATACGACCTTTTAGGCGTGTTAAAAGCAGATACTAAATTCTTTTATATTGACGCAGACGAAGAAATGCCTAACGCAGAAGAATTTGTTAAATTCGTTAAAGAAATGGGTGCAATACCTGCCTACGCATATTTAGGAGACGTTGGTAATTCCGTTACGGGCGATAAAAAGACGGCAAAGTTTGAAGATTCTTTTTTAGATGAATTAATCACTGAACTTATTAAAACGGGGTTTTTAGCAATAGCATATATGCCAACGAGAAATACGCCTAAACAATTAGAAAGAATTATGGGCCTATGCAGAGCAAACGGCTTGTTTGAAATTAGTGGTGAAGATATAAATTCTTCAAGGCAAAAATTCGACTGCCCTGCTCTTGCTAAACCAGAATTTTCTCACCTAATAGATTCCACTTGGGCATTAATAGGCCACGAACATATTTGTAGCGAAAAAGGCATTGATTACGGTATGTTTAGCGCAAAAACTATAAAAGAAACACCATCTTTAGCAGAAAGAATTAGTAAATTTTCTGCTATAGGAAGAAATACTATAAAATTATAAGGAGAATTACAATGAGTTTAATTGATTTAAAAGGAAAAGTTGCAGTAGTAACGGGCGCAAGCCAAGGTCTTGGCGAAGCGCTTGCTAAAAGACTTGATAAAGAAGGCTGTAAGGTAGCAGTTTGCGACGTTAATTTTGAAGGGGCTACTAAAGTTGCATCTTCTCTAAACGAAGGTATTGCCATAGCAGTAGACGTAACGAACTTTGCATCTTTGCAAGAAGCGGCTAAAACGGTTATTGAAAAATGGGGTAAAGTTGATATTTTAATTAGCAATGCTGCAATTCTAAAGAGTGGCGATATTTATAATCTTTCTGCAGAAGCCTTTGCCCTTGTTACTAACATTAACTTAAACGGGTATTTTAACACGGTAAAAGCATTTGCTCCATATATGTTAGAAAGAAAGAGTGGTAGCATTATTCAAATTAACAGCAAATCTGGTAGAAAAGGAAGTTTCAAAAACGGCGCTTATGCAGCAAGTAAATTCGGTGGTGTTGGCTTAACGCAAAGTTTAGCCCTTGAATTTGCAGAACACGGCGTTAGGGTTAACTGCATTTGCCCTGGCAACCTACTTAACTCTCCACTATGGGTTAATAGTTTATTTAAGCAATACGCTGCTAACCAAGGTATTAGCGAAGAAGCCGTTCGCGAAAAATATATTAACCAAGTTCCTATGAAAAGGTCTTGCGAATATTTAGATATTGAAAATGCTATGGTGTTTTTAGCGTCTGACCAATCTTCTTATATGACTGGTCAAGCAATAAACGTTACCGGTGGTCAACAAATGTAAATAAAAACTTAAAAAGCAAGGCGAGTTCGCCTTGCTTTTTTAATTTACCTTTCGTTTTTTACTTTTGTTGGTTCTCTTCTTTAATTTTTTCTTCTAAGCCACAAACTTCATCTACAGGCAAAGCAAATGCTATGCCTTGTGCTTGAGTAGAAGAACCAATTGCTTTATATAAATTATTTAGTATTCCGTCTACTAAATCCGTTTTACATAATATCATAACTATTTCTTTTTCTGGTTGAATAGAAATATTAAAAAACTTTTCTGCTTCTTTACTTGCAGTTCCCCTTGCGGTTAAAATTGTGCCACCGGTAGCGCCTGCACTTTTAGCAGATTCCATAGCCACTTCAGAAAAACCTGTGTTTACAATTGCTAAAACGCATTTATAAGCCTTTTTCATTATTTCTTTCCCCCTTCTTTAATAGTTCTATCGTTGCTTAATAGTTGGTACATTGCAACGCCAATAATACTATCTAACGGAATAGTATACGCAATACCCTTGCCGTTTCTTACCTTCTTAAATTTTTCACTTAAAACTTCTAACGTTTCTTTAACTTTATCTTCCCTAATAAACGAAATTATAACTGATTTATCGCCTTCGGCAACACCTAACAGCGCACGCATTTGCGAACTTGCCGTGCCGTGCCCGTATAATACCATTTGAACGTTTATTTCAAAACTTTCTAATAAATCTTCGTAAAACATCGTTTTACTTCTATCTACAACCGTTATTAGAATTTTTAATTTTCTTACGTTAGAAACTTCTTTTTTATTTTCTTCTTTTATAGCAGATGGTTTTTTAGTGATTGTTTCTGCCACTTTTTTAATTAATCTACTTGGCATAACCCCTCCTATAAGAAACGAATAATTTGGTCGTCTTCTTCGCCCAAAATCTTTTTCATTGCAAGTTTTTGGCTAACGTGCTTTTTAGAAACGGCAGTAAAGCCTAAAAGTTGAATTGTTATTAAAGGCGTCATTGCGACCATTGCAACTATGCCGAAACCGTTTAGCAATACTTCTACTTCTCCGCCAAGAGCATAGCAAACACCTATTGCAAAAGGCAATATAAAAGTGGAAGTTAGTGGACCAGATGCAACCCCACCAGAGTCAAACGCAATAGCTGTGTAAATTTTTGGCACGAAAAACGAAAGCCCTAAAGATATTAAATAACCTGGAATTAAATAATATAAAATAGAAAAATTAAAAATTATTCTTATTACGGAAAGGCAAATAGATAGCCCTACGCCTATGCTTAACGCAATCATCATAGCCTTTTTAGATACCGTGCCGTTAGTAATTTCTTCTACTTGTTTATTTAACACGTGAACGGCAGGTTCTGCCAATACTACCACTAAACCTAGTACAAATGCAACTATGGTTACTGCTATAGGCGAAGCCTTTGCAAGTTCGCTACCCATTTTAAAGCCAACAGGCATAAACCCAACGTGAACTGCCGTTAAGAAAACTATTAAGCCTACGTAGGTGTATAACGTACCTACTAAAATTTGTAATATTTTTTGTTTTGGTAGTTTTAAGAAAATAAAGTTTATTACAAAGAAAAATAGCACTACTAAACCTAACGCAATAGTTACGTCTTTAGTGGTAGTTCCCAAAGTGTGTAAAACGGCAGAGAAAATATCTTCGCTTAAAAGATAATCTTCTGGGCTTGGTGTAGAAACGTTGCCACCACTAATAATGCTCATAACCAAAACTGCTAAAATTGGACCAATAGAACACATTGCCACTAAACCAAAACTGTTTTCGCTTGCATTTCTGCCACCAATGGTAGTTGCAATACCAACGCCAAGCGCCATTATAAAAGGAACGGTTATAGGGCCTGTGGTAACCCCGCCAGAATCAAAAGAAAGTGGTATAAACTTTGCAAAAGTTTCTGGTGCTAACGTTAGCCCTAAAAGGCCAAGTGCAAACAATACCATATAAAAATATAATAGCATTGTAGATAAATCTATTTTAAAAACTATTTTTAATATAGAAAGCAACAAAAACAAGCCAACTCCAAGCCCAACGAAAATTATAATAAGCGAAGAACCTACTTGGTTTGCCAAAACGGTTAAATCTGGCTCGGCAATGGTTATAAGTAGCCCCATTGCAAAACCTACTATAAGCAATAAACTTAAGTTTTTACTTTTGGTTAAACCTGCGCCTACTCTTTCTCCCATAGGAGTCATTGCGACGTCTGCCCCAAGCGTAAAAAAACCTATTCCTAAAATTAAAAATAAGGCAGATACACTAAAAACTATAATTTCTTTAAGTTCTAAGTTTAACAACGGCGTAAAATTTAATATTATAACTATTAAAGTTACGGGTAAAACCGAAAATAAAGATTCTTTAATTTTAGAAAATAACAGTTTTTTCATTACTTGCTCCGTTTGTTTTATATAGTATAACATATGTAAACCAAAAATAAAAGAGAAAAATATTTTTTATTTTGGTTTTTGCACTAAAAAAATTAAATTTTTTGTTAAAAAAACAAGTGGCTAAAATTTAACCACTTGCATATAAATTAACCTATTTAATTTTATAAAATTTCTTGTAGCCTTTCTTTTATTTTTAGAATAAATTCATTAGTAAGCATAGGTTTAACTTCTACAGAAGAATCGCACAAAGATACTAAATCTTTTGTCATAAACCCTGCGCTAATAGTATCTAAACAAGCCTTTTCTAACGTTTCGCCAAACCTAATAAGTTTAGGTAAATTATCTAATTCGCCACGTTTTTTTAACGCACCAGTCCAAGCAAAAATAGTTGCCATAGGGTTAGTAGAAGTTTCTTCGCCTTTTAAGTATTTATAATAATGCTTTGTAACCGTGCCGTGCGCCGCTTCGTATTCAAAATTGCCGTCTGGAGAAACTAAAACGGAAGTCATCATAGCAAGCGAGCCGAACGCAGTAGAAACCATATCGCTCATAACGTCGCCGTCGTAATTTTTAAGCGCCCAAATAAACCCACCTTTGCTTCTTATAACTCTTGCAACGGCATCGTCTATTAACGTGTAAAAATATTCTAAGCCATTCTTTTCAAATTCTTCTTTATATTCGTTAATATAAATTTCTTCAAAAATGTTCTTAAAAGTATGGTCGTATTTTTTAGAAATGGTATCTTTAGTAGAAAACCATAAATCTTCACCTTGGTTAAGCGCATAGTTAAAGCAAGAACGAGCAAAAGATTTTATTGAACTATCTTTATTATATTGCCCTTGCAAAACGCCGTCGCATTCAAAGTTATAAATGGTTTCGCGTTGTTCGTTGCCTTTTTCATCGGTAAAAACAAGTTCTGCTTTACCTTTTGGAACTCTAAACTCGGTAGCCTTATACACGTCGCCATAAGCGTGGCGAGCAATAGTAATAGGTTTTTCCCAAGTTTTTACGGCTGGCTTTATTATAGGCAAAGTTATAGGCGCTCTAAACACCGTTCCGTCTAAAATAGCCCTTATAGTGCCGTTTGGGCTTTTCCACATTTCTTTAAGGTTATATTCACTCATACGTTGTTTGTTTGGCGTTATAGTTGCACATTTAACTGCTACACCGTATTTTTTTGTTGCTAACGCAGAAAGAGTGGTTACTTCGTCGTTGGTTTGGTTTCTGTTTTCTAAACCTAAGTCGTAATATTCCGTTTTTAATTCTACGAAAGGAAGAATAAGTTGGTTTTTAATTTGTTGCCAAATTATTCTTGTCATTTCATCTCCGTCCATTTCAACTAACGGAGTTAACATTTTAATTTTTTCCATAAATCTTCCTATTTTTCGTTTTTTGTATAAGCAAGTAAGCCACCTGCTTTAAGCATGCTAATTTGCCTTTCGGTAAAGTTGCCGTTTAGTTTATATTCTTTATTAGTTGAATTATTTTTTAATATAACGCAACCTTTTTTTATGCCTTCAAATACGTTTACTAAAGTAAAGTTTTCGCCTTGAAGAATTTCTTCGTAGTCGTTTTGATTTTCAAAGGTTAAAGGAATAATACCTGCGTTTACAAGGTTTGCAATATGAATTCTTGCAAAACTTTTTGCTATAACAGCCTTAACCCCTAAATAAAGTGGAACTAACGCAGCGTGTTCACGAGAAGAACCTTGCCCGTAGTTTTCGCCACCGACTATAATACTAGATTTAAGTTCTAACGCACGTTTAGAAAATTCTTCGTCTACCACTTCAAAACAGAATTTTGAAAGGTAAGGAATATTAGAACGATATGGCAAAATTTTTGCACCAGCAGGCATAATATGGTCTGTAGTAATATTGTCGCCTACTTTTAAAGCAACCGTCACGTTTAACTCGTTTTCTAATGGAGAAGTGGTTGGGAAAGGTTTAATGTTAGGCCCACGCATAACTTCTAATTTTTCTGCATCTTCTTCCGTTGCAGGTGTAATAATAGCACTATCGTCTATATCAAAGTTATTTGGCATAACTATAGAAGGCATTTCGCCTAAATTTCTTGGGTCTGTAATTTCGCCAAATATTGCAGCTGCAACTGCCGTTTCTGGTGAAACTAAATAAACGCCTGCGTCTTTAGTGCCACTTCTGCCTAAAAAGTTTCGGTTAAAAGTTCTTAAACTTACCCCGTTAGAGTTTGGCGAAAAGCCCATACCAATACAAGGCCCGCAAGCACATTCTAAAATTCTTGCGCCAGAAGAAATTATATCGTTTAGCGCACCACTTTTAGAAAGCATTGAAAGTACTTGTTTAGAGCCTGGCGAAACAGACATACTTACACTTTCGTTAATGGTTTTACCTTTTAATAGGCTTGCTACCTTTAATAAATCTTGTAAAGATGAGTTAGTGCAAGAACCAACGCATACTTGGTTTACTTTTACACCCTTTAACGAAGATACTTTAACTACGTTATCTGGGCTATGTGGGCAAGCAATAAGTGGTTCTAAAGTAGAAAGGTTTATATCTATAACCCTATCGTAAACGGCATCTTCGTCGGAAGAAAGTGCCAAATAGTCTTTTTCTCTGCCTTGCGCTTTTAAGAATTCTAAAGTAATTTCGTCTGAAGGGAAAATAGAAGTGGTTGCGCCGAGTTCCGTACCCATATTGGTTATGGTTGCCCTTTCTGGAACGGAAAGAGTTTTAACACCTTCTCCACCCCATTCTATAATAGCGCCAACGCCACCCTTAACGGAAAGAATTCTTAAAATTTCTAAACTAACGTCTTTTGCCGTAACGAAAGGTGAAAGTTTACCCGTTAAGTTTACTTTATACATTTTTGGCATAGTTATGTGGTAAGCCCCGCCACCCATAGCAACGGCAACGTCTAAACCACCTGCGCCAAAAGCAAGCATACCTATGCCACCACCCGTTGGAGTGTGACTATCTGAACCGATTAACGTTTTACCTGGAATTCCAAAACGTTCTAAATGAACTTGGTGGCAAATGCCGTTACCTGGCCTAGAAAAATATATGCCGTGTTTTTTTGCAACCGATTGAATATAACGATGGTCGTCGGCATTTTCAAAGCCACATTGTAAAGTGTTGTGGTCTATATAAGCAACTGAACGTTCCGTTTTAACCCTTTTTAAGCCCATGGCTTCAAATTCTAAATAAGCCATAGTGCCGGTTGCGTCTTGAGTTAAGGTTTGGTCTATTTTAAGGGCAATTTCTTTGCCCCTTATCATTTCGCCTTCAACTAAATGATTTTTAATTATTTTTTCTGCAATGGTTAAGCCCATTATTTTAGCCCCTTTATGCTTTCTTTAGCATTTTTAATATGTTCTATCATTAACTTTTCGGAAAGGTCTGCGTTTTTGCTTTCTATTGCCTTAAAAAGTTCTCTGTGTTCTTTAACTGCTTGTTCTGCACGGCCACTATTAGATACCGATACCTTTCTGCAAAGTTGTATTTTTCTGTGAAGATTTGAAAGAATACTTTGATATATAGCACTACCCGTACATTTATAAATTAAGTCGTGAAAAACTGAATCCGTTCCCTTAATTTTGTCGGCAACGTTTTTTTGAGTATAAAACTCTTGAAGGTCTATAACTTCGCGCATTTCTTCTAATTCTTCGTTAGAAATGTTTTCCACACATAGCCTAGCAGCCTTTCCTTCAATTAAAAGCCTTACGTCGTAGATATCCATAATATCTTTTTTAGTTATACCTACTACTTCGTGGCCTTTAGAAATTTCTTTAATAAGATTTTCTTGCTCTAACCTTCTAATTGCTTCTCTTATAGGCGTTCTTGAGACGTTAAGCGCAAGCGACAATTCGTTTTCAGTAATTACGTCGCCACGTTTGTAAACACCAATTAAAATATCGTTTTCTAATTGTTCAAAAACTGCGTCTGCAAGTGAAGTAAACTTTGTTGGAGCCATAAAATTTATTCCTCTCTAATATCTGAATATTTTTCTACCAAATCAACCATTTCTTTAGTAGTAATCGTGGTTTGACGATCATCTTCATATTGTTTGTCAACCCACTCTTTTATTTTTACCACTAAATCACTCTTTTTGTCAACTTCTTTTTCAGTACCCGTTAATTTATAATGAGTATTTATCCAGTAAGCAATGCCAGCAAGCCCAGAAGTTTTAGAAATAGTTACCGTTGCAGGTCTGTTTAGAATTTTTTCAGTATTAAAGATATTATAAATTTCTTCGTCTTTAAGTAATCCGTCTGCGTGAATACCTGCTCTCGTTTGATTAAAATATTCTCCAACGAAAGGAGTCATAGGTGGAATTTTATAACCAATTTCTTTTGTAAAGTATTCTGCAATTTCGGTAATAACGGTTGGGTCCATACCATCAAACGTGCCACGTAAAGAAGCATATTCCATAACCATTGCTTCAAGTGGAACGTTGCCCGTTCTTTCGCCAATACCTAATAGCGAACAGTTAACTGCGCTTGCACCGTATAGCCAAGCAGCCGTTGCGTTAGATACTGCTTTATAAAAGTCGTTATGTCCGTGCCATTCTATTTGTTCACTAGGAATATCTGAATATTTTTTAATACCGTATATAATACCAGGAACGCTTCTTGGTAAAGAAATTTCCGAATAAGGTATGCCGTAACCCATAGTATCGCACGCACGAATTTTAACTGGAATTTTTGCTTTAACTGAAAGTTCGTGCAAAGCGTTAATGAAAGGAACTACGAACCCGTAAAAATCTGCCCTTGTTATATCTTCAAAGTGGCAACGTGGTACTATGCCTGCATCAAATGCAGCCTTTACTATTGAAAGATAATGGTCTAATGCTTGTTGTCTGCTCATTTTAAGTTTTTTGAAAATATGGTAGTCGGAACAACTAACTAGTACACCCGTTTCTTTAATATTCATTTCTTTAACTAGCTTAAAATCTTCTTTAGTAGCCCTTATCCAAGAAGTAATTTCTGGGAATTTTAAGCCTAAGTCTCTACATTTATCTAATGCGTCACGGTCTTTTTTACTATAAATAAAAAATTCCGTTTGGCGAATAATACCTTTTGGACCACCTAATTTAGACATTAATTTATAAATGTTTACAATTTGTTCAACCGTAAAAGGTTCAACGGCTTGTTGCCCGTCGCGCATTGTAGTATCTGTAATCCAAATTTTTTCCGGCATATCCATTGGGGAACGACGGTGGTTAAATATTACTTTAGGAACTTCGTCGTAACTATAAACGTCCCTAAACAAATTAGGTTCACTTACGTCTTGAAGCGAGTATTTATAAGTTTCTTGTTCTAATAGGTTTGTCTTCTTTGAAAGTTTTATCATAGAACAACCTCCTTGTTGTATAATTGTATACAAGTATAACTTCATTTGCTTTGCTTGTCAACTATTTATACAAAAAATTGCTAAAAAATATTAATAGTCGTGGGACAAAAAAAAGATAAGTGGCTAAAAAAATAGCCACTTATCTCCAAAGGAGGTTAAAATAAAATGCATCTTTTACTAAAAAAGATTTAAAAAACCAACCCAAACAAAAAAGATTAAAGGAACGCTAACAACACCTACATTTTAACCTATTATTAAGACAGGTTCTGTCATATTTAATAAAAAATTTAAAATTTTATAATAACGTTTTAAGTTGACATTTCTTTAGCATTATTGTATAATAAACTTGCCTACACGACTGACGGAATAAAGCGGGCAACCGCAAGGAAGTGTACGCATATAAGCCGACCGTCTGGGCAATTCAATTTTTTACGAAATTGGGTTGCCTTTTTTCATAGGCAATCTAACAAAGGGGGGAAAACTATGCAAGAATTTTGGAAAGGTTTTGTTGGTGGTAATTGGCAAAATAGTATAGACGTAAGAGATTTTATACAAAAAAACTACCGTGAATATACTGGAGACGATAAGTTTTTGGCATCTGCCACACCAAGAACAAAAAACTTAATGCAAAAGGTTAATGAACTTTTCAAAAAAGAACGCCAAAACGGTGGCGTTTTAGACGTTGACACCACAACCGTTTCTTCATTAACGAGTTTTGCGCCTGGTTATATAGATAAAGAAAACGAAATTATAGTTGGTATGCAAACGGATAGTCCACTTAAACGTAGCGTTAACCCTTTTGGTGGTATGCGTATGGTTAAGCAAGCCTGCGAAGCATACGGCTATACTTTAAGCGAAAAAGTAAAAGAAGAATTCCGTTTTAGAACTACCCATAACGACGGGGTTTTTAGAGCCTACACCGAAGAAATGCGCCTTGCAAGAAAGTGCCACGTTATTACAGGCCTACCAGATGCTTACGGTAGAGGCAGAATTATTGGCGACTATCGTAGAGTTGCCCTTTACGGCGTAGATAGGCTTATAGAAGAAAAACAAAAAGATAAAATCAACCTTGCTAACGGAGATTTTAACGTAGAAACTATTCGCCAAGATGAAGAACTTTTCCAACAAATAGCCTTTTTGGGCTACTTAAAAGAAATGGCTTTATCTTACGGGTACGATATTTCTAAACCTGCTAAAAATGCTAAAGAAGCAATACAATTTACTTATTTTGCATATCTTGGCGCAATAAAAGAACAAAACGGCGCTGCAATGAGCCTTGGCAGAGTTAGTACTTTCTTTGATATTTACATTGAAAGAGATATTGCTAACGGCACTCTAACGGAAGAGCAAGCACAAGAACTTATAGACGATTTCGTTATTAAACTTCGTATTGCGCGCCATTTAAGAACACCAGAATATAACGAACTTTTCGGTGGCGACCCTATGTGGATTACCGAAGCCGTTGGTGGTATGGGCGAAGACAAAAGAACTTTGGTTAGCAAAAGCAGTTTCCGTATTCTTAACACCCTATACACCCTTGGCCCTTCGCCAGAACCTAACCTAACTATATTATGGTCTAACCAACTACCTAAAGGGTTTAAGGATTTTTGTGCAAAAGTTTCGTGCGATACAGACTCTGTTCAGTATGAAAACGACGATTTGATGCGCCCAATCTACGGCGACGATTACGCTATTGCTTGTTGTGTTTCTGCAATGAAAATAGGCAAGCAAATGCAATTTTTTGGTGCGCGTTGCAACCTTGCAAAACTACTTTTAATTGCTATTAACGGTGGCTACGATACAACCACTAACGTAAAAATAGGCCCTCAAATGCCTGTTTTAGAAGATTTTAGTTATGAAAACGTTAAAGCACGTTTAGAAATTTATATTGCTTGGCTTGCAAAGTTATACGTTAATACGATGAACGTTATTCACTATATGCACGATAAGTACGCCTACGAAAAAACGCAAATGGCATTGCACGACACGAACGTTCATAGATTTATGGCTTTTGGCGTTGCAGGGCTTTCTGTTATAACCGATTCGCTTTCTGCAATTAAATTTGCTTTCGTAACCCCTATTAAAAACGAAAACGGCTACGTTGTAGACTTTAACACTACTGGCGAATTCCCTAAATTTGGAAACGACGACGACAACGTAGACTTAATTGCTAAAGAAATTACCCACAAGGTAATTACAGAATTAAGAAAAACCCCAACTTACCGTAATGCAGAACACACACTTTCAGTTTTAACCATTACTTCTAACGTAATGTACGGCAAAAACACGGGTGCTACGCCAGACGGAAGAAAAGCCTTTACCCCATTTGCTCCGGGTGCTAACCCTATGCATAACAGAGAAGAAAAGGGCGCTTTGGCATCGTTAAACTCTGTTGCAAAAATAAGTTATGAAGATTGCAGAGACGGCATTTCTAACACCTTCTCTATTACCCCAGAAGCATTAGGCAAAACGGAAGAAGAAAGGGTTAATAATTTAGTTAATATTTTAGACGGATATTTTAAGAAAAAAGCACACCACATAAACGTTAACGTTATGAACAGAGAAACGTTGTTAAAAGCGTATGAAAACCCAGAAGATTACCCTAACTTAACCATAAGGGTTTCTGGCTATGCGGTAAACTTTAACAAACTTTCACGCGAGCAACAAAAAGAAGTTATTTCAAGGACTTTCCATGAGTGTTTATAATAAGATTAAAGGCAAAATACACTCTTTTCAAAGTTTAGGCACGGTAGACGGGCCTGGCGTTAGGTACGTTGTGTTTATGCAAGGGTGTAATTTGCGTTGTGGTTGTTGCCATAACCCAGACACTTGGAATTTAAACGATGCAAAAACCTACACGGCAGAAGAAGTTTTTAAGGAAGTTTGCCGTTATAAAGAATATTTTGGCGCTGATGGTGGCATAACCGTTAGTGGTGGCGAGCCACTACTTCAAGCAGAGTTCGTTAAAAGCCTTTTTGTGCTTTGCAAAGAGCAAAATATTAACACTTGTTTAGATACTTCTGGTAGCATATTAAACGAAGAAGTTTGTTCTTTATTAAATTTTACCGACAGGGTTTTGTTAGATATTAAATATACTAATGAAGAAGATTATATTAAATTCGTTGGTTGCAAGTTAAGTAAAGTGAAAGAATTTTTAAAAGTGCTTAACGAAAGAAAAATTAAAACCACTATTCGCCAAGTTATTATTCCTACCGTAAACGATAGCGAAGAAAATATTTTAAGATTAAATAAAATAGTAAACGAACACCCTTGTGTAGATAAAGTTGAACTTTTACCATTTAAAAAACTTTGCCAAACTAAATACGATAATTTGAATATTAACTTCCCTTTTTCTAATTTACCTACCCCAACGGAAGAAAAAATGAAAGAATTAAATAACTTACTTAAATAGTTAAAAGCGTTAGTAAAAACTAACGCTTTTTATATTGCTTGGTAAATTAAAAAGGCGAGTATAACTCGCCTTTTTATTATTTAATTAATTACTTAATAACGCTTGAATAATCTTCTAACTTAACGTTTTCTTCTAACGGAGTAAAGCCCCAATTATTAGCAAGCGCATCGGCTAAAATTTGTGCCGTTGTAATGTGGGTGTTAAGGCTGTTGTGGTTGTTAGCCCCTACCGTGCCGTCTGCCCCAACCTTAGGAATTATAACTTCCTTTAAGTAGCCTGCAGTAACTATGCCTGCATCTGTAAGACCTGCCATTGCATAAGCCCCTGCGTTAGATTTAGTGTGCGTCCAAATCATATACGCGTTAGGGTATAAATTATGCATTTTTTGCACCATTGCAACTACTTCTTGGCTATAAGTTGTTTGATTAAACCCACTAGCCGTAGTATCGTTACCACCAATGTTATAAATAATTACGTCTGGCACCCATTGTTGATGGTTCCATAATGGCGTAGTTTTTGCCTTTGAAACGTTGTTATTGGTTGTAATGCCAGTATAATCTAACACGTCGTAAACAGACTTATTCGTAGGGAAAGAAACCCCCCAACCACTATTTCCAACGTATTGAACGTCTGCACCAAACATTCTTGCAGTAAGGTAGTTAAAAGAGTGCAACGCACTACTATTAGCCGTTGTTCTGCCACCACCTGTACCTAACGCGCCGTGCCCAGAGCCACCAGATGCACAAATAAACATAAACCTTAAACTGCCGTTATCTACGTAAGCGTCTCTCTTATGAAAAGAGCCGTTTGTTTCAAATGAAAGAAAAGAAACGGTTGCATCGTAAGGTTCGCTCATTTTTAAGCACTTAACGGTGTGGCGAGCATTTGATAGCCCACTAACAACGCAAATACGTTCTTTGCCACCAGTTAACTTAAACGTTCTTTCCGGCGCAACAGTAGGTATAATTTCATTATCTACTGCAACGTTATAATAAGGGTGATGGTTTACGTTATTGCCACTAATTTCAGAGTAAAACTCAACGTAGAGTTCCGTGCCCGTAAAATCAATGGTAAAACCTGTTGCAGAGTGGTAAGTAGTTACCCTTGCAGGTTCTTCGCCGTCTTCTTCAAAAAAGGCGTAACGGCCTTCCCATTTAACGTAAGGTGTAGTAGAAGAAACTAACTCTTGCCCTTCTATTTTTTGCCCTTGTGGGCTTTCGCAACCGCTAAAACCAACAATTACCGAAAAGCAAACCACAAGGGATATAATTAACGATAAAATCTTTTTCATACTTTTTATAATGCGTAATAAATTGTTGTACCACTACCCGTCATAATAATGAATATAGCACAAACTACCATAGCGCCTACCCACGCTCTACCAGACTTGTTAAAGAACCATCTGTTAAGTAATGGAAGTGCAGCCATCATAGGAATAATGCTAAACAACATATTAACGAATAGCCATTGTGGGCCAACTTCGCCAGTAAAGCCAACAACACCCGTTGAGCCAAAGCCGATGTATTGAACAACTACCAACGCAACAAGCCCCAACGTATTACCTAAAACTGCTATAATTTGGCTTAACCATTCTGGCCAGTTAGAAGGTCTCATAGAGCAGTTTACTCTTAACGAGTTAGACATATAGAATATGAAGAAGAAAGGTAAATACATTGCCATTGCAAGTATTGCCTTGCCGTTAAGCGTAAACCTTGCAGATAAGAAGAAGAAACGCATATCTACGTGGAATATTGCATAACATAAGCCGTCTAACGCAAAGAAAGATAAAATTAATATACCTGCTAATAGCGGTGTTTTCCAATAATCGCTACCATTTAATTTTAATGGGTCTAATTTACTTCTATAAGAACTATGAACGTCTGCAACGTTAAACGCGCGCTTTTTAGCACCAAAATAATCTATTGCATATTCAATGCCCCAAGTTAAGAAGAATATTGCTACACCTATTAAACCGTTTGCTACTGCCCAAATCATAATAGCGTTGGTGAAACGTTGTGGGAAGAACCACGTTTGAATACTACCAGCCGCGTCTGGGAACCATTCTACCGATTTTTGTACTGCAACCATATATAAAAAATATGCTATTATTGCAGACAACACGAAAGCACACCAGAAGAATATTCTGCCCTTTACTTTTTGGTCGCCCGTTCTTAATGGTAATTCTTTTTTAAGGCTACTAAATGCTTTTGTTTTTAATAACAATACGAATAGCGCCATAATAAACACTATGCCACCAGCAAGCACCATGCCACCACCAATTTCTTTCCATAACCAAGAGTGGCTACTATCTGCTAAACCCCTTTGTGTTATGCCGTTTGCATCGTAATTTTCAAAAACGTAACCAAAAAAACCAACTAAGTGGGTTAAAGTTGCAGTGTCGTAAGGTTGGAAAGCGTGCAAGCAAGTTTCGTTATTTATTTGCGCGTAAGTGCTTGTGTAAGGGTTGCCGTAGCCGTAGCCAACTTCAACTTCAGTAATTTTTTGTTCGCCGTTACGTGCTAATTGATAGTTAACTATATCAATAGATTCTTGCGCATAACGCATATCTGCATTGCCAACGGTTAACCACCATTCTTCTTCTGCCGTAAGAGTTTTACCTTCATCTAATTTTGCTTGAATAGTAGCCTTCTTTTGTGCAGTTTTGTTTTGGTAAGCACCTTCGTCGTTGCTAGAATAACTTACACCAATATTACTTTTTGTATTAGACCAAGTCCAACCACGAATAAAGCCCGTAATATATACTGCCGCTAAACGAGAATTTGCATCGCCACGGTCGGTAGCGTTTTTGCCTTCACGTTCGGCAAGTTTTTGTGCGCCGTTACCACCAGCAGAGTGTCCTGTTGCACCTATGTAATTATAGTCTACCCAATCAAAATATTCTAAACCTTCTTGAGAGTGCATATAGTCCATCCAATGAAACAACCCGTAACCTTCGTTAGTTGCAGATTGTTTTTCATAAGACGGAGTAGATTCACCCTGGCCATAAGGGTCTAAACAAATAACGCCAAAGCCCCTACGAACTAGTTCTATACAGAAAGATGCTTGCGTTTCCTTAGTACGTTGAATACCAGGCGCAACCAAAATCATAGGAACAGGGTCTTCTGCGCTTGCATATTTAGGTTTATAGATGTCGGCAACACTTTTGGTTTTAACACCCGTTGCTTGTTGTTGTTGAATAGCCGTAGAAGTTGCGTTGCCAGATTCTGCAATGTTAACTTCTATGGTTTTCGTTACGATTTCTACCCTAAAAAAGTCAGTTTGAATCATGCTACCTAAAAAGCCACCAAAAATAATTAGCGCTAGCGCAATGCAAAGGGCTGTTTTTGGTTTGCACCAGTTTTTAAACCAGTTAGGTATGCCTATGGTAAAGAAATTTTTAATTGCTTTGCCTACTTTAATAAAAAATGCTTTAAATTTATTCATATTTTTTTCTTATTGTCAAAACAGCGGAAATATTCCGCTGTTTTGCTATCCTTAACTTTATTTTTTTGTATTAGTTTACTTTTTCAGCCGTTAAATATTGATATAAAGTAATTGCTAAAGATTTATTAGCACAATTATTTATAATACCAACTTTTCTTGAAGTGTTTGCAAAGTGACCTGCGCCAACTCCTGTTTTACCATATTGTGCATCAAATTGAACGTCGCCTGCATTATTACCACCAATATAAATATCTGCATTGCCGTTAATTACTTCCGTTGCAAAACCCGCTGCGTTTTTACCAGTTACGCGAACGAAGTTTACAACCTTATCTGCATAAAGTGTTGCTATTGCACTTTCAATAGCATCTGCTTCTAATTCGGTAATATATTCGGTTGAAGATGCAGATAGGTGAATATAAACAACTAAATCTGCTTGTTTTTCAACGATTACAGGGTATAACGTTACAGAGCCTTCGTTTAATAAGTCTTTAACGTCTTTATAACCTAAAGCCGTTCCTACAACTTCTGCTTCCGTTGCGTTTTCAGTGGTTGCCCAACCAATAAATTCGTAGCCGTTAGGAGCAGTTACCGTAGGAGCAGTTACCGTTGTGCCAAGAATAGAATCTACAGAGCCACCAGTAACAGAAGTGTTAACGTTGAAATTAATTGTTGCAGTTGCCTTTTCAGTACCAGTTACAAATGCGTAGAAATCTACTGCTCTTTCCGTATCTGTTAATAGGCAAGCATATCTATCGGTTAAACCTTCGTAGGTCATATATGCTCTAGATAGGTAAGCAACTTTACCAGTAGAAGTAATGTTAGCGCCTGCGCCTAATAATACGTCTATATCGCCGTCGTTATTAACCATTGCACCGAAATCTGCAACGCCTAATGAACTACCCGTATAGTGCCTAAATTCAACTTCGTAGGTGTAACCATTTTGTGCCATCCAAGCCTTGAAAGCATTTTCAATTGCTTCAGATGCGCCTGCAGTTGCGTCTGCTTCAACGTATCTGTCGTAAATAGCAACTATTAAACCTTCGTTAGGAATACGAACGCTCATATTTGCATAAAGTTTAACTTTTCCGCCTGCAACTTGGTAATCTAATAGGTCGTACATAGAAATAGCTACGCTCTTACCAAAAACAACAGCGCCGTTAGGAGCAACTGCCCAACCATTAAATACGTGACCTTGTAGAACCGGGCCGTTAATAGAAGCACCAGTTTCTGCTACTTCAACTTCTTTGAAAAGTGTGCCGTCTGCATTATATAATTCAACTTCTATTGTTGCTTCTTCAGGAATATTTTTAATGAAGCCTAATTTAATAGTATCTTCAAATATGAACTTTTCTGCGCCGTTAATTGTTGTTAAATAACTTTGTGCAATAGCATAGTTTGTGGTTACGCCGTCTGCAGAGCCATTAGTAACTTCTATTGCAACGTTGTTATTGCCTGTTGGAGCAATTAAAGTTGCTGGGTTTGGGTTAGTGTTGCCATCGTCTGAACTCTTTGCGTTTAGGTTTGCAGTTAAATATACAACGTTAGATGCATTTTCTGCCGCTGCATATGCAACACCATTTTCGCCGTAAGCATAAACGTTTGCCGTAACGAAACAATTTGTTACGCTTGCACCAACTTCCGTTTTACCAACTAAACCACCAACGTTAGTTCTACCACCAACGTAAGTGTAAATTTTTGTTGTAGAGTTATAAACACCTGCTACGTAGCAGTTTGCAATAGCACCTGCGTTAAGACCTGCTATACCACCAACGTTTTCATCGCCGTGAACACGTATGCCTTCAAAATAACTTTCGTTAATAGTAGCGCCTGCCATATTATAACCAGCAATACCACCAATGTTTGCATTGGTTGTACCTTCTGTTATAGTGCCACTTTTAATACGTTGAGCAAGAAGTTTACCAGAGCCGTTTACCGTACTCTTTGTAATTGTGCCTGCGTTAATACCTGCTATACCACCACAATAACTATAGTTACTTGTAGATTTACCCGTTTCTTTAGAGTTCCAAGCACCTACGCAACCATTAGAAGTACATAATTCAATAGTGCCTTTGTTATAACCAACTATCGTACCACCACCGATAGCCGCTTTTACGGTACCAGTTGAAGAACTGCTAGTTGTAATTTTACAATTATAAACTACGCCACCAACAAGGTTTGTACCAACTATGCCACCTGCAATACCACGATTGCCAGCGCCGTCTTCTAAACTTTCATTAAGTGCGTTTTGAATACCAGAAGTACCAACAGTACCACCACTATTTTCTACGTTTGCAGTTGTGTTAATTTTTTCTACTCTACCTGCGTTAAAGTCTGCTAATGCACCAATACTATCGTTTAATGCAGTAGAAAGAGCGCCCGCTATACTAACTTGTTTAACTACGCCGTTAGCACCAATTTTGTATATAGCACCAGTATTACCAGAAATAGTAATAGTTCTGCCGTTACCAACGAAAGTGCCGTTAAATTCAAAATCTTTTTGTGCTTCTCTGTTAGTAACAATAGAAATACTCTTTATTAAACTAAAATGCGTGCCTTGTGCAACGTTTGCACCATTAACTGCAGTAAAGTCTAATGCAGATGCAACTAAATAAGGGTTTGTTTCCGTACCAGCGCCGTTAAACACTACGTCTTCAACTACACACGCTTCTTCAGTTTGTGTGTTATCTTTTACAGAAACGTTATATATGCCACCTTGTGGAATAACGTTAGGTGTAAAAGTTACTTTATAATTTTCTGCATCAAACTCTACGCTACCAGTAAGGGTTGTTTCGCCACTTTCGTTAGAAATAACCACCGTGTAATCGGTTGCTTGTGATACAGTTAATTGCGTCCAAACTAATTTACTAGTAATAGGTTCGTTTGCCTTTCCAACTTCCGTAACGTAAGCAGTAACTACTCTGTAACCTGCATATAAAGTAACGTCTTGGTTGACGATACCAGTTGTAAAATTCCATAACGTACCTTCTTCAAACGTTTCGCTTGTGTACCAACCTGTAAATACGTAACCTTCATTAGAGAAAGTTGGGTCGGCAGGTTTAACTACACGTCTGCCCCTTTGTACTGTTTGTTGATTACCATATTGTTCGCCTTCTACCATAAATGTAACGGTATAACCGGTTGGTGGTGGGTCTGTTGGGCCACAAGCCACTGCCATTGAAATGGAGAAAAGCATACATAAAGATAAAATGCCAATCAATACTCTTTTCAACTTGTTCATTTTTACCTCCTATTTTGCAAAACACAAATTTCCTTTTAATTAGATTTTTCCGTTAGCAAAAATTTTTATTACTTTTTTGTAAAAAATTTTCTTATTTTTAGAAAATTTTACATTTATTTATTACATTATATATTGCGTGCGCGCGTATGTCAATACACATTTAAATTTTTACTCCCGTTTTTTTGCAATTTTTTGTTGGTTCTTATATTAAAAAAGTGTAGGCAAAATGCCTACACTTTTATTTAATTTTTGTTTAATTATACACCGCTATAAGATGAGAAACCACAGTCTATTGGAAGAACAACACCTGTAATTGCAGATGCAGACTTTTCGTCGCATAAGAATAAGGTTGCGCCTAACAATTCATCGGCATCTACAAACCTATTCATAGGTGTGCCTTTTAATATTTTTTCACTTCTTGCAGTTGGAGTACCGTCTGCATTAAATAGTAGCGCCCTATTTTGTGCAGAAACTAAAAAGCCTGGGGCAATTGCATTACATCTTATACCCGTGCCAGCAAAGTGAGTTGCCAACCATTGTGTAAAGTTAGAAATACCTGCTTTGGCTGCAGAGTATGCAGGAATTTTAGTAAGTGGCGTATAAGCGTTCATTGAAGAAACGTTAAGAATACAACCACCTTTTTTTGCTACCATATCTTTAGCAAATGCTTGTGTTGGCAATAAAGTGCCTTGGAAGTTTAGTTTGAAAACGAAATCTACGCCGTTAGAATCTAAATCGAAGAAAGATTTACCACCTTCTTTTGCTTCGTGTTGATATTCGTTGTCTGTTGTAGCCCTTGGATTATTACCGCCTGCACCGTTAACTAAAATATCGCAACCACCAAAGTCTTTTAATACTTCTTGGTGAACTGCTTCTAAATTTTCGGCATCTAAAACGTTTGCTTTATAGCCTTTGCAAACAAAGCCTTCGCTTGTTAATTCTTCTGCAAGTTTTTTAACAGCATCTTCGTTAAGGTCTAGCGCAGCAACCTTTGCACCACTTTGCGCAAAAGCACGTGCCATAGCACCACAAATAAGCCCGCCTGCACCCGTAACTACTACTACTTTATTATTAAAATCAATATTTAATGGAAGTTTTATCATAACGTACTCCTTACTTTTTTAAGTTTTCTAATAAGTCCCAAACGCCAAGCATATACATAATACCTAAAGCCCTATCGTATAAGCCGTAGCCTGGGCGTACCGTGCCTGGTTTTTCATCCCACAAGTGTCTGCCGTGGTCTGGGCGAATATAGCCGTTAAAACCACAGTCGTGGTATGCTTTTAATATTTCTAAAATGCCCGTATCGCCATCGCAATCTCTGTGGCTTGCTTCGCTAAAATCTCCGTTAGGGAAGTGCTTAACGTTTCTAATATGAGCAAAAGCAATTCTATTACAATGCTTTCTAACAATTTCTGCAACGTTGTTTTTTGGGTTAGCGTTTAGGCTACCAGAACATAACGTTAAGCAGTTATAAGGGTTATCTACCATTGTTAAGAACTTACTAATGCTTTCTTCGTCTACTAAAAGCCTTGGCAAACCAAATATGTCCCAAGGTGGGTCGTCCATATGGATTGCCATTTTAATATCGCATTCTTCGCAAGTTGGCATAATTGCTTCTAAAAAATATTTTAAGTTTTCCCAAAGTTTTTCTTTCGTTACGCCTTCGTATGCCTTAAACAATTGGTCTAGTTTAGCCATACGTTCTGGTTCCCAACCTGGGAAAGACATATTGTACTTTTCGGTAAAATCTAAAATATATTTTGCCATTGCGTTATAGTCGTCTTGAATCATATTCTTTTCGTAGAAAAGCGCGGTAGAACCGTCGCCAACTTCGTGGAAAAGGTTACTTCTAGTCCAGTCGAAAATAGGCATAAAGTTATAGCAAATTACTTTTACACCATACTTAGAAAGATTACGAATAGTAGTTTTGTAATTTTCTATGTAAGCATCTCTTGTAGGTAAGCCAATTTTAATATCGTCGTGAACGTTTACAGATTCAACTACGTCTATATTAAAACCATACTTATCGCATTGAGCCTTAACTTTAGCAATTTCTTCTTCGCTCCAAATTTCGCCCGGCATTTTGTCGTGCAATGCCCAAACAATGCCTTCTACGCCTGGAATTTGTTTTATATCAGATAATTTTATACGGTCGTTTCCTTCGCCGTACCATCTAAAAGTCATTTTCATAGCAATAAATTCCTAAATAAATATTTATTCAAGTTGCCGTTTTAACGGCAACTTGAACGGTAAAAAACTATTTGTTTTTTGGTTTACGAATTTTGTTAAGTTGCTTGTTCATTTTAAGCAATTCTTCTTTAGTGAAATTAACGTTTGCCATACCCATCATACTAGATAAACGTAAAACGGTAAAGCCACCCATCATTTGCATAATTCCGCCGTCTGCTTTAAGGTCAATATCGAACCCGCCAGATTTCTTTTCGCCTTTTTTGCTAGCGTTCATTTTCTTTTTAAGTTTTAACCCTAAACAAATGAACCATAACTTACCTCTAAAGGTAGACATAATATCAGAAAGTTTGTCGTTAAGAGAGAACCTGCCTTCTGGTGCTTCAACGTCGAACCAGTTAAGAATAGCACCTTGTTCTTTAAGAACGTAATCTGGGTTCATTTCTTCAACTTTACGAATTTTGCCTTCATCTGTTAATTCGCCTGCTTTTGCAACGATAGTTGTTTCGCCTTTGTTTTCTACTTCAAAGTAGAAGAAGTGGTCTTCTGCAGTTTTCTTGCCAATGCTTTGGCCGTTAACGAAAAGTTCTACTTCCGGTTGGTTAGAGTATACTGTAACTTTAGTAATATCTTCAGCACGGTCGATATATCTTTTACCACATAGATGAACGAAAGGTTCTTTAGACAACCAAGCCTTGTATGCATAGAAAGCATCTTTTTTATACTTTCTGTCCATAGTCATAAGACCTTTGTGGTTTTGGCCGTTTTCGCCACCTTCTGCCCTAGCGTCTGCGCCGAAGTCAAACATATTCCAAACGTGTGTTGCCCATAAATATTTACGGGTAAATAGTTGTTTAATTAATTCTTCGTGGTAATATGCTTGGTATTCTTCTGTATAGTCGCCTTGGAAAGGTTTACTGCTGTGCCAATTTAACGCTTCGCAACCGTATTCGCTAACACCAATAGGAATATTTGGGTGTGTAGCGTGGAACTTGTCGAACCAAGGTCCGTTCATAGAAGTGTCGCCACCGTACCAACCAAAGTAGTGGTTATAAGAAACTACGTCTGGAATTTGCAAATAAGGGTCTGTCATTTTGCACATAGAAACGGCAGCAATTGTGGTTTTACGAGTTTTATCCATTTCGTGGCATAAATCGTTTAATATATTGTGGTTTTCTAATAAGTCTTCACTAGAACCTGCAATAGAAATTTCGTTAGATAACCCCCAAACAACGATAGATGGGTGGTTGTAGTTTTGAACGATTAGTTCTTTCATTTGAGAAATTGTGTTTTCTCTACCAGTTGGCATATGCCTAGAAATATAAGGTATTTCTGCCCAAACTACCATACCTTTTTGGTCGCAAAGGTCATAGAAATATTGGTCGTGTTGGTAGTGCGCTAAACGAATTGTCGTTGCACCAACTTCACAAATTAGTTCAATATCTTCTTCGTGGTGTTCTGGTAATAGTGCATTACCTACACCAAGCCTATCTTGGTGGCGAGAAACACCGCGTAGTGGGTATTCTTCACCGTTTAATATAAAGCCGTTGTTAGCGTCTATCTTAAATGAACGGCAACCGAAACGAGAACAAACGTTATCTAACACAACACCTTCTTCTACAATTTCTACTTCACAACAATATAAATAAGGGTCAATTCTTCCGTGCCACAAATGTACTTTTTCAATAACGAAGTTAGCCTTTAATTCAGTGCTTTCTTGTTTTAATAATTCCTTTTCTTCTTTATCGTAAATAGTATAAACTAATTTTTGGTTTTCTTTAAGGTTTTTAACAAAAACTTCAACTTCAACCTTAGCGTTTTTGTCTTCAATGGTTGGAGTAATAGTTAAACCTGTGCCACCAAAATATTCTAAATCGAAATGAGAATTATTTACGCAAATTAAATTAACGTCACGGTAAATACCGCCGTAGAAAGTAAAGTCTGCCATTTGAGGATAAACTGTTTCGTTAGGAGAGTTATCTACTACAACTGCAATTTCCGTTTTTTCAGTTAAATTTTTGGTTATATCTACCCTAAAAGTAGAATAGCCCCCGTCGTGATGGCAAAGTTTTTCGCCGTTAACGAACACGTCTGCAGAAGAATTTGCGCCACGGAATTCAAGGTAATATAAATCTGCTTGTGGTAGTTCTGCCTTTTTTAAGGTTTTAGTATATAGGCAAGAACCACGGAAATAATCGTTTCCACCATCGTAGCCGTCGGAAGCGTTCCAAGTGTGTGGAAGATTAACTTTTTCTTGTGCAGATATTTCTGCTACTGGGTATTGGCTGTTTTTAATAAAAGCCCAATTTTTGTTTAAGTTAATAATTTCTCTCATATTTTATTCCTTTTTTTACTATACGCCCGACAAGAAGGTCGGGCGTACGTTAATTTTTTTAGGTTTTATAAATTAGTTTTCTGCCACAACTTCGCTAGGTGTTGCCACTTCTTTTTTTGCTTCTAATTCTTCGTTCATTTTAGCAAGAGTTTTCTTGTCTAGGTTATAAATAACGCCAAGACCAAGGAATTGAAGAAGTGCAGATAATAAGAAGGTGCCCGCTACTAAATAACGCATATTTATAGCTACTTCCCAAAGTTGATTACCTTGCATTTTGCCATCGTAACCTAATGCTACCATTACTACTAAAATTAAAGCAGGACCTACGCCTTGTGCAAGTTTTCTAAAGAAAGAGTGTAGTGAGTACACCGTACCTTCTTCTCTTGTGCCAGTTTTCCATTCGTTGTAGTCTATAGCGTCGCCCATCATTGCCCAAGAAACGGTTGAATATATACCAAGACCAAGTGAATAGAAAAGTTGGAATACTACGTAAAGAATAAGGTCTAAACCAGTGTTGCTAGGTGTTATTATAAACAACCCTGCCGCTGCAACAACAGATACTATAGAACCAAAAGTTGCAAGTTCTTTTTTGCCGTATTTAGCAACCATTTTACGTGCAAGTGGTGTAAACGCTACAATAGGAATCATTGCAAATAGTTGAACTATACCAGAAATTTGAACGTTTTTAAAGTAAGATTGGAAAATTACCGTAACGGCCGTAGTTGCACCTTGCATGCCAATAAACATACCCATTGCCGCAACGGTTGCACCAACTGCAGGTCTGTTTTTAATAAAGTTGCCAATAGCCTTAAATACGTTGAATTTTGGTGTTTCTTCGTTTAAAGTAATATTTTCGTCTACACGAACTTCTGTGTTCTTAATCATAAATAAGAAACATAAGAAACCGAAAGCGCCCATTATAAGTGCTGCAAAGAACACTCTTTCACCAATAAGGTTGTTGTTAGCATCGTAAATTAAGAAAGGAAGTAAAACCATAGGAAGCATATTGCCAAATATTGAACCTACTGAACGCCAAGCAGAAAGTGATGCTCTGTCTTTAACGTCGGTAGAAATCAATGAAAGTAATGAACCGTAAGGAACGTTTGCTATTGTGTAGAAAGCATCCCAAACAACGTAACCAGCAATAAAGATAATGAACTTAGCCCATACTGGTGCATTTGGGAAAGGCAAGAAACAACAAGCACCACCTATTATTAACCCAATAGAGCCGATAAAAATATATTGCAAGAACTTGTTTCTTTTGTATTTACGCTTATCTGCATCTATTAATGAACCGATAAGTGGGTCGTTAATAGCATCCCATACTTGAACTATTATGAGTAGTAATGAATACCATAAATCCATACCCATAAACTGAGTCCAGAAAATTGCCATAGTGCCTTTAAGTGCAAAACTCATGTTGCAACCAAGGTCACCTGCTGCGTATGCCAAACAGTCGCGCATGCCAAACTTGCGCTTGCCGTTAGCATCTAGCTTTACTTCTTTTTTCATAAAAACTCCTCCTAAATTGTTATGCGCATTTTTTGTTAATTAAAAACAAAAAGCGAAAAAATTTATACTTCCATTTTAACATAGTTAAAATAGTTGCAAAATATACAAAACTTTGATATTATATAACAAAACTCATTTTTTTAAGGGAATTATAGGTTTTATGAACGTAAATTTTACAAAAGACCTTATTTGGCACACAATCGGCACAGATTTTAACGTTTTAGAAAACGACTTAAACCTTTTATTAAATTTATTTAATAAAAAAAGTAATAAGTTGCTATATAGTGTTTACAATGGCAATAAGCAAGAATTAGAAAAGTTTTTTAATTTTAATAGCAACGTAATTTACCAATTTAATTGGCTATTTAACGGGGTTATTTATGCTTTTTGTTGCAAAAATAAAGTTTACGTAATTGGTCCAACCTTAACAGAGCCTTTTAACGAAATTAAAGCAACCTACTACCTAAAAGAACTTGGGATAGAAAAAGAAAGTGTTAAAAACCTTTTGTTTTTAGGGGCTTCTATGCCGTACGTAGAGCACGCTACTTTTATAAGGTTGGTTCACTTTTTATACGCAAAAGTTTGCAAAGGAAAAAATAAAATAACTACTGAAACTATAAATTTATTTAAGAATAAAAAACTAGAATTAACCGGCAAAGAAAAAGAAAACACGGTAGAAAAAATTAGAATAGTTGAAGAAAGATACGAAATAAGCACAACCCTAACCGAAGCAGTAAAAAGTGGTAATTTTTCGTTAGCAATGGCAATGCTTTCTAACTATAATTTAAGCGAATTTAACCCAAGAACGCCATCTCCACTACGCAACGTGCAAAACTATTGCATAGTGCTAAACACACAATTAAGGCAAGCGCTACAAGGGCAAATTCACTCTTATTTATTAGATAAAATATCTAACGAAAACGGATTGGAAATAGAAAAAATTACTTCTATTAAAGAAGCTAACACAATGATATTAAAAATTATTAAAAAGTATTGCGATTTAGTGTTAGAAAATAAATTTGTTAGCAAAAAACCGTTAATAAACTTGGTAATTCAGTTTATAAAAGAACACCTTGTTGAAGAATTAACCGTTAAAGAAATTGCAAAAGAATTAAACGTTAACGCAAACTATTTATCTACCCTTTTTCACAAGGAAATGAACTTAAAAATTATAGAATTTATTAATAAAGAAAGAATAGACCAAGCAATAACTTTGCTTAAAAACACCAACTTGCAAGTTCAAGAAATTGCAAGGTTAGTTGGCTATAACGAAAGTAGTTATTTTACTAAAACGTTCAAAAAGGTTTGCAATAAGTCTCCAAAAGATTACAGGAAGTAATATTAAACTATTTTGGCTTGGTAAAATAGTTTGACAAGTTTTTTATTTATATGCTATAATAAAAGTAAGGTAGCGCAATCTCAACCGTTAAGGTTGTTTATTCTGTTGGCACTTATTTAGTGAAACCAACCGCGCGCAAAGGGTTGCATTGGACTTGTGCTTACACAAGTTATAGCGGAAAGCGCGGGATTGCAACTCTTTATTTTTTGCTAATAATAGTTGACTTTTTTATAAAAGCAAAGTATTATAATTATGGAATTCAGTTCAGCCCAAAAGGCAATTTCTTGTGGTAACACATCTCGGAACTGAATTTTTATTTTTTAAAAAGAAAAAAATCGGCATTAAACCGATTTTTTCTTTTTTTATATTTAATTGTTTTAGGTGTAAAACTATGGTATACTAATATTGCAATTAGTTAATTGCTATAAACAAGTGTGCGTTCATTGTAAGTTTACTTACGCCTGCCACTTGTTTTTTTTATTTGTTTTCTAAAGTTGCTATTCTATTTTTTAGGGCTATAATTTCTTCTTTTAATAATTCAAGTTCCGTATCTAGCACAACTTTATTTCCGTTTATTTTTATATTTGCATTGTTGCCCGTTAAACTTATAGAAGCAGACTTTGCATCTATATTAATAGTTTCAACTTGTTCATCTCTGCCTTTTGTTCCACTCTTTAAGCGAATTGCAGAAGGAACTTCCATACCACCTTCAATAGTAAGTATACCCCTAACTCTTGCACCAAAAGTGCCTACTGCAAAAGGGTTAAACCTTTGTTGCCAATCAGCGTATTTATATGAGCCATCTTGCCACTTATCATAGCCATAACCTGCACCAACTGTAAATAAATCATTAGTCCTTTCGGGGTCGTTCCACCTACCCACAACTATTTGTGGCATATGTGAGTCTGAATTAGGCGAATCGCTTGGTGCAGAAGACAATAAATCGTGCCCTATTAAAAAAGCCCTGTCGTGTTCAATGTTGTTTTTATAGCCAAAAGTTGCAGAATATTTACTTAAAATATTATTACTTTCACCCGAAATAAAAGCGCAAGTTCCAGTTGCATGATTATATGAGCCCGTTACAAAAGATTCCGCGCCACTTGTTATGTTGCTTAGCCCAAAAGAGCAAGCGTTTTTACCACTAACTTCGTTACCTTGCCCAAAAGCAAACGAACACCTGCCCGTTGATTTTACAGAGTCGCCCATTGCAAAAGAAGATAAAAATTCGTTTGCAGGCGCATTTTCTCTACCGGCAACAGAAGCACCACCTAACGCAACCGATTGCCTACCATAAGCCTTGTTGTCTTTGCCCCCTGCTAAACTCCAGTTGCCATTTGCGTGGCACCCTGCACCAAAAGCTATAGATTGTATTCCTTTGGCAGTAGTAGTGGTGTCGTCTTCATCGGGTTGATTATTAGGCTTATCTCCCCTAAATCCCCCTAACGCAATAGCGCCAAGCCCCTTAGCTTTTGGGTTTTTTGCATCGTCTTTAAAAGAAACTTGCTCAAGAGAGCCTTCTACTGCACCATTTTTAAGATTTGGTAAACTCTGCAAAACGTTTTGCATTGTTTGAAGTATTGCTTCAATACTTTTTTTGTTAGATTCATCTAACGGTAAATCTGGCATTATACCCCTTTCAACGTAAAAAGATATGCTTTTAGTTGAAATAACTTGCGTTGGCGTTATAATTTTAAATTGTGCAACTACTTCGCCATAAATTGCCGTTACCACTTTGTTTATTTTTGCAGACCATACTGTATATGATTTGCCGTTGCTATCTTTTACTTCTTCTAATTCGCCGTCAACTTTCATAAGCGTTTCACCAGTCGTCTCTCCGTTTGGCAAAGAATATATAACCGTTACTTCGTTTGTGGCTGAAAAAGGTGCTAAAAAGTAAATATTGTTAGCGCCATTAGACCCTTGGTAAATTTTTTCAAATTGTGAATTTAACAAATCTCCATTTGTGTTGAAAATTAAAATCATTTTTTTCTTCTCCTTTTAAGTTTAATTGTAAACATATTTTTAGTTAACCAAAGAAAATTAAAATTTCAATACTTTTATGACTTGTTTTTTAAAAATAAACAAAATTTTATTTAATTTTTTTGCTATATAGATTAATTTCCCTGATATTATTGATAGCACGAAATTATAATTGTAATTAAATTTAATTACTGTATTTTGTTGCCTTTTATTCAAAAATGTGGTATAATAATTATATGAATTCAACTGAGCCCAAAAGGCAATTTCTTGTGGTAACACAGCGCGGGGGTTGAGTTCTTTTTTTATTTAATTTACTTTTTTATTTTTTGTGTTATAATATTAACAAGGAAGCACACCTAATCATTAGATTAGTTGTCGGCAACGTTCCGACCGTGCATCAAAGAGTTGCATTGACCTTATTTTTATAAGACTTGGGCAAAAGGCCCTATTGCAACTCTTTATTTTTTTGTTAATTAAAAAAGGGGGCTTTCGCCCCTTATTTTATTATTATGATTTAAAACAATTTTCAATATGTATTGCAACAAAAATAAAAAAGCAAAAACTTTTTACGTTTTTTGCTTTTAAAAATGGTTAGATTTTTGACAATAAAGGATACTGCAAAGCCATAGGTGGCTCTGCAGTGTACCAAGTGGTGGCGGGAGTGGGATTTTTCATTGCCCTGTTGTGGTTCCCTCAAAACCATCGCAAAGTTTTGCTCGGTTTTTTCGACCACTGCCACCTCTTCGCCTCGCTTTATCACCCACTGGGTGCGCCTCGGCTCATCGCCCCACTCCCTTCGTCCCGAAGGTCGTGGAGACTCAACCCAACGAACAAATAAATAAAGGCAACCTTTTGTATAGGTTGCCTTTATTTATTTGTGTAATAACCCGCTCGTTGATACAATGAACTACCGAAAGCGAAAATGGTGCATTTTAAGGCTCGTTTTCTTTGCACAAAATATCAAGCATCATACTTGCACCGAGCTTAAACGCATACACGAATATTGCCTCTTCGGCAAGACTCGCATTCTCCTTATAGCAATTTGAATTGGTTTTTCTCAAACTCCAATAGCCCTTCATCTCTCATCTTGCAAAGCTCATTGGACATCGCGCTTCTGTCCACCGACAGAAAATCCGCAAGCTGCTGACGGTTGAATGGTATTGTGAAGCTTGCGCTGTTCTGCCGCTTGGCTTCCTCGGAAAGATAGGAAATCAGCTTTTCTCTCGTGGTACGCTTGGATATATGTCCGATCTTTTGCACGAGCGTTTTGTTTTTCTGCGAAATAGAGAAGAACAGATTTTGTACCACCATTGAGTGAAAACGGCAAGCCGAGGAGCAGACAGTAATGATT